>JADJEI010000013.1:0-600000 GCA_016709155.1 Ignavibacteriales bacterium | reverse complement strand
GCTTTCGTTCCCGGCTTCGGTACTACTGCTGAACCAAAGAGTTATTCTTTCACTGATGAAAATCTTTCTGCAGGAACTTATCAATACAGGTTAAAACAATTAGACTTTGATGGAAGTTTTGAATACTCAAACACAGTTGAAGTGGAAATAAATTCACCTACAGAATTTACATTGGAGCAGAATTATCCGAATCCATTTAATCCAACAACAAAAATAAAATACACCATCCCTTCTGTCACCCTGAGCTTGTCGAAGGGTGACATACCGGTTTCGTTAAAAGTATTTGATGTTTTAGGAAATGAAGTTGCAACACTTGTAAACGAACCACGGCAGCCCGGCAGTTATGAAGTTGAGTTTAATGTAGGACATGCTATCAGCCTGTCCAGCGGAGTGTACTACTACCAATTAAGAGTTTACCCCGTGAGCGGGGCTGTTAGTTTTGTTGAAACGAAGAAGATGATTTTGCTTCGCTGATTTAATTTTAATAATACTAGAAAATATGACATCCCGATTAACAGGATGTCATATTTTATTAATCAGAATTAATTTCCTCCGAACGAGAATGGATAAACAAACGAAACTCTCGGTTCAATTCTCTTCTGCGGCTCATAGGTAATGATGTTGTCGCCCGCATCTCTTATCGGAGCAAATGTCCAGCTATAAACCATTGATACAATCAAATAAGGCATGGGTTTATAGCCGAGTTCAAAAAATAAATAGGAACGGTCATCGAGTTTGAAAAGATCTGCTTCATCAATAATATTTATTTTGTCATACCCTGCCCTTGCAACTACCGGCGCTTCTTCGGGAGCCACTTCGGTCCACAAATGTAAAATGCCGCTTGTCGGGTAATCATCTAATCGCTGATAGCTTCCGAGTATGTTAAACATTCCAATCACATCAACACCAAGCTCACCATAAAAACCATTGCTTTGATTTCCTGCAGAAAGCAATTGCCCGGCTTTACTGATAACAGATCCGTTGTCTGCAAGATTAAATCTTTCAATCTCATAAAATGAATTAAAGTAAGAGGGCAGATAATGATCTCCATTAAATCTTCTTTCTAATTTTGCAAACAAGATTTACCAATCCAAGTCCATTAAGTTCCAAAATTGCACCGGCGGCTGATCCGCTTCCAAAATTAATGATCTTAGCAAAATCATAATAGATTGTCAGATCAGTCAGTGGTGTTCTGATGAGCGGGAGTCCTAAATCAAAACCGATAATACTTACCGCTCCTTCATCGGTTTGGGAAATAACTTCGTTGGTGGTGGTGGTGTACAAACCTGAAGTCACCCCTGCCCGTTCATGAAAATCACCTGCAAACGTTACGCCTGTTTCAAGTCCTCCGATAATTGGTATATCGCCAACCGAAGTGTATTGGAGGGGGCGAGCGTAACCTCTAATTCCAACAACTCCGGCTTCGCCAAATTTACTGTAAATAGATTCGAAGCCAAACTTGCCGAGATCTGCGTCAAGCACAAGTCCGACTTTTCTTGCATCAAAGGTGGGGCTGTTGTTGTACTGCATCATAATACTTCCGTGACCAAGTGTATAGTAATCAAGCGCTCCAAGTTTAATAAATAGTGGTTCATGCTTGGTGCCGTAACGGACATATCTGATTAAATGAGATAATCGGAAAATTCATTATAATTTTCCTTTCTAAGGTTTCCTTCCTGATCAATATCAAAATTGAGATCAAGTCCAACACCCCAGTTCATGAAGGATATTTCGACGAAAGCTTAATCTGTAATATAAATCCCATCTATATAATTTAAACCAAGCCCACCTGTGAGCATTCCTTCATTAGGCTGAGGATATTGGTTGAATTGAGCATTTACTGAAATACTCAATAATAATAAAAGCGATAGAAGAAATTTTTTCATTTTATTTTTTTCTATTTGTTATTGAATGTTTAATTAACGAACCAAAGCTAATTTTTGTGTAGTTGTTTCAATCTTTTGATCTTTTTTCATAATAACTTTGTAAAAATAAACTCCATTGGCAATTAAATCACCATCCTTATCACGACCATCCCAATAGATGCGATTAAAGTCATAGTTAAGCTCGGAAGGGGCTTTGGAAAATTCTTTAACCAGTCTGCCGGCAACAGTAAATATTTTAATTTTAAACTCATCCGGTATTTGTGTCAGCTTGAAAGTAAAAAAAGTTTCATCCGCAAAAGGGTTAGGGTAATTATAAACGTATAAAAGTTTCGCTTCGGAAGAAACGATGAAACGAATTTCGCTTGAAGCTGAGTCGGAAAAATTACCATTTAAATCTTTTGCAGCTATGCGCAGTAAATATTCACCATCACTTAATGTTGGATTGTATTCGGCTACAAATTTTGGATTGGAGGAGTTTGTAGTGAGTAAGAACTGAAGAATTGCCGCCATAATAAATAGGGATTTATTTAAATAAATTTTTGGAGAAGTTGTATCGGTTATCGGCAGCGGTGAATCGTCGCTTAAAGCAATTTTAATTTTAGGTTCACTCGAAACAAAGTCGCCATTTATCACTTCCGTATCATCAAATGTTATATAAATATCTGGAGGAACAATATCATTTTTAAAATAAAGAGTCTTAGCGAAGAAATTATTGTCCTCAAAATATTCTTCAACTTTCTTATCCGGATCAATAGTAATTACAAAACTTTTTTGTGTGTCGGTTGCGGCTGTTTGATAAATCACATTAAACTTCTTTCTGCTATTAGCAGGCAGAGTGCTAATTAATTCGTTTTGAATTACTGTAATGGAATTATCTTCATTTATTAATTCAACTTTCACATTAAAGTTTTCCGCATCAGCATCGCCGGATTGTAAATCCAAAAATTTAATTCTGCTGCACCACCTGCGAGAATACTATCTTCGACAAGGGAAACAACTTGAAAGTTTGTTCCCAATTCCGGCAAACCTGAATAGTTAATTCCGAGTGAATTAATCTCTGGTGAAACGCCCTCGGTTGTGCCGGTAAACTTGATTTGATTTTTATTTTGGGATAAGTTTTTGAATTAATAAAACTTAAATCCGCTGAACCGCTGCTTAGATTTAATACCGCAAGTGAATCCGAAGTTCCTGTACTATCAATACCAAAAACAGAATAAACTATATTTCCACCTGGAATATTTTGATCAACAAAAACATTTTGCCAACTGGTTGAAGGACCGAGTTCTGCGGTCTCAAATGTTCCATTCGTTCGCTGAACGACAAAATTAGAGTCTATAAAAATCAAACCATCGTATCTGCCGCGTAAAACTTCCAAAACATTCCCGGGGGTGGCGCCTTTTTTCCCAATTAGCGCCCAGGAACCGCGAAAAAAAGTTGCACCCGCTTCAAACCCGGCTGAGGTAACTGATATATTATCCAGACCTGGAGCGATGCTCAATTTTGAATTAGAAAAAGTTAAATCATTCAAAGATTGATTATTAAACGAAACAGAGTCTATCAATAAAAAATCGTTATCGCCGGAATTGAAAAAAGAAACCGTATTCGAATAAACAGAATTTGGATCATCTAATTTGTAACGGATAAAATATCTTTTATTCTGAAGTAATTGTGATAAATCTATTTTGGTTAAAAAGGAATCTGCAGGGATAGTAAATTCCTGATTGGTCTGGAAATCCTCAAATTCAGAAATCTGGTATTGAATATTAAAATTAGCAGCCTCAAAAGCTGAAGGATTCAGAATCTGCAAAGAGGTGATAGCCGGGTTTTCAATTCTATGTTTGAGCAAATCCCTCAAAGCAGAGGAGTAGATATAAAAATTAAAACTTACTGAATTATCATCTTCATAAATTTCTTCGATTTCATTTGAAGAATCCAGGTTTATGATTAAGGAATGCTGACCCGCTAAATTTTTTGTTTTCACCCAGATGTTTAAAGTGTCTTGAAAGGGGGGCAGCACTTTTTGTCCGCTAAATTCCTCAACTAAATTACCTAATGCAAAATGTTGAATCGAATAATTAAAACCCAATGTATCTTCAGTTCCAAAATTATTCATGATAATATTGATTAATGTGGAATCACTATAGTCATTAACAAATTGGTTTGTCAACAACACATCTGAATTGGAAATTTTTAAATTTGGCTGAGCCGGAATTTTTATTTTAATGGTCGGATCACCAATAAGACAATTTGTTGATGCAAAAATTTTATAAACTGTTGAAGTTCCAATTTCCTCAAACATTTTTAATTTGGAAGACAGATGGGCATCTCCAACCTCATTGTTCACCGAAGACAAAATATTTTCATAAAAAAATATTGGAACTGATAAGAAGTAGAAGTAAAACCAAGTGATGAATTCCCAACATAACCGATTGCCTGTCCATCATTTGTAAGAAGACAAAACCTTTCCCCAAAAGCTATAATATCCGGCTCGGCAAACTTATTGGTTGAGCATCCAAAATCTGTGATCAGCGGAGTTCTATCAACATTATTTTTCAATTGAATTGTTTCATTTATGCTGTTATCCCATGTTGCAGTACCGCTGTGCCCTAAGTACGAAATAAAAACACCTCCCTGATCAATTGCATTTGCAAATTGTTCAGGAGTATATGGTCCGAAATCACTCTGTGGATTTGTTGTTTTGTAAAAATGAGTGAACGATCCGGAAAGCGGAGGCGGTTGAACATAATTATTAATGACTTGATCATTCGTATTTTTAGTTGAGCAATCTCATCCGAAAATCGGACCTTCCGCCGGAAAAGAATAAATAATGCTTGTTCCACTCGTCAAACTTTGAATTGAAATTATTTTGAACTTTAGTCAAATAGTAATCAAGTTCTTCATTGGTGTTAACCGGTATTCTGCCAACTTTCAATTGCGGCAGAGGAAAAATTTGATCATCCCAAATTACAAACCAGTTATCGCTTACAGGGCTGCCAAATGAAGGGACATAATTTCCCCCACCAACAACTCCATCAGATTTAAACCGATATAGTTTATAATCATAGTCAGCATCGCCGATTAAAGTTAAATAGGCTGGTTTAGGTTCTATTCGTCTTTCATAAGTATCTATCAGAAATGATCTAATTGATTCAGGGGTAGGGTATCCGAATCCAAACTCATCAAATATATCCAGAACAAAAAATAAATTCGTTGAAAGGTCATACAAAACAGAAATTTCATTTACATAATTTGGGGCGCTCTGCAGAAACTTTTGATTGGTAATGGCAATATAGTCTGCTTGGGTATTGACAGACCTTAAGTTAACAAATTGCTTTTTATAATAGAAAACCGGTTTGCTCGTTTTAGATGTTGAAACAATAATGTATTTATCGCCACTGTGAACCGTATCTGTAAATAGTATTTGATTAGAAATGAGCTGATAGTTTTCCATCTTTTTAAGAAATGGTTTTACTTTATAAATCTCGAAATTACTGGACAAAGCATTCTGAATTTTCAACTTTAAACCTGTAATTACATCGTCTGATAATGCAAATAATAACTGATCATCATTTAGTTTTAAAGTGCGGGTATTCAACGTCGTACCAATCAACGGCGAGAAAATTTACAGTGGTACCATTCAAATAATTTTTTACATTTAATACATTGGGATTGGTCTGAAAGGAGTTTGTGTTTAATGAGCCGCTTAAAATAACCTGTTGATTTCTATCAACCGACTGCGAATCTAAAAGTACACTATTTACTTTCAATATTACTTGTTGAGCGTCTTCCACAATTTCAGAACCGCCGCTAACAGCTTTATAATAAAATTTAGCATTTTTATTTGGGACGGCATCAACTACATCGAAATTATAATTACTCGAAGTATTGCTGTAAAGCCATTCAGTTTGATGATAATACCAGGCTTTATTTTTCAGCCAGCCAGAGTTTGGTTTCTAAATTCATCCACATCTGCAGAGAATAATACTTTGTTGCTTTCTGTGTGTTCAAAATAATTGTAGTAATCAAGAGTATCTGTTAATCCGGCAGTAAAGGAATTTTGAATTGGTATTCTAAGTCCATCTTCAAATCCCCATGTCAAGAAGTAAAATGTAGTGTCTGTATATCTATTCAGATATTCATGATAATCAGCAGCGGGCGAATTAATAATTCGATAAGAAGAATCTGAATAATTCATTGTACCATAAAATTGGATATAATCTTCATCATCAAACACATTATCGTCTTCACCAAAAACGGTAATAGGAATTTCGTTACCTGATTCAATTAATCTGAAAGACTTTGGATTATAGAAGATGTGCTAATACCATTGGATTCTTAAATCTGATTTACTAATTCTGAATAGTCCATCAAGCAGTTCCAATTTTTAGATATTCTGCCGAATAATTTATCCAATCACCTGTAGCATCATTTGGTGAAAATTTATGAGCCGATTTAAATTTATCAGCGATTTCATAATTTAGAAAAGCTCTCTTAAAAATATCACGGTTTATATCCTGAGGAGAATTAATATTTTTATCTAAAGAAATCGGGTAATCACTTCCAAGTAAAACACTCAACCTCAGACTTTTAATTCTACTAATTTGATTAGAGGAAATATCGAATGAGTGCGAATAAATTTTAATCTGCACACAGTAATAATCACGGTACCAGCCGTAACCGATAATTTCGAGTTGAGAAATTTTCGGAGGTTCGATGACAGCATTTGAAAAGCTGACCTCTTCATAACCAAGTGTTGAATCATTTAGTGATTTTTACTTTTGGCTGAAGCGAAGGAATAACTGATTTAAATATTTCATATTGCTGATCTGTAATTTTTATTTCGGTTTTGAGTCAGGTGGAATAACAATTAAAATGTTTGGGAAGGAAGTTTAAACTTTCTCGTCTGAGAAGCGTCTGTAAAGTCATAGTAATATCTTAAAGCAACGAAGCCTGATTGTTTATCCTTATGAGCCGGTTCAACAAAGTTCAAATTTATTTCAAAACCGTTCGCTAAAACATTTAACTTATTCTGAGCAAAGATATTAAAGGATAGAAAAACAATACAAGCTGTATAAAAATATAAAAAGGTTTTCATTACAATTATCCGAATTTATTTAATGTCAATTTAAATCTAATTACTCTTAAAATAAATAGGGGAATTCCAATCAGGTATCTTTTCCAAAGGCGTTTGGGTTCATGAAAAAGCCTGTATATCCACTCAATTCCTTTATTGCGAAAACGAACTGGAATTCTTTTAGCAGTTCCGAAATAAAATTCAAAAAAATTACCAACACATAGAAATAACGAAGCGTTAATTGATCTTGACAACTTCTCTGCAACAATTTCTTGTTTCGGAACTCCCATACCAATAATTATAACATCGGGTTTAGCTGTTCTAATTTTTTCAATGACATTTTCAAATTCAGTATCAAGAAAAACCGTTATTATAACCGACAAAACTTTCAGAACAATTAAACTTAGTTACCAATTCCTTTGATTAAAATTACCCCCAAGTAAATAAAATCGTATTTCATTCTTTATAAAAAAGGATATTAATTCATCATTCAAATCAGAAGCATTAAATTGTTTAGCCTTTTTATTAAATATAAATCTATTTACCAAGTTCATACCGATACCATCGGCATAAACAATATATTTTTCATCCAATAGATTTTTATAAAGTTTATCATTTAAATAGACATTAAAACAATGCTGATTTAGGTAGGTAAGTAAAGTTTTTCTCTATTTTTAATAGAATTTTGACTAGTTTAATTACTTCATAGTCGGAAGAGATTAATTTTTCTATTATGTTTTTCACTAGTTTTCAATTATGATTAAGATTTTTATAAACACTCTCAAATTCATGCTGTATATTTTTTAAATCGAATCTTTTCCTAAATAAAAATTCTAGTTTTAATCTTAGTCTGTTATTTTTAAAAATTGAAATCAAATTTCCAGATAAATAACTAAGTATATAAGCAATGACAATTTTATGGTCAATATCTAGAAAATTTAGTGATCTCCAGTATTTCCTTGATTTATCTTTATCTCCATAAAAGAATTCACGCCACGCTTTTAATTTTATCTTATCTTTTTCACTGATTTCTAACAAAGAATTAATTTGATCAAAATAGTTCTCTTGAATAGAATATAGAACTAATTTTTTTTGGCTTTGATTTGAAGTAGTCAGAGATTGATTATGAAGTCTTACAAAATGTAAAGGACTATTTATAGCAATAAACTCACATTTTAAAAAAAGCCTCATCCAAAGATCGTAATCTTCATAGGCAACTAGTTTTTCATTATAACCTAAATTTTCTATAATAAATTTTTTGTAAAAAAAAGCAGAAGAATTATTTAAATGACCGTGAAGTAATATTTTGACTTTAAGTTCAGTTAAGTTTTTAGGACTAGTATTCACATAAACTATTTTATTGTTTGTAAAGTAAGCAGCATCACAAAACACTATTTGATTTTTGTTCTTTAGTTTTTCAATCTCTTTTTCAATTCTTTGTGGATGCGATATATCATCAGCATCCATTAAAGCAATAATTTCGTAACTAGATTGCTTAATAGCAAAATTTAAAGCTGCAGATCTTCCAACGTGATTAATCTTAAAAAATCTTATTCGACTATCATCAAACTTTCGGATAACAGAATCAGAGTTATCTGTTGAGCCGTCGTCTATAATTATGTACTCAAAATTCTTAAAGGTCTGATTTAGTATACTGTTAATAGCATCAGAAATATATTCTGAATAATTATAGTTAGTAGTTATAACTGAAATCATTATTTTATTGACCAAATCTTTTTCAAGTGAAACCAATAAAATTTATCCAATTTGATGACTACCCTCAAAAATGTTCCTAATAAGTGAAATAGTTTTACCAGAAAAATTTTATTCTACTTTGAGTTAATTTGAAAACATTAGTTGTCCATACCATAAATGGCTTAAATAACTTTAAATCAGTAAATGACTTTCCAGAGTAATGAATAATTTTTGCTTCAGGTAAAATCATGCACTTATAGTCAGCTTTTGATGCACGCCAGGCTAATTCAGTTTCTTCATAATTGAGAAAAAATCTTTCATCAAACAAGCCAATCTCTTCCAAAACGGTTCTACGAATGAACATGTTACAACCCATTACATATGGAACTTCTCTATTTTGATTTATAATCTTATGTTTTATCGATTGTCCCAGTTTCGGTATTTTTTAACAACAGTCCTTTAATACCAAATTGTTCGGAAATGATATCAAATAGATTTGGGAAATGACCATATGATTTTGATGGGGTTTGTATTCATCATAAAGCTGTGCACCAACACACCAAACAGACTCATTTCCTTGCTTTTCCATAAAATTATAGAATGTATTTAACCCATCGTTAAGTAAAACAGTATCAGGGTTAAGAAGAAAAATATATTTAGAATCGGTTAAGTTTATTCCAATATTATTTGCTGCTCCAAAACCCACATTTGATTGATTTTTAATTAACTTAATTATGGGAAAATTTTCCTCAATTAAATAATCTAGATTATCAGAAGAATTATTATCTAAAACTATAATTTCAAATAAGATGTTTATTGTCTGAATATTTATAGAGTTAATACATCTCTTTAAATATTCTTGAGAATTATAATTTATTATAACTATAGATACATCTGGATTTTTAGACATGATAAAATTTAACTTAATTTTTATCGAATAAAATTTCTCTATACAACAAAAAATATTTGTTTGCTATTTCTTTCCATGAATATTTAAGAAAAATTTTCTTTGCATTTTTAGAAATTGTTTCTACATCGAGTTCATTATTTAGAATTTTTTTAAAATTTTGTTCTAAGGCTTTTGGATTTATATAATCGTAAATAATTCCATTCTGTTCATTCTTAATTAAAATTTCATACCAACCAACTCGAAATAATACAATTAGGCCTGAAGCCATAGCTTCAAGACATATTATTGAAAAACTATCATAAATTGGGGATTTTAGTAATATGTGCTTATCCTTAAAAAAAACAGATAACTCAACATTTGTCATTGGTTTTATTACACTAATACTAAAATTAGTATCATATTCGACAGAAAAGTCATTTTCGTCAATAATGTATAATGCTATCTCAGATTTCTTAAATCTATTTAATACTTCAATGATTAAGTCTATTTTCCTTTCAATTCCTGATCTTACTCCATTAAAAAAAACTATTTTTAATGGTTTGGTAATATTCATAATTCGATCAGGGTCAAAAAAAACTTCGTCAATACCATTATTAATAATTTCTATCTTATTTTCATTAATTTTGTAATATTCTTTTGCTAGTTCAAAACAATATTCGGAAACAAAGATGAGTTTATATGATAATTTGAATAGGATATATTCAGCGATGCGATTCTTTAACTTTAATCCTTTATGAATTTTAACAAGTGACCTTATATTTTCGTATAAGAACACAGAATGAACTGTGTAAAGAATTTTTGCTCTAATTATCCAGTTCACTAAAAAACAAACAATAGAAAATCTTTCAAAAGTTAGAATATGAATCAACTGAGGTCTAAATTTTACCAAGAATAATATAATTCTCACCAAACCCATTTTTAAAATTTTATTTCCCTCTGAGAATTCCAAGTTTTCCAGTCCGAACAATTTTTCCAAATAGAATATTTCGACCCATCAAAAAAATATTCAATAAATACAGATTCAGTTTTATCCTGAAGTCCGGTAAAAATTCTTTTTGCTACTTTTTCTGGTCCATTAAGGATTTCCGATTGTTCATATCTTCCTAAAAATAAAATTTTCATAAATCATTAACTTTTAATTTAATCAGAAAATCATGAGGATAGCGAAATATTTATCGTTATTTGATGAGGTAATATAAAATTTCAAATAGCTTGTTAATAATTAGTGTAGGATTTTGATACCCTATTAAATATACCATCAATATAAGCTTTTAAGAAAAATAAAGCATTTTTCGGAGAAAAGTTATGTAAAGTCAGTTGTGAGAAAAATTGTGCTATTATAAATTTTATATTAAAAAACCTATAATCCTCTATTGATAAATAACCCAAATTCCTGAATAAAAAATATATCTTTTTATCTGGAATGTAATTAGTTACTATTTCTTTATTAAAAATCCAATATTAGTATCAAGTTTAAACCGCGGATGATAATGAATTGCACCAACAATTGTGATGTATTCCAGATTACAATTTTTTATTCTTCTTAAATACTCAAATTCATCTCCATAAATCCACATCTCTTTCCTTGGAAAGCCTATCATTTCAATTACTTTTTTACTTATTAGAACCCCATTGAAAATAGAAATCCAGTTATAAATTACACCATCTTTAAAATTCTCTACTACTTCTTTAAGTGACCAAGTAAACATTTGTTCTTTTGTGTTAGGATTAATTCCAATTGGGATTCGAAATGCCAAACTTTGGTGATTCAGTTTATCGACTACAATTGGTCCCTTTAACTTGTGCAATATGATGAGAACCTAAAAGATTTTCTAAAGCGTTGATTTCTGGTAAACCATCATCATCCATACACCATATCCAGTCAAATCCATTATTATATGCAGTTTTTATTCCTGTATAAAATCCACCCGCACCTCCAAGATTTTTCTGATTAATATGTGTGATATCTTCCTGACTATTTAGCCACTCGAATGTGCCATCAATACTATCATTATTAACAACGATGATTTTATCAAGCTTTTGTGTTTGATTCCTAATTGATTCTATACACTGTTTTAATAACTCAAGCCGATTATATGTAACAACTACTGCTGTTATCTTCAAAACCTATTTCTCCGCCACATTATAATTTGCTCTCTAAATTTGAACATAGTGCTACCACCTGATCCATATTATAATATTGGTATTCTGCGAGCCGACCACAAAAATGCACATTAGATAATTTTTCTGTTTCGGCTTTATATAAATGATACTTTCGCTTATTTTCTTCTGTAGGAACTGGATAAAATGGCTCTCCATCCTTTTCAGAAAATTCATAACTGATTGTTGTACTTTCAGATTTTTGAGCAGTTAGATATTTGTATTCTGTTACTCTTGTGTAATCAGTATTCGGTTCAACATAATTATAAACAGCAGCTTCTTGTAACTTCTCACTTTCATAGTTCCTAAACTCAAATCTTATCGATCTGTAAGGAAGTTTTCCAAATTTATAATCAAAGAAATAATCAATTGGTCCAGTGTAAATCATTTTATCAAACTTGACTGATTCTAAAATACTTTTATAATCTGTGTTTAAAATTACTTCTATGTTTTTATGATTCAATATTTTTTCAAACATTTTTGTGTAACCGTCTTTTGGCATAAACTGGTACTTATCTGTAAAGTATCTGCAATCATCATTTGTTCGTACCGGAATTCTGCCGCACACTGAAGGAGAAAGTTCTTTAGGTTCAAGATTCCATTGTTTCTTTGTGTAATGTTTAAAAAACTTTTCGAATAAATCTTTTCCAACTTGATTAACAATTATATCCTCTGAGTTTAGAATTGGAAATCTTTTTTCTCTTACGCTTTCAAAATAGATTTTTACTTCCTCTTCAGTTTTAAGATTTAAATTGTAAAGTTTATTTAATGTAATTCGGTTAATTGGAATTGGATAAAGTTCATTTCCAATCTTAGCTAATACTTTATGCTCGTATGGAATCCATTCGGTGAATTGAGATAAATAATCAAAAACTTCCTTGCTGTTTGTATGAAATATATGTGGCCCATAACGATGAACTAAAATACCGTATTCATCAAATTCATCGTAAGCATTACCGGCAATATGATTTCTTTTTTCAACAACTAAGACTTTTTTATTTAACTGCGAGGCTAATCTCTCAGCCATAACTGAACCAGCAAAACCGGCACCAACAATTAAGTAATCGTATTTCATACAACCAAAATTTTATTTTTCTTTATAAGAACAAAAAATAGAACAGTAACAAATATCTCTGTAAATAGCACAGAAATAGAAGTCCCGATTTCAAAATATTTTGGGACAAGAATAAAGGATAAAATTAGATTTATTACTGCAGCAAAAAATAATATCAACGCAAAGCTTTTTGCTTATTTAAAGGCAGCATTGTTTGTATACCAAGGACATTACTTAAGAATATGACCAATGGCAGCCATGCAATTATCTTTAAAACTAAAATTGAAGATTGATATTCATGTCCAAGTAAAATTTTCACAATCGGCTCGGCAAAATGAAATAAAAGTATTGAAATAAATGCACCTATTGTGAAAGCAATTTTCAGCAATTTTTTATTAAAATTAATAAACCGTTCATAAGATTCACTTAACAATTTATTCACAAATGGAAAAACACTTTGAGACATCGGCGAAAGAATTGATTGACAAGCCATTCTGATTTTATCTGCAGCAGAAAAATAACCCACCACGTTCAACGGGGCGAACAAACCAAGTATAAATATGTTCGATGTCGTATAAAGATTTATCGAAACTGTAGAAAGGAATAGGCTCAATCCATTTTTTAGCTGTGCTTTTATTAGTTCGGGAATTGGGAAAAAATATTTAATCTTTAATTTTTTAAATGCTAATCGAATTCCAACAACACCAATCGAAAACTGAGCAATAGTATTTAACGCTGCCAATTTTAAATAATCGCTTTCAGATTTTATCACAATAAAAATTAAAATGGTTATTATAATTCTTACAGATAAATTTATAGTTAAAATATACTTCATCCTTTCAACCCCCTGATAAAGCCAGGATGGAAACATTGTCGTTCCTAAAACACCAAGGAATGTTACAAAAAATAAAATCATATTTTCGTTGAAGAGTGGAATAAAAAAAACAACTATTAAAAATATTAATGAGGAAAGCAGAAAGAACAATATTTTAATGCTTATCACACTCGAAAATATTTCCGATACTTTTTGCTTGTCATCTCTGTTAATAGATATTTCCTGTGTAGCAGATAAGTTAAATCCATAATCTGTTAAGATCGTAAAATAACCGGTGAAAGCTGCGGCAAAATTTATTAGTCCGTATTTTTCTGGCCCAAGCACACGAACTAAATAAGGCAGCGTGATTAATGGAAATATGTAATTGGAAATTTGAAGAAGAGATAGTGAAGTAAAGTTTTAAATAAAACTTTGTTGGGTTCATTTATTTGAAAAATATGTTTCAAATTTTTCAGGCAATTTATTTTTTAAGCCAGGCTTCAGGATTTATGTTTTGTCTGCCGTTCCAGATTTCGAAATGTAATATTGTCCCATCTAAACTTTCACCGACAGTTGCAATTAATTGTCCGCTTTTTATTTTGTCACCCTCCTTGACAAATATTTGCGACAAGTGGCTGTAAACAGTTCTGTATTCATCTTTGTGCGAGATAATTAATACGCTGCCAAATCCGGGAATGTAATCAATGATTGAAACAACTCCATCACTAACAGCTTTAACGTTTAGATCCTTCGATGCTTTAATATCTATTCCATAATTAAGTGTAACAATATTCAGTTTTGAATTTTTGTTCTCACCGAACTTCCGAAAAATTTTTCCGCCTGAAATCGGCCAGCTTAGTTTGCCTTTCATCGCAGCGAAGGAAGAAAATTTTTCCGTGTTTAAATCAATATCAAATTCGGGGAGTGTTTTTGTTGTGCTTCCTTTCTCTTTTTTAATATTGGCAATAACAGTCTCATCCTTCTTTTCGACCACGGTTGATTTTTCTTTTTCGAGTTTTAATCGGGCTAATCGTTCATCCTCCTCCTTTTTTCTGCGTTGACTTTCTTCAATCAATCTCACGATCATATTTTTAATCTGGATTTCTGCCTGCTTCTTCGCCTCAATTTCTTTTTGCAGCGAGACTTTATTGTTTTTTATCTTTGATAAAACTTTTTTCTTATCGTTTAGCTTTGAAAGAAGCTGACGCTCCTCACCCAACTTTTGCTCCACCAATAAATTCTTTTCTCTTTGTTCATTTTCAAGATTGGATTTTAACTTAACTAATTCAGTTTTGTGCTCATCAAGTTTTTTCAAATCATTTTTTCTGCTGTCAGAAAATCTTTGTAGATACACATAACGACGCAGGGACTGCTGCAAAGATGATGCATCAACAATACTTTCTAATTCAGATACACTTCCACGTTTATAAGTTGCAACGATGTATGCTGCATAATTTTCTTTAATTTTTTTTATTTCATTTTCGACAGAAGCAATATTTGAAAGGCTCATTTCTATTTGCTGCTGCTTGTTTTTTTCTTCCGACCGCAATTCCCCGATAAGTTTGTTCAAAATTAAATTTTGCTTGTTGAAATTTTCAATTGTTGAATATGATTCCTTTTCGCTGGCGGATTTTGATTCGAGGTCTTGTTGGAGTAATTGAATCTGTGAACGAAGTTCTATTAATTTCGCTTGATTAATATTTATTTCAGGTTCTTCCTGAAGAAGAATTTCGGTGAAAGGAATAATTAGAAGTATAAATAATATTTTACAAAAAGATTTTACCATTCAATTATACTTGCGTCTGAAGGCAGAACAAAATCAACAAATAAATTTTTCTTATTAACTGAAATTGTTTTGTACTCGATGGTTACTGACTGATCATCTTTGTAATTGATCATTTCGATCCGGTTTGGAACGGCTACCGATTCAACAATCTGAAATTTCGAATACTTACTATCGAGTAATACTTCATCTACTTTATTAGTGATCGTAAAGTTTTTGATACCCAATTCTCGAACATCAATCGTGTATTTGTCTTTGTTATTAGTCAGTGAATCAATATATGTGAGCATGTATTCGTCATAAATTACTTCAAAATTATCAGGACTTCGGTAAAGCTTTGGAGTTAAATCAACCGATCCAACAAAAGCGTCAAGCAATTGCCTGAACGATAAATTGATTTTAAAAATCTCTTTTAGAACATCATCACCCACCTTACCTTTATAAGCCGAGTTATTTAATTGATCGTAAAAAATAAAATTCTCACCCGTAACAACTGACTGAGCAAGCTCCAATCCAAATGGTCCATAAATAGTGAGATAAATAGAATCCGGTTTAACAATCACGATCCTGAAATTAGCGCTGTTATCAAACTGAGGGGACTTTACTGAAAGCGTGCCATACCCTTCAAAATTTTTAATCCTTCTTCGGTTTACTTCAAGTTTGTTTATCAGTCTTTCGGAAGGCAGGATTTCCAATTGTTCGGTGGGCTTGGACGGCACACATCCATTTATTATTAAAGGTAGTAAAAACAAAACCACAAGTGAAAATAATCTTAACCTCAAAGTTCACCTTTCTCAATTTTCTTTTTTAGATTTTCATTATTCGGATCAATAGAATGAGCCTTCTCCCAATTACTGATAGCTTCCTCTTTTAGCCCTAATTTAAATAATACATCGCCAAGATGATCAAGAATTACTGCCCGGTCGCCGCTGACAGTCAATCCTTTTTCGAGATATTTTTTTGCTTCTTCATAATTTCCAAGTTTGAAATACACCCACCCGATTGTATCGAGATAAGATGAATTTTCCGGTTCTTTTTCAACTGCTATTTTCACCATTGACAATGCCCGCTCGAGCTGAAGATCTCGTTCTGAAAGTGAGTAAGCATAATTATTATTGACTAAAGCATTGGCGGAATCAATCTGCAAAGCCCTTTCGTAAATGCTGTCGGACTCTGTTAACTTTCCCATCGAATTGTAAATTAATCCAAGCGTACCAAGCAGATTAACATCGGTTGGAGCCAAAATTATTGCCCGATTAAGATATTCGACTGCACTTTCATTTTCTTTTAATTGACTTAATGTATATGCGTATGCAGAGAGCGTATTTACATCGCGAGGATTTAGATCGACAGATTTTTTGAGATAAACTTTTGCTTCCTGCTGCTTATTGTTTTGCGCAAGTGAAAGTCCAAGAATAAAATTCACAGCATAATCCTGTGGAAAATTTTCTATAGCTTCATTCATTACTTTTTCAGCTTCTGAATATTTTGCATTGTCATAATATAACCCGCCGAGTCTTACCCATCCCTGCGAATTCCAGCTTGCCAGTTCAGTGGTTTGCTTAAAATAATCAATTGCAGAAGAATCATTTTTTTCATTTAGTGCGATTGCACCGAGATACATTTTTATCTGCCAGTCAGATGTATCTTTATCAATAGATTCAAAAAATGATTTGGTAAAAGAATTTAATGAAGTGTCTTTGAGAGATTTAGCAAAAAAATTAGCTCCGATGTTTAACTTTGCATCAAGCGGAATATCGGGCTGGTTCGAAATATATTGATATTGTTCTCCTGCTTCGATCCATTTGTTCTGTTCAATTAATAAAATTGCTTTTTTCTCTCTTGCTTCAAGATCGTTGGGGGTGGATTCAAGAATATCATTAAGGATACTTTCTGATGCCTGATAATTTTTATCGCGTTGATAATAATCAGCAAGGATTTTTTGAATAGATACATTTGAAGGATCAATTGTGAGCAGCTTTTCGATTGATTCGGCAGCGAGACCATATTTTTCAAGGTTTACATATAATTCTGAAACCCGAAGTAACACATTCCATTGTGGTCCGATCAAATCAGTGAGCTTGTTATAAATTTCAATTGCAGAAAGCGGTTTGGAATCTTCATAAATCACAGCAAGTCTGTAATAAGGGGCGGGGTCTGTTGAATCATTCAATATCATTTCATTTAAAATTGCTGCCGCAGAATCATTTTGATTTGCGGAGATATAAACGTCAACTAAAAGATTTTTAAAATCCTTTTGTTCGGGATCTTTTTTTATTGCGTTTAATAAATTTATTAATGCAAGATCCAGTTTTCGGGTAACATAATATGCTTTGCCAAGTGCATAATAAATTCCTGCTGACGAATCACGGTTTAACGCCTGCTGATAATTTATAATTGCGGTTGGATAATCCCCCTTCACTTCAGCCGCTGCACCGGTGATGAATAAATTTAGTGCAAGTTTTTTATCGGGATAATTTAACTTTTCATCTGTGTGATTATTCGAATCAGCCTCAGTGCTGTGACTTTTAGTTATTGACTTTTGCGAGGTTGAACAATTAGCAAATACCAAAGCTAAAATGAAAACCAAAGCAGCTAAAACATTTTTTTGTGATAATAGAATAGGCTTCAATATTACAATTAAGAATTTTATTAGAAATTTTTTATAGTTCAGATTTTATAATCCTTGTTTGCAAATATAGCAAACAATATCTTTGTAAAAAGTTTAATAAGAAATGTCTAATTACATACTTGGAATAGCATTCGTTTGGGAATATGACGAAGACTTTGTTAATCTTATTGAAGAGATTTTGCATGCTTCAAATATTACAACGTACAGAGTGACTGATTACAACATAAAAGATGTAACTGCCGATGTAAAATCTAAAAAAATAAATTTTGATTTTTATCTCGATCGTGCATCGGATGTGGATGAAAGATTTTCGGAGCTTGCAAAAATCCTGACGCGAAGAAAAATTAAGATATTCAATCCGTACAAAAAAGTTCAACATGCAATTGATAAGGCAAGCATGCACCTTGAATTTATTACCGCCGGGCTGCACGTCCCGCATTCAATTATAATTCCCCCCCATAGTCAAATTGAAGATATTTATTTATCTGTTGATGAACTAAAAATTTTAGGAAGACCATTTATAATCAAACCATGCAACAACACGGGCGGTGGTATCGGAGTTGTTACCGGAGCTGAATCTTTAAAAGAAGTTCTTGAAGAGCGAGTAGTTTATTCTAACGATAAATATTTATTACAAGAAAAAATTTACCCGTTATTAATTGATAAAAAGAGAGCATGGTTTCGCTGCTTTTTTGCTTTTGGAAAACCAATTCCTGTCTGGTGGGATGATTTAACACACATCTATCTGCCATTCGAGTTTTTTGACACGAAGCTTTATAAAAAACTTTTACAAATAACAAAAAAAATTGCCGTGTTAACCGGTTTGGATTTCTTTTCTACAGAAATTGTTCTTACACAAAATGACAGATACGTGGTTATTGATTATGTAAATGACCAATGCGACATGCGCCTTAAATCAAAACATTTCGACGGCGTACCCGACGAAATAGTTGCCGCAATTATTGAATGTTTAAGAGACACTATTCTTCATTCTCAAAATTTAAAATGAATAGGAGAAGTATCATTTATTATTTGGTTTTATTTTTAATTATCCTAAGTGCTTTGTTCTTTTACAACTATGTCTATTCTATTTATGAGATCAAATATCAAATTTCGAATCAGATAATATTTTGCAATTCAACTGCAGAAATAAAAGCTGTTGGGATAAACGCCATGGGATATGAAATCACCTTCAGAACCATCAGAGCTGAGTATGAAATAATAGAAGGACAAGATTTGGTAGAAATTATTTATAAAGATGTTTCGAAAGGTGAACTCAAAATCAAAGCGTTAAGCAAATCGGGTATTGTGACAATTCGTGCAACAAGTCAATATTCATTATTACCTGCGATCATCGAAATTCCCATTCAAGTTCCGTTTGCTTAATAATTAAGTAGCGAACAAAGTAAATTTTTATTACTATTTTTAATCAGAAAAAATTAAAAGATTTCATCGAGGAACTATGAAAAATATTATTACTTCTTTGATACTGCTTAGCGTGGCTTGCAGCAGTTTAATTGCGCAAGGCACATCGGGCGAAACAGCCAAATACGAATACAGAAACTTGGTTGACATGCCGACAGCAGGCATTTTGGAAAAAGGATTTGTTGGAGTTACCACAAATATTCTTCCTGCAGGAGTTGTCATCGGAATACTCGAAGTCGGAGTTTTTGATAATGTTAGTTTTGGCATCTCCTATGGAGGGGCTAATATTATTGGTGCTGGCTCCCCCGATTGGTACAAAATTCCATCTGTAAATTTAAGAGTACGATTGATTGATGAATCGGTTGCATTACCAGCCTTAACTTTGGGTTTCGATTCGCAGGGTAAGGGAATTTATTTCGATGAAGACAAGCGATATGCAATTAAGTCGCCTGGATTTTTTGGAGCAGCAAGTAAAAATTTTGATTTCCTCGGATATCTCAGCTTACATGGCACAATCAATTACTCTCTTGAAACATTGGATGGCGATAACTTCACAAACTTGCAAGTAGGTTTTGAAAAGACCGTTGGCTCTATGTTTTCTGTTATTGGAGAATATGATTTCGCATTCAATGATAACACTACACAAATATATGGCAATGGGAGCGGTTATTTGAATGTCGGATTTCGATTATCGGTTGGCGACGGTTTTACCTTAGGTATGGATTTGCGGGATCTTTTAAATAATAAAAAATGGAGCCCGAGCACTGCAGATCGTTCTCTTAGAATTGAATACATAAAAAGCATATTTTAATCCTTGTATTAAATAGTGTACGCATTGGTTCAGAAAAATATACAGAGCATACTAACATTTGATGATTTAAGAAATAATTGGAATAAATTTTTCACTTTTATAAGGCTCGGATTTTGATGATGTTACAGTGAATTTAAAAGGAGATTTGAGATGTTTAAGTTAAATTTTTACAAGATAGTAATTCTTCTGGCAGCCGGATCAATTTTTAGCGGATGCTATACTCAGTTTGCTATGTATGACGGCTCACAGAAGCAGGTTCGCCCGCCAACTGATGAGGATATTTACTATACAGAAGAATCTGACACAAATTATTCTGAAGATTATTACACCAATGAAGATTCACTTAGTGATTATACCGGCGAGGATGAATCATATTTTGAGAATGATTACGACTTAGATTATCCATCCTATCATAGATACTATGGTTATTATTACCCATCATTTTCAATTGGATTTTCTTATGGTTACCCTTATTACAATCCATATTGTTGGGATCCTTTCTTCTCACCGTACTGCTACACCCCATATGTTTATTATCCTTATCCATATTATTATTATGATTATTGGTATGGATATCCATATTATTCCTATGGTAATAACTATTCTCACTATTACGGGAATTATTCTTCAAATTACAAATACAGAGATAATAATAGATTTTCACTTAGAAACTCCAGCGGGCTCCGAAACTCATACACCACTCGCGATCCACTCTCGCGAAATACACTTTCAAGAGACGGTGATTTCTCGAAGATAAATAATAACAAAGATCGGGATGTGTTAACCGTCAGTTCAAATAATAGCAGCAGGGGAACAAGTAATATTATTCCAAATAAAAAATCAGCACGTGTTGATGAGACTAAAAAAACAATAAGAACTCAAACGAATACTAAAAGCCCCATTAAAAAGGATTTTAATGAAGTAAAAACTAATGAACCTAAAACCATTTCAAAAAATCCAAATATTATCAATAGAGATCCGCTAATTAAAAAAGGCAATACTGATACAAAAGAAGTTGATAGAAGTAAGGGCAATCAAACGCCTAAGATTAAAAATGATGTCAGAAATATTCCTCCAAAAGTAAACGGCACCGAAAAAAAGACTTATCAATCTCCGAAAAATTATAATCCGCCAAAAAATAATTATAAACCGCCAACAAAGAATAATACGCCTCCTACTAAATCATATAATCCGCCGACAAGAAATTACTCGCCGCCAACAAAAACATATTCGCCCCCGACAAGAACGTATTCACCCCCTCCACGTACATCGGGAAACAGCAGCGGCAATAATACAAGAAAGAATACAAGGTAGATTGAATGGATGCGCGTCATTTTATTAACAGATTAGTAATTTTATTTACCGCTCTTTCTATTTCAGGCTGTTATACTGTGCTCTGGACACCAGAAGACAAAATGCCGTCTGAGTCGGATTATGAAAACGTAACAGAATTAAATAATTCATTCGGGTACGGCGACCCACTTCTTTTTGGCTATGGATATTACTATTCCTACCCATGGTGGTATGATCTCCGATATTCCCCGGATAATTCAACACAAATACAAAATAATTCGGATGATATAGAATCATTAAGGAATTCAGGGAACGGCAGAAACACAGAAACCGGGAGAACTCCAATTGTTGACACTCCCCCACCCTCAAAACCATCAAATTCAAATTCTGGGAGCAATACTAATACAAATTCGGGAACAACCACACAAACTGAAAATTCCAGCAACAGATCACAAAATTCCGGAAATGATACCAGCATACGGAATGACAACGGCAGCAGAAATTCTGAAGGAAAACGAAAGTGATGAAAAAATTATTTGTCAATTTATTTACTCTAATTCTTATTATTATTTTTTTAACATCTATTCAATCATTTGCTCAAAATATTAATGATGCACTAAGATTGGGTTACTCCGGACTTGGCGCCAATGCGCGTGCTTTAGGAATGGGCAATAGCTACATTGGGTTAAGTGACGATGGCTCAGCTTCATTTTTCAATCCGGCTGGGTTTGGGTTACTAAAACGACTTGAGTTTTCGGGTGGATTAGCTTATTCAAACTTTAACAACAATACTACTTTTTTCGGGAACAATTCTGAATACTCCAACAGCTCAACAAATCTCAACAGACTCAGTTTCGTTTTTCCCTTTCCAACTTTGCGGGGCAGTTTAGTTTTCGGATTATCATACCATACTACATCTTCGTTAATCGGCGCTCTACAATTTGACGGATTCAATAGTTCGGATAATTCAATGATAACAAATTTATTAAGCACAGATGTCCCTTATGATCTTTATCTGACGGATGAAAATAATGTCTCTCCAATCCACGGAGATTTGAATCAAAGCGGAACTGTTATTTCTTCCGGAAGTGTTGATTACTGGACTTTATCCGGCGCAGTTGAGCTTGTTCAAAATCTGTATGTTGGTTTAAATCTAAATATTGTTTCTGGTGCATTCGAGCAAAACAATGATTATTATGAAGATGATACGAAAGATATCTATTTTGATACTACTGCCGCAGGCGAAGCTCAGACGGTTGATTTCAAAACTTTTTATTTAAATAGATTGCTAAACTGGGAGCTCGCTGGCTGGAATGCAAAGCTTGGATTAATTTATCAGCTAAATAATATTGCACGGTTTGGAGCAACTATTCAATTTCCGAAAACATTTTCTATAAAGGAAGATTTTACTGTAAACGGAAGCAGCGAATTCGGAACTGGACAAATTATCGAACTTGACCCGACAAAATACAGTGATAAGGTTGAATACGACATCATTACACCTTTCGAATTTGCAGCAGGTTTTTCGGCTGGATATGCGGGCATAATTTTTTCAGCCGAAGGAACATTAATTGACTACACACAAATGAAATTTGATAATCCAAACGGATTGACGGAACAATATATCTCCGAGCAAAACAAAAGCATTAAAGAAAAACTCGAAGCTGTAATCAATTATAATCTTGGAATTGAGTACACCATCCCTAATTTGGGATTAAGATTAAGAGCAGGTTATTTCATTCAATCTTCAGCGTTCAAAAATGACAACTCAGATTATGATAAAAAATATATTACTGCGGGTCTGGGTTTTCTTGCCGCCGAAACATTAGGAATTGATATTGGTTATGCTCATGGTTGGTGGAATGACTTTGGAGATAATTACGGCGACAATGTTTCCCGTACGATTCAGGAAATTACTCTCGATAACATGGTAATGACCGCAACGTATCGTTTTTAGTTTTTTAGATTGATTAGAATTGTAAAGCGTCCTAATTTAGTGACGCTTTTTTATTTTTAATGGAGAATTTATTCAAGGTATTATTTGTAAAGTTGAAAGTAAAGATTATTACTTCCTTCCTGAAGACAGCAGCAATTTGATCCGGTGCAGTCTTAAAGGTAAAATAAAAAATGACTTTCACTTAAAAAAAAACAAACAATATCATACGGATATTGCTGTCGCCGGCGACCTGGTTGAAATAGATTTGAATAAAGATGGAACCGGTGTAATAACTAAAATTGCTCCCCGTAAAAATTATCTGTCATGCAAAGCTCCAAAGATTAAAGGGTCATCGTATAGAGGTGAACGACTGGAGCAAATTATAGCCGCCAACATTGATCAGCTATTCATAGTTACCAGCATTAAACATCCCGATTTCAATAGTAAAGTTGTTGATAGGTTTATTGTTGCCTCCGAAAGTTCTTCCATAAAATGTAATATTATTATAAATAAAATAGATCTGGATGACACAAAAACTTTTCTTAAATGGAAGACAATCTATGAGGATATTGGCTATAATGTTTTTTTAACGTCCACTATAAGCAGACATGGTTTCGAATCACTCCATCAATCATTAAATGGTAAAATAAATTTATTGTGGGGGCACTCAGGAGTTGGGAAATCTTCTCTCCTCAATTCACTATACCAATCTTTAAATTTGAAAGTTGGTTTAATCAGTTCCTTTAATCAAAAAGGTAAACACACCACAGTTACTAATTTTCTAGTTAAAGTTGAGAAGGATACTTATATAATAGATACGCCCGGGATCAGAGAGATTGATCCTTATGGAATACAAAGACAGGATTTGGGACACTATTTTAGAGAGTTTAATGAATTGATTTCAGGATGCAGATTCAGCACTTGCACTCATAATCACGAACCCGGTTGTATAGTTATAGAAGCGGTGCAGTCCGGAAAAATTTCTGAAATTAGATACAATAGTTATCTGAGAATTTTGGAAACTATTGAGGAGGATATTATTTTCTGAAAGTTATTAACAAAATTATATGCTAAATTTTATTGTCATATTTTTCCAGATGACTAATAGTTTGAAATAATTTAATATTAAAGGAATAAACCAAATTTATTATGAACACTTTAATTTCTGATTCAATTTCCGCCTTCGAAAAATTTTTAACTGACTTAAAATTCAATGACAAAAACAACGGCAACCAAAGCGAATTAGTAAATTTTATTTTTTGGTTACCGGACCAATTGGAAAACATAATCTTAACACTTCGCTAAAATCTTTTGAAAGATCTTTTTATTTTGAAAAGCCTTCTGAAGATTACGTGGTTATCGGATTGGACGAAGTATATAAAATTTCCGAAAACGGTGAAACGAGATTCGTTGCAACCGAGAAAAAAATGAATGAACTTAAGTCGAATGTAATTTCCAATTGGGATTCTTCGAAGCCATTGAATATCCCACTTTTCGTTGGAGCTATGAAATTTCAACCCGAACGTTCCGAAGACATTTGGACTGAATTTGACGACTCAACATGGTTTATTCCTGAAGTAATGTTATTCCGAACCAATCAAAAAAACTTTTTAGTATTTAATGTAAGTTTTAGCTCTACAACTCATATAGAGAAAATAAAAGAAAGAATAAAAAAGAAACTTGAATCCCTGTTTGATCAAACTGAAAAAGAAGTTCTT
Organism: Ignavibacteriales bacterium; assembly: GCA_016709155.1. Lineage (NCBI taxonomy): Bacteria > Pseudomonadati > Ignavibacteriota > Ignavibacteria > Ignavibacteriales > Ignavibacteriales bacterium. The sequence goes on along the minus strand of JADJEI010000013.1, from coordinate 574,809 downwards.
CAAGCAAAAATAAAATCTATCAGTGGAAATTCTCCAAAGGAAAAAAAGAAATGGAAAGGATTTGTTACACATGCGCTTGAAAATATTTTGGAAAATAATATTGACAAAGTAGTTCTATCGCGCCGAATTGAACTTTTATTAAATAACGAACCGAATTTAGATTATTTAGCCGAATCCCTCAGAACCAGTTATCCCCGCTGTAGTATTTTTTGCTACCACCATGGTAAATCAAATTTTTTTGGCGCTTCACCCGAAAGACTTGCATTATTTTCAGCAGGAAAAATGATGATTGAAGTTCTCGCCGGTTCTGCACCTCGCGGTAAAGATGAAATAGAAGACTTATCAATCGAAAAAGATGTTTTAATGTCTGAAAAAATATTCGAGAACATAATTTTGTTGTTGAATACATTAAAAATGTTTTAACACCTATTACAGTCAATATTAATATCGAAAATCCATTGACGGCGAAAAAATTACCCAACATACAGCATATCAGCACATCGTTCCGGGTAACTTTAAAAAAGGATGAATCTTTGTTTTCAACTTTGAAAGAATTATTTCCAACCCCTGCCGTATGCGGAGTTCCAAAAGAAAACGCAATCCATTTGATTAAAAAACTTGAAGAACAAAAACGCGGACTATATTCTGGAATTATTGGCTGGTTTAATCTTTTAGGTGAAGCTGAATTTGTTATATCACTTCGATCCGCACTACAAATTAATCATACTCTTTATGCTTACGCAGGCAGCGGTATTGTGCAGGATTCTGAGCCCGAAGATGAGTTTAAAGAAACGGAATTGAAATTACACACGATAGTTTCCCTTTTCAATAATGAAAATAAAAGTTAACCGAAATTTTCTGTGGGCTGAAATATTTGTCAAACAGCTTGAAATTCTCGGTGTAAAACATTGCTGCATATCACCCGGCTCGCGAAATACACCACTAATACAGGCATTTTCCTCCAGTAAAAAAATTAAAAGTTATTTTATAATTGATGAAAGGAGTTCTGCCTTCTTTGCGCTTGGTTTAGCAAAACGAACGCAAACCCCGGTAACAGTAGTCTGTACTTCAGGCACCGCCGCCGTTGAATTACATCCGGCAATAGTAGAAGCTTATCAGCAGCGAGTGCCGCTAATAATTTGTACCGCTGACCGTCCCCCCGAATTGCAAAACGTGGGGGCAAATCAAGCAATAAATCAAAATGATTTGTATCATAATCACATTAGATGGTTTTGCAATCCAGGCTTACCACAGTTATCTCCCGGAAAACTTGTCGCGATAAGAAATATCGCAATAAATGCTTTTAAGATTTCTGCTTTCAGAGATCGCGGTCCTGTTCACATAAATTTTCCTTTTAGAAAACCTTTTGAGAAAAATTCTTTTACAGATGACTTTGATAATAAATTTTATCCTGAATTTCAGTCGAAGGAAGTTGTTTTAAAACGAAGTTCAATCAATAGTAACAATAAATTAAATCAATCAGTTTCCTTCGAAGAAATTTTAAAGTCAATCAATACATCACAAAGAGGAATTTTAATTGCAGGACCGGAATCTTTTAACGAGCAGAATAAATTTAATCTGATAAAATTATCAGCCATACTTGGCTACCCGATTTTTGCCGATGCTCTTTCAGGCTTGCGATTTGGAAATATTGATTGTAATAATTTAATAACTAATTATGATGCGCTGCTTCGTTCAGAAATTTTTTTAATCAAATTCGACCCTGAATTGATTCTTCACTTTGGAAGAACTGTAACCTCCAAAGGATTAGAAATCTTTTTTGAAAAAACGAATGCTGTTAAATATTTAATAAATGAGTTCGGAGATTGTTTCGATCCTGCAAAAAAAACAAAGAGCGTATTTGCAGTTAACCCCAGCCTATTCTGCTGCAAATTACTAGATGCACTTCCGGTGAATAAACTAAATAGAATTAATAAAAATTGGATTGAATACATTCAGGAAGCGGACAGAGCCGCTGGATTATTAAAAAATAAAATCATCAGCAATTCAAATTTTCCAAATGAATGTAAAGTTTCAGAGGTTGTACTAAACTCTATCAAATCCAATTCTTCAATAATGCTGTCCAACAGTATGCCAATACGAGATTTCGACTATTTCACTTTATTATCAAGCAGCAATTTGAACATATTTTTTAACCGCGGGGCAAGTGGAATTGACGGCATTACATCAACAGCGCTCGGTATTGCTGCAGCAGATAAAAAACCTGCAATACTTATATCAGGCGATCTGGCATTTTATTATGACATAAACTCATTATTAATATCAATAAAAAATACAATTCCAATTGTAGTAATATTGATAAATAATTTCGGCGGCAGAATATTTGAAGTTCTACCTATCGCTAAATATAAATATGAGTTCGAAAAATATTTTCTCTCAAAACATAATTTGAATTTCAAGAAAATAGTAACTGCATTTCACTGCAGGCATACGGCAATTAAAAGCTGGACTCATCTGGAAGTTGAAATTAAAAAAGCCCTCAAAATAAAACAGCTTACTGTGCTCGAAATAAAAACAGATGCCAAACTATCGCTTACACTCAGAAATAAATACTGGACTACGTTGATAAGCATTTTGCATTTTATCGAAAAATGAAAATTGCATACAGAGATATTTTCATCAACTTAAACCTTTTACGATTTTACAATCCTCAAGATGATTTGATACTATTCCTGCATGGTTTTAGCGGAAATTCTAACGACTGGAAGAGAATCACTAATCTTATTGATGGGAAATATAATCTCGCTGCAATTGATTTAATCGGGCATGGCGAAACTAGCAGCCCGGCTGATTTATCTTATTATAATATTGATTTTATTTCAGAAATAATCAAAGCTGGTATTAAATATTTTCGTAAAAATAAAATTATTTTATGCGGTTATTCAATGGGGGGCAGAGCGGCACTAAATTTTAGCATTCATAATCCTAATCTCGTCGAAGCACTGATTCTCGAAAGTTCAACTGCCGGTATATTAAATGAGAGTGAACGGCAAATGCGAGTTCAAAAAGATAATGAACTTGCTCAATTTATCTTGAATCATCCAGTTTCTGAATTTGTTGATTACTGGATGAATCTTGATTTATTTGATTCACAGACAAAACTTGATAAAATAACCTTAGATGAAATTAGAAACGCTAAACTTAAAAATAACCCGGTTGGACTTGCAAACTCTTTGATTGGCTTCGGTACTGGTGCAATGCCGGTACTATTTAGTGAGCTAAAAGATTTAAATAAAAAAACACTTTTGATTACAGGATCATCCGATACTAAATTTTCTGAAATAAATAAATTGATGTCCGAACTACTTCCCTTCTCGCAGCATGTTAGCATTGAAGGTACCGGACACAATACACATCTCGAAAATCCAAATAAATTTTGTGAAGTTTTAAATTCATTTCTTATGAAGTTATAGTTTCAAAACATTTCTTTATTTTTGAATAAATATTTAAAAAGGAAACAATGAAACATCACTGGGCTAAAGTAAAAGATTACTCTGATATTATTTATGAAAAATTTGATGGTATCGCAAAGATTACTATTAACCGACCTGAAAAGCGAAATGCTTTCCGTCCTGAGACAGTATTTCAAATGTATGAGGCTTTCTCTGATGCCCGCGAAGATCAATCAATTGGAGTTATTCTGCTCACAGGCAACGGCCCTGCTGAAGATGGAAAATATGCTTTTTGTTCCGGCGGGGACCAAAGCATCCGTGGTGACAAAGGTTATGTCGGCAAGGATGGTGTTCCAAGATTAAATGTTCTTGACCTTCAAAAACTTATAAGAAGCATTCCGAAAGCTGTAATCGCCCTTGTCGCTGGCTATGCCGTTGGCGGCGGACATGTATTACATGTTATTTGTGATTTGACAATCGCAGCCGATAATGCAATTTTTGGTCAGACCGGTCCAAAAGTAGGCAGCTTTGACGGAGGATTTGGTTCAAGTTATCTTGCAAGATTAGTTGGACAAAAAAAAGCCCGTGAAATCTGGTACTTATGCAGGCAATACAATGCTGAGGAAGCTTTACAAATGGGATTAATAAATAAAGTTGTCCCGCTCGATAAACTTGAAGAGGAGGGTGTAAATTGGGCAAAGGAAATTCTACAGCATAGTCCAATGTCTATCAGGCTTCTGAAATCAGCATTCAATGCAGAACTTGATGGACAGGCTGGTATTCAAGAACTTGCCGGAAACGCTACCCTCCTTTATTATATGAGTGAGGAAGCTCAAGAAGGCAAAAAAGCGTACAACGAAAAACGAAAGCCTGATTTTAAAAAATATCCGAAGCTGCCGTAAGTCGCAAATGATAAATCGGCAACTAAATATTTCAAAATTTCAAAGTTGGATTCTTGCAAGCAGACCACGTACTCTGCCGGCTGCGCTTGTTCCTGTAATGGTTGGCTCAGCTCTTGCTGTACATGATGGAAAATTTAATTTTATTTACTCCTTCGTAGCTTTTCTATGTTCCATTCTAATTCAGGTTGGAACAAATTTTACAAATGATCTTTATGATTATTTAAAGGGGGCAGATAATGAAAATAGAAAAGGTCCTTTGCGCGTGCTTGTTAGCCAATTAATATCAAAAAAAGAAATGACTATTGGAATAATTTTAGTTTTCTCCTCAGCATTTCTGCTTGGTTTATATCTCGTTTACTCAACAAGCTGGGTGATATTAATTGTTGGAATGGTTTCGATCTTGGCTGGATTGGCTTATACAGCGGGACCATTTCCGCTTGCTTACAATGGGCTTGGTGATGTATTCGTTTTTATTTTTTTTGGGTTGGTTGGAACTTGCGGCACTTATTTTTTACATCATCAGAATATTACTGTTGAATCTATAATCGCTTCAATCCCTGTTGGAGCATTGATCACTAATATTCTTGTTGTAAATAATTACAGAGACATTAAAGAAGATAAAGAAGCCGGTAAATACACACTCGCAGTTAAACTTGGTGAAATCTTTTCTTTTTACCAATACTTGATTCTAAGTTTGTTTGCATTTCTGGTACCATTAATATTTTTTGTATTGTTTGATTATCATTTTTTCATACTTCTTCCGTTAATCAGTTTGCCAATAATTTTAAAGTTGATAAAAATGTTAAATTCAAAAAACGCGGATGAATTAAATAAAGCTCTTGAACTTACTGCAAAAGAATCAGCACTGTTCGGGCTTTTGTTTTCAATCGGGTTAATTGTTTAATGAATATTGAGAGCAATCTTACGACAAAAAAAATCCTAATTCATCCATCCTTCAGAATTAAATCCGGCGGAAATAGTTTTGATTTTTCTGCAATCAGTTCTCGGGTAATGCAATTTCAGAAAATTCTTTTTGAAAGAAAAATAAGTAAGGGAGATTACGCGGCTGTTCTCTCGGAAAACAATCTGGAATTTATTGTTTCGATTTTGGCTCTGTGGCAGATTGAAGCCATACCGGTTTTAATAAACACAAGATTAACTAAAGCTGAAATTGAAAATCAAATTGTTTTTTGTAAAATCGTTTTAATTTCTTCTTCACAAAAAAAAATATTTTCTGAATTTTCCAAACCTTGCTTAGAAATTATTTTAAGCTCAGAATTACCTGTCAAAAAAAAGAATGAACAGTTTAATCTATCCTATCCTGCTGTAATAATTTTTACTTCCGGTTCAACCTCAAAACCAAAAGCAGTGGAGTTGTCATTCAATAGTTTGTATCAGAGTTTTAAATCCGCAGATCAGATTCTTCATCAATCCGAAGATGATAAATGGCTGGCAAGTTTACCATTCTATCACATTGGGGGATTTTCAATTTTTACACGTGCTTTATTCGCAGGATGCACTCTAATATTACCGGACGATTTATCTGTGGAATCAATTGGAACTAGTATTCAAGAAGAAAAACCATCTCTCTTATCACTTGTGTCACCTCAACTAAAAGAATTTGTGGATAAAAAGATTTCGCCAAATCCGGAATTACGAATCGTATTGATTGGTGGGGGTAGGATTGACACCGATTTGATCGCATCTGCGATTACTCTTGGATGGAATATTCACAAAGTTTATGGATCAACAGAAACCGCATCATTCATTTCCATTCTCACGCCCGCTGAATTCAAATTTAAAAGTGGTTCTGCTGGAAAGCCCATCCCACCAAATGTTATAATTATTGGCGATGAGAGCGGGAAAAAACTTCCTGCAAATACATCTGGAGAAATTACCGTGAAGGGCGAGACATTATTTAACAGATATTTATTTGATTCAGAAGCAACTTCACAAAAATTATCAAATGGAGTATATTATTCTGGAGATGTTGGTTATCTTGATGAAGATGGATATTTATTTATCAAAGGTCGAAGATCTGATTTAATTGTTTCGGGTGGAGAAAATATAAATCCATTTGAAGTTGAAGCAGCCATTAAAATTTTTCCAGGTATAAAAGAGGTTTGTGTATTTCCAATCAATGATAAAAAATGGGGGCAGAGAACAATTGCTGCAATTGTCCCATATGAGAATATTAGAATAGATTTCGAAAAAATGAAGTCGAATTTACGAGAATACATAGCTGATTATAAAATTCCAAAAGAGTTTCATATTTTTGATTCACTTCCGAAATCATCGCTTGGAAAAGTTTTACGCAAAAAAATAATCCAAATGTATATGTCTAAAAATGAAGGCGATTTATTTTAGATGCTTCTTCAGGGCGTTGAAAATTTTATCATTCATTTCAATTTTCTTTTTTGTCTCCCTGTCAATAAAAATGTGAGTGGTTTTAACACGGTCGCATAATTCCCCATTATTATTTTTAATTTCAAAATAAAGTTCATACATATATTTTTTTAATAATAGAACTGACATTTCAATACTTATTTCATCCCCTGTTTTCAACGGCTGAAGATAGTCAGCTTCACTATGCAATATTGGAACTGCAAAATCATTTCCACCCCAAAAATCAAAATCAAGCGGTAAAGAATTAATAAAATCCTCATAAACAGAATGACATAATTTGTAAACATTTCCAAAGAACATTATGCCAGCAGGGTCGCAATCATAAAAATTAATTTTAGCTTTAGTTGTGTACATATTTATCAGACAATTTTAGTGTTGTTTTTTGTTTTAAGAGATTCAGGCAAAGTTAGTAGAATTTCATTTTTGATAGCATGAGTGATATGCTGTTTAATAAACCCCTTGCTGTAAACCATTCCTACTTCACGGACGGGGACAGGATCTTCAAACGGACGAACAAGATTTTTATCGTCTTCGCTTTTTAAATATAGAAGCGACAATTTTGGTAATAGAGTAATACCAAAATTTTGCTTAACAAGAGAAATTAATGTGTCGAGATTTCCGAATTCAAATAAGATTTTTTTTGATCTTGTATTCCAGTCGTTTTCAGAACTTCGACATATTTTTAAAATCTGATCCCTTAAGCAATGCCCCTCCTTTAAAAGAAGCAAATCGGTTGAATAAATATCTTCTGCTTGTAATGATTTCTTTAGAAAAAGCTTGTGCTCTTTTGGGATAAAACTAACAAACGGTTCAAGATAAAGACTCTCCTCAACAATGTTAAAATCATTTATCGGCAGAGCAAGAATTCCTAAATCAAGAACGGATTTATTAAGTCCTGATATGATTTCACTCGTAGTGAGTTCATCAATAATTAGTTCAATCTTTGGAAATTTGTTAATGAATGATTTAAGAAACAGCGGCAGTAAATACGGAGCGATTGTTGGAATAATACCGATTTTAATTCGCCCGCTATAGTCTCCCTTTTCTTCAGCTAAAATTCTTTGCAGCTCATCTTTTTGTTGAATAATAATCCTTGCTTGTTCAATTATTCTCACACCAATTTTGGTTGGTTCAACTGGATTTTTAGAGCGATTAAATATTTGAGCACCAAGTATATCTTCAAGTTTTTGAATTTGCATGCTCAATGTTGGCTGAGTTACAAAACAATGTTCAGCAGCTTTTGAAAAACTTTTATAATTATAAACAGCTATTGCGTATTCTAATTGAGTTAGTGTCATAATTTTTTTATACTAATATAATTAAATAATCAGTTTGTATTTCACGAAATTGTTTCGTTTTTATAAGCAAGACAAGGAGAATTTAAAACCATTTATCAGTAAAATTATTGAAAACAATATTTTATTTCATATATTTGAATTAGAAAATTGACCTTCCGAAAAATGATTATTGCTCTAAATATAAAATCAATTTTGATTTCAAATAATATTAAACAATTAGTCAATAAGAGGACTTAAATATGAAAAAAATAGGGATTTTGTTTGGACAAGAAAATACTTTTCCTCCAGCATTTGTTGAAAGAATAAATGCTAAAAAAGAGGAAGGTATTTCAGCAGAATTTGTCAGCCTCGATAAAGTTGTACAGGGCGAACCTTGCGGTTATGATATTATCATTGATAGAATTTCTCAGGACGTGCCGTTTTACAGAGGGTTTTTGAAAAATGCAGCATTGACAGGCACTGCCGTTATCAACAATCCATTTTGGTGGAGCGCAGATGAAAAATTTTTTAACAATGCCTTATCAACTAAAATTGGTGTCGCTGTTCCAAAAACAGTTCTGCTTCCCTCTAATCAACACCCACCTGACACTAATTCAAATTCATTTAGAAATCTTGCTTATCCGTGGAATTGGGAAGCGATATTCGAATATGTCGGTTTTTCTGCTTACTTCAAACCATTTGCCGGCGGCGGCTGGAAAAATGTTTATAAGCTTAATAATGCTGAAGATTTTTTCAAAGCTTACAACGAAACAGGACAGCTTGTGATGATGCTGCAGGAAGAAATAATTTTCACTGAATACTTTAGATGTTACTGTCTTGACCGCCGTGACGTTCACATAATGCAATATGACCCGAAACAGCCTCACCATTTAAGATACGTGCAAAATCCGAAACCTTTCGAGAAAAAATTTCTGGATCAATTAAAGGAGATTGTATTAAAGATAAATAATTATTTAGGATATGATTTTAATACCGTTGAGCTTGCCGTCAGGGACGGAGTGCCGTACGCAATAGATTTCTGCAACCCCGCCCCGGATGCTGACGTAAATTCTGTCGGGCAGGAAAATTTCGAGTGGATTGTTGAAGCCGCCGCTAATATGGCTATCAGAAGGGCGAAGGCACACAAGCCGAATCAGAATAATTTAACCTGGGGTGAGTTCATAAAGCATTATGCAAACGATAAACCGCTTAAATGATATTTTATTAATCATTCATAATATTTTTTGAAAGAGAAATAAATGACAAAGGGAAATCTATTTACACTCGGGATAGAAGAAGAATTTCAGATAGTTGATCCTGAAACAAGAGAACTTCGCTCACACATTCAGCAAATTATGGAAGACGGGAAATTAATCCTTGCTGAAAATGTTAAACCTGAAATGCATCAATCCGTTGTTGAAATGGGGACAGATATTTGCAAGGATATAAAAGATGCTCGTGTGCAGGTTACTAATCTTCGTAAAAAGATTGCAGCGCTTGCAAAATCAAAAGGACTAAGAATTGCAGCCGCAGGAACCCACCCCTTTTCTCACTGGAAAGATCAACGAATTACTGTCCATCCGCGATATAAAGAAATTATCGAAGATATGCAGCAAGTTGCACGAGCAAATTTGATTTTTGGTTTACATGTTCATGTTGGATTGGATGATAGAGAAACCGCTATTCACATAATGAATGCAGCAAGATATTTTTTACCGCACATTTTTGCTCTGTCAACCAATTCACCATTCTGGCTTGGAAGAAATACCGGATTCAAATCATATCGAAGCAAAGTATTTGATAGATTTCCACGCACCGGAATTCCCGATTATTTCGGAAGCCTTGCTGAATATGATAATTATGTAAAACTACTTGTCAAGACCAACTGTATTGATAACGGCAAAAAGATTTGGTGGGATATTCGCGTTCATCCTGTTTTTGAAACATTAGAATTTAGAGTTTGTGATATTCCCATGCGGGTTGATGAAACAATTTCACTCGCCGCTTTAATGCAAGCTGTTGTAGTTAAACTTTATAAACTCATCAAACAAAATCTTGGTTTCAGACTTTACCGCCGCGCACTTATTGCTGAAAATAAATGGCGTGCTGCCCGTTATGGAATTCAAGGCAAATTAATTGACTTCGGGAAAAAAGAGGAAGTTCCATTCAGCTCACTTGTTGAAGAACTTCTTGCTTTTGTTGATGACGTTGTTGATGAACTTGGTTCGAGAGAAGAAATAAATTATGTAATGAATATTCTCAAAACCGGGACAGGCGCAGACAGGCAGCTTGATGTTTGGGAACAGACTTATGATACGAAATCCGTTGTGGATTATATCATTGAAGAAACCCACGTTGGTTTGGAAGAAACTAATAACAAAAAACAAAAGGAATAAATGAGCAGCAAAGAAATTAATGTGGCGATAATAGACCTATACAATAATGAGCGCAATGAAGGAATGCGCTGTATAAAAGAAATTGTCTCCGCACAAGACCGCCTTATTAATAATACTCCCATAGCCTATGAAGTTTTTGATACTCGTTACAAAGATGAAATTCCATCAACAGATTTTGATATTTATATTTCTTCCGGAGGCCCGGGAAGCCCTTTTGAGGGAGAGGGGAAAAAGTGGGATTCAGATTATTTTAAATTGCTCGATAACCTTTGGTCATTCAATGAAAATAATTCGGATCGGAAAAAGTATATTTTTTTTATTTGCCATTCTTTTCAGATGATGGCAAGGTATTTTAAATTTGCAGACGTAACTGAACGTTATGAAAAATCCTTCGGGATACTTCCTTTTATCCGAACCGATGCCGGGAAAATTGATTCTATATTAAAAAATCTTACTGATCCATTTTTTGCTGCCGACTTCAGACAGTATCACGTCATCAACCCGGATGAAAAAATTATTCAAGAACTTGGAGCAAATATTTTAGCAATTGAAGATCCCTCAGAGTCCAAAGAGCATCAACAAGCTTTGATGGCAGTAAGAATATCAAATGAAATTATGGGTACTCAATTTCATCCTGAAGCTGATACCAACAGTATGTTGTATCACTTCAAACAAGATGAAAGGAAAAAACAGGTTACGGATAAGTACGGCGAACAAAGGTATGATGAAATGTTAAGGCTGCTTGAAGATCCAAATGCTACTAAGCTGACTCGTAAAACCGTGCTTCCTACTTTCTTGAGAATTGCTATCGAAGAACTTAATACGGTGTTTATCTAATGATACCAGAGCTAAGAAAAAAATTTAATAGTCAGTTCACAGAAACTGCATACAATAATTTTCTTAATGATTTGAACACATCATTAATTTATCCAACTGATTTTCGAGTTTCGGAAACTCCTCTATTTCTATCTGCAGAACTTACTAAAGAATTAGAATCAGCTTGTGATGATTTAATTCTTCAAATTCAATCTGAACACTTTCTGACAAATTCTTTAACTGCCGTTCCAAGCCATTTAAAAGTCTCCGGTGACTCTGATCATCCAATATTTTTACAAATTGATTTTGCAATCTGTAAAAGTGAAGAAGGAAGCTTTGTCCCAAAATTAATTGAGTTGCAGGGTTTCCCTTCTCTTTATGGTTATCAAGCTTTCTTTAATGACAAAATCAGAAAACATTTTGAGATACCCGAAAATTTTCAAAGTTATTTTTCCGGTCACAATCTTAATTCCTATCAGGAAATACTTAAGGAAACCATAGTCGGAAATGAAAATTCTGAAAATGTTATTCTTTTGGAGATTCATCCCGAAGAACAAAAAACAAGAATTGACTTTGCCGCGACTGAAAGACTAACTGGAATTAAAACTGTGTGCATTACAAAAGTCATTAAACACGGAGCAAAACTTTACTATAAAGACAAAGGAAAAGAAATTCCAATCAAAAGAATTTACAATCGTGTAATCTTTGACGAACTTGAGCGTAAAAATTTAAACTTCAATTTTGATTTCAGAGATGATATAGAAGTTGAGTGGGTGGGGCATCCAAATTGGTTTTTCAGAATAAGTAAACATTCTCTGCCTGTACTCAAAGGGAAATATGTTCCGCACTGTTACTACCTTAACGATCTTCAAAGCATCCCCGATGATCTGCATAAATACGTATTAAAACCTTTATTCTCGTTTGCTGGTTTAGGTGTTGATGTTGAACCGACAAAAGAAAAACTGCAGAGAATTAACGAAAGAAATAATTACATACTCCAACAGAAAATTGAATACGCCCCGCTGATTGAAACCCCCGACGAACCTTCAAAAGTTGAAATTAGAATGATGTTCCTTTGGAATAAAGCACCAGTTCTAGTAAACAACCTCATCCGCATGAGCAAAGGAAAAATGATGGGTGTTGATTTTAACAAAAACAAAACGTGGGTTGGTTCGAGCATTGCCTTTCATCCGTAACGCTTCAGAGTTTTTACTATTCTAAAAAAGATTTGCTATATTAACACACAAATCAATCTTGTTTTTCATCTTTATAATTGTGTTTAGGAATACTGATGCAAAGCCGTGCTCGTAATAAAAAATCTGTTTCCACTTCAATTCGATTCGATCTTCACATAAATATTTCAAGCCGAAAGAAATATCAGATAGAAGACTCTCTCTTTTCAACGATAGGAAATCTCATCATTGCAGATTTTACTCAGGCAAGAATTGTTTCCGAAAAGATTAATTCCGTGCGAAGAAATGAAGGAAGATTTAGTGAACAAATTACACCTGGACAAATTAACGCACTCGGTTTGATCCATGAGATTTATCATCTTATCATCAGACAATATGAGGAGGATGAAAATCCCGGCATCTTCGGAAGAACACTTGAAAAAATAAAATTAAGTTTAGATGAAAAAAATCTTGATGAAGTTTTACTTTCCTTCGTTGAAGAGTTCCCTCCAATTTCAGTTTACAAATCTGAATTAACACCAGTAGAGTTTCTTAATTCAGCTTCGGTCAGCAAGAGCAATCGTGAGATAATTCTAGAAGAACTTATTCTGCTTCACATTGAAAACACTAACCCTGCTGCTCGTCCGCTTGATGAATTGTATTCGGATAGAACAATTAAAGAGAAAACACGCTATAGCGAATTGCTCGAACTAATCGAAAAACATTTTGAAGAAGAAAAACCTGTTGGTAAAGAAAAGATCAGTTTATTCGCTTTTCTTCGCAAACCAATTGTTGCTAATCCTTTTGACATTGAGGCTCAGCTTGAGTTCATTAACACTTTCTGGAAAATTTACATTCCGGCGGATTTCAGATTAAAAATTTTATCCGGCAGAGATTTATTACATGAAGACTATAAATTATTTGTAAAACATGGCGGCGGCGAAAAAGCGACTCCCCCCGTACCGGTTTATGATTTTGATCAGAAATACTTTGAAAGATTAAAATTAAAAATAAAAGCCGGAGATAAACTGAGTTCAGATGAAAGTAGTTTTATTTATGAAGAGAAAGAACTCTTTACCGAGGACACTGACTGGATGCCTGAAGTAGTTATGCTGGCAAAAAATGCGTATGTATGGCTTGATCAGCTTTCAAAAAAATATCAGCGTGAGATAAGACGTCTCGATCAAATTCCGGATGAAGAACTTGACTCTATTGCCAAATGGAATTTTACATCTGTCTGGTTAATTGGAATTTGGGAAAGAAGCAGCGCATCTAAAAAGATAAAGCATCTTACAGGCAATATTGACGCTGCATCTTCGGCTTACTCACTTTATGATTATGTTATTGCAGATGCTCTCGGTGGTGAACCCGCATTTGAAAATCTTAAATCACGCTGCTGGAAACGGGGGATCAGACTTGCAAGTGATATGGTGCCAAATCATACAGGTATTTATTCAAAGTGGATGATTGAAAAGCCGGATTTTTTTATACAATCTGACACTCCCCCCTATCCCGGCTATTCATTTTTCGGTCCAAACCTTTCTGAAGATGATCGAGTAGAAATTAGAATTGAAGATAAATATTTTTCGAGAACGGATGCAGCAGTTGTATTTCAACGAATTGATAAATACACCGGCAATGTACGTTATATTTATCACGGAAATGACGGAACAAACATGCCGTGGAATGACACGGCACAATTAAATTTACTAATTCCAGAAGTTCGGGAAGCACTGATTCAGATGATAATGCATGTTGCAAGGAAAACTCCGATAATACGATTTGATGCCGCAATGACATTAGCCAAGAAACATTTTCAGCGGCTTTGGTTTCCTCAGCCGGGGACTGGTGGGGCAATACCCTCCCGTGCAGATCATTCAATGACCCGCGAACAATTCGATGCTTTAATTCCCGAAGAGTTCTGGCGAGAAGTAGTTGATCGAATTAATAAAGAAATGCCAAATACACTTTTACTTGCAGAAGCCTTTTGGTTGATGGAAGGTTATTTTGTGCGAACATTGGGAATGCATCGCGTTTATAACAGTGCCTTCATGCATATGATGATGAAGGAGGAAAATGAAAAATATAAACTTCTAATTAAGAATACTCTGGAATTTAATCCTGAAATTCTGAAAAGATATGTGAACTTTATGAGCAATCCCGATGAAGAAACTGCAATAAATCAATTTGGGAAAGGTGATAAATATTTTGGAGTTGCTACACTGCTTGTAACTTTGCCAGGGCTGCCGATGTTCGGTCATGGGCAAATAGAAGGTTTCTCCGAAAAATATGGAATGGAATACCAGCGTGCATATTATAATGAAATGGTAGATGAGAATCTGGTTAGTCGTCATCAAAAAGAAATTTTTCCATTAATGAAAAAACGCCGCTTATTTAGTCAGGTGGATAATTTTGATCTTTATGATTTTGTAACTACTCAAAATGAAGTTGATGAAAATGTTTTTGCTTGCACTAATAGCTCGGGAGATGAAAAAGCATTAATCATTTTTAATAATTCCTATACAGAAACTACTGGTTATATTCAATTTTCGAGTGGAAGAATGAAGAGCAAAATCAACAGCGATGAAAAATTTTTCTTCAGTCAAAAAATTGCAGATGCACTTCAATTTAAAAATGATGTCCAGCATTTTTATATTTATACAGATCATCGGACAAAACTTCAGTACCTTCTCTCTGGAAAGGAATCTTTTGAGCTTGGTTTAACATTCACTCTTAGAGCTTATGATTACAAAGTCTGCTTAAATTTCCATGAAATCTTTGACGCTGCTGGTGAATTTCAATCACTTTGTAATTTCCTTAATGGTAGAGGTGTTGAATCAATTGAGCATGCGTTGTTAGAACAAAAGCTATTACCGCTTCATTCTTCGTTATTAAAATTATTTGATACAACAAATGTAAAATTATTTATAAGCTTTTTATTTTCTGATATAAGTGAAGAATCTTTTAAATCTGCTCTGTCATTCTTATTCCAGACTGTTTTAAAAGAGATGTTGATTCTTGATATGAAGGTGGATGCAAAAGTTATCGAATCAGATTTTTTTAAAGATATAAAAAGTCTGAACGAACTTATCTTAAATATTCTTGAAATAAAAAAAGATCCCAAAAACAAAAAATGGATCGCCGACATAGAAAATGTTTTACCTTTAATAAAAAAAGATAATGCTGAATTCCATCTTCTTTTATTTATTCAACTTGTCCTTAAGAATCTGTCCACTAATTCAAAAAATGTGAATGAATCTTTTACTAATCTTCTCATTGAAAAATTATTATTTGAAGTATTTGAAATTCTTGGCTTCGACAAAAACCATAATTACAAGAATATCTATTTAATTAAGATGCTTTCAAATGAAATATTTCTTAAACAATTTTATCAAATGAAAGATAAATTTCTTCCTGTTGAAGTTATTAAAAATTTATTTACTGAAAATGAAACTTCAATATTTTTAAGAGTACATGCACACGAGGATATTAAGTACTTTAACAAAGAAAGTTTTGAAGAATTAATTATCTGGCTGATGCTGCTTTATTTACAGCATCATTTTTTTGATGATAGAAAAACTCTCAAATCAAAAAAAACTGCGAAGAGCTCTGAAAGTAAAAACCCTAAAGGGTCTATGGTTAAAAGGTCGGAATTGTTAATGAAGAAAAAAAATACAACAATTCAGAAAATGATCAACCACACGAAAAGAATGTTGGACGTTTCAGTTAGAAGCCAATTTAAAGTTGATGAATTCTTAAGATTGATTGAACTTCCGGTAAAGGCTAAAAAAACTATTAAAACTAAAACAAGAAATACAATTTCAATAAAAAATAAAAGAGGTAAAGTTTGAAAAATCTCCGATTAACATCAGCAATTGTGATGATGTTTTTTTCATCATTATTAACATGCACCTCCGTTGAATTGAACGCTCAGTTTCAAATTCAGGAAGCATTTCCAAGTTTAACGTTTTCAAGTCCTGTTGGTTTGTATAATTCTGGAGATGGAACTGATAGAATTTTTATTGTTCAGCAGGGGGGCATTATTAAAGTTTTTGAAAATAACAGAAACACAACTACGAGTAAAACATTCTTAAATATTACCGATAAAGTAACAAGTGGTGGAGAAACCGGTTTACTCGGTCTGGCTTTTCATCCCGATTATGAAAACAACCGTTATTTTTATGTTGATTACACTGCTGACTCTCCCCTGCGAACTGTGATTGCCCGATATGAAGTAAGTGCTGCTAATCCTGATTCAGCTATTAAAAACAGCGAGTTGATTTTGCTCGAAATTAATCAGCCATTCTCAAATCATAACGGCGGGCAAATCTCCTTCGGTCCGGATGGCTACTTATACATTGGAATGGGTGATGGCGGTTCTGCGGGCGATCCTTTTAATAACGGACAAAATTTATCTGTGTTGCTCGGAAAAATTTTACGTATTGATGTTGACAATCCACAAGGCGGATTAAACTATGGAATTCCTGTTACAAATCCTTTTTATAATAATACACAAGGTTATAGAGAAGAAATTTATTCTTATGGGATGCGCAATCCATGGCGGTTCAGCTTTGATCCTGTTACGGGTGAACTTTGGTGCGGCGATGTTGGACAAAATCAGTGGGAAGAAATTGATGTGATCGAAAATGGCGGGAACTACGGCTGGAGATGTTACGAAGGAAACCATCCCTACAATACAAGCGGTTGTACCGGAACCGACTATCTATTTCCGATATTTGAATTTGAGCATGCAGGAGGAAATTGTTCAATCACCGGCGGATTTATTTATCGCGGCAATCGCAGAACAGAATTGACAGGCGATTATGTTTATGGCGACTACTGCTCAAAAAAAATCTGGCAGTTACATCCTGCTGACAGCTCAAATATTTTTTTGCTCACAGCAGCTTCTAACATTTTATCTTTCGGTGCTGATATGAATTATGAATTTTATGTATGTGGCGCTAATGGAAAAATTTATGAATTCATCCCCGGACTTGAAGCACCAACCGGCTTGATTGCTAATCCAACTGATCCTTCAATTGTTGAACTGAACTGGTCTGATAATTCATCTTCCGAAACCGGATTCAGAATTGAAAGAAAAGGCAGCAATAATATTTACGAAATTGTCGGAACGGTGGGTGCTGATCAAACTTCCTTTACAGATAATGTTTCTGTGATAGATACTTACACATACAGAGTAACAGCTATTAATGACAGCTATGTTTCAAACTACAGCAACACTGCTGTTGCTATTGTTACTACTGTGCCCGTTGAATTAACTTCCTTCACCGCGGAAGTTAATAATAGTGATGTTATCCTTCGATGGACAACAGCTTCCGAAAAGAATAACTCAGGTTTTGATGTAGAAAGGAAAGTAAATGCTAATCAAGATTGGGAAAAGATTGTTTTCGTGAATGGTCATGGAACTACAACTGAAGCAAATACATATTCGGTTGTGGATAAAAATCTTGTCGCAGGTATCTACCAATACAGATTAAAGCAAATTGATTTGGATGGAACATTCGAGTATTCAAATTCTATCGAAGTTGAAATCAAATCTCCAGATAAATTTTCACTTGAACAGAATTATCCGAATCCATTTAATCCTTCAACAAAAATAAAATATACTGTTCCCTCTGCCACCCTTCGACAAGCTCAGGGTGACATATTAATTACATTAAAGGTGTTTGATGTGTTAGGAAATGAAGTTGCAACATTAGTGAATGAATATAAACCTACAGGCACTTATGAAGTAGATTTCAACACAGACGAAAATTTACTGCTTTCAAGCGGTGTGTATTATTATCAACTGCATTCCGGAAATTATATTGAAACTAAAAAGATGATTTTATTGAGGTAAGTTTTTTAAAATGATTAGGATTAATTCTGCCCGGGATCATTCAATAATTTCATCCGGGATATTTTAATATTTATAAAATTGTTGGCAGATGCTTAAAAACCATTTAAAGAAAATAGGTGTGATAGGATTTTTTTTCTTTTTAGCAAAAGGGATTGCCTGGCTTGTGGTCGCTTATCTAATATTAAATTAGGTGATTATAACTGAAATTAATGCGCGGTAAAGTTTGTCAAACTCAAGCGTCTTGCCTGTCCATAGCTCAAACGATTTAATTGCCTGGTGAATTAACATCGTTAAACCGTCAACAGTTTTTGCACCTTCAGACTCTGCAATTTGCATCAGTTTGGTTTTAGGGGGGTTGTAAACTAAATCAAAAACAATCTGATCTTTCGAAAATGATTTGGATAATGTGGTTATCGAATCATCGTTATCCGGAAACATTCCGATAGCAGTTGCATTTACAATTAAACTGGAATTCTTAAACACACTAACTAAATCAGGTGGAAAAAGTTCGAACACCTGGAAAGAATCGTATCTCATCTTCGCAGCAAAATGTTCTTTCACAACCTCAGCACGCTGTTCAGTGCGATTGATAAGATTTATTTTTTTTGGCTGAAAGTGTCTGATTAAAGTGTAGATGACCGATCGGGATGCACCACCTGCTCCAATTACCGAAACTTCCTCCCCCGTTATTTGAGATTTGTACGGCAGCAATGTTGCATAAACTCCTTCTGCATCAGTATTGTATCCCTGAAGTTTCCCAAGATCATTTACAATTGTATTAACCGCTCCGATGGTTGATGCTTCTTCAGATAGTCCATTTAAATATCTGATTACGGTTTCTTTATGAGGGAGGGTTACACTTACACCGGCAACACCAAGCGTCAAAATTCCTTTTACAGCATTTTTTAAATTTGCCGGAAGTACATCGAAAGGAAGATACACATAATTTACTCCTGTCATTTCGATTCCGACATTGTGTAAGTAGGGGGAGTATGTATGTTTTATCGGGTGACCGATTAAACCAAGCAGCTTAGTATTTGTTTTAAATGAATCTTTCATATCTATTTTATTTTATGACACAAAAATATTTTTGATACACGTCAGATTATTGAACTATCAAATTTCACCAAGAAGTTTTTTGAATAATCTTGATGATTTTATTTCAGGGTAATCTTTTTCAAACTCTTGTTTTATTTCAGGATCAAGCGTAAAGGCGATTTTCAAACATTCAACTGCTTCCTGCGGTCTGCTTAAAATAAAATTTGCTTTCGCCTTTCCATAATATGAATTAGCATCTTTAGGGTTTATCCTGATACACTCATCAAATGAATTTAAAGCTTCAAGCCAATCGCCAAGTTCAAAAAGTGTTTCAGCAAGGTTAAACCAAACTTCAAAATTATCCTTTTCAATTTTCAATGCCTCTCTGTAACTGAGTATTGAGTTTTGAAGCTGACCAAGGGAGTACTCCAGATCAGCACGGGCGTACCAGGCATCTGCCCTATCCTGCGAAAGCGAAATTGCTTTATTAAAATCTTTGAGTGCTAATTGAAATTTCCCTGATGCATCGTGACAGTAACCACGCGCAATGAATGCCTCATAGTACTGATCATTTATTTTTATACTTTCGGTATAATATTTTATTGCGCTATGAAGATCACCCATTTCCTCATAAATATTTCCAATATTATAAAAAGATGCTTCATCGTCCTTATCCAGTTCGAGCGACTTCTTGAAACAGTCAATCGCCGGTTGAAACCTGCCGAGGTCCGCAAGAGCATTTCCTTTGTTAAACCATGCACTTGCAAAATCTTCCTTGAGCGCCAATGCAAGATCGTAACTATTAATCGCCTGTTCTGTTTTACTCAGTCTGACGAGCACTACCCCCCGGTTGAACCAGCCGTTAGCATGATACGGCTCAAGATCCAGAAATTTTTCATAGGCTTCGAGTGCTTCCGTAAGCTTGTCAAGATTTTCATAAGAAAAGCCAAGCTCATACCATGCTTCGGAATAATCTTCGTCAAACTCAATCGCTTTTTTGAAATAGCCTGCAGCTTGTTCAAAATTATTTTCCTTTTGTGCGATCAATCCTAAATTGAAATATGCTTCGTCATGCCCTGGCTCAATGGATAAAATTTGGTTCAATGATTCTTTAGCCTGCTCAAACATTTCATTGCTTTCTTCGGCAGTGGCTTTATCAAGCAGTACTTCGGTATCGGCGGGATTTAGTGACAGCGATTTCTCAAATGATTTTATCGCTTCGTCAAATCTAAGCAGCCCGCTAAGGCAAATACCATGTTTCACCCAATACTCGGCATTATAAGGAAAAATTTCTATAAGCTTTTCAGAAAAGTATAACCCGTCTTCATTCTTATCGGCTTCGATGCACAACTGTAAAACATCTTCGATATATTCGAGGGAGTTGTAAATCCTGCCGTCGTCAATTGACTTTTTACATTTTTTAATTTCTTGTTCAATATTGGTTTTTTCAAATTCAAGGTTTTCATCACCTGAAAAGTCGGAATCGTAAAGAGACATTTATTTCTCCAAAGAGTTTATTTTCTAACAAAATCTATCACTAATATTGCTTAAAATCAATATAAAATTAGTATAGTTTTTAAAGTATTTTTTGTTATAGGCTGTTTAAAACAAGCTGAAAATGAACAATTTGAAGCAATCCAATTATTCACAGATGTTAGCGCCGACCAAAGAAAAGTTTTTTCCCTAGTCCCTTGCCTTAACTGTCACTGTTAGATAAGGCGATTTCTTTCCAACCTGGACATCGTCAATTACATAAATTAAATAATACTCTCTTTCCTCGGGCTGATCGGTTAGGTTGGGGCGGGGATCAAGCATAGGACTTATACTATCGGTCCCGATAAAAGTAAAATCTTTTTCGCCTCCGCGTCGGCAATACGCATTCACTCTGCTGGCAATTCTTTTCTTATAATATAATTTTACAATCCTATTTGCATCCACCTCTGCCTTAAAGCGCGGCTGCATATTGTTCCTATCGGGCACAGGCGCGTCAAGCTCAACTTGTAAACTTTCTCCTACTGCAAGGGTGTAGGCACTGCTCGCCTTCATAATTTTTACAATTGATCTTACCCCACCCACTTCGGAAATGGCGTGCTTGCGTTTCAATTTCACTTCGGCGACTTTGGCGTGGTATGTTGCACGCAGACTTATCATTTCGGTGTAAGCGGTCAGGTAATCGTTAAGACGGTTTGTCAGATCGGTAATAGAGGGGGCAGAAATTCCAAGGCCGGGTGCAAGCGCGGGAAAATTTACGAGAAAAGATTTAACCCACGTGAAAAGCTTGGGCTTTAATTTTGGTATATAGTCCTGCTTTGGCATAAAAAATCCTCATTAGTTTAGTATTAACGCACCCAATTTATAAATTCTGGCAGATAATATCAAATATTATCTAAAATATTTGATTTATTATTTACAATTTATTATTTATTATTTAAGTAATAAATAGATTTATTCAAATATTATATAAGATTATATAAATAATAATCAAATTTACTTAAGTAAAATATATTATTATTTAAGTAAATAATATATTTATGTAAATAATATTATTTATTATTTGGATAAGACTTAGTATTATTTGAATAATATTTAGTATTATTTAGATTATTTCTAATATTATCCATATAATTTAGTAAATTATTATCGTAAGATGACATCACCGGCACGCTTAGAGTAATAAAACGTGCGAAAAACAAAGATTACGGTGCCGATAAGATAAAATAGCCTGCAATTAAGATAAATCGCAGCATCAGTAAAAGGAATTACTTCACACTGGATGACTGCGAATAAAAAACCTCCGAGGTTTTCTCCGAATGGATGCCTTCGGCACTAAACCCTGGAGGTTTCGTTGGGGTCGAATCTCTGTAAAAACGAAGCCGTTATTTAATCAGCGACATCTTTTTTGTGCTCGTAAAGTTTCCGGCTGTCAATGTGTAATAATATATTCCGCTGGAAAGCTCACTTGCATTAAAATCAATTTGATAATTGCCCGACTCTTTCTGCTCGTTGATTAAAACTTCAACTTCATTTCCAAGCACATCATAAATCTTCAAAGTAACAAAAGCATTTTCCGGAATTGAATAACTGATGTTGGTGTTTGGGTTGAAGGGGTTGGGGTAGTTTTGTGATATGCTAAAATCGGTAGGGATATCCATTAAAGGCTTTTGAAATTCTGCTTGAGTGCTTACATAATTTGTTTTGTCTGACTGAGTAGTTCCATTCCATCCAACTAAATAATAGTAAGCATATTGATAACCAGGCAGAATTGTAACAGCATAGTCTATATAATCAAAGGTAGAAGAGCTAACCGTTGAGATTAAGGAATAAGTTAGAATTAAAGGATTAACGGGATAGTTACTAACTGCTCTGTAAATTCTGTAGTGTGTAGCATTAAAAGTAGGATGAGGTCCCCAAATAAGACGGGGGTGGTTATCGGGCGAAGGAAATAGTACGAGACAGTTTTGCCAAAAAATCAGGGAAGCAATCTGTCTTTGGAATATATGGCTGGGGGGACTGAGATTTTCAATATTCCAAACTCTTAAAATATCGCCATTAGTAATAGGTTCGATTGGTTGATTGCTTACAGTATATTCATAACGTGAATGATTATTACCGTCGTAATTTTTATTAAACTTTATAATAATGTCTGTGCTCAAATAACCATAGGTAATGGAAGAATTATAATTACAATCTCTAAAGTCCAGATAAAAATAGTCCCCGGTTTTATTATTATTCATCCTGTAGAACGAATAGCCGAAATACGGAAATTGCTCCCCATCATCATTGCAAATATTCCAACCCGAACTTCCAGTTGGGAGATTGGTGATCGTAACAAATGAATTCTGTGGACAAACAGAACAGAGATAACCATTATCATCATCACTAGTAGCACGACACCAAAGGACAGATAAAGCGTTTAATGTATCTTTAACTTCATATAATGGAGGATAGGAGGGCAGATTTACACCATAAAGATAGAGTTCTCTTTGGGGTCCATTAAACAATTCTTGAGAAAAGCCATTCGAAATTGTTATTAATATAATCAACGAAATAAGTTTAATTTTTTTCACTTTAGCCTCCTTTAAATAATCTTGAAGAATTTATATACTTCATAATTAGGATAAAAAATATCATTCTTAAAGCCTATCACAATTGAATAAAGCCCTCGTATATAAAATGAAGGTGTTAAACTCCAGAGAATGGAACCATCAGTTTTGAATGCTGTGATTTCCTTTAAGACTAAATCATCGTAATGAATAGAAACGTAAACTGTACCACTATTATCACATATCAGCGGCGAACGAATAATACCAAATCCGAGTGGGCAATCAGTACAAAGAGCTTTTTTCCATCGAAGCATCCCATTGTAATCAAAAGAATATAAACTATCATAACCACAATAAATATTGCCATTTTGTCTATGATTGGAGTACTAAAAAAATATGCATGTCCAGAATAAAGCGGTTGACTCCATCTTATTCTTCCTTGTTGATCGAGGGAATATACCGCAGCGATACCTTGGTAGATAGAATCAACATTAGCGATTAGATAAATATTGCCATCATTGTCTACTGCGGGGTGACCAGAGATAGCATCGCCAAAATTCCACTTTATTGTTCTACTTTCAATATCAAATGCAGCAAGCCATCCTTCTACAATATACGTGAATAGATAAAGTGTCTTTCCATCGGGTGAAATCGACAACCCGGAATTATCTCCACCGTAAAATCTTGAGTCAGTGTATGTCCATAATATTTTACCATACCTACTTAACGCTGTTAGCGTTCCTCCGCTTTGAATAAAATACAAAGTTCCATCCAATCCTATATTTATCGCATTCATTTTAAGGTCTATGTCTTTCACTTGCCACTTTAACGTCCCGTTTGCATTGACTGCGTAGAAATTTTTAGTAATTCCATTGGAACTACAATAAATAGTTCCATCGGCGGCAACTAATGGAGTACTATAACTTATTCCTCCCTCCTCCGGGAATTCAAAAAACCATTTAGTTTGCCCATTTGGCTTTATTGCATATAAACCCTCACCGGTTGAAACATAAATCGATGAATCTGCCCCGACTGCAATGCTATTCCGAATAAAAATGCTGTCAAGGCTCCACTCAATTTCGCCTATTCTCGGACCGCCGTATTGGCTGCGACCCGTATTCTGGGGATCGTGATGCTCCATAGGCCAAGGGCTATCCGCAAGGCTGGGCCAGTAAATATCTTCCTGGTAGCCGGGAGGTTTTGGCGGTTCGTTTGGGGCGGTGGGGTTTTGTTCGCAGCTTGTCAATATCACTGCAAATACAACACAAGTAAGACTAAAGATAAAATACTTTAGGGGCCGAGAGTTTTTGAACAGAAGATTTTTTACTGTCATTTTTTTTATCCCTAAATATTTTTGTTTGAAACTTAAGTACAAAGAAATGAAATATCAACTAATAAAAAAGGCTGCCCATTTCTGAACAGCCCTGGAACAATTGATTATATTCAAGATACTCCCCTCTCCTTTGGAGAGGTGACTTGCCCCGCTTTGGGGGGTACGAGGTGAGGCTTTTACTTCACCAGGATCATCTTCTTAGTGCTCGTAAAGTTTCCTGCGGTTAATGTGTAATAATAAATTCCGCTGGAAAGTTCACTTGCATTAAAATCAATCTGATAATTGCCCGACTCTTTTTGTTCGTTGATTAAAACTACAACTTCATTTCCAAGCACATCATAAATCTTCAAAGTAACAAAAGCATTTTCCGGAATTGAATAGCTGATGCTTGTGTTTGGGTTGAAGGGGTTGGGGTAATTATCTGAAAGAAAATATTTTAGGACTGATAATTTTTCGCCTTGCTGATTTTCTTTATGAGGATTATAATCTCCTATTGCTGTGACTGTGTTTGTTGGATCCTCTTGTCCACCGTTTGTTGCTGCAACATAATACTGTATGGCACTTTCGTTCACGTTTAGATTTACTTCACCATCGGTGTACGTGAATGTGTTCGTACCTACCATACCCATATAATAAAATGGTTCATCATCAACTTTTCTATAAATTTTATAACCCGTAAGATTTTGAATTGTATTATTGGGCACCCAAACCAGCTTTGGATGATTTCCGTTTTTTGTAAGAATCAGTCCGTTGCTCAAGTCGAAATTAATAAAATAATCTTCTGTAGCTATGTTTGTTGGAGTTGATTCCATTCCATTGTAGGAAGTGACGTAATAAGACACGGAATGATGCGGTATTACATCTTCATAGAGTAAAGATTTATCCTTATAGTTAAATGTTTGATAGTTATACTCTCCAATTTTAGTAAAACCACCCGCATCAATTTCGCGATATAAATAATATTTAGAAATATTTGACTGGTCCGGATTTGGACCCCAGACAATTTGAAGCGGTTGATATATATAAGTACCTATCACTAAGCAGTTTTGCCAGAAATCAGGAAATAAATCAGTAAAGGGAATTCCTTTTTGTTTAATATCCTATATTCTAAGAATAGCACCCACCGGTACGGGATTATTCCAGTCAAAGCCCCCGTCGGATTTGACAAAAAATTGGTTTAAGTTATCATCATATTTTATCCAGATATCAGCATCGTGACCATAACTTGGGGGAGGGTATAATTCATAACTTCCATATCTCTGATCACGATAATCTAAAAAAAAGTATGAAGTTCCTTCATCAATAGTTACTTTATAAAATCCAAAGCCGTAAATATCAAATGTAGGTGGAGATGTTGATGAAAAAACAAAATCGAATCCAGCCCAATTACCTTCTGATAAATTAGGCGGGGCTTCATAATCAAGGTGATCATAATAATTTGTAATTTCATAAGAATGATTACCATTGTATGTGTATCCAAATACTGCTCCAAAAGAATTCATATTGATAGTATGAGAGACAGAAGCGTTTTCTAAGCCTAAGAAAATTTCAACTGCAGGTGAATAAGGTATTTGACAAAATGAGATATTGGAAAAAATAAGCACAAATTTTAGAGATAAGTTTTTCATAGGTCAAGTTATTTAATTTTAATGATATTATTTGAACGAAATGTTGGGAAGAACAGTGTTCCTAAATTATTGATTACTGGTGAGTAACCTAGGGCTCTTTCTTGAGTCTGTGTCGTGATCCATCGTACTTGACCTTCTTTATCCAGGCAAATTATTTTTTTTTCAGAAGTTCCAAGATAAATATTGGACTGAGCATCACATACTAAAGGAGATGAATTGTTATCAGACAAAGAATCCGAGTTAATTCCATATTTCCAATTTAACATTCCAGCATAATTAAGTGAGTAAATAGTATCGCTTCCAAAATAAACATTCCCTTCCTTATCGATGGTTGGGTCTAACCCCAGATAGTAATCGTAACTTGATGGATTATATTGAAATTCCCATCTTATCGTGCCATCTTTATTAATACTATAAAACTTTGGTTCGTCTGATTGTTGGTTATATGATGGAAAAACATAAATATGACCTTCAGAATCCACCACCGGAGAATTGTATAAAGGGCGTTGCCCCCAAGTCCAAATGACTTTATGCTCGATAATACTAACAGCAATTAATGTAACATCAGAAAGTCCTTGTATATATAAGTCATTACCATCGGGGGAAAAACTTAATGAGGAATACATATTAGAGAAAAAACGATTGTCGTTTAGTTTCCATTTTTCTTTGCCCCATTTATCAAGCGCAACCAGATTTTGTAAGCCATCAATAAAATAGATGGTCCCATCAATTCCGATATTTAATCCAAGTGTCATTAACCCCCCACCGGGTTTATAACTCCATTTGATGTTTCCATTTTTTTCAACTGAATATAAATTCCAATCATTGAACTGTCTTGTAAAAAAATACACGGTACCATCTGCAGCAACCAGAGGTGTTGTGAAAATTTCTGAGGAAGGTATATTAATTGTCCATAAAATTTGTCCGTCAAAATTAATTGAATACAAACTCGCAGAGTCTCGTGTCGGAGAAAATAATATGTTATTTTCTAAGCCAATGGCTATACTGTTTTGAAGCTCGCCACTAGAGAGGAATGATATGCTTTTTACTGAAGCTGGTCCAACGAATTTGCTCCTCCCTGTACTTTGTGGATCGTGATGGTTCATAGGCCAGGGGCTATCGGCAAGGCTAGGCCAGTAAATATCTTCCTGGTAGCCGGGTGGTTTGGGCGGTTCGTTTGGGGCAGTGGGGTTTTGTTCGCAGCTTGTTAATATCACTGCAAAAACAATAAAAGTAAGACTAAAGATAAAATACTTTAGGGGCCGGGAGTTTTTGAACAGAAGCTTTTTTGTTGTCATTTTTTTATCCCTAAATATTTTTGTTTGAAACTTAAGCACAAAGAAATGAAATATCAACTAATAAAAAAGGCTGCCCATTTCTGAACAGCCCTGGAACAATTGATTATATTTAAAAGACTGAGGCTGCCTCAAAAATCTCATTTTGTCAGTCTGAGTGGCAATGCCATCGAAGACTGAATTCACACTTCGATGGTGGCAATGCCACCACTCAATGTGACAGTAATAATTACTTTTGAGATAGCCTTTATAATTTCAACTAAGTTATTTTATTTTCTAAAAAACTCTGACGTTAATTTGTCCCATCCGAAATCATCTAATGTTTCAAGCTCACCAACATGCAGCTCTCCATTTTCATCAGCTTCACTTTTCGATTTCGAGCCGGGTTCAATTTTCTTTACGATTGCTTTTGCTTTTTCTATTTCTTCCTGATAAAATGTTACTGCAGCTTTGCCGATTTTTAATCTTTGAATTTCAGAATCGAGATCGTCAGCATCAATTACACAGACCCAGTTATTTTCGTAGGTGGTTACATCCAAAGCTTCGGGATTATTTTTCAACAAAGTATTTATCTGCGAAATTTGCCCGCTCACCGGTGAATTAAAGGTGATTGTCCTGCTTCCTTGTTTAACTGTAAAAAGAGGCTGTCCGCTATTAATTTTCATTCCAAGATTTGGCAGTTCAACATCATTTATTTTGCCGATAAGTTTTTTTGCAAAATCATCTAAGCCAACCTTTACGTTGCCGTCTTCACTCATACTTGCCCAGCAATGTCCAGGAGAAATAAATACTCCTCCGGGAATTTGAAATTCACCCCCGCCTATCTGCTCTATGCCCGGATAATGAGTGATGTGCACTTTAGGCTTCAGTTGTTTTTCAATTCTATCCTGTCTTTTAATTAAAGTTTTTTTAACAAACGCAATCAGCTCATCTTCAGTAAAAGGTTTTTGAACATAATCCATTGCACCGAATTTCATAGTTTCCACAGCGGTTTCAACGGAGGCATAACCTGTAATGATTATTACGTCAATATCGGGACGCAGGTGCTTAACTGATTTTGTAACTTCAACCCCATCCATATTAGGCATTTTCAAATCGGTAAAAACAAAATCATAATGATGAGTTTGTAAAAGCTTTAACGCTTCTCTTCCGTCTTCAACAGTATCAACGGAATAACCTTCAAGTACGAGGATTTTTCTAAAACTGTCTAATATCACAGGCTCATCGTCAACACAGAGAATCCGTGCTTTTGGTTTTTCAACTTCAACACGTTTGAGTGATTTTGCTTCTTTGCTGAAATCGAGGTTTAGACTAACGGAAAGTACTGTTTCGCGTTCTTTGCGTGATTTATTTTCCTGGAATTTTCTTCCGAAGTGTCGGATGATTACATCGGCGGTAATAAAGATAATTACTGCAAGTACAAAAAATAAAAGTGTCATTGTTTCATCTCCCTTAAGTTATTATTCAAAATTTTATTAACATCTATCTGAGCTGCAGGGAATAAGATTTTTAGATTCATATTCATAATCCGTTGGTATTATTCTGTAGACCCATCCTTTGAAGTAAGGATCTTTTTCAAGAATTTCTTTATGATTGACCAGTTCAAAATTTTTCTCAACTATTCTTCCGGAAATTGGTGAAAGAACATCGTGGAGTAATCCATCAGAAGTTTTAATTTGCAAGCAGCTATTTGCCTGAACTACTTCCTCAATGCCATCCGGGAAAATTATCTCTTCTATTTGTTCAAGGCTTTTTATAAAAATATCAGTCATTCCAATTATAGCCGTTCCGTCTCTTTCAGTAAATGACCAGGTTGAGTATCCAAGTCTGCGATATTTTGACGGACA
Organism: Ignavibacteriales bacterium; assembly: GCA_016709155.1. Lineage (NCBI taxonomy): Bacteria > Pseudomonadati > Ignavibacteriota > Ignavibacteria > Ignavibacteriales > Ignavibacteriales bacterium. Next base: position 545,383 of record JADJEI010000013.1, on the reverse strand, counting down.
GGAAACAAAGAATAAATTTTTTTGATTTTCAAATTCTGAATTTAATTTTATCAAGCCGGAATATTTTAAAGCCCTCTTCACCGAACTGATTAATTCATCAGCAGTAAAAGGCTTCGGAACGAAATCAACTGCTCCTTCATACAAAGAACGAACAGCATTTTCTATAGTTGAATAACCCGATGACATAATAATAGGTGTGGAAGCAGCACTTTTTTGTACTTGATTTAATATTTCAAACCCGTCTGCATCAGGCATCATAATATCACAAATGATAAGGTTATATTTATTCGAATTTATTTTAGCTAATGCTTCACTGCTATTTGTGGATGTATCCACAGAAAAATTTTCGTTGCCTAAAATTTTTACAATCGCATTTACCACTACCTGCTCGTCATCAATGGCTAATATGTCTTTTTCTTTTTTCACTATATTTTTTGAATAGGAAGTTTGATAGAAAATGTTGTGCCTTTGTCGAATTCACTTTCAACAGAAATAATTCCATCGTGGTTATCAATAATTCCCCAGATAACAGCCAGCCCAAGTCCTGTACCCTTTTGCCCTTTTGTTGAGAAGAAAGGCTCAAAGATTTTGTCAAGTTCTTCTTTTGCGATACCACACCCTGTATCAGAGATTTTTATTTCGAGATAATCTAGCCTCGATTCCTTGCCGACTAAATCCCAGGACTGCCAGTTGCACCCTTGATTTGTGCAGCACTCGAATGTTCCTTGAGGAGGGGTGGTAAAACTAATGAGACCAGAACCGCACTGAGGACAAACCCTCGAATCAATAAGCAAATTAGTTTCACATTCAGGACAAAGAAATTTCAAATCATTCGAAGAATTGAAATTCACCGGAAAAATGTTTTTATGTTTTCCATAAATCGGGTCGAGATTAATGAATCCTTCAGCGGAATCAGATTTCACTTTTATTTTAACCGATGGTTTGCCGTCAATTTTAATTTCATTATCTATTAGACTGTGCCGTTTGCTGCACTGAGCTTTTTTAATTTGTAATAATCCAAGCGGAGAAAGTTTGAGTTCGGATGTTGTAATATTGATTGTCCCCCCTTTTTTTCCAATAGCATCTGCAGCGTTAACCAGCAGATTTATAAAAACCTGCTGCATTTGATTTGCATCGAGAATAATTTTAGGCAGCGCTGCATCAAAATTCTTCTTCACAACAATTTTTTTTAGACTAAGCTGATTTTCTACAACACCAATTGCTCTTTCAATTATTTCATGAATATTTGAAGAGCTTTTCTTGGGAACAGATTGACGAGCAAAATCTAAAAGACTTTTCACTATTTCTCTGCTACGTAAAGTTTCTCGAACAATTACATTTAAATCTTCCTGCAGTTCAGGATTGCCTTTTGTTCTTTTCAAAAGGAAACTGCTGTAAGTCAATACTCCTGTAAGAGGATTATTTATCTCGTGTGCTACACCGGCAGCAAGCCTTCCGAGTGAAGCAAGTTTATCAGAGTGGAAAAGCTGCAAGCGGGCTTCAGATAATTTTTTTGTCATATTATTAAAAGAACCGGCAAGCTTTCCAATTTCATCTTTACTGCTTTGCTCAATTTTATAATTCAAATTTCCATCGGCTACTTGTTTTGTTGCAGCGAGTAATACATTCACAGGTTTATCCACCCACCTTTTAACAAAGAAAGCAATAATGAAACTGATTATCAAAATTGAAATAACGGCGAACACAGCGATTTCCATTTCACTATTTTGAATTTGTTTATCCACTTCCTCCAATGAAATTGTAACATCAAGTACGCCAAGTACAATTTTCTCCCGCGAATGAGCATGACATTCTGCCTGCCAGCATGATTTATCATTATAAATTGGATTTATCACTCCCAGCACACGGCTTGAATCAGGATCGAGTCTGAAAATTCTTGTCTTTTCTTTTATCGAAATTATTTCGAGTGGTTTGTCTTCCGCATGACAAGCATAGCAGCTCTCTGCGCGCTTATTAACCATCTTGCCAATATCAGATAGCTTCGTTGAGTAAATAATTTTGCCAACCTTGTTTAAAATTCTCACATCACGAATGCCGGGCTGTTCCCCGATTGTATTAATTACTTGATGAATATGATCCCGCTGGTTGAGCATCATATCATAACGAGTACTGTACTTAACTGTTTCACTAAGTTGATTTGCATGCCTCTCAACTTCATTTAACAAATCAGTGCTGTGACTTGTGATATTTATGAAGGCAAATCCGCCAATAATTAATAGTACTGTAACACCAACAATAAAAATCAGTTTAAAACCAATTTTATTGAACATAATTCATCAACCTACTTTTTTAATATTTTGCCCGGTTTCTGTGCCGGATAATTAAAATCATCGTGGCAATTAGCGCAAACCGGTGATTTTGAAAAATCATTATCAATATGACAATCAGAACAATCGAAAGCGGAATGATTTTCGTCGAGTGATAAGCCTGTTACTTTATGATCAAAAGTTTCACTGTTCCAAATGTCGTGGCAATTCTGACAATTGCTATTAAGTTTTTCAAATTTTTTCTTATTCGAATGACATTTTGTACAGCTTAGTTTTTGATGATAACTTTTTAACTGCCACCCGGTCGAAGTGAAATGATCAAATGGCTTTTTTTCTGTAGAAGAGTGACAGGTACTGCACTCATCCTTACCGTGACAGCTAAAACAAGGCTTGTGATGTTCATCGAGTGTTTTTAATTTCTTCAAATCTTTTTGCTCCGCATGACACTTACTGCAGCTTTCATTTTGATGACAACTTTCACACGAGAGCGAAAACCTTTCAGCATGTTCATTATGATAAAATGTTACAAGCTTTCCTTTATCATAATCAGTTTTGAAAGTTATTTTCTCCGGTGTTTCAACTTTGGGATGATCTTTATCGATATATTTTTTGACATCTTTCTCACTTAATTTTTCATTTCCCTTCTTAGGGAGGTGGCATGAGTTGCAGTCATTTTTTGAATTCCAATCTGAATGACAGCCGATACACTGTCTATGGTATGCAGCCATCAGATCGGGTTTCGAGAGGTCATCGCGTTCCCTGTTTTTTTCATGACAGTTATTGCAAGAAAGAATAGGACCAAGAGTATTATAATGATGACACGATTCGCAGCTTCCCGTCATTTGAATCATTTGTGCATGGCTTTTGTGTGAAAAAATAACCGGAAGATATTTGGAAGACAATTGATCAAGTACAAAAACGCCGGGTGCATCTTCGGGGAGCTGATGAATAGTAATCATCGAGCCGCGCGGGCACTCTACAAGGCAGGGCTGCTTTTTTGTGGGAACGTCACAGGTGTGACACGATTTGCAATCAACATTAATTTCCGAATGCTTTTGAGTTTTAGTTTGTGAAAAAGAAGGAGCATTAATTAAACCAATAATTATCATTAATAAAATTTTCGTCTTCATTCTATCCCCTTATTGAATATTTCGTTTTAGAAGCGACAGAAATTTCTTCCCGGCTGATAACAGGAAAGTTAATTACAATAAATCTGTAGATGAGTACCAGAAGCGCTGCGAACCCAACAGTAAGTGATATTTCGCCGAATGATGGAAAGTACGAACCGAATGAATAAGGTGGGTTATAAGCTACTATAAAATTATTAATCCTGTTTAATAAAACTCCGAACACAACCAGACAAGAGGCAATAAACAACAGAAGTTGGGAGTGCCGGACATAATCGGAAAAGAACATTCGAAGCGGAATTATTACTCCAACGACAAGTTCAATAACAAACATTACACTTGCTGTCGAAAATTCGGTTAAGTAAATAAATGTACCTCTTATAAACATATCACCCAGCTTGAAAGCCAGGTAAACACCAAGCAGCGGTCCAACAATTGTACTCAGTTTAGAAAGAATTTTCATTTCGGGTTTTAGTCCAAACGAACGAGCTGCCAGCAGCGACTCAAAAATTACCATTGGAAACCCGACTGAAATTGCAGAAATTAAAAATAGCAGAGGGAGAATTGGTGTCTGCCAAAGGGGGTGCATTTTAGGACCGGCTATAACCATTAAAGTACCAAGAGAAGACTGATGGAGTGTAGAAAGAACAACACCTGCAATGATAAAAACAAACATCGTTTTTGAAAGTCCCCTATCAAGTAAACGAAGTAATTTATCAAGCGGACTATTCAAAAATGAAAGCAATCCTTTTAACTTAACCTTGCCGATGAATCTTTCAGTCACGATTGGAAGAAATTCAATATATAAAACTGACATATAAATCATAACGCAGATACCAACTTCAAAGAGAGCAGAGTTGCCATTCCACATAATTAATGGATGCCAGATGAAATACCATCTGCCAATATCAGTTGCAACTCCCGCAGCTACAAAAGTATATCCAAGCATCGCAGTCAGCAATGCCGGTCTGACAATGGCATGATACTGCTCTTTGTGCATGACATGTCCGAGAGCTGCAGAAGTAAACCCTCCAGCGGCTAATGCAACACCAGCGGCAACATCCACTCCAATCCATAAACCCCAGGGGTATTGGTTATTTAAATTTGTAACGCTCCCAATTCCAAAGATTAGTCTAAGTGTTAAAACAATCAAAGCGTTAAGAGCTAAAACACAAAGCACCATTACTCCGGGAGTAAAATATTTTTTCTTTAGAGGAGCAGCAACATGTGTAATTCCCATGGTTATTCCTCCCCCCTGTTATCCGTTTTTCGCTTAGTAATCCACATTATTCCTCCCAGCAAGGCATAAAGTGAAATGGGCGGAATGAAATAGGAAAATATCCCATGCTGAATTGATTCAGAAACACCGGGAGCTTCATTTTTACCAAGCTTTGGAAATTTCAAATCAGAAAAATTAGTCGATGCCAGATACATCCAGGAAGTTCCACCAACCTCAGCTTCACCATAAATATGGTTAACATACCTATCAGGAAATTTTTTAACTCTTTCACGTGCAATTCTAACCAGTTCGGTTCGAGGTCCATAAAGCATTACTTCCATTGGGCAATTCTCCACACAAGCAGGCAGTAATCCTTCTGCGGTTCGATTGAAACAAAAGTCACATTTTAATATCGAAGGATTAATTGCCTTATCATATTCAAAGGCAGGGACTTGAAACGGACAAGCAACCATGCAATAACGACAACCAATACATTTATCTGTATCCCAAATAACAGAGCCATTTTCTTCCTTTGAAAAAGCTCCGACTATGCAGGCAGAAACGCACGCTGGATGATCACAGTGCATGCACTGTACTTTAACAAAAATATCTTTTTCAGTTTTGTTAGAAAATTTATTTACTACTGTAAGTGAGGTATCGTCGGGACGTCTGGACTTTTTTTGAATTAGCTGTTGATTTTTTTCTTCGTTGATCGGGGGGAGGTTGTGAGCTTCACGGCAAGCCAATTCGCAATTACCGCAGCCAATACAAACAGTTGTGTCAACTAACACTCCCATCCTGTCAGGTGACAAAATATTTTTTGGACCAGCTTGAGCTGAACCGGTTAGTAATGTTGAGCCAACTCCGGCAGCAACAGAAAATTTTATAAAATCACGGCGATTTTGATTTTTCATCTTCAATAATTCCCTTAAAATTTTAGAACTTCTAAATTTCTAATAAATTGTACTAAAAAATCATACCACCAGATTAGCTCCGAATATTCAGATCAATGATTTGATTACAAACAAAAATCACCTAAAATTATCTGTGCGTATTGCTAAAAATTGGCAGAAGTAACATTATTATTTCTCATTAATGAAAAGCTATTATTCAAATTTATCTATAAAGAGAAGTAATGGATAAATATGAAAAATTAGAGTTTTGATAATTTTTAATTTGATAGATCCTAAAGAAGTACGCCATTACACATTTTAATTGCAATTTTTAGCGAATATTTTTGCCAAATTTCTTGACTAAATACTTCATAATACCTATGTTTGACTTCCGAATTTTGAGAAGTAAATGATGTATTTAATTATTTGAAACTTCCATGATAGCTCAATGGTGGATCCCGATTCATCGGGATGTTAACCGACAGTTATTTGCGGTGCTTGATTTTTTGTTTTTTACTTTCCGCGATAGCTCAATGGTGGAGCATTCGGCTGTTAACCGAAGGGTTGCAGGTTCGAGTCCTGCTCGCGGAGCACTAAGGGATTTATGGTTTCGTTATCACTGTAAGTCCCTTTTTTTATTACTACTTGCGCAGGTTCTAACCGACCTTTTTTCACTCTTTTCCCCTTAACTGAACTTGCAATATCTTTTAGATAAGAAAGTGGCTTTTCGAACTGAATTTGCAACTTTCTATCCTTTATTAAGAGGTTCGAACCAAGAGAGCTCAAAATTATTCTTTTCTCTTCTAGCGTAGCATTTTGAAATGCGTCAGGGGCAATCTGACCAAATAATAATAAATCATTTACACCAGTTGCAGTGTGACTATCTTTTGATTCAAAATCTTCAATCAACGTTCTTAATTCCAATTCTCTTTTCTTTTATTCTGATCTTTTGCTTTTGAACTCTTCTTCATCTATCAGGTCACCTAATTTCATCTCCATCAGTTTATCATTTTTCCTAGCTAGACTATGCAATTCTCTTTTGTACGTTTCAATAAACTCACGATTTTTCTTGGAATCACCTTCAACATCATTATCTATAACTTCAATCGCAAATTTTATAAACTCCTCAGGGATAACAATGCTTTGCAAAATTTCTTGTATCTGCTCTTCAAGCTATTTTTACTTCAACTGTTTTTTGAGAGCAAACATGTTTTGTTCTTTTTGTACAACTATAGTAAGTGTAGTTGTGAACATTACCATTTTTCTGATTCTTTACTTTATCCTCAGCTGTAATCATTGCACCACATTCACCACATCTAATCAGGCCTGTAAATGCAAAATCTTACTTTCAGATTTTGGATTTTCGTTCTTAGCTAAAAGCTTTTGTATCCTATCATATTCAACTTTGGTAATCATTGGCTCGTGTTTACCTTTAATCCAGTTACCACTACCTTTGGGATATTCATAGTATCCATAATAAAATGGATTTCTAAGTGTCTGATAAATAGTTGCTCTTCCAACGCTTCGATTAAATCTGTTTGTTAAACCAAGTTCTTTGGCAGCTTTATCAATAACTTGAGATGGCAGATAAGTACCACTAAGCATCCAATCAAAAATCTTTCTTGTCATTTCAAATCGTGCAGGGTCCTTCATCATTTCCTTTTCACCTTTTCTCTTATTGGGGTTATGAAGATAGCCAAGCGGAGGTTGTGCTGGATACCAGCCTCTCTCAGCTTTTGCTTTTAATCCTCGCTGAGTATTTTTACTAAGATCTCTGATAAATTGATTAGCCATTCCTTGCTCAACGCTCATTAGAAGAACATTGTCCTCCGGATAATAACTTCTATCACTACATTGGATATGTTTAATAATTGATTTTTGTAACATCCAACTTATTGTGCCAAAGTCTACAGGATTTCGAAATAGCCGATCTGTTTTCCAGCATATGATACCATCAGCTTCTCCTTTACCAACCCTCTCAAGCATTTTATTAAACACTGGACGACCAGGTGCTTTAGCCGATTTAGCTTCCGTAAGAATATCAACTACATCTAAATTTCTTTCTTCAGCTAGTTTTTTCAAAACATCAACTTGCGAAGAAATTGATTCAACCTGTCTGTCTTCTGATTCTGAAGATTTTCTTGCATATACAAAATATTTTGTCTTTATCATTATTAATCCTCCTGCGTTTATTAAGCAGCCGGACTACCGGCTGCTACTAATTATACTTTTCTATTTTTAATTGTACGAACAACATTTATTAAATTAGAAAGTTTTATGGCCTTTGATAATGCGGCTTCTTTTGTCAATTCTTCATTAAAAGTTTTTTTGTACAATATTTGAAACTTTGAAATTTGTTCATCACTTAGTTTCACTGAATTAATTCCCAAAGAGTTGATATTGTAACTTCAACAACATCAAACCAAATTTTTATGGAAGGGATACTCCAACAATATCATTCCCACCAATTGCAGTACTAACGCTATTACATTGGAAGAAGTTGTTAGCGCTGGATAACCTAAATAACTCTGTATTCTTATACCGAATTATAGGTTATTAAGTAAGCGGCTGCTACACCGCTTATGTTGATTGTTATCTGAGTAAACCTTTCTCATATAAAGATATGATTGATTTAACTCTCAGGTTTTCCGAATTGGATTTTAAAAACGTCTTTTTGAATTGATCGTTTTTTGCTGAGCAACCTTGCAGAAATCTATTCAGTGCATAAAAGGATAAAGAATGAATACAGTCAAAGGATAAAGGTTCAAAAATATTTTCAAAAATAATATTACTTAACTTCCCTAAATTATTTTGATTATACTTTTCTTCAGTGTCCTGATGGAAATTAATATTAATTTCATCTAATGTTGCGTTCACACTGATTCTATCAAAGAGCAAAAATTCAACCTCGGAAATATCCGAGAATTGTTGATTTTCCAATTGCTTATTCCTAATACATTCTAAAAGATCCGATTTTTTATACATTGGAATCATTGCGTGACCAATAGCCCGTAAATCCTGATTTATTCCTCCAAATTCTGTTTGTAGACCTTTAGCAAAAGAATGATCATAATCATAACTGCTTACTTTTGCCAGGCAGCCAAATTCTGACAATCCATCTAAATCATTTTTTACAAATGCTATATCTTTATTCTCTTTGACCGCCTGAATTAATAATAATTCGTCTTCCTCATCAAATACTTGCGGTACTTTTGAGCAGCCAAATGGTAGCACAGCTTCCTTTGTTCTTATAATAACAAATTTCCCATTTTTCATAATAATTATTCCTATTTAAAGTTCAGTTATTGTTCTGATTCATTTGTTGATTCCATTCCGCAGCCAACTTTAATTTTAGCCATCGCATTCCAAACTCGTCATTTAATTCCGCTGACTTATATAAAAATTCATCAGACTTATCCGACTGACCTAAGTGATAATATGACGTTGCCAAAATGTAGTATGCATGCCCTAACAATCCGTCATCAGCGATAGCAGGTATAATTGGATTTAATATCTTTTTTGCTGCGTCGTAAGAACCATTTATATTGAATATTTTAGCTTTATATATGATCATTTTTTCATCTTTACGATTTAGTTTTAGTAAATCTTCAATTTGCTCTAATGCATCACTATATTTACCCTGAGCATAAAGACTTTGGACTTTAATTTTTCTAAGATCGATTGCTTTCTCACTATCTTCAGTACCTTCAAGAGCAATAAACCTATCACAGTATTCAATTGCTTTGTTGCAGTCGAGAGACATATAGTAATAATTTGTCAGACTATATAGGGCGAGATCATTTGAATTATCAATAATTAATATCTCCTCTAGTAGTGTAATTGCTCCCGATAGATCACCCTTTGTTCCCTGTATTAATGATTTTAGTAATCGTGACTGTGTATCTTCAGAATGACTCTTTAAATACTTTTCCAGTAATTTTTCTGCTACATTGAAATCCCCTCTCCTTAACGCTTCTGTAACCCGATCAAAAAAATCTTCCGGATCATAAAACATAAAATCTTCCATACTATTTTTTCTCCTTTTGTTTATTTATTAAATCTACTAGATCTTTTGGATGTTGGAAGTCTGAATGGTCAGAAACTAATTTTTTGCAGATCTTTTCCGCACTATTTATCTTATTGTCTAGATAGTAATTATATGCTTTTCCATAGAGAGCTATTTTATCATCTGGATGTACCAGCAGTACAGTATCATATATTTCATTCGCAATACCATAAGCACCCAACTTACTGTAGCAATTTGCCCACCTATTGCCGCGTGAATTGCTTGGTGAAAACTCTCATCACTACTTAGTGCCATTGTATAGCTTCCTAATGCATTAAGTATGAGTCCTTTCTTCTCCTGATACTCGGCGTATTGATCATACACTTCAAAATCTGCTTTACCTAACGCAATCAAATGCTCCAGAGTTTTAATATAAAATTTTTTATCTCCAGTCTGATCGTATAACCATGCTTTATACTTAAGCGCTTGAGTATCCTCTGGATCGATGTCTAGTGCGTTTAGTACATAGTGCAAAGCTTTAGCATAATCTTTGCGACGAAAATGAATATGAGTCAAGGCCTTCAGTACTACAATGTCCTTTCTATCAAATTTATTTAGTAATTCAAGGATTGGTAACACTTTATTGTGCGGTTTGGTATCAATATCATCCAAAACTTTATTAAGAGTTACTAGATAGTTTTCATTTGTTATTTTCATAAAATTTCCTTTTTAGTTAATAATTGAATATTATTTGTATCAATTAGTAGAGTCAATGAACTATTGGTAATAAAAGAGGCCCGATGATATTAGTGTGGCAGGAACTAATTGTGCCGTCCTAGGCTTTCGCCAACATCGGACCAAAATATTAGTCGGCCCAACTAATAAACACCGCTGGACCTGGTTGTATTCTTAAAGAGGGGAAATGAGACCCTTGCCACAGAATACTACTACCATTATAGTTTTGTGGCAAAAAAATAACGGCTTATATAAATATGAAGGGTCAGCGCCGATAGTAAGGAGTCGGAACTATCTGAACTCCGTCAAGGACTTTCGTCGCATAACTGACCCAATGTAATATTTAATAAAATGACTGCTTCAAAATTTGAATTGTTAGAGGCGATTTAGACTTATTTTTGACTTAGATTACAGCATTAACCTTAACAAAGATTTTATTATTAGCTGGCTTCAATAAATCTTTCTTTATAATTGCCTAAAGCGCTCTCTTTAATCTCTATCATTTTTTCTTCAACCTTTCGGACATAATTGGAATCAATTTCATCGATGAAAGTAAAGAGATATGCTTGCTCATTTATTTTATATTCATCTTCTTCTATCAGATCCAGGACAGATATAATCAGATAGTGGGTAATTTGATGCCTATCTTTACATTCAAATGCATAAACACCCTGCACATCATTGTCCTGTACCTCTCTATCCGTTTTCCAAAATTTCATAGTGCCCCCACTATTTTTTTGAACTCCTAAAATATTTTGACCCTTGAGCAGTATCTGAAAGAAAGGTTCTTCATAGGGTGGTTGTGTTATAAACATTGTACTAAATAAAGGAAATTTCATAAAATTTCTCCTGTTTGAATTTTTATAAATGTGTTAATTATTAATCATAGCGTAAAATGAAAAACATACGTTGAGATTCCACAGCTTTATATCCCAAATGCTGAACTAGCACCTAGTCTGAAAGTAACTTTTGTTTTTTTTTGAACTTTAATTTCCTAATTAAATTGAGGCGGGTTATCCCCCGCCACTTGTTTGAATTATTCAAGTATTACCATTTTGGGAAAGAATGGCCTACTTCCATCCGAATTAATTACATCCATCACTATTACATCTTTCTCGACGGTCACATCGCACTCGAATTGATAAACATAAGGTTTACCAGGTACCCCTTTTTTTATTCTATCAACTTTGAAAGTGAAAAATTTATCATATACCTTAACACCTATATTCTGATCAACATCAAATATGCATGCACCTACCTTATCTGTATCAAGTGAATAACTAAATGCTGCCTGCCAATTAATCGTATCTGGACGATTTAATAATTGGTCTATCCACTTATCTGCATCCTTGTAACCAGGTTGAAGAGTGTATAATAAAGGGATCAAGTTTGAGTTCAAAACAATCACCTCCTTGAACTCGAAGGGGTCCAGAACATACTGGAATTGAAGACAGAATAAGTAATAACTTTCAATCTATAGTATTTTCTTGTTTGCAAATCTTTGAACGTCAGAATCATCTAGAGAATCTACAATTGAAATTGTTGCTATCGGTTTTCTTGATTTGCGTTTATTCATTATTTGAATTCCGTTATTTTGTTTTTATAAATACGGGCCCGTTATCCAGACCCGTTTGATCATTTTTATTCAATTTGTTTTTTCGTTTCTGATTTAAGCTCGTCTATTATTTTATTTAATGCCGAAAATACTTTTTTGTAATTGTCACTTTGAAATGTTAAAGTAAATTCAGTTAAATATTTGAATTCTGCATTCTTTTTCTTCTCCTCGTCTGTAAGATTACTGAAGTGGATTTCTGTGTTTTTACTCAACAATAATTTGGAGTTATTCCTCACTGCTTTTTTTAAAGCGGCATGGTAAATTTTCTCCCTGTGTTTTTGATCCGTTGGTGTCAACATTATGACTCGCGTAGATACTGTCCCACATTCTATTAAGGTAAAGGAGACGGAAAGGTCATCACTTAAACTTTGGAGTCTATTGGATTGGCAGTATATCTTATCAAAATCTACAATTACGGGCCTGAAGTATGAAAGTTCGCAAGGACTCATATTTTCGATAAGTTTTGCTTCTAGCTTTAATCCCGATCCACCAATTGGAGTAACCGAAATCCCATTGATCGTTATTGTACGGCCATTTTTTGAGGTAAACATTTTTATTTCATTTTGAATTTAATTTTCTCCTTTTATTTTTTTTAAATTGCAACCCTGATATGCAGAGCTGCTATTAATTAACATTATTTTTTTTCTTTATTCATATCCTCAATCGTCTCATCCCTAATTTCCATCCAGAGCTTTCCAAATACATTCTCACCCACCCATTTCCCACCCTTTTTCACAGCACCCCAGAATCTTGCAGATTCACGATCGTGTGTAGTACAATCTTCAATGATTACTGCATTTCCAGTTTCTAATAATTTTTCTTTAAGTTCAGGATGCTGCTCCAGTTTTAACTCTAAGCATTCCTTCATTAAAGGAATATCACTTGGTGCTTCGTCCCACATTTTTCCTCTACCAAGTAATTCTCGTTCTCTTCTGGCAATCATCTTTGCACCCATTGGAGATTTACATCCTAGTATTTCTTTCTGGATTTTAGGATGGTTTGTAAATCGCAGCGCTTGAAATAAAGCTTCACAAGTTTTGTACTGTGTTCCTTGATACGTAACCGGATAAGCCGACATACAACTGAGCCAGCCGCTATCTTCTTTTACTTTTGTGATTGTTATTTCCATAATTAAACTTCCTATTTTTAAATTGTTAATATGTGGGACTGATACCATGCCAATTAAATTATCGCCCCATACCCTAATTGACTAAACATCTAAAATGGGACTCATTGTATATAAAATATTTCCAGTTCAGGGAGGTCTCCTAGCCTTCCTTACCTTAGTACGTTATATTTACAACTACCATTACAGTTTGTAGCTAACCATGACAGCTTTGAAAATAAAAGGGGTCCCAGCCGTGACGTTAGTCTTGCGGTGGAAACAGTCACGTCTGTCCATATTTCCGATTGACCGTCAGGGATTTCTCCCGCTGGGACCTATTAAAATCTGAAGTGTAGTTTTCCCCTTTACTTATTAATGGGAAAGAAGAGCAGATAATATTAACCAAATATTCAGTCCCAGCCGTGACGTTAGTCTTGCGGTGGAAACAGTCACGTCTGTCCATATTTCCGATTGACCGTCAGGGATTTCTCCCGCTGGGACCTATTAAAATCTGAAGTGTAGTTTTCCCCTTTACTTATTAATGGGAAAGAAGAGCAGATAATATTAACCAAATATTCAGTCCCAGCCGTGACGTTAGTCTTGCGGTGGAAACAGTCACGTCTGTCCATATTTCCGATTGACCGTCAGGGATTTCTCCCGCTGGGACCTATTAAAATCTGTAGTGTAGTTTTCCCCCGTACTTATTAATGGGAAAGAAGAGCAGATAATATTAACCTAGCTAAAACTATAAATATTACCACAGCCAATTTAATTTTTAAGAATGTATTACAGATTATATAAACCGCACCTAATTACATTTCAGTTAATAGTTCCTTTAATTCTGATTCTTGGGATAATCTATTTAAGATTTTATTTATTCTTTTCAAAACTGCAGGTGTGGAAATTTTAAGTTTTTTTCCAATCTCTTCATAAGGTTCCTTTTTAATTAAGTGTTCATATAGCAATTCTTGTTCTTCTGCAGTACAGTATTTTTCAATTATGTCTCTGAAAAAAAAATCTTTAAGATTGACATTTATTGCTCTTTTAACATCAACACCAGGTTTTTTAACCGACATCGTATGATAATTAATCTTATCTGTTTCAGTTTTTGAAGTGTCCTCTTCCAATACAGAAAAACTCTTAAAATGTCCCGTGAGATTAAGCATTTCACTCTCAGGTTCATCAGAGTCTATTTCAATATCCTTTAAATCAATTTCTTCATATTTAGAAATTTCACTTTCTTTTTCGTTTTTCTCCACTTTGAATGTATCAAGATCTTTTTCATCCCAAGATTTATTTTCCATGAATTGATCTACTACGAATCTTTTTTTGTACTCTAAATTCTGTTTACGCTCGTTCTCTTTTGACCGACTTAAACTTAGCCAGAATACATAAAATTTTAGAAAAGATAGAAATAACTGTACATTTATTAATTTAAGATCGATATCATTAATTTTATGAAGTTTAAAGACTGAAGAGAGCAAAAAGGTATATAGGTTAAGATTTTTAAAGTTAAGATATTTTAATAAAAGTGGATCAAATACTGGAGTTCTGTAACCGAGATATGGTGTACCTATATGCATTAGAATAAATAACCTTTTTTCTGGCTTAGTAAGGTTTTCGTTCTTATTTAATTCATCAAAAGTTTTTTTTGCCCATTCCCTATAACAACGTCGGAATAACATTTCAATTTCTAAATTAATTTGCTCAACCATTCCCTGTGTACTGGCGAACGTATCATTGATATACACAAGAACAGCACGATTAAGGGGTTCAGGTTGTGAATGAATGTGCTTTATTCTATCTATCCAATTCTGAGTCTTTTCTATTTTTTCTTTACTTTTCTTTCCAACAAGAAATTCATCCAACGATTGAAGCGCTTCATTTACTATTTTATTAAGCTCCTCATTGCTTACGACTGTTTGTGTTTTATTGTCCTTATTTTCTTTTAATTCAGTTGACTGTTGCTCATTCTGAGGATATCTGGAAAGCATCGATTTTACTGTTTTTAGTACCTTACTGAAATCTGTTGATCTTAACTCTTCGAAAATCGGATCTTCAGTTAGGAAGTCTTTTAATTCATCAATTTCTCTTTTTGTATATGTCGTTCTAAATTTTTCTTTTTTATTCTCAATATTTTCGCCAATATTCTGAGTATTAATTTTCACAAAATATTGAACGATTTTCTTAAAATATTCTTTCGAAAAACGTTTTTGTGTATGCAATGTTTGATCAATTTCAGCAATTTCATCATAGGCGGCTTTGAAAAATAATTTTTGAACAGAATGGCCGGTCACATCTAAAATTGAATATTCAATTTTTAACTTTGCATCTTCCTCTTCCTTCTTTGTGGGCCAGGTTTTTCCCTGCTTAACAAGCAGTTCCCGTATGAGATTATTATAGTCCATCGAATTTATCTTGAATGTTCGAGTATTCTTTAATGTACTGCGGAGATATTGACCCTTTACATCAAAATGCGTAGCTCGATAATACTCTAAATAAAAAGCGAGATTGAGTTCAGAAATATTTTTAAATTCAGGTACTTTTAGAAAAGGATCAACAAATAATTCAGAGGAAATTATCTTATTCCAATCTGGAATAAAAATTCTAAGTTCACCGGAATTTTGAACGCCTGTTTCTTTCTTAAAGCCATTCTTAAAATCAAGATCGAGTGTCTCAATTATTAAACCTGTGCCGTCGTCAAATGATATTTGTTGTTTCAATTTTCCATCCCTTTAAATTATTCTAAAAGTCAAATTGCTTAATGCTTTATTAAATTGGAAAGATTACCCTTTTAAAATAAAGAAATATTACACCGAACCCTTTTAAAGGAATGTAGTAAAGAAGACCTTAAACAAAATTGTGAATGTTAGGACTGCGATTTTGGCATGAAAATGCATGTTTTTTCAATCAGCAAATGCTAGCAATGTTAGCAGATTTAATGATGAATGTATTCTAATGATTTTTATTTTAATTGTTACTTGACGGCATATTTGAAATTTAAATATATTAAATAAGAGCAGACAGTATGAAGTTTGCTTTGAAAACCTGCAAAAGACCACTTCAAAACTCGCCAATAGACAACCCGAATAATTTACAACTGAAAACATAATTTATAGGAATGCTCTTTCATCAGAGGGGGCATTCCACCTGAATAAATTTAATCGGAGTTAATCTAATGCAGACTTATTCAAACGAGGATTTTTACCTCTCTGCATATTTACTGACCACAGGCTACAAGCTGATTGAGCACACCAGAAAACAAGGACTGACAACCTTTGTATTTGAATCCACTAACGACATCCACGATGCTGTTGCGGAATATTATACAATGAACGCAAAAGTAGAACCAATGAAATATGGAAACTCAATTCGCAGCTTAAAGAGTATCATTCACTCTTATTCTACATCTACATCAAATCGAGGTTATAAAAATGAATTCAATAACAAACACGGAGAAAAATAATAGTAAATTAAAATATTCCTACAATCCAGAAGTAACATTCGATCTTACCAAAGAAGAGGGAGGTAAAAAAAATAAAGGTTGGATCCTTTCTGAAATAAATTGGAATGAATCTGAATTAAACAATCTTGTTAAAACAACTTCATACCTGCCATCAAAACTTAAAGACGGTCATAAAATAAAAGAGAATGTTGAAGAAGTTTATTTTCTGACGTTGGATTTTGATAAAAATGATCCCGCACTCGAGCAATTCAAAGAAAACTGGAAGGCAACTCAGTTCTCTTGGTTCTTGCATACAACAGTTAATCATCAAAAAACAATAAGTGATGAAGGTGAAAGCATTCAAGCAATTGATAAATTCAGAGTGATTGTTCCATTATCCAGAACTATTTCACTCAAGGAACTGGATGCGATGAAAGAAGTCTGGATAGAGAAGTTTCCCAAGATTGATAAAAGTTGTTTTGATGGTAATCGTTACTTCAAGATGAATCCGAATGCGATTACACATTTACACAATTACATTGATCTCGAAGGTAATGTAGTATTTCTTAATCCTGATGATGACCAATTAAAAACAAAAAGAAAAAACCAGGAAGACCAAAGCAAGAAGAGAGAACAATTTCACTTGATGATGAAGTTACTCTTGAAGATGGTGTTACGAGGGAGAAGGTTAGAAAGATTTCAGGCAAAACAAAAATATTCTGTCCTTACTGCGATCATTCAAAGAGAACACATCCGCATACACATAATGCATTCATTGATTTGAACGAAGCGGGGCAGTATTATATTTTCTGTTCTTCTGAAAGCAAAACATACTGGCAGGATAGCAGAGAGATAGATGCTGCAAAGAGTAAATTGTTCTGGAATGAATCTGTTGGTGGTCCTTCAATGATAGATTATTTAAGCTTTAATGGTGATGGTCCGCTTTACATATTCAAGAACGCTGCTGATTTTGATAATTACTGCGTACAGAAAAATATAGATCCGAATATTAGATCTTATTTGCCAAGGCGGGAAATAATATTTAACCCAGGGTTGAAAGGGGGTTTGAATGATAAATATTATAATTTATTTGAAGAGAGTGAGTATATGAAGGAGGATTATACTACCCTACCACCCCTGGCCCTGAATCAGGCAGTCGATGAGTTAGAAAGAAGATGTAAAGTTATTTATGAGATTATGATTAACATCTTTGGCCAGAAAGAATATCTTGAAAGATTTCTGAACTGGATAGCATTCATTCTGCAGGCAAGAGTAAAGTCATACACAGCCTGGTTAATTACATCAAATGTTCAGGGTATTGGTAAGGATTTATTATTTATCAGAATATTAATGCCGCTCTTTGGTGAAAAGCAGTCTCAGTTAATGAATGGCAGTCACATTGCAAAAACTTTAACAAGATTGATATGAACTGTTTTCTTCGTGGATACAATGAAGTGTTTAGTGCAGGTAATGCAAAAGAAAATCTTCATCGTAAGGAATCGTTGAAAGATTTAATTACAGCCCCATACCAGAGTATTGAAATTAAGGGTGTTGATACATTCCAAACAAGCAACTTTATGAATTTCATTCTTTTCTCGAATAGTGAACACGCAATATTTCTGGATGATGAGGACAGAAGGTTTAATGTAATTAGAAATGAGAAGGCAAAAAAAGTTAGTGAGTTAACTATCTATAAAAGTCTCAAGGATCTTGAACCTGATATAAAAGCTGAACTCTCGGAATTTGCAAATATTATTTTCAAGTTAGATTACGATAGGGAGCTTGCAAATCATCCGATTGAAACAGAAGCAAAGAACATATTGAAAGCATTATCAAAAGATGAGTATGAAGAATTTGCTGAAAGATTAAAAAGCAAAAGATGCCAAGTATTTTCTGCTGGAAGAAATATTCCCGATGACTGAGCAAGAAGAGAAAATGGGACTGAAAATAGATATTGCTGCAATGGTTGAAAGTATTATTGATTTGCACGGAGTAATTCCGGCAAGGTATATGAGTAAGATATGCAAGTATCACTTTCAATATCATAATTATAAGGCGACACTGAAAAGATTAAAGTTAAAAGGAGTTGAGGAAACGACAAGAAAATTTGATGGAATATCAATGAAAGTATATGAAAGTAAGTAATTACATATTACCCAGCACAATCTACCCTGGTTGTGCTGGAATTTGGTTACCCCGGTTACCTTTAGGTTACCCCAAAGTTACCTCTGGATTGTTGGAATTTAAACTAAAAACTAAAGAAAGGGGGGTAGGTTACCTGGTTACCTATATTTTTTAATATTAGAAAATAAATAATTAATTAAGAAAATTTTTTTAGCTGGGGAAGAAAAAAAAATAATTAATTATTTTCTCCAGCCAACTTGAAAATTGGGGTAACCGGGTAACTGGGGTAACTATTGCGAATTTAAACTAAAAACAAAACATTTGGTTACCTTTAGGTTACCTCTGGTTACCTTTAGCGACCTGAACTTAAAAGAAAGCAGGTCTACTACAAAGAGAAAGTGAAAGATATCTTTAACCTTGATAGGGACGGTTAGTTAAACCTATAAAAATATGACGAAAAATAGAGGACTTAAAAATGAGGGACACAAGTTACAGTATGACACAAAGACTATTGAAAAAATTTGGGGGGGGTAAGGTAGTAGAGTATTGGACCAAATACGGAATGTACAAAGCATCCGAGCTGCTGTCAAAGGAAATGCAGGAATATGTAAGTCCCTACGTCCTCCGATATATGAGCAACAAGTACGACTGGAAACGAAATTGTAACCCTAAATCAGCCATTTACAAAGGCGTAAAAGCTGGAACTGTACCTGCGGCTTATTACAAGCACCTTATATTTCCAACGGAGGGAACTTAAAATGAAACAGGAATTTGATAAAGAATTGATAATCGATGTAATCGACGCAATTGAGCATTTAGGCATTGATGGATTTCATTGGGGAAAGAGAGATGAACAATTTCTTGAAAGTCAGAATGAATTAAAAAATAACATTGATAAAATAATTATCTGCTTAGAATGGATTGATAGAGAATTTACACTTGAGGCATATATAAAGGCTAGCGGATGCAGGGCCAGTGAATTAAAAAGGTCAATTGAATTTTATAAGGAAACAGATATTCCGCTGGGATGTGTAATAACAGCTATTGCATACAACTATCATCGATTCAGATATATAAAAACAACTGGCTGGGAGGATATGGTGTTTTATGCTCCAGCAGATATTGTTAGAGAATTAAAATCAAGAAAGAGAATCTACGATGTTTGAGGCATCCCTGAACAACTAATCAATATAAGTGATGATATCAGGAAAAATTAATTGTAGCTAAAGCATTAAACAACAAAATCAATTATAAACCAATAATTTAAGCCTCGAGCAGGGGCTTAACTAAATTATGGAGGAATTAAAATGAAAAATAATATCGATAAACAAATGCTTGAAAAGCAAAAGAATAGACCTAAAGAAAAAGCGGATGTAGTTTTTAATAAGCTACTTGCTCAACAGAAAAAACCTAAAAATCCATTTGATGAAGCTAGAACATTTACTACTCCATCAATGAGAGAAACTAAACCAGGGCCAGATTATGCTTAGGTATTTATAAACCCTGGCTACACTGCTGGATTCAAAATCTAAGGTCAAAAAACATTACAGCTCAGACACTATTATTTCTGATTTGTTTGATGAGAACCTGGATGAGGTTGATTTTATAAAATCGCTGTCAGAACTCGAATTGATTTACGGATTTGAAATTCCTGAAGAGTTGTATGACAGAACTGATTTAACTCTTGGACAGTTTGCTGATGAACTTGACAAACTTCCGATCATATCCGATGATCTGTATCCTGAATTTTATGATATTAAATACTCTGCAATGGAACAAACACAAAGATCGATTGAGCTTGAGAATAATACGGATGCTGAATCACTTAGTGAAATGTTTTAGTTAATTAAAAGGGGGAGCAGGTAGCTCCCTATCTTTTAATTATATTTGATTATGCCAACTTTGATTATAATATCAGCAACTCTAATCACGCTTGCATTACTATTTTATTCTATTGGGGTCTGGGCTGAAAAAATAGCAAGGTATTTGAAACCCTGGCACGTAGTTGCTTTCTGGATTGGTTTTGCGTTCGATATATCAGGAACTTATACAATGCATCTTTTAGGAAAAGGACCCTTTGATATATTAGAACCTCATACGTTAACTGGACAAATTGCTTTGTGGCTTATGCTGCTGCACGCGATATGGGCAACAAGAGTAATTATAAATCAAGATGAATCAATGAAAAATAGATTTCACAAGTTCAGTATTGTAGTTTGGGTAATCTGGCTGATACCTTACTTCGGAGGTATGTATTTAGGAATGAAGAACTAAAACCCCGCCACTTTCGCATTTCAGATAATAATATTTAGAGTATTGAATAATCTTGTCGACAATCTGGGTACCTAGTACGGCCCCCCTGGCTTTTATGTGGATTACCTCAAACTCATTCTCAGGTTAATCTGATTTCCTCCAGAGAATCGGATTTGTAATTTTTTTTATAATTTTTTAATCCCACCTGTATATGAAATTTTTATCATCCAATGATAAGAAATGCATATTCGATTAATCTATAATTCCATCATAAAAAATGGAGTTATATTTTTATGAGACCTGAGTCCAGAGTTCTAGATACTTACAGTGATCCTAAATATGTAGTTCAGGTGGGAGATTATCACGGAGTAATTTTAATTGAATATACTCCAGACAAAAAGTACGAATCATTTATTGATCTTACTTTATTTAAAGAGGACAAATTTTTTGTAACCTTCTTTGCAAAGACAAAATACAATGAGACTTATACCATTGCTGAATCTAAGTTTGGTTACAACGATGAAGCATCGGCAAAGGCTAAGTACTATTTCAGAGATACACCCTTTTTTGAAGTGCCTGAAAAGTTCAGCAGCTTTATGCCAATCCGGATAGAGATGTTTTTTGATTTGGTAAAAAATACTTTGAAGGAAGTCTATAAAATTGAGGAAGGGGTTGAATATTTCGTAGTTCCAGATAAAGAAGTAGAAAAGTATTACGCACAGAATAAGGACGAAGCGGAATTAATCTCATACGATGCAATAAATGAATATTTCTATGTGAGTAAATCCATCTTCAGTTGCATTGCGAATAAATCAGAGGAGCTGATTATAGATGATTTTAATTTTCAAGTATTCCCTCAATTTATATTAAGTTGTACCTGGATTAAAAAGCTTGAACTCTATGAATTACTTATCAGTGAAATCCCGGAAGAATTAACAAGTTTAAATAATCTTATATGGCTTTCCTTTAAGCTGAAGTTTTTAACAAAGCTGCCTTCTTCTCTTCATAGATTAACTAATCTTGAAGGATTCAAACTTGAACGAACAAGCATAACAGAATTACCCGATAATATGTTTGAACTTTATAATCTTAAAGAATTACAAATTATAAGTAACGAAGGGATAAAGAATTTACCGGATAAAATATTCCAACTAAAGAACCTTGAATATTTGTATGCGTACTCTAATGAAATTAAGGAATTACCAAAAACACTTTTTAGAATTGAGAAATTAAAAGTGCTCCATCTGGCAGATAACAAGATTGAAGAGATACCTTTAGAGATGACTGCATTACCAAACTTAAAAGTTCTTAACCTCAGCGGTAACAGATTAAAAAATATTCCCGATGATATATTTGAGATGGCAAGTCTTGAAGAAATAAATCTTTCAAAAAATCCCTCTCTTAATAGTGATAGTATATATGATCTTTTAATGAAATCTGGTAGAAGTGATAAAATAAATTTAGTTTTATAATAAGAATATCATAAGAGGATCTAATTTGAGCTTATCAAATATGTTTTATAATGGACATAATGTTACAAAAGAATTTATTTATACGATGCTATTTAATTTCAGAGGTTATGGAAATCCCGATGGATATTATTGGTTTATTGGTATGGAAGAACACTGGGATTCTGGTTGCGTCAAAGATGTAACTAAAATGTTAAAGTTGAATGATGTGGAGTACTATTCCAGTAACCCCTCCTTGGATGATTTACTAATACGATGCCAATTTGAACAGCGAGCCGCAAAACCTAATACTTTTGAGAGTGGGGTAAAGAAAATCATAGAGTACTTACAAAAAGAAAACCTGGATCAAACAATTGCAAATGACGTGTTTATAACAAATGCACGATTTATGCCTTTTAACTATGATAAGGCTGTCGAGTTTTTTGGAGTTTCAGTTGTTGATCAGTTAAAAGATGAAGAAATATATCGAAAAAATTTGTACGATAATTGGAAACAAAAAGACCATTTGACTTTCTGCCTATCTGCTAAATATCGGGAATACTTTCAGGAGATATTTAAGAATAATAGTGTGAACAAATTTAAATTTGAAAAGTTCAAAGAAAATAAAGAATTATATTGTGGAACAATAAACAATAATAAAATTTTCCAAATTTATCACCCAAGTTATCGCAAGTTTAATTCTTATTTATTAAAAATATTCCCATTGATCAAAGAAAGCTTAATAGTAAAATGAAAGCTATCAGACCAATTATAGTCTTTGCACATCCCTTTAAGCAACCACCGAAGAAGTACCATATCAATAATAATATAATCAGTTCCATAACGGTGGAAAAAATATGCTACAGTTACTTTAATATCTTATCACTGAATGATAAATTTGAATAACTTATTAGATGAATTATGAGTAAACAAAATTTATCGGAAACCAACCGTAATATTGAACTGCTTGCCCGTGTATTAAACGGTGAGCAAATCACCAAACAACAAGCTGCAGATTTTTACAATGTTGAAGAGATAACAATATCAAGAGCTTTGCAGTATTATCGTTCTTTGGGTATAGAAGCTTTTGGTAGAAAATCGGGGATAATAATTCAAAATAGACCTAAGAAGGAAGATCTAATTGCTTTATCATCTTATTACCTATCACTAAAACTCAACTCAGATTATTTCAGCAACTCGATTAAAACTTATTCTAAGATTGATCCCCGATTCTTTTCGAAAATTATCTTAGCAGCTAAAGCAGTGACAGAAGAATTAATCATCAAGATTGAGTATCAAAAACTGACAGATAATATTACTTCCGCGTACAACCTCAAACCTTATAAGCTTATAGAAAGCAATAGTAACTGGATCATTCACGCGATTAAGGAAAATGAAACAACTCTTAAAACTTTCTATTTAAGTCGGATTAAAAATATTTCACTTACTCAGAAGAAATTCAAAAAAGATTTTATAGAAACTAAATCTGGTGATATAAAAGAGATTGTTTTGAAATTTGTTCCACAAGTTGAGCAGGAACTTTATTATAAAATATGGTTCGAAGACTTTGAAATAGAAAAGCAATCAGATGGATATATTATATTAAAGACCAATCAACCGATCACAAATCGTTTAGCTGCTTGGTGCATTAGCTGGTGGGATGCAATGAAAATTATTGAACCATTAGAATTAAAGGATATAATAATTCAAATCACAAATGCTTTTTTGAAAGAGAATAAAGCTTGAAAACAGATTCACTTATGGCACTGAATAATTTGCTGGGTTTTGGTAATCCAGATGCAAAGTACATTTTCTGTATCATTGAAGAAGGTGGCATATGGGATTTGAATAAAGACGATGACAAGTCATTATTAGACTTTTATAAAAGAGACAAAAAAAATATTATACAAATGAAGATTTAATTATAGCACTGGGAGACGATTTTTATCAAAGAAAGTTTGGTATCATTAATTCTCCTGTTTACAGATTAATTTCAAAATTTTTTAATTCTGAAATTACACTACAAGACATAGGATCTATTCAAAAAGACATTTTTATTATGAACTTGTATCCACTTGCAAATAAAAATATTAAAGATGAATATCCAAAGTCTTACGAAGACATATTTGGTGTTAGTTGTAGGGATGATTATAAGACCTCCTACTTTAAAGAGCGAAGAAGTTTGATAAAAAAATTTTTCAACAAAATGGATAGGAAAATTATATTAATGGGGAAAGCAAACTGGCATATATACAAACTGCTTTATAGTGAAGTAACCGATTGGCAAGAAAAAAATTATTGTGAGTACGCAGTTACCTCAAATAACCTCATAGTACTAACTCCACATCCCCGGTTTTTTAGATTTACTGCGGAACATCTAAAATCTATAATAAATATATGAATGGCTACTTTACTATCTATGTAATTCTTCAGATGGAAATGGAATTATCAAAATTATTTATTGGAAATTAGAATATCTATTATTAAAGCAATAATAAGATGTCACCAGAACAAGCAAAAAAAATATTTAATCAAATTAATCAGACTAAATTATTCTTACTTAAAAAAGATTTAATAAACTATGCTGTTGAGTATTCCAGAATTAGAGTTGAATGGTATCTGGCTTCTGATGAAGGTAAAGAAGCATTAGAAGATTCACGAAGCAGAAAGCATAACGCCTTTATTGATGCCTGTAATATTCTTAGCCGCGAAATGTTAAAGAATAATGAAGATGCAAGCTGGAGAAAAGATTTAGGGAATGACAGAAAAGTAATCGGGGATTTAGCTTGCTATGTTCACTGCTTTTTAGGTTTGTCTTCGCGTTGACTTGTATCTTTTTTTTGCTTTCTTCCTTTTCAGCTTGTTTCTTCTGAATTAGTTTTTGAAACTTTTCACGCAAGAGGTTTGATGTTTCTTCTATTACAATTTGTTTTTTCATAAAGTAAATATTAAAAATATATTGCAATAAATCTATTTAAATTTAACCTCATACATTTGATATATTTATAACAGTTTTTATAAATATTAAAATAAATATTTCATTATTAAACTTTTGATGGGTAAGAATAATGCTAAAATTTAACCGCCTTCTTAAAATTGATAAAGAAATTTTCTTTGCTTTCAAAGTCACTGCTATATACTCTCCCCTAATTACCGAAAAATCAAAAGACGAACACTGGAGAGAAAGATATAAACGCGAACTTGATTTTATAAATTCAATTCTTAATTCAGGAGATGAGAGATTCACCTATGAGATTAGAAATATCTTTCAACCCGGTAAGAGTATTGACATTAGCTTACTAGTCAAAATAAATAATATAAGCGGGGAGGAAGCTGAAAATTACAGGATAGACTTTCTTAACTTAATCAGAATTTACCTCGAGGAGTACACCTTTGAGGAATTAATTTCAGCCGATATTAAATCTATTCTTAATCCTTTTGAGTTTAAATTTGTCAAAGAAACTACTCGCAGGATCGAAAATACTTTACTTGATTCTTTTAAGAAAAGTGAGATCCAATCAGGGTTCGGCTTTAAACAAAAAGACAGAACAGAAAAAATAATATCCAATCCTTCTTCGATTATCACTTATTTGTATCCATTTATATTCACAAATTCTGGCTCCGATCGGCTTTTTTAGATTAGCTGTCTTAGATGAATCTCCTTTGCTCATAAGTACAATATTCAGACCAACTACTCTCAGTCCTGCACAAGTTGATTTTTTTGAATCACAAATTTCAAACTGTGAAAAGTATTCCCAAATAAGTCTTAGTTCCATCAACAAAAAAGAAGATAACCTTTTCCCAACGCTCAGAGATCGGGCAAGTGTATTCCAAAGACAATTTTCAAGAATGCTTTACGGGTTAAGAGATAATGCCGCATTCGTCCAAACTCGGTTAGCAAGCCCCTCACCAATTTCTGTTACAGTACAGGAAACTTACAATTCCATTATAACAGAACATTCAGGTGCATTAAAGGAAGAGAACAGCGATTCCTATTCAGTCTATTTGCAAGGTGGGTACAACAGCATAAACTTAACCGGAAAAATCTTAGAGGAAAATATAGCCTCACTAAGTAATCTTGAATTTTCTTTTAACCAGAACTCTCTACTCAATTCTGAGCTGAAATCCCTGCCTTATTTGTTTGATACTGCCGAATCATTATGCCTTTTCAGACTACCATTTTTTAACGGGGATGATGTTCCATTCATCAAATTATTAAAATCTAAATTAAAAGCAGCTCCTTCAACATTCCGTAACGAAGAAGCTGTAGTTTTAGGTAAAGCGAAAGTAGGGAATTCAAGTAATATTGTTGGCATTTCTTATGATGACCGACGCCGTCATGTTTATACAGTTGGACAAACAGGCACCGGTAAAACCACTCTTCTAAAAACTATGTTGATGTCCGATATAAAAAACAATAAAGGCGTTTGTTTGATTGATCCTCACGGAGATCTCTTCTATGATATTCTCAACAATATTCCTGCTTCCCGTAAAAATGATGTGGTAATTATTAATCCAGTGGAGACTAATTTTCCTGTAGGTATAAATATTCTTGAATATAAATACGAAAGACAAAAGCATTTCGTCGTTCAGGAATTCATTTCAATTTTTAACAAATTGCTCTATGATGAATATGGCACTGAGGCTAGCACCTTCGCTGGTCCCATTTTTTATCAGCACATGCGTATGAATCTTTTATTAGCGATGTCCGACCAGAATGATCCCGGAACTCTTTTAGAATTTAATCGGATCTTTCAGCAGGAAGGATACTGGAAAAGATGGCTGCCTCTCAAAATGCATGATCCGATATTAGATAATTGGATAAAAATATTGGAAAGGACTGATTACCTGCGAACTTACTCTGAAGGCAGTTCTATGGGTGGTTATATTAGCAGCAAGTTTGAGAATTTTCTTTTTGATCCTATGGTTAGAAATATTTTTGCTCAAAAACATTCCACTATTGACTTTAGAGATATTATGGATAATGAAAAATATTGCTCATCAATCTTGCTAAAGGTGAATTAACCGAAACCAATTCTAAATTTTTAGGAATGTTTCTTCTGGCTAAACTGCAAAGCGAAGCATTGGAAAGATTGGATTTGCCGGTTGAACAAAGAAAAGACTTTACCATTTACATTGATGAATTTCAAAGTATTTCTACTCAAAATTTTATTTCTTTACTTTCTGAGGGAAGAAAATTTGGAATAAACCTTGTACTGGCAAATCAATTTACATCTCAAATCCCCAAGAATATTCTCGCTTCAATCATTGGTAATGTAGGAACGATGATTTGCTTCCGTCTTGGAATAATAGATGCTGAAATGCTCGAAGAAAAATTCCTCCCGGTTTTTAATAAATATGATATGGCAAATCTTCCTAACTGGACTGCACTGATTTCAACTTTAAATAAAAATCAATTAATCTCTCCATTCACTCTTGAAACCATTAATGATGTTAACGGCAGAGATAAAAAAACTGCGCAGGAAATTATAAATCTTTCTAATAAAAAGTATGGCAAAAGCGTAAAAGAAGTAGAAGAAATTATTCAAAAATCATTCGCTCCAATTCCTTCAAAAGATTAATTTACACTGCCCGCTAACTAAACCCCAATACCAATTAAAAGCAGGGGAGAGGCTTGCCTCTTCTGTCTTCGGTTATATTTTATAAAATAAAAAGCCTCACCCAACCCAATCCAAAGGAGAGGACTTTAAGAAAATCAAAGGACCAAATCAAATGCAATGCTTCCTAATTCCCCTCCTTGAGAGTGGTTGGGAAATGCTTTCTTTTCAATAACTCAGCGACACCATTCAATCAAGACAATGTAGGGATCGGTCTCCTGATCGATCCGACATGCTGAAAAGCATAATAATAAATTATAATAAACATCAGCCTAATTTTTTAGCAGTGAATAAGCCCAATTAGAAAAACGATCAAAATGTTTTAATAATTGTTCTATATCTTGTTTAACATATATATCACCCTGATATGAAACTGCATTCTTATGGTCAATTAATTTTTCAAAATGGTTTAATGCATTTTGTGTATCACGTGTGCGGGGCGCTGTTTCTTTTAGTAGTTTAATAACTTCATAATGATTTTCACCAGAACATTTTGTTGAAGAAAATCTGATCGTTATTGCATCGGCTATTGCGATGGCAGCGTGAATAATCAACAAACCGGCGGCATTATAATATTCAGATTTTACTGCAAGTTCGGCACCAGCAATAAAATTTTTTGAAACGCTTAAAAAATCTTCAAATTTAGAATAATCAATTCGCTTTCTTGATACTTTCTTAACCATCTATCATTCTCGTTATAGTTTTACCGGAAATAACCCTGCCTTCTCTAAGAATGTTAATAACAGGGAGCTTCCTATTTTTAGCTTTTGATCTGAAATCCTTTTCACTTATATAGTAAGGTGCCAATGATATCCCGTACCTGCTGAAAAGGTCACCACGCAATTGACTTACTTTCTCCTCCAACAAACGCCTACCGGATTTATATACTATGCAAATATCAAGATCACTTTCATAATTTTCTTCTTTTCTGGCAACGCTGCCAAAGAGTATTATGCTTATAGAAAATTTTCCGAGTGTTTTCTTTATTTTATTGTTGATGGAATTTCCCAACTCTTTCTCCGCTTCAAAAATCGGGGCAATTACATATTGATAGACATAATGTTTCCGGTTTACAGTAAAAGAGTAAGCTTTACCTATAACCTGTCTTTCCACTAATCTTAAGGCTTCCAGGTTATCCAATGCTTTTAATGCTGATCTATGTGTAATACCTGTAAGTCTTGCTATCTCTCTGCCGCTAATCCCTGGCCTGCGTAAATTCAGTTCTCGCAGTACTGTTATCAGTCCGGGTGAATATAAAATATAATCTAATATTCTGTTAACAATCATTTATGATGACCTGATTTAGTGGATACTTTGGTAACCAATTGGCTACATTAGTAGCCATAAAAATACAGAATGGCGTCTAATTATCAAAACAAAGATTTTAGAAAAAATATTAGATCGCAATTCATAGCGCTGATAAAAATTAAAAATAAATAATTGAGAGAAAGAATTTTTTTACTTCACCTTGTCCGCTGAATTTTAATTTTGACTGTTCTGCTGCTACAGGATAAGTCCCGTACCACCGTTTTAATAAGTCTACAAATATACTCATTGCATTACGCCCCTCTTTTCTAGGGGTCGAGGGAGGCTGCTTCACAATATGTCAACGACACCATTCGATTGCAATAGAGATAGAAGATATGATTTCTTCTTTGTCATTTGAGTTTCAATATGTCAATGACACCATTCGATTGCAATTAAATATCTTCATCCTGGTTGGAAAAGCTATCCAACGTTTCAATATGTCAACGACACCATTCGATTGCAATAAAAAGCTATTCAAATTCTTATGACTGGGCTTAATATGTTTCAATATGTCAACGACACCATTCGATTGCAATATTATGTTTATGGTGGGTGGAACTGGAAGCGTTTACGAGTTTCAATATGTCAACGACATCATTCGATTGCAATTGTATCAGTAAATTCTACAACTGAGGTTACATCTTGTTTCAATATGTCTACGACACCATTCGATTGCAATTAATAACCGATCCTAATCATTCTTATCTTATGTCTGAGTTTCAATATGTCAACGACATCATTCGATTGCAATTCAAAGCAGTAGTAGAAGGCTGACTCAAAGGTGCTGCGTTTCAATATGTCAACGACACCATTCGATTGTAATTGAAAGACAAACCCGTTCTCAACGCCAATGTTCTGGACTGTTTCAATATGTCAACGACACCATTCGTTTGCAATCCTACGCTTGGTTTTGGGAGAAATACGCCATAGGTTTCAACATGTCAACGACACCATTCGTTTGCAATATATACTCGAAGATATGCGCGCCAGAGGGCTAACAGTGTTTCAACATGTCAACGACAGCATTCGATTGCAATAATATTAGATGATAAAAGTCCCGGTGATGTGGCTTTGTTTCAATATGTCAACGACACCATTCGATTGCAATTAACAATTTCTCAGGATAAATCGCAAGAAATGACAAGTTTTAATATGTCAACGACGCCATTCTATTGCAATACAAAAGGAGTTACAATGTACGGAGTTGAGGAAACGTTTCAATATGTCAACGACACTATTCGATTGCAATAATTCAACAACACAAACATAAGGAGACGTACAATGTGTTTCAATATGTCAACGACACCATTCGATTGCAATAGAGATAGAAGATATGATTTCTTCTTTGTCATTTGAGTTTCAATATGTCAACGACACCATTCGATTGCAACTCTTCTTTGCTTTGGCAGGTGGAATGAATGCGGTAATGTTTCAATATGTCAACGACACCATTCGATTGCAATGTAAATGACATATTGGATATCAAAAAGATACCTTTTAGTTTCAATATGTCAACGACACCATTCGATTGCAATAAAAAGCTATTCAAATTCTTATGACTGGGCTTAATATGTTTCAATATGTCAACGACACCAGGCGAGTGCAAATTAACAATTAAAAATGAACAATTGAGAAAAGAATTTTTTAATCCACCGACTCAATTGAATATAAATTTTAACTGTTCTGCACAGACAGGGCAAGCCCCGTACCACCAATTAAATAAATCCACGAATCTATTCATTGCATTACGCCCCTCTTTTGGAGGGGTTTGGAGGAGGCTGCTTCACAATATGTCAACGACACCATTCGAATGCAATCCAAGATTACCGGATATTTCGGAAGCAACTTTGGCGTTTCAATATGTCAACGACACCATTCGATTGCAATCAAAGATTACCGGATATTTCGGAAGCAACTTTGGCGTTTCAATATGTCAACGAATCCATTCGATTGCAATTAATGAGTGATTTCGAAAAAACTTTACCATTATTTGTTTCAATATGTCAACGACACCATTCGATTGCAATTATAGTACTTACCAATCAGCAGGGAGCAGCAATCTAGTTTCAATATGTCAACGACATCATTCGATTGCAATTAAAGAAGGTATCGAAAAATACCTACAAATGATAGAGTTTCAATATGTCAACGACACCAGGCGAGTGCAAATTAACAATTAAAAATGAACAATTGAGAGAAAGAATTTTTTAATTCACCGACTCCATTGAATTTTAATTTTAACTGTTCTGCACAGACAGGGCAAGCCCCGTACCACCAATTAAATAAGTCCACGAATCTATTCATTGCATTACGCCCCTCTTTTGTATGGGTTTGGAGGAGGCTGCTTCACAATATGTCAACGACACCATTCGATTGCAATAAAACGAAGTAACAAATTTATCAATTGCCATTGATAAGTTTCAATATGTCAACTACATCATTCGATTGCAATATAATATTATTTTCAGCTATACTCTTAGTGATTGATTTGTTTCAATATGTCAACGACACCATTCGATTGCAATTCATCTTGGATGGAATCTAGCTTTCTAAAAAATTTGTTTCAATATGTCAACGACACCATTCGATTGCAATTATTGGGGTTGTTTAGCTGGCATGATTCCAGTTAGTTTCAATATGTCAACGACACCATTCGATTGCAATGGAGAAGACCCAGTCAATTTAGAGTACAAAGGTACGTTTCAATATGTCAACGACACCATTCGATTGCAATCTAAATTAACGCCAATATTAAACGAACCTCCAAAAAGTTTCAATATGTCAACGACACCATTCGATTGCAATCATAAGCAAAATGTACCTCCTAAATTTTGTCTCTAGTTTCAATATGTCAACGACACCATTCGATTGCAATAAAATAAAAGGAAATTATGAAAACACCGATAACAGTTTCAATATGTCAACGACACCATTCGATTGCAATAAGAAAAGGGAGTTGCGTATTATTGTAAAACATTGAGTTTCAATATGTCAACGACACCATTCGATTGCAATTTTTTTATTTCAATCAAAAAAACAAACAATAAAGTTTCAATATGTCAACGACACCATTCGATTGCAATAAAAATGATGATACTGTAGGATTAGCTCCGTTTAGTTTCAATATGTCAACGACACCATTCGATTGCAATCTAGATCTATTATTGATTCCCTCCTTGGGAATAGAGTTTCAATATGTCAACGACACCATTCGATTGCAATTATTATTTGAAGATTGGATTAGGTTTGGTAGTCTTTGTTTCAATATGTCAACGACACCATTCGATTGCAATACATAGTTCATTTCAATCTCAATAACAATCATATTAGTTTCAATATGTCAACGACACCATTCGATTGCAATAAGAAAAGGGAGTTGCGTATTATTGTAAAACATTGAGTTTCAATATGTCAACGACACCATTCGATTGCAATTTTTTATTTCCAATCAAAAAAACAAACAATAAAGTTTCAATATGTCAACGACACCATTCGATTGCAATAAAAATGATGATACTGTAGGATTAGCTCCGTTTAGTTTCAATATGTCAACGACACCATTCGATTGCAATCTATTCTAATACCCATTTTTACTTTTAAACCTTTAAAGTTTCAATATGTCAACGACACCATTCGATTGCAATAAGATATACTTTACTTATTTGGATATTACCTAATATGTTTCAATATGTCAACGACACCATTCGATTGCAATTATTATTTGAAGATTGGATTAGGTTTGGTAGTCTTTGTTTCAATATGTCAACGACACCATTCGATTGCAATAAAAATGATGATACTGTAGGATTAGCTCCGTTTAGTTTCAATATGTCAACGACACCATTCGATTGCAATTGGTAAAGTTTTGGAGTTCAAATCTTGGAACAATCCGTTTCAATATGTCAACGACACCATTCGATTGCAATTAACAATACTGTCTATGATAATCTAAACTATGAATTTGTTTCAATATGTCAACGACACCATTCGATTGCAATAAAACCTCTGGTTCTTTTGGATATTATTTATATCAATTGTTTCAATATGTCAACGACACCATTCGATTGCAATTAAAAAACTTAGTATTAGTAAAAACTTTTGAAGAGTTTCAATATGTCAACGACACCATTCGATTGCAATAAAAATGGAAAATTTATTTACGCTGCAAAATGCAGTTTCAATATGTCAACGACACCATTCGATTGCAATCTATAAATATTTAGAAAAATCGGCTCAAATTGTACCTGTTTCAATATGTCAACGACACCATTCGATTGCAATAGCTATGCTTATAAGCTATATAAATATAAACATTTGCAAGCACGTTTGCGAGGCACGCGCATTTTTTATCATTTTTTTAAAGTTAAATAAATACTCTGAGATCCCATCACCACAAAGTATTGATTAATAAGCAGATAAAGGTTTGCGGGGCATAATTTTTCATTTTGTTAGAAAACAAGTTAAAAACGTAACAATTGGTGCATTTCTCACTTTTGATAATCATAGCTCGCAAGTTCTCAAATTATCTCGTATCCGCGTAAACCCGGGAATCGTTTTACTTCTCCAATTCCCATTACTTTTGCAAAACATTCTTTACATAAAGGGTAAATTCTCATATCCACATCTTCGGTGGAAAGGTCCTGGAGTTTGTCCAGCAATTCTTTGTATAGCACTTCATTCAGGTTACACTCAAATACAGATCTCTGAACACGTACGCCATAAATTTCAAGCAATTTACTAATGCTATTACGTTGTTTATCATCTGCAATATCGTAAACTATTAAATGAATCATATTATCTTATATTTAATGGTGAATATATCATCCGCTCTTTCTATATGGAAGATTTAATTTACCGTGCCGGGTGATGAAAGAGTTGTTTATAGCTCAGTTCCTTCGATAAGCTTTGAGGTTTAAATTTTACGTTTAATCTTTCTTCGATTATTCTAATGAATTTTTTAATAAAATCTTTCGACATCAAACAGGGGTAAAGATTCCTGCGGTCTAATACAAAATCGCCAAGCGAAACCATTTTTTTGCGGACGAGGTGAATCACCAAAATATCTATTATGTGACGAAACTCTTCCTGAATGTCTGAAGCAAGTGGAAAGTACCGGTTGCTCGACTGATGAAATAAACCAATTTGCGGGTTCAGTCCTTCTATTTGTAAAGCGGTGGAGATATGATGATATAATATTGAATAGCCAAAAGACAGCATTGTATTAACGGGGTCTTGAGGCGGGTTTTTTGTCCGTTTGTCGAATTTCCATTCTGCTGGTAAAGATTTATTCAGTATATCAAAAAAAAGTACGGCAGAGCTTCCTTCAATTCCCCGAAGCGAGCTTAGTGAATTTGCTTTGTGTGCTTTAGATATAAATGAATTGAATCCTTCTGCAGTATTTTCCTCTTCAAGTATTCTTCGGGCTATGACTTTTTGATTATTGATTTTTGCCTGTACTACTTTGCTCGCAAATGACAGCACAAAATCGTCATCCTTGGATAGTGAAGCCTGTTTTAACCAAAGATCGAAATTATTATTGCTTACATTTATTTCGAGTTTTAATTCACCATTTGGTTTACAGAAGTAAATTGGAATTGCATTCTCATTCAATTTAAAGACTACGGGCATTGTTATTCTATTTGATCCAAGTATTATTATGCTGCCAATATCATTTAAGGGGTATTTAACTTCTATTTCTTCAGAATCAACTTTAGTAATAACTTCAATGCTGTCAGAATCAACATGGATGAAGGAATTATTACTAATGTAAAGAGGATATTTATCTAAAATAATCTCAAGACTTTCCTTTGAGTTTATAGGTTTAGCTTCGGCAGGGAATATTTTTTTTACAGGCTTAATTTTTTCAAAGTTGATAGTGCTGATCCAGCTATCCGCAGGCAGGGAAGTCTCGTTAATTTCAGATGATTCCCCAGAAAAGATTTCTCTTCAGCAGCACTCTTTTCAATAATAATAGATTTGACGAATAAGTAACCTAAATATTGAAACCCCTGATCGAAAGAAACAATATTGGTTTTGGAAGGTGCAATTTGAAGATCAATATTTTTGAGGGATGACTTAACTTTTTCCAACGCCTCTTCAGCTTGTTCTTTAGATTTACAAAGAAGAACAAAATCATCGGCATAGCGGATAAGTTTAAAGTCATTTTGTAAAGCTTCATCAAATTCATCAAGGAATAAGTTTGCGAGCAATGGAGAAATAACAGCCCCCTGCGGCAAGCCTTTGAATCGTTTAATTTTTATGCCCTTAAAAACAACATCACTTTGAACCCACTTCTTAATTATATCACAAATAGGATCATAACCGTAAAGGACATCCAGTTTTTTAAACAACAATTCCCAGTTGACAGTATCAAAGAAAGATTGAATGTCAGATTCGACAACAAAATGATAGCCGTTTTTGCGTGCCTGATTTATAGCGCGTGCAGCTCCAGCCCTAGATAAACCCTTTCGGAAAGCGAATGAGTTTTCTTCGAGCAAATGGTCAATCGGGTCGCTTAAGATTTGCACGACAGCTCTTTGAAGCAGACGGTCTTTAACCGCGGGTATGGCAAGAGCACGGATTTTAGATTGCGATTTAGGAATAAGTACCCCTTGCAAATCTTCGGATTGATATTCACCGGATTGAACCTGTTTTATCAGGTTCTCTAAATTCTCCTTAAGTGATAGCTCGAAGAATTCAGGAGATATTCCATCAACTCCGGCAAAATCGCTGTTGGATTTTATGTGGTAAAATGCTTTGTGTAAATTTTCTTTTTCGAGTGTCAGATCTAAAAATGTTTTTACAGGCGTAACTATGGAGGGTTCTAACCCATCACCGATCAGAACATATTTACCGAAGCCAAAAGCGGAGCGCTGCCCAACATGAACAAGCTGTCCGAAGTGTAGTATTCTTTTCCATAAATCATTTAGCTCCGCTTTGAATTTAATTGTTCCGATAATCCCGTCGAATGTGTGGGTTTCATTTGGCATGTCCACCCAAATAAAGCACTTTTCAATTATTTCTGCAGCAGGGTTTTCAGGAATAGCATCAGTGGGGAAAGTATTAAAATTAAGTTTATAAAGATCGGAGATACGTTTGTAAAGCAGTTTGAAAAACTGTTGAACATCAAAATATTCAGTATCAAAAAAACGTTTACCCTTTTGCTTGTCTGCTTCCTTTCTTTCCATTCTTAGCGGTGTTAAAAATTTCAGATTATAAATATTGTTCTGAGAGGGTGAATATTCCGGGCAGGCATTTATTTCAGAAATGTCAATTAATTCTACAGTTTCATTTGTTAAATCACCGGGGAAATTAGAATGGGGAATAGCAGCCAAATTCTTTTTTAACTTCTCGATTAATTCAAAATCATCTTTTAAAAAAGTTATACCGAAGTGATACTCATCGCCTGAGTTATAATTGATCCTGCCTGATTCGCAGGGATAAATTACAACATCGTTGACTTTTTTTCATCCTGCGGGGGTTGATGCCATTCGAAAACCCTGGAAAGGAAACCGTAGAGTTTTGAGCCGTGATAAAATGAAATGTAATATCTTTTTTGAACCGGAGTGTAATTATAAAGTGATTAAGAAATATCTTTTCGAAAAAAACATCATTCATGAAGTTGCTCACTTAAATTGAGTGGAGGATAATCTTTATTCAAATCAAGTAACAATGGTAAGCGTATTTCTAAAAACCTTTGTCATCGGCATTACTATGTAAGAGGCTTCAACTCAGAATTTTAAAAGTTAGCGTAAAAAATTACTCATTAAAATTTATCAATGCAGCGCCATAATTTTGAGGTTCAAGATTAGCATTACAAGACTTGAAATATTCGAACCAGAAATATTTTATTTGATTATACTTGCGAGAATCTTCGTGAGTAGCACCGGCTACGAAAACTTTGACCTGGTTAAAATCAGGTAAGCTATGTTTCTGTTTTTCCAGATCAATAATTTTCCTTATCCTGTTAGAGTTGAGGATTTCTCTTTCAAAATTATAATCCTTGGAATCTTCAATCATATCAGAAAAGACTACTAGTATTTTGCGGGGTTGTTTGAAAGATTTGAAAACTCTTTCCGCCACTTGAAGAGAACCAATAATTTCTGTTTTAGAAATTTTTCTATTTGGTTTGAATAAAATAGAATCGGCAACAGCAAGGATTGAGTCTTTTCTTAAAGTGATGATGGAATCTGATTGTATCTTTGCTATTCTTTCAGCTAGATCGGTATCAGTGAAGGGAATAATTTTCGTGAAATCGCAATTAATAGAAAGATCTAATTCAGATAAAGATTTCTCAGTAATTAAAGCTGCTTCAATTGCATCACCGCTATTCATAGAGTTTAGGATCAGTTTAAACTTTTCCAAATAGTTTTTTCTGATTGCGGGTGTATTAGTGGTTTCTGAAAGATCGAATAAAACACAGACAACTTTGCTATCGTTTTTAGGAATATCACTACCATCACAGGAAAAAAGAAAAAGCAAAGAGAGAATGAATAGAGATTGAAATATATTTTTCATACTTTAGCTTTCTATGCTTCTTTAACTGTTTCTGTTTTTTCTTTTTCTTCACAATTCCAATCTAAGTATTGTAAAGAGTCAGGTATTTCTGGAGCGTTATGCTGCAGCTTAAAACAATCAGGAAAATCCGGTCTGTGTCTTAAGTTCATTGACTTGTATGATTTCATCAGCCATTCAGCAGATTCCTTAATACTCATCGCTTCAGCAAGCAGTTTCTGATGAATCTTTGCTCGCTTATGAGTAATCTTTTCTAATCTGCTTTCGGTTTTTTCACATCTGTTGGCAGCATTTTTAACTTCTTCTTCATCCAGCTTAAATTCTTTGAGAGCAGTTTTAAATATTTTTTTTGCTTGTTTATAAATTTCCCCCTGGGGGTGGGAGGCGAAGTAAGAGATTACCGTTGCTCCTATAAAGAACACAATATTGATTATATAGAATAATATTGTAAGCTGGGTATCGGATAAATCTAATTTTAAAGTCCTTACAATTCCAGTTCCCTCAAATACAGCAGTTCTTAAAACTGAAATAACATACATTACGGCTAAAGCTCCCAACGGGATAACAAATAGGAGTGCTTTTTCAGTAGTAGATTTAACATTTTGTCTTAATAAATAACCAAACCAAAATGCTAATAACGGTATTACGACACCAATTCCAACTGAAAAAATATTTGTAAATAACTCACTCTCCCCGAATAATTGAAAACTTAATCTGTTAATAAAAAGTTCAGAAACACCAATAATAATCAGTAAAACAAATTCCCAGTTTTTATCCAAAGCCGGTGGATTAAACTCGTTTAATTTTTCCTTTGCTTGTTTGTATTCTTTAAAAGATGATTCTTTTTCTATTGTTAATTTTTCAAGTTCTTTGTCTGCCCTGTCATCATCTTTTTTAGCATCGCAGTATTCGGGCTTTAATTTCGTGTCTATTTCTTTCCAAACTTCCACTATAGGAGCTATCAGGTTCTCACCCAGTTGAAAAAGTTCTTCCCAGTAAGCAGGAGTCTCAGTTTGCCCTTCCCTTGGTACACGAGCTTTACTGTTATCCTTAAGAAAGGGCCATAATGTCCATCTCCAATTCCGTGCATCACGTTTAGCGATTCTAACAACTTTGCGAAAAGAGTATATATGTTTCATTGTAACCTCACTTAAAAATGTTTTTACTTTTGTTAATTAATTTATAATTTAGTTAAAATTTATATTTCTCTAATAAAATAACTTTTTTCATTTTATAAATCATTAAACAATACATATTTTATTTATAAAAAAATCTTTGAATACAAATTAAACATATATACCAGTAATTGGATTTGAGGATTTACCAATGCAGATTTTTAATAGTTTGGAACCATCTAGAATTTCAAAGAGAATAACCATATCCCAATCAGAAATTTTATACTCTTTGATGTTTTCTTCCACATTTTTTTCAAAGATATTTATTTCTTTACTTTCCAGAATATTTTTGTTCAAATCAAAATAGATCGTTTCGCTTTTTGCAACATTATCAATCTTAATAACGTTCTTACTATAGATCGATTTGATAGAAATAAGATCGACATTTTCAGATGAAATTATAAGCTTAATATCAGGTTTAGATTTTTGTGTTATTATCTTTTTATCCGTTTTATATGATTCGGTCAGTGTTAATTCAAATTTATTATCAATAATTGGATTTTCTTCTAGTTCATCGAGGCTAAAAAGATAATTAAAATTCCAGTTTTTATACCATTTATCTATATCATCAAAGATTTGTTTTTTGACTTCTTCATTTTGAAGTTGGTGAGCTTGTTTTTCTTTAACTTTTAACCATCTTCTTTTTGCAAATTCTTTATCGTCAGGTGATGCAAAATCATTACGGTAAATTTTTTCATAGAAATCTCTGGCATTAATGTGCATATTTAATCTTTCGATAGCAGCACCAGCCATATTAATATCACTGATTCCAAGCCATCGATTATCATCGACCAACATTTCCTTTACATAGTCTTGGATCCTTTTTCTTTGTTCAATATTTACCTTAGAAATATCATCTTTATTTGCTAAGGCATATAGTAATACTTTTTCTAGAGTGGGTTTATTAATAAGACTAAATGGTAAGAAAGTAAACTCTGCACGCTTATTTTCCAGGATATCAACAACCGTATAAATTCGGTTATGTATTGTTTCCTGGTAGATGAAAAGGGCGAGAAGAAAAGTCAGTAGTTTACTATCAGAGGTAGTAATCATATTTTTTAACATTTCAGAAAATAATTTATCATCCCGCCTTTCAACTAATCTAATCAGAGTCATTCCTAATGAATAATGTGAAGATTTATAGCTAAGCATACATATCTTTTGAAAAAGTTCATCATCAATAAATTCATTAATATAATCTGACTGTTTGGAAAGAAATGATTCAATTTTTCCCGGGTTTTTGGTTTCAATTAGAGAACTAAAAATAATTTCTTTTGAGTTTTATTAAGATTATCTGCTTCTTTTTCATTTAATAAGTATAAATCTGATATAATCTTAAATTCTTTGAGCTTATAATAGTATTCTAAGTTTTTAGGGTATGAGGTTGAATAAGCACTTGATTTCAAATATAGTTCACTTTCAAGATCGTTTGCAGCTGTTAACTCCTCTATAATATCTTTGTATTGCTTCAAGTTAAAAAGTAAAGTCATGTATTCTGGTTTATTTTTTAGTTGTATTCCCTTTTCACTTAAACTTTTAAGAATTTTAATCGCCTCATCCCAATCACTTAGAGTAGCAGTATCTCTGCTATAGAGTTCTAATGCTATGAGCATTTCATTATAAATATTTTCCCAACTTTTATGTGCAAGCATATAAAAATCGAGATTCTCACTATCGCGTATTAGGCTTGCAAAATATCTTAAAAATAGAATCGAGTTATTTTTCTTATTATCGGAAAGAACAAATTCACTAGCTAAATAGAAAATATTATTTGGATTTTTAGGCAAGTTTTCATAAACAGAAAGTATTTTATTATATCTATTAGCATCGTTCGATTTCCATAAACATTGGATAGCTTTATCTCCGTCTTGAATCTTCTCATAATATTCTGCTGCTTTTAAATAGTTATTTTCTAATTCTAAAGCTTTTGCCAAGGCTCTATTGGCTTCTGTTGGTTTTTTACTTGCTTTAAAATATTCTGCAGCGGTTCTTAACTTTCTTGGATTTGACGAATTTAAACCATCCTTGTAATACTGATCAGCAAGATCTTCTGGCTTATCATCTGCTAAATCTAATACTTCTGATGAAAATTGGAATTCGGAGATTTCATTATCCTCATCCCAATTTGTAGTATAATCGTTATTCTCAATCGAATATTTAATAGGCAATTGCTTAATAAAATCATTAAAAACAGACCACAAAAATTTATTTCCCATATCAGTATCGACGATGACAAGATTCTTTTTTGCTCTGGATGTAGCTACATATAATTTATTTAAAAAATACTCTAATTCGATTCTTTTACTTTCTGTTAAATTGATCTGAAAATTATCAGATGCAAGTAAAGAACCTATTAAATCTTTCAAATTTATCGAAAGACTATTAGCCAAATAATCTCCAAAATTATAGACTATAACTGTATTATATTCTAAACCCTTGACATTCATAGGTCCCCAAATATTTTGAACCACCTCATCATTTGCAATTGCTTTTTCTTTAAGAAAAGAGTCTCTATTCTGTATGTAATCTTTTTCTTGATCTTCTTCGCAAGGTATAATTATTGTCCTGGTTTTGCCTTCTTCCATTAAAGCTTCTTCAATTATTGAAAGGTCATTTATTTTTAATGTTGGATTAATAGAATATTCTGTTGTAAACCAAGATTTTTGAGGGGATATATTTTTAAGATCAAACAATAGAGTGCGAATAAGCTGAATTATATTATTGAAGATTACAATTGGTTTATTGGATCTATAATTATTATTCAGTTCTTTAAAATTGAGTGGGATTTTACCATATCTACCAAAATCGTTTTGAACTTTTTCATAAAAATTTGCTTGAATAGTCTCCCACTTAAATCCAGTAGGGTTTATTGTCTGAAGAGGATCACCAGCAAAAGCGAGCGGAATTCTCTTGATGTCTCTAAATTCAATTTTTCTTTTTGAAAATAATGATAATTCTGAAATCAACTCTAACTCAATATTGCTAAAGTCTTGAGCTTCATCGCAAAAAACTGCGGGATATTCAAGTTTTAATTTGTCAATGTTTTCTAATACAGTTTTGGTTAAATCCTGATCGTCCCAAAAATGAATATCTCTTAAATGATTTTTATACCAGCTATCAAACACCGACTCGTAAATTTTCTCATAAGTATCTTGTTCAACAGTTTTTAATTCTCTTGGAAGAGTTTTATAGTCATCTGGTTCTAAAAATTCCTCACCTGAGTTTAATATTCCTTTAATAAAAGTTCTTATAACGTACCAAGCAAATTCTGAGGTTATACCACGAACATATTTCGAAGGATTGGTCTTACAATACTTATTCCAATCTTCTTTAAATTTAGAAAAACTATAATAGTTTTGATCTTCAAATTGTTCTTTTTTGATAGATGATAGAAGTTCTTTTTGAAATCCTCTAAATGTTTTGAACGATTTATTATAGTCAGAAGAATTTAAATAGCTATCAACATAATTAACCTTTTCGGAAGAAAGCTTTGTACGTATTTTAACGTTAGTCTTTAAGATTTTCTTTATACTGGTGCTTGCGGTTGCTAATAACTTTGAAGAATAAGTTAAAAAAAGCGGTGGTGTATTTAACTTTTTTGTTTGGATAATGTGATTTAATAAAATATGAGCAAAAGTATAATAGAGTAAAGTAGATTTCCCACTTCCAGCCCTACCATTAATGAATAGTGGGAAAAGTGGTTCTTCATATTTATTGTGAATTATTGAGTTGAAAATCTTTGCTTCTTCAGTAGATAAAGCTAAGTTCCCTTCTGATTCATTCTGAATTTCAAGCCAAATATCATTATCACAAAGAACATATTCAGGATATGATCGAAAAGAAACTCTAAGTATATCTTCAGTAGTATTAGCAGAAGAACATATTTTTTCAAATTCTTGTTTGTCTATTCTTTCACCGGTATTTGTATTAACTGTCTGGTATAAAAACAGAAGATTTGAATTGGAAAAGAATTTATAATAAACGATAAGGTTACTATACACCTTATGACTTTTCTCCGTCTGCAATAAAGATTCCTCATTTTCAAAAATATCCCTAATTATTTCAGCTATGTGAGTCTTGTAATCACTTTTCTAATATTCTCATTGAATCTTTTAGATTGATAGATCATAAGACTTCCTTCATAATCATCAGGAATAGGAGTAAACAAATAATCACTTTCAGTCTTACTGAGTTTTGACTTTTCTTTTATGTTAGCATTTTCCTTATCGCTAATTTGTATATGGAACCAACTTTCTTCAGGCAATAACTTCTTACAATATGCATCGCTATCATCGCAAAATTTTTCATATTCAGTTTTACCTTTTATTAAAATCTTTAACAAAACAATAAAAATGATTTTACCTTCATCAAAGATTTTTCGTAACCAATAAATCTATAACTACCAGCTCTTTTTACGACAGCCGGAGATTTGTATTTCTCAAGAAATTTAGAAGTTTGATTACTTTCAATCCTCGTAATAATATTATTTAATTCGGTTAAAAGATTTAACTTCTCTGCATCTTTTTGCAACTTTCAGTATAAACAGAATAAAATTTCATTTTTTTCCCGTAATTGTTTTTATTAATTACTCATTTGTTTTGAATTGTCCATAGCCAACGTTTGTTTTTGCACCTACACCAAGATCCAAAAGAATTTGTCTAAATAATTCCAATTTAATATTTTTTGAAAAAGGTTCGTCAGATAATCTAAAACTAAATTGAAATGTTACCTGAGGAAGTACTTTCATAAATTGAATAGGGACAGGATTTTTTAATGGATTATCATGCGGAGTTATATAATCATTTGCAAGAAATTTTCCATTCTCGTTTTGTGAGTCTATTGGAAAAGCGTCGAAAAAGATATCTCTTTTTTTCAAAGGTAAATTCTTTCCCTCTATGCCAATTCCGTTGAAAACCCAATTAATAAAATGGGAGGGATTTTTTTTGCTTAATGCCTTTGTTATATCAATAGGATCAAAATGCGCTTGATATTTTTTCAAAAACTCTTTAGCTGATTTTTTGATCTTATCATTATCCTTTTGCGCATTTCTATCACCCAATGACAAATCATTAATTATACTTAAAGCATATTTCCCTTCAGCTTTTTCACAGGCATCCCTTAAAACACCTTTAACTGAAGAACCGGGAATGCAGGGTAACCCTGTCGTATAATCGAAGAAGAAACCAAGTTTGAGTTCATTATCCTGATCCCCGATTTCATGATTATAACCCGACCCAATTAGTAAACCAGGATAAGTAGTAGCTAATTCAAAATGAT
Organism: Ignavibacteriales bacterium; assembly: GCA_016709155.1. Taxonomy (NCBI): domain Bacteria; kingdom Pseudomonadati; phylum Ignavibacteriota; class Ignavibacteria; order Ignavibacteriales; species Ignavibacteriales bacterium. The sequence goes on along the minus strand of JADJEI010000013.1, from coordinate 501,233 downwards.
CTTCTGTAGAAAATAATTCAGCAACATTGTAATTTAGCTTGAGCGAATACAAATCATCATTATTAAAATTCAATTTTTTTGGTTTTCCGTTTTCAAACTTAAGAGGTTTGAAATACTCTTTATAAAAAAGGAATCCGGTGTTTCTCATATCATTACTCTTTTTGTTGGAAAGTTCTTAATGCTAATTTTAATGCGATTAGGGCGTCAGAAATTTGTTTCTCGAATTTATCTATTTCAGGTTTGTTAGTACCATTATGTGAGCCAGTTAGTAAATAATCAAGCAGTTTTTCATCCGAGTTTGTATTCAATATCGTTTTTACAATTGCTTTCATTAACTTCAATCGTTTATCTGCACTGCCAGACTGTTTATTAGAATAAAAAGCAATTGTAGCAATTAATCCAGATTGGATAATACTTGCACCCATTGAAGCGATATAACCTTTATATTCTTTATCTACTGAATCTGCTGACGCCATTTCGCTAGCAGTGATTGCCGCCAACGCTTTTGGTATTAATTCATTTACTTTTTTATTCATAGCTAACTCAACTTTTCAATTTTTGTATAACCATAACCGATCGATGCATTCCCGCCAATTTGAATTGTTTGCTTCTGGATTAATTCATCAAATTCTGTTTGGTACTGATCAGATTTTGTAACAAAAAATACAAATCTGCTTTCTCTCGGCACAACTTCTTCGTACCAAAGGTTTTTACTTTCACCGTTTTCGAGCTGGTTACGTGCAATAACGGGTAAATGCTTCACTAGTTCTTTAAAATCATCCTCGTGGAAAAGTGCTGGGTCATTTCCTAAATGGTTTGTAATTGTAGGAATAAAAGATAACCCGTTTTCTGCCTGATAATCTTCCAACATAGGTCTGTTATTATCACTCACTTTTGGAATCCCACCCATAACTGTAATTTGATTAAAAGGATTTATATTAAAAGTAATGCCCAATGCTTTTGCTTTTTCGTTAACTTCTTTCAGAATAAAATCTGCAGTTGCTCGATAAAATGGCTTTGTATTACTTCTAACTGGAAGGACAACGAGATTAGCTTCAAAAAATTTGTAATGTCCGATTCCGTTTGGTGTACCTGGGTCGCGAGAAGTGTCGGGCCCAAAAATATAATTGAGTTTATCTTTATCAGTACCAGTTTTCCATTCATCCTTAAAAAATTCACGCAAAGCTCCCTTAAGAGATGAGGAATGAATTATAGGCACATCGGTAATTGAATCCCGTTGAACAAGATTATCAACAACCCCATAGTTAGCCTCGCCGCTGCCAACGTGCATATTTGTTAAGCACGTTGTAAGATATGCATCTGTTTTGTAACTCATAATTAACTCTTTTTTATTATTGGTTTATAAATGTTATATCCTATTTTTTGCAAATCGTCGTTATTCAACTTTTTGCTTATAGTGTTTGTATCACCAAAAAATACAGAACCTTTTTTGAAAAAATTATATTTTCCGCTTTTCCAAACCACATTGGTTTTTATCTTTTTTCTGTCAAAGGCTGAATAATTTTCTGTGTCGTTCACAGAGGTTTCGAGCGAACGGAAATCAACTATATCTGTAATGGCAAAATCAGATTCATTTAGAATATCGTTTGTAGGCAGATAAGCATCACTTACCAAAACGACTTTCGCCGAATTATCCGATTTTTCATAATCAGGTAGCAACTGATCAAAATCTTTTTTAGTCTCAGTAACATCCATTCTGAATTTAGATTGCTCTGCGCCAAGGAATACAATAGCCTCTGAAGAAAAATTTACCCTTATTTCCTTCTGATCAAAAATAAAATTGTCATCTAATTCAACTATGGAAGCAAATGAATAACCTTTCATAATCTTATAAAAAATCTGAATATAATAAGCATCGTCTTGAGTTTTACCTTTGTAATCTTTTCTGATTCCAACCTGCTTATACTCTTTGAATACCTGGGAGTATCTATAAAGTTTTTTATTTTTATCTACCAACAGATCGGGGAGTTCTTCCTTAGCATCATATTTAAGCAGTTCCGGAATTTTATCATAAAGACTACATTTACCATTTATGTGAAAAGAAATCTGGCGCATCTCTTTTACTTCGGCTTTGGTTTCTTTATCAAAATACCATTGATATTCCCGGTTTGCCGGGAACAGATGAAGGTTTCCATCAGTTATGAAAACAGGTGAAAGACTTTTTATTGCTTCAAAATTAAAACCATTATCCAGTTTAAAACTTTCTTTGCCAATTAGTGTTTCGGCTTTTGCTTTATCCGCGATTTTATCATTCTTCATTAATCCATTCTTCAGAAGAAGCTGATAGCGTATTAATCCTAAAAGACTCGTCTGCTGAGGGTAATGATTGGATTTGACAAAGTAATTTTTAATATCTCCTTCGCCAAAGGTTGTTTCACCGCCGAAGAAAAATCTATCGTGCGGAGTAAGTTTTACTAAATATTTTTTAGTCATCTCTTTCTTCTTTGTTGTGAATAAAATCTATGAACCGAAGCGCGGAATATATTTTATTAAGATTGATTTCATTTTGTTTATCAATTCCCAATTCTGAATTATTTAATTCATTTTCATTATAAATGTCAATAAAAAGTTGTTTTGTTTTAGTCAAGAATCCAACTAGTTTATTCCTATCGTTCTTATCCCTATGCACACTTTCATTAAAGTTGTTTAAAAAGAAATTGTTAAAAGTATCGGCTCTATTGGCAGCAGCAATTTTCCCAATTTCTTTAATCACTTCTTTCTGTGGATCTAGTTTATAAATAACGGAATGGATAAAATTATCACCGGTTAGATTTTCTTTTATTAATTCGTTAAATGTTGTATATGAAGTTTCATCTTTATGGAATGTTGTACCAAAATACTGCCCGCTGTGTTTGAGAATTGTATATGAAACAGCATTTTTCTTATCTGTTTTTTTGGCAATGTTAAATAGTTGATTTACGCCTTCTTCAAGCGCTTGATTCAAAGGGAATTTATAATAGCTTATTGAAACACCGTAAGACATTGATGGTTTTTTCTTAACCTGAGCTATTATTCCTTTAAAGTCTATTCCTTCTTCATTAAAGTCCGTAAAATATTTATTAAATATTTTATCAATCTCAGCAATTAGACTGAATACGGTTTTATTAATGAAAGTGATATTACCATCAGTATTTGTTTGAGCGACCGGCATAAAATATAACAAGTCATCACCGCCAGCATAGATTGGTGTACCGCTAAATTTTTTAATTAATTCAACAGACTCAATTGCAAAGGAAAGCAAGTTTTTAGAGAATTGTTTGATTAAATGATCTTTATTTGGGAGCCCATATAGCTGTTTAATAAATGCCCCCATATAATCGCCGTCTGCCTGAACCACGGCAATGTATTTTTGGTAGTTTCTGAATTTATTGTCTGCAATTTTTTTAATTGCTTTAATAAAATTGGTTTGATTCTCTTCGTCATCCTTTTTTCTTAACTCTTTCGCTGCTTCAATATACCCTTCTAATTTTTCAAATTCAGAAGTTGTTATTTCAATTGTACTAGGAAAAGGACGTTCTTCAAATTCTGATTTGAGAAGAAAATTATAAGGATTAATCTTTTCAAGAAATTCTTCAATGTAGTTGAGGTTTGCATTTTCAAGAACCCTTTGCTGAAGTTCTAATGAATCAAGCAGTTGATAGATACGTAAAATTATATTTTCGTTATCTGCAAGCTCAACTGATAAATGATAACAGTTTATGTAATTCTTTAAATAGGCAATAGGGATTTTTGATTTTTTACCAAAACCAGTTAGTATCTCATCAATAATTCTTTGTATATCAATTTTACCTTTTTAGTATAATTCTATCCGGGAAAAGTCCAGCTCTCTTTTTGAAATCCTCAGCTAAAGGATTTTCCTTCTTTCCATTTATCTCGACTTCCTTAGAATATGGAATAATAATATCATTCTTATTATTTATTTGTTTTATTATCTCCTTGATGAGATAAGAAAACATATAGCTTGCTGCCCAAATTGCTTTGGTACTTTTAACGCTTTGCAGTGTTTTGTGGATTGGTCCTATTGTAAGTGCTGTGTAGTTCATTGAATCTTTTTCCAATTACTTGATAAATGTTTTTGAATAAAATCACTTAAGATAAATTTATTTGGGACATTTAATGTTCCAAGACTTTTTATAATTCCTTTATTGTCGCCTTTAAACTTTAACTTAAATTCAAATTTTTCACCTAATATATTCTCGTAAGAATCGTCTATACCTAAGTAAACTATTCCGTCAATAACTTTTAAAAATATAGGTGATTGAAATCGCTCTATTTTATCTTCATTTGGTTTTGGTTTGTGCTCTAAAGACACTATATATTTTTTATTCGAATCTGGCAAAGTTAGTTTAATCCACACCCCGTTATTATCTTTTTTTTCAGCAAAGACTGTATATTCAAATTGTTCAGCTAGTCCTAATAGTACTCTAATGTATTGATAACTATTATTTTGTTTATCATTCCAATCATTATATTCATTTTTAGTTTTGTCTTCAATATCTATCGGTGCTGATTTATTTTTCCAATACAGTTCTTTATTTAAAATTCGATTCGCATTGATCTTCTGTTTTATATATCGCTTTTCCCATCTAATATTTTTATCAACAAAATATTTAAACAATTCAGATTTTTCATAGTTGGGATAATTCTTGCCACTTTTTAAGAGTTGATATTCATCTCCAATAAATTGGAATAATTTATTTAAATCAGAGTATGAATTTTTAGAATTATAAGCAAAAATAGACTGTAATAATTTATTGTCACTCTTAATAGCTTTACTTTCTATTTCTACTACAGTAAATGAACCAAAACCTTTGTTTTGTCTCGTCCCAAAGTTATTCATCAAGAAATAGGGAATGATCAATTCCTCAAGTTTTTCTTTTAATCCGTCTTTAAATGTTTTAATAGAAATTTCAATTTCATTATTGGCGTAAAATGCGAATCTCAAATCTTCTGTTTTAGTCATTTCTTCATCTAATTCATCTTTACCTCTCAAGAATTTAATTTTATCTGCATTTGCAAAAAATGGAGTGGGCGCAAGAATTGAAATATCTAGGTTCATTTGTCCTTTTATGAAACCAACCAGTTTTTCACTTCGATTTTCTTTTACCTTAAGTGGTAATGGTAAATAATATTCTACTTCATTTGATTCTTCTATCCTCACCTTATATTCCAAAGCTGGATGTTCACCTTTTCCGACTAACCATTTTTTTGCTTTAGCTTCTTCTAATCCTTTTTTATATATTGCTTCGTTTTCTGTTAATGACTTATCTGCTTCCTTACCCAATTTCATTAAAATGAACTTATCAAGCTTAGGCTTTAATTCGCTTGCGCGTAAAGTTGCCCCGTGCTGGTCGTGCTGAAAATGAATAAGTGGTGTGTGCTGTTTTAGTTTAAATGTAAGTTTGTAATCGTTCATAAACTTTTCACTTTTTTTTATTTTTATTCTGTTTCGGGAACCAATTAAGAATGAAACGGATCAGATTAAATTTGATCGTTACATATGTAATAATGAATATTATAATCAGACTAATCCAAAAGGGCCAAACTGGTTTTGTGCTTAAGAGAATTGTGGGAATGTTTACAAAATCAGGTAGCACATTCATTCCCAGCAGGCTTGCCATTAATGTTGGTATTAAAAATATAGTAGCTACCTTTGTCAGCTTGATTGCTTCCTCATTTTTGTTTTTCTCAGCCGTCATACTTGCAAAGTGATTTAATTCTTCCATCTCATTATCAAGATCTTTGACATCTGAAGGAATTCGCATAATTTTCTGCATCATATCATAAATTTCGATTCCTTGCTCTTGTGCAGTTATCTCTCTAAAGTAAATCTTATTGACAAAAAGAATGTAATGCTTATAAAGTTCACTGATTTTTTTTGTAATCTTTTTCGTCGTCATCGTTTTTCAGTAAATTCGAAACATAGGTTATTTCATTTGAAAAACTTAGCACTGTTGCTCTTTGCAGCAAACATAATTCCGCCATCTTATAATACAAGCTTTGCAAATGCCTTACTAAAAATGTGACTTCATTAGTTTCTAAAGCGGAAAAACTTGAAGTAAGCATTACAAAACTAAAACGTGAAAGTCCAAACAAAGTGCTCCACTCTACCCACCTTGAATAAGTATTCTCGTGTAATAATTTTTGCTTGATAAATTTATCAGTATGCATTGGCGTAGGTGAATCAACAAAAATATAACTGTACCACCACTCATCTGTTTCGTATGAATAATGTTTTTTTTTACGTAATGAGACCCAAGATCTAAATCATTACATTCTTTGATTTTATTTAATTGATTCACTAGATCTGTATTGCCATACCAGCAGACAACGTGCATACGATCATCTAATACGGGGCTTAAATGAATTTTAAATCTAGTATCCTTAGTTTTTTGAGTATAATTCAAATAACCATTCTGTTCAGCCGATAAAAAGAAGTTATCAGGGAATAGCCCATCAATAAACCTTGGCAAAAGAAATGGTTTGTGCTTATAGTTTGTCTTGTCTTTGTACTTTTCAAAATCCTCATAACAATGTTTATCGTCCTTTTCGAGTTCTTTATTTCCTATCCAAATCGCATCAGGGATTTCATTTTTTTTGGTTGCATATAAAATTCTGTCAACATTCGTCTTATCATTTTTGCCTGTGTAAATAGAATCGGGTTGAAGATCAAAAAAAGGAACAAATAACCTTCGCCCATACTTATTAATTTTAAGGATATCTTCTTTAGAATCATATTTATGATTTCTCAAATGAAAAGATAGGACAGCAGTACCTGTGCTATATATATTAAGAAGAATACTATCAATAATTAAAGTAAGTGGTTCCTCAATGCCACAAAGCTTAATGTTATAATAAGTATCATTTTTTAGATTATACTCAAAGTGGTTAATTAAATTCTTATCAATATCGTTTGTTGTTAGTTCATCACTTAGATCATACAATATTTCACTCACATAATCATAGAAATAGTTATATTCGTTGTATCGATCAGGTAGGTTGAGATCGAATGGTTTAGGTTCCCAGTTGCTGCTTTTGAGTTCCTCAAGAAAAAATTCAACATCAAATTTGTCGTGTAATAATGACTGGTCATCAACTTTCCATTTTCTCCACTTAAATGGAAAAATAAAAATATGATGGCTGTATAACTTTTCATTCATTTCAGGTTTCATCTCAAGTATTTCGTTTTTTATCTCAATAACTTCATCATTTGTCACCTTTCCCTTTGCCAAGCCAAAAAATCCAAAATCTTTTCCGCCGTAGTATGCCTTCCCACCGTCAACTAGATTATTAAATTTATTTAGAATTTGTTTTTTCTTTTCTCCATAATACGTTAATGCCTCGTCTGTGTATACTAATAGATTGCTAGTTTTACCATACATCCTGTCAGCTATCGGGCTGAACTTTTCCGTCAACGACTTGATGATAGTTATCCCATTTTGTTCCTTTTTGTTCTTTATAATCGATTCTTCAGCAAGTTTTTCATCTTCTTCTGTAACTCCCTGTGCTTTTCTGTCAAATTCCCTTATCTCTTTTATTTCAATAGTTGAGGCACAGATATTTTTCATTGCAGGTATATACCCTTTGTCATTTGCAGCAATTAATTTTTGCCATCTGTTCAATTCAATACCCAACAACACAGCAATCTGTTCAACTGAGGATGGCTTGCTCTCATTTTCGTTATGATGATCAATTATTATTGTATTAAGTGGAATTGGCATATCAATAGTTAGTTCAATCAGAACCGGGATTTCGGTTTTTTTAACAGAATTCAAATTATCTTTATAATCTGAAGCTTTAGCTCCCCAGGAAAGGTTCTTGTCAAAGAAAGAAAGATTATGATGCTCAAGTATTTTTCTTATCTCATACATCTCGGCATCATAACCGCCCAGGTAAAAAGTATAGTTCTTATCAATCCTCATACGATAACCATAAATGCTGATTTTAATAATTTGATATAAAGGTGGGAGGATATAACTATAAAATACAAGGTGCTTTTGGTGCAGTACCCCTCACTTGTACATCTTAATAACCTATCGAATATTTCCATATGAATATGCCCTTATTCCGATAATAAAATTGATTACTGAAAATTAACCAATCACTTACTTCTACTTAATAGAAGTTTACACATGAGAAACATAATAAATAACTTAACTACAAAGCAATTTATTTTTCGAATATTTTAATTACTCGCATTGGTTCAAAAATAAAGTAACCAAAGTAGGTTAAGAAAAAGGTCGTTGGATCATAATATAGGTAACCAACAATTTTGAGGTTATCTATGAGCATTGCCGCAAAAAAAGAGTATATCAATGAAATCAGGGAGCGATATTTTTCATCAACTAAGACTGAAAAATCACCGGAACTTGTCAATAAACATTTACAGGAAATATTTGTGAAGAATGGATAGGAAGTAAATCAAGATACTAAGCTTGCAAGATTATACACTCCGAAGGAAGAGATAAAACAAGGAGGTTCATTTGATCATTTGCATCTTGAGATAAGAAAATCTTTTTACAATTATGGGTGTGCAAGTTGGCTTACAATGACCAACGAGGAATTGAATAAATATTTTTATAATCCGATGGATTTTATGAAAAAGAATTTAGGTGTTCTTAATAACAAATAAATAAAATAGAGAATTCAAACTCATTCTTCCCAATAGGGTGGTAGGGTCCCATAGCCCCCCTCAAATACCTGATCGAGCTCGCATAAACTTTGCATAAGGATTTTTCGATTCTGGATACAAAACGAGTTTGTAAAATTTTTTTGGTAGAAAAATATTCTCAAGCTAAAGGAGAAACTAGTTCTCCTTTTTTATTTTCCACGCAATATCTTGCAGATCATTTTCGGACTACCCATTCTTGATGGTCAAGTAAGGGTGGTTTTCATCAAGAGTATCATCTTCTTCACTGAAACTTAAATTTGGAGCATAGCAACCAAAAAATTCATCATCTTCAGTATCATAAATAGTCACATCCATTTTAAGTTGATCTTCGTTCAGGTCCTCCAGTTGATCTTTTAATTCTTTATATGTCATCTTATCTATCCTTTAATAGCTCCTCAACTCTTTCATCATCGAACTGAGTCTCGGGCCAGGAAATTCTGTTATTGAGTCTTCTCCTGTTTTTCTACAATCCATATCAACAACTATTATCTTTCCAGTTGCATTTGAAGAATAGACCTCAGTGACCATTCCACCTTCAATTACAATAATAATTTTTTCTTCAAACTCTTCTTCATCATCCATTTTAACTCCTTAAAATATAGAAGGGCTGCGTGGCCTTGATATGAAGTAGTAAGCTTCTGGTCCGCATTTAATCCTGTTCCTACAGGAACCTTTCTAATTTATAATTTGAATAATTTACTAACCTTCATTTGGTATGAAGCTCTCATCCTTCTATCAATAAGATGTGATATGTAGTAAGTGAGATAGTTATAAAGTATCCACTGGCTCTCAGGAGCTGGCTGCTCAGCAACATAGGCTGCTGCATTCTTGCCAAGCTTCTTATTTATCTCATCTGAAATTGTTTGAGTTGCTTCAATCTTCTGAAGTATTGAGATTCTTTCTTTAATAACTGGTATCTGGTTATAAGTTGATTCAACCTGTTCTTTCAGATTGCCCAGATTTATTCCGCTTGTATGTTTTGAATAGAATTTTGAAAGCACTTCGCCGAATACCATTCCGTTTGAGCAGATAGCGCGAATGGCACCCCAATACATTCTAACGCCTTCACTGCCGTCGTAACTGTTGTGAAGAAACAACGACAAAGCAATATCACTTCTTCCGTCATTCATTTTAAGTTCTGGAAAAGTAACCTGCAGTCTCATTCTTTTTGAATCCACAAACGAATGTGAGTTATCAAAATGCCATCTGGTATCAAGCTGATGAAGCTGATCAAGCAGAGGCATAATCACTTCACGATTCGGAATCAACTGATAAGAGTCCTGCATTATAGAGATAAGCTTGTTCTTATCAGTTCTGATTATTGCTTTGTATTCTTTAGTTGAGTCCAATCCCTTTGAAGGATTATCAAAGAACACCCTCCTCTCAGTAACAGGAAATGTAAACTTTGATAGACGTTTTTCTAATTGTTCAGTCAACTTAACTCACCTCCTTTTTAACTATGTCCGTTACCATTTATTTTAGCCCTTGCAATGAACAAAGTAACAGCAAGAGATTTTGCATCCATAAGTCCACCAAGTTCATTTTGAATGCGAACCGCATCTTTGCAGGAAGTGAGCATCAGGTCGTAAAAGTAATCAGTGCCGTTACTTTTGTTTATCTCATTTACAGGACTTTCAAGATTTTTCTTTTCTACTTTGACATTGTACGAGGTTACAATCTTCGTCCCTTTCTGTTCTGCAAGTTTTGTGATTTCAAATCTATCACCTTTACGAAGTGATTTAATTTGCTCATTTACTTCTGCAGGTGCAAAGAATGAGTATTCCTGATCTGTTCCATTCTTTACTGAGTAGAGATAATATTCTCCATATCTGCTTTGACCAACCATCGGCTCATCAAATAGTAATTCCAAGTGCACGATCTTGTTCAACTCCAGTTCCAGTTTCTTTCGTTCTGCCATTTTCTTCCTCGCTTTCTTCTCTTAGTTTATATGTGAATTCTTCTTTACCTTCAATTACTTTAACTCCAGGGGGAACAGGTTTTGTTTTTATGTAAGTCTTGATCTTATTCATATCTGGTTTATAACTTTCAGGAACAACAGTAAGCATCGCCGGTTTTGCTTTCTTTAAGAACAGATCAAGATTTTCTATTTCAACCTTATCTGGTTTCTTGTGCATCTTAAGTGTTCCGTTAGGAAGAGCAATTGTTTTCTCCTTCCTTTCTCGAATGAAAGCTTCAAGCTTCATCTCCAGCCATCTGATCTTTTCCTGCAGCTGAGCATTCTTATGAAGAACAAAACTGTTAATCATAGAACATTCTTTCTCGCTTTGGGAGAAGTTGTATTCAATCTGTTTTGTAAGCTGCTTTATCTGAAGCAGGAGCAGATCAAAGTAAGCTTCAGTCTGCTCTTCTTCTTTTAACTCTGCTTCCTGAAGCAGCTCATCCAAAAAGTTTACTTCCATTTTTATCTCCTCGGAAATTTTCTGGTTAGAATAACTATCAGAATATCAATCGCGACCTTACCTGCCGTTGCCAGCACTTTTTTTATCGTTTCTTTTTTCATTTTTTTTCACTTTAACTTTTTCCATTTTAATTTTATCATCAGTGAGTTCATCCTTCAGCACTTCAAGCACTGACTCTGTAATTTTCAAAGCCATTTGTATTGCTTTCTTCTTTTCCATTTACTTTTGTTTTCCTTTCTAAGTATTGTGTAATAGCTTCATTAACTAATTTTGTCATCGGTATCTTTCTGGTGTTTGAATGCTTAAGCAGGTAAAGTTCTCTTACCAGTTCTGGTTTTATCTTCGGACTATATGACATATAAATCCTCCTCATTTATCTCAGCCCCGCATACCTGACATTTATTAAATAGTTTTCCATTGTAGTAGGTAGTCGGAGACAGACACCACGGACATTCAATGATCATCTCTTCAAAATCAGAGGCCAACGGATAACTATATCTTCTATCAAACCATTTACTTTTTGATGGGTAATATTTCTGATAACTTTCAACTCCTTCCCTATTTATAAATAATGCATAGTTATTCTGCATCTCATAGAAATGAAAGTCTTTTTCTCCCAGGTTAAATCCACGAACAGATACTTTCTCAATGTTTAATGCTTCCTGCATTATTTCACGTTCACTGCAGAAGTAGAAGATATCATCCTTTGAATCGTAATACAGATCAATTGGATTATCTTTCTTGATTAGAACTAATCTTTCAGGTTGGTACTTATCAAGCACAGCAACTGCAAACGAACCCTCCACACGCTCGAATAATCGTTTGATTTTATCACCTTTCATTTTCATTGAAAGAAGATGAAGAATGCTTTCACTATCTACTTCCGCATCGCGCTGTTTTTTGCCAAAGATCTCTTTATCATTATAGATTATTCCGTTATGAACTATTGCGATTCCATTCTTTGAGAACAGAGGATGATTGTTTGCATTATTTTTCTCGCTCCCCTGAGTCTTCATTCGGGTATGTAAGATCATTGAAGATGGAAGTTCAAGTTCTTTCCAGTCTTCTGTTTTTACAAACTCAGATGATTTTATGGCAGCTTTGTTAACTATCAGATTGTTATCTCTTATAAAAGCATATCCCGAAGCGTCTCTTCCTCGGGATTCTAAAAGTGAAAACATATTTGTTATTTTTTCTTTATCGGGCATAGTTTTCCCGAAGGAAAAAAATCCCATTATTCCACACATTGTATTTTACTCCTTGTTAATTTTTAGGCGGGAACCAGTTCTCTAACTGTGGTTATCTGTTTAATCAGTTCAATTATTTCTTTCTGATTATTCTTACGAAGTGTTAATGATATCCCAAGTCTGTTACACCCAGGACTGGATACAACAATAGCTTTAATATCATTAAGCTGAACGAAGGTTTGGACTCTATCAAACAGATCAGCACTTACTGATAGTTGATATTCATCTCTATCTGTTAATCCAAAAACGTAAATGGGATTATCAACCAATCCTACTTTGTCTTTGATTGTTCTGAGTAGAATATCTTTATCGTTGATGAACAGGGGTCTTCTTGTTTCTATTTTTCCTTGTAACCAGCTTCTTGATAGTTTTACAACAAGTTCTCTATCAGAATCTGAGACATCAGGATTGTCAGGGGCATCATCATCAAAGTTGTCTTGATAGCACTCTTCACAGTATGGATCGCCCTCATCATTATAGTAGGCAGATTCACGATAGATAACTCCATCACACCTGCAGCAGTAGTTGAACATATTGTCGAAGCAATCTTCACAATATGGTTCTTCAAATGCCAATCTTGCTTGATCATTGTTAATTGGATCGTTACAGTTATGACAGTGCATATTATGCTGCCCTCCTTAAACCCCAATTTGGAAGTATATCGGCACTCCAGTTTAATCTTTTGCCGAGAAGTGTATCCAGTTCTTTAAGTCCTTCTCTGCAATCATCTGGAATTGTATGAAGTGAATATTTTAGCTGACGAAGAAAATTTGCTGAATGCTGTCTGTTCTTAAGTTCATTGAAGTCAACTTTATCTTCAAGAACTCCAACAACAGCAAGCTTTGATAAAGTAAAATGAACAAGTGTGACTGAAGGTGATAGAAGAAACGAACCTGGTGTACGATATTCAAAACCATAGCTCTTTCTTCTGTACGCCCCACGTTTACCGTAACCGCTTCGTTCTCTTTTTTGTCTCTGCATTTTATCATCAATACAGTTACTGAGTGAACCTAAAACAATATCCAATCCTTCAATAACTTCAGGAATTGGATCGATAGAAAAATGCGTGTGACCCCCTATAGAATAATCATCAACATAATGCCCAGAAATAAACTCAAGGTCAGGTGCTTTGTCGTGACCATAATCGAGTATCTGAAATATTTTGCTTGTAAGATCAATAGGTGATTCAGAAAAACCTGGTCTTATTTCAGCTGTACTTTCGCAGCCATCTAACCCAAAGCTAGAATTAGATTTGAAAAAATTATGAGCGGGAACGAACTGACCGTTTCTGTGGCAGATCAACTCAGGGTCTGCTCCAATAGTAAAAGACATAGTAACTCCTAATTAGTTGTTAGTTACTATTCTTATACCATTTATTATTTGTGACTTTTCAATCAAAAAATCTTTGCGATTGGGCAGCTCTCGTTATTATTTTAACAGTAATGATTGGATAGTTGCTGACACTATGAGGAGGCCTCATTCAAACCATCTTGAACTTATTGTTAAAAAATGGATAAATACTTGAACCAAGAAAGACTGAGCAATTGGATAGCAGTTAGCCGAAATGCAAGAAAAACCATAGCTCAAAAAATTAAGATACCTGAAGAAAAGATTGATCTTCAAACAGCTGTAATAGTAGTTCTAAAACTAGGACATGAGTCTGATTTGCTGGATATTGATTGGACTGAAGAGCACTTAGTAAATCTTGTGTCAAACATTGACTTTAAGGCTTGGAGTGAGTATGAAGAAGTTGTTCTTCACGAATCCATTCTTCCAGATGGTGTACCTAAACCACTAAATGAAGAGACAGTTAAAGCTCAAGGTGAAATTTGGAGAATACATAGATATGATCCGGATCCGTTTCCCTTTTTACCACACGCTCATAATATTCAAACAGGCTATAAACTAGATTTACGAGATGGGAAGCTTTATGAGAAAAAAAACTTTAAAGATAAAATCAGAAGAAAGGATTTGATCGAGCTCAGATCTAGGATTAAAAGAATTGAACTTCCAGATATGATCGACTGATTAAACTTAAAATATTTCTCAGTATTCCTGATCAATTTCTTTCAACATCTCGTGGAAAAATAAAATTTTATTTTTTGTCTCCCTTACAAATAAATTCTAATTCCCCAAGCAATACATTTGGATCAAGATTGTATAAACTGATAAAGCGCCACAATTCTTTCAATAACGAATGAATTAAATATTCTGCCCTTTTATCTGTATTATGATAATAAAGATAGTTGAGATAGTTAACGACAACTTTAAGATTGTTTGTGAAAATCATATACTGAGATAATACATTGTGAATTATTTTTAACAAAACACCATACTTACTATCACTACCTATAATTTTGTATTTATCAAATAGTCTCTCAGTAATAAATTCTAATGCTTCCAAATTAAATAAATAATTATATCCCCCAACCGATAATTGTTCAATTTTTCTAACAGCACATCAATCTCTTGATCTAACAATACATATAACAGTGAAGCGGTATTTATAACATCAATATTTTTATTGAACAATCCTCTTACTTTTCTAATGAACAGTTCATCAAGTAAATATATATAGCCATTCTCACTTGCAAATTTCAAATGTTCATAATCTTGGCGAGATATTAATTCAATATATTTAGATTTTTCATCCAGTTCCTCTGGTCTCAGTGCCTCGGTAGCTACTACTACTTTCGACAAAGCTTGAATTATTTCATTAAAAAACTTTATTCTTTTTCTCTTAAAGTCCTTGGTATAATCTGTTCCGATGAATCGACCCTGATCGGATCCCATTGACATTGCAATAGCATATTCCTCAGTATTCATTTTATCAACTATATCAATAAAATACTTTTTGTACTCTCTAAGACTATCAATTGGTCACTGTAAGTAGAAATGACAATATCTAATATTCCGATCAAGGATATCATTGAAATTGAAGAGGGAGATAGAACAATTTTTTGTTCTTTAATACTAACCAAATTTATTTCACCAGTGAAAAAAAGCTGATTTGGTTTTTCAAGTACATACAAAAGAGCGTCAATAATATTTCTTCCTTTACGTAATGCAACTTGGTGTAGTGGCAATCCAATTCCATTTCTAAAATTATAATCAGCTAAAATTTGTTTTTCATAAATCTCGCCTTCAACTAAAATAGGCATCATAGATTCGATTGGACTATTTTCATTGAGTTCAACTAGTTTCAAAAAACTTGAGTCAGGCACTTTACTCGTATATTCCATTATACAATGCCTGACAACTTTAGTTTTTATTTTCCAAATATCCTTTATTATCCAATTTTTTTTATCGAATACCACAGGATCATTCTTACTGCTTCCAATTAAGTGAATTACATTTTCGTCGCCCCTAAAGAAAAATGATGTATCTGCAAACTTGAACTCATTCTCTCTCACTAATAATTCTGGTCTGGAAGTAATTCCGATCCAGATTTGCTGTGAATCGGATTCCAATAAAACTGTGCAATCATTCGATACTTCTTCAATTTCCGCAATATCAGGCATTCCAGGTTTAGGACCCAGATTAATTCGTATAAACTGTGCGTACAAATTTTCATCAAAATTATTTCCGTGTACTGCAATTGATTTTAGACTTAGACTTTCAGCTCTTTCATAATCTCCTAACACATAATAGCAGTTTGCAGCCATCATAATGAAATGGGGATTTTCTTCGTTCTCTAATTTGCTTGTTAGTCCGGCAACATCCTTATCACCTAATAGCAGTTTCAAATGAGCTAGTTTGTACGCAACCTTTGAACTCGTATCGATTTCATACAATTCTTTAAGAAATTTCAGACTTGTATGATATCTTTTTCTATTAAATTCAAGCTCTATTTTGTTACCAATCCAATAGGTCTTATCTATATCTCCGGTAATATTTTTTTCAATTATTTCCTCTGCTTTCTTAAAATATTTTTCGTTTTCTGTTTTTACAGCATCATAAACAAATAGCTTTTGAGCTTCATAACTGTACTTGAGGTAAGGTTCCAAACATTCTAAACAAATTTCTATCGCATTCTTAGATTTAAGATGTTTTGCAAATAGAATCCTTGGTGCATAATTGTCATAGGGTATTGCTTCTATCATTTTTGAATACAATTCATTTGCTCTAAGGAAATCACCAATGTCAGAAAACAGATCTCCTATTACACGGTATATATAAATTGGATATTTACAATGAGTGATTTTTTCCGAAGCAAATTCAATTACCTTTTCTATTTCATTCAATTTAGCGTATGCTTCAATAACCAATGAATAAATTATGCCTTCATCATCAAATTTTTTTATACCTTCAGAAAATATTAATGCTTCTTCATATTTACCTGTTTGTAAATAAGTGCTTAGTATTTTTGTTATGAAATTAAAATCACTATTAATTGAGTAAAGTTCTACTAAAATTTTATTGGCTTCTTCATAATTATCATTGAAGTATAGAACGTCGGCATATATTCCTTTAACGCCTTCTCTATTCTTTAGTTCGTCGGGACATTTTTGATATTCTTCTAGCCCAGCTTTGTCACCAATGTGCAGTGCAATAGTTATTCTTTGGATAAAATATTCTTCTTTTAATTGCGCAGGAGCTTTCCCAAAATATTCTACACAACCATCACTTGATAATTCTTTCAAAACAGCAATTAATGTTTTCCTTTCAGATTCAGTAATTAAAAATATTGCTGACCTGCGATCAATAATATTAAATGCGTCATTTAACAATTTATAATACTGGTGAACAAAAGTTTTTCTTTTTCATAAGCGTCCCTGAAATATGATTTTGCCAAATCATATTTTTTAATATGAAATAGAGACATCCCAGCAAAGAAATTAGCACCGGCTGAATCTAGAAATTCCTCCTTAATACTTGAATAGCTATCATCATTACATAATAAATTTAGGAGTGTGATATGGTTACCAGAAATATATTGCCAAAAGACTTCCTTCATCGTAATTTTTTCTGTTCTACTCCGAATGACTTATACTTTGACAAAATATTGTCAAATAATGATCTATCTTTCATAATTGAGGCATAGTAAAGTAGATAGTCACAGATCCTGATAGAATAATTTTCTTTGCTAATAATTTGCTCAGTTATCTTCCCAGAAACTTGTTGTTTTCCCAATTTCAAATTGAGTTCAGCTTCATAGGATAATACTTCAAGTTGGAGTACTTCATCGATTTTCTTAAATCCAGTTAACTGTTTTATTGCGTCAATACTTTCTAAAACTTCATTATACTTTAATTCTGTTAATTTTTTACCAAAATTTTCAAATAATGATTTGAACAGAGAAGCTATAACTTCCTTATCCGAAGATGTGAACGAACCTTCACTCCGACTTAGTAGAATATCAAGTTTTTTATTTACATCTTCGAACTCAATCAGTATCTGATCCTGGACTCTTCCAATAATTTTTTAATTTCTGCATTGAAATTATCTTGATCTTTTATGTGTTCGCAAAGTTGTTTAGATACTTCAGTAATACTACCCAATTTCTCTTTCAGAATGGAGCTGATTTTTTCAATCTCGTTAATCTCTTTCAGTTGGTTAATTACAATACTGCCCACTCGTGATTCAATGAATGATAATATTTCTTCTTGCTCAGCATATTCACTGGCGTCTTTCAAACTAAATAATAACTTATCAATAGCTTCTCCTTTTGGAAGGAGGTGTATAAAAGCACGGACAATATTTTCCACTGCTTTAATTTTATATACTTCTTCTTCCATAAGTAACCCTCTCAGTGTTTCCTATCTTTTGGTGGATGAGGATCTTTTCCATAGCTGTCTTTATCTCTGATCTTGCCATCCCGACCGTGTATAACGACTTCAGATTTTTGATTTTTTGCAATCTTTATTGCTTCTTTGATAGCTTTTTCTTGTGTCGGTTTTATGACACTAGCTTTAGAGCTTCCTTCGCTTTTAACAGCCCACCCATCCTTACGTGGAACAACATGTTGATTTTTCTTAGACATTTCTACACACCTTTATTTTTTGTTGGAATAATTTTTTCAAAGTTACCAGATGAGATTATTTTCTCAATATTATCATCTTTAAATATCAATCTATTCTGTTTACCAGTAATTTTTCCTTGAAGTCCATCCCGGTCAATTAGACTAATGTAATTACAGCTATAGTTTTCATTAAGAAAAACAAATGCTAATATCTGAAATTTTTCAAGTTTAATTCCCAATAAATATGGATCATTTTCTTGAGCGTGTCTTGTCTTTACTTCTATTAAACATGTTCTATCCCAAAATTTCTTAAATATTTGGTTTCTAATAAAAGTACCTTCAAAATCATATGGGGCCGTAGCCTTTTCGCTTTGCTTCAATGATCCCGGAATAAAGACATGATTGCAATATGTGTAGAAACAATATTCTCCTAAATCAGCAACAAATTTTTTGTAACTAAATCGTTTTAATCCGTT
Organism: Ignavibacteriales bacterium; assembly: GCA_016709155.1. NCBI lineage: Bacteria > Pseudomonadati > Ignavibacteriota > Ignavibacteria > Ignavibacteriales > Ignavibacteriales bacterium. The sequence continues at coordinate 482,436 of JADJEI010000013.1, read as the reverse complement.
TTTTTCAATAAATTTTTTTATTTCTTCGCCTCTCTTTAAGTAAGAGTTTAGTAATTTTTGAAGTCCGGGCTCACTGTTAATTCTTATTTGCATACTGTTTGCTTCAATTAAGATATTTTTGTTATTCCCAACAACCTCACCCTGGCACCAACCGGATTTTCAACCGATGATTTTATTTGTGATAATATCGCTCCGACTGCTCCTTCATAATTGCTCTTAATTTTTTGCCAGTTAAGTTCAATTGTAGTTTGATTTGCACCATTATACTGTTTCTTCTCTAATTTGTTCAGTAGCCATTCATCCTGTAATATTTGAACATCTCCTGAATTATTTATTTTTATTGCTTTAACTTCTTTATGCTGCGAACCACCTTCGACATCAATTGCAAATTGAGTATTGACAACCACATATTCATTTTCATCATAATCGCTTTTGGGAAGAGTAGTGACATCACCCGCCATTGTAACTTGCTGATAGTATTGAATGATTGCATCAACAAGTGGATGACCCAGTCCCATTAGTTCAGCTTGTCTTTTCCGCATTGCTAACTCTCTGTCAAAAGTTACGAGTTCATATTTTGCAGCTACATTTGTGAAATTGGAAATAGGCGTTGGTGTTACAATACTATAAAAATCACCTCGGGGAATTATAGACCCACCCAGTCTTAGAATTGCTGTTTCAATTAAAGGTTTCAAATGTCTAAGTCCAAATTTTCCTTCAATACTTAAGTAATCCTGCAAATTAAAGGAGCTTAAATCCATCGTTAGATTTTTCAGCGCTTCAATCGATTGAATGGCTTTCTGCATTGCTTCCTCAATCTCTTTCTCGGTTCGTTTGTAATCTTTATGTACCAAAGCGTGTTTATACCAATCGAGATAATTTGGTGATGAACCCATATATCCCAGAATTTCTGATCTAAAATCTTCAACGGGCTCACCAGTAGTTGGATCCAGTTTGCCAATATGTTCTGCTATCTCTCTTAACTTTGAATTTAACAGCTGATATATTTTTTCTTCAACGGTGTCTTCAGCAACTAAATTATAAACCTGTGAAGTTTCTTTTTGCCCATATCGATGGATACGACCTATCCTTTGCTCAACTGCCATTGGATTCCAGGGAAGATCATAATTAAACAGAATATGACCAACCTGTAGATTTATTCCTTCACCCCGGCAGATGTACAAATTAAGAACTGTGCACCGTCCTCATCCCAAAATTTTTCTTTTGCTTCAATCTTGTTATCGAGCGGACCACCCTTAATTAGGGCAACTTTATCCTGTCCGTAAATATTTTCTAATTTTTCTTTTAAGAAATTAAGAGTCTCAACGTATTGGGTGAAGATTACAAATTTTTCTTTTGGATTTGAATTACGAATAGAATCGATTGCTCTTGTAAGTGTATCAAACTTCCTGTCAACTTCATCAGGAACGATGCTTAATAATTCTTTTACTTTTTGAATTTCATCCGGAATATTTGCATCGGCATAAATTCCATCTTCACCTTCTTCATCACTATCCAGTGACCACTCAGTTGTTTCTTCTGGTTGATATGTTCTGCTTACACGTTGAGTTGTCTGTGCAAGTATCGTATCAATTTCCGGATGCCTTGATGGAATATTAGGGATCTGTATAATCTCAGAAATAAGTTTTCTCATTTCGTCTTGCAACTCAAGAAGCTCTTCGGCAATAGATCGTGAACTGGACTTAGCTCTCCTATTCGAAAGTTCAAGCTGCTTTCTAATTAGTAAAACTAATAGTCTTCTTCTCAATGCTTGCTTTATTGCCCTGATACTTGATGACATAATCTTCTGAAACGTAGTCATTACAAAACCAATTGCACGCTGCTGATTTGTTGTTCTGCCTTCGCCATTACCAACACCGGCAACATTATACCCTTCACGCAGATAATCGGTTAGTTTTTCATAAAAGTTTCTTTCAGATAATGCAAGCTGGAATGATTGTGTGTGAACTTGTCTCCGCATAAAAATAGGATTTCCATTCTTGTCTGTCACTTCTCGTTTTGTTCTTCTTATCATAACACGACTTAGAAATCCCCGGTGTTCCATCATTGCTTCTTCAGAATCAAATAATGTTTCATCAAGAAGTTGAATTAGAGACCAAAATTGATAAGCGTTTCCCTGGTGTGGAGTCGCTGATAAAAATATTAAATCTTTAGTATGGGATCGTAATGCTTCTCCAAGTTTGTAATTAAGTGTTGGCGTAACTTTTTTCCCATATCGTGTTCTGCTTAGATGATGTGCTTCATCAAAGATGATCATATCCCACTTGGGACCTCCAAGTAATCTTTCCAATCGCTGTGGTCGTTTAATTGTGTCTATTGAAGCAATTACACGATTATGATTCTCCCAGGAAGCAAAACCCTGGTCGGTAAAATCAGTTCCAAGTATCTCAAAATTTAATCTGAATGCATCTCTTAATTCGCTTTGCCAGTTCTTAATCAAACCGGCTGGAGTCACAATAAGTATTCTGCTTGCTTCACCACGACTGATTAATTCTTTAATTATCATCCCAAGTTCAATTGTTTTTCCTAAACCAACCTCATCTGCAACAAGTAATCTTCTATGTCTCATTGAAACAACATCGCGGGTTAGCAGTATCTGATGGGGGAGAAGATCTGTTCTGCTATTGGAAAGCTGTCCACCATTATTCTGGAGCGGCAATTGAAAAGCTAATTGCTTCAGTAAAAAATCAACTGATGAATCAAGGTCATTACGGATTATTCTCTGCCATAAATCTGGAGCGGGCTCTAATCTCTCAACGGGAAAGCTTTGAAGATGTCTTCCATTATTATCTTCATACATTATATCTGCCTGATAAATACCATAGAGTTCGCTAACACGATAAATTTCAACTATACCAAGATCTTCACGACCTTTTACTTTTACACGTTCACCAACTTTAGGCATATATTCTACTTTTTGCTCTGCTGTAAACATCTTTTCCTCTTATTTAATTACCACTTAGATTAAAACTACTTTTATAAATCCACTGACCATTTATTTCTTCTTGGGCTGGCGATCCAAATATCAGGTAGATATTTATATCTGAAGTTGGATGTCTTACTATCAAATGAGCTCCTCTTACTAATTCACCTCTGAAAACAATTTGAACATCACCACATCCTTTCGAAAAGAAATAATTGCCAGCGCTTTGAAGTGTGTTTCTTATTTGTCGGCAAAACTCATCCATATTTGGTCTTGAAGCGAGCAAGACATCTTCAATTCCTACAACACGCAAACTGCTATTTTCATTAAATGGAAATTCATCCTGTTTCAATTCTCTCAAAAAATCGCTGAATCCAATTTCCTGTGTATTTGCTTTGACTCCTTGTCCTGAAGGACGGGGAGGTGTAAGACTTTTTTGCTCTACAAGAACATAACCTGGCATAGATTATCCTTTACCTTGTTGAGAAATATCTGTATTAGTAAACAGTGTGCGCTCGTCTAAAAGTCCAAGAACTTTCTTGGCTGGTGATACAAAATTTTTATTTTCTCTCATCATATGTTCTAATGCTGCACGTATCTTTGGTTTTAATCCACCAAACTTTTCAAGCCAGGGTAATAAATTGTCGCCAGACTCTGCAAGCCCAAGTAAAAAGTGAAGTACGTCCACCAATAGAATATTCTCAGGCAAATGGATTTCTGTATCATTAAAAAGTGTTTGCTGAGAACTGCTGCCATTTCGGAATTTTTCTTTTAATTCGTTCAATCTTTCAGTTGGCTGTTTAACTTCAAATGTTCTTCCTCTGTTTTCTCTACCCTTTACAATTATTCCACATTCTCTCAATTCTGATGGTTCGATAATCCCTCTTACTATTTTGCTTACTGAGTCAACAGTTATTTCCTTATTTGAACAGAGTGCCGTTAAATAAATATAAGAGGGCACATCAATATCTTCTAACTCTTGAGGTAATGGATTGTCTTTGGTTAATAACTGATCAACCATCATCTTGATTTCTTCTAAAGCTTCTTTAATTGGAACGGGCTGATCTTTGTAATCAACCACATTTCCGTAGTGCTTGCTATATAATTCCAGGCATTTTCCTATAAGGAGAATATTAACATCTGGTGCAGGAAGAGTTTCATGTCCATATCTCCCTGATTCGATTATTCTTATTTCCTCTCTTGCACGTTTTTTAATTTCTTGCCTTACTCCAGCCCAAGATCGTTTAGTCGTCGAATCTCTCTCTCGTTTTTTGCAAACGTGAATAAGGTCGTATGAAATTGCTTCGTTATTCATAAGATGAAGTGAAGTTTCTGCTTCGCCGTGAATTGGATAAACAGCTTCAATTAAATAACCAGCCTCACACACTGCATCAAGAAGTGCTTCCCAAGCTGAATCTTCCGAATGGTGAAATGTAAATATTAAAGAAGCGCTATCTTTCGAAACCTTGTAAGTTTCTTGAAATACACTTTTTAATCCATCTTTGAAATCATCGGATGTTTTTCCCCTTGTTCTGTTTTCAATGACTTCCTCTGCTTTTGGGGTCTGTTCTGGCTGAAATTGCTGATAAATATCTTTCAATGGAATTCTTAACCACACGTAGAAAAAATCGGACAACTCCGAATAGTTTACGTTTCCAGCATAAGGCGGATCTGTTATGATATAGTCAACAGAATTATTATTTAGGCTGATTGAAGCAGAACTCTGCGACAGTATCAAAGCTTTTCCTTTCTCTGGTTGAATTTTTTCATTACTCATTACGAACTTATTATCATCAAGCCCTATTTTTCTATCATAAGGTTCGAGACAAAAGCTTTTCCTTCAATTACAAGATTGAATTTATTTGAAAACATTCCATGACCATACTCGGATCCCCAAAGATTATTTTCTGTAGATGTAAGTTTTGGTTGAAAGTCGTGTCTTGAAAAGATTCCTTGAGATTTATTACCACCGCTAATAGTATACCTACAAAATGTATTATTACCCTCTAAAGCAGTTATGAATGCACTCAGTAACATTTCTTTTAACACTTGATTTTCTTCATTATCAATTTCCTTAAATAAAGTAGAAAGTGCTAAAAGCTGTCTTTCATTAAACATTTGATACCAGTAATTATAGTGATGTGCGATCAAACCAGATTTGGTTTTTTCTCCAACTGGTACTTCAGATTTTGGATAGGGTAGCGTAGATTTTTGCTGTTCCCATATTTCTTTTGCTTGCTGAAACTTGGCTAAATCCTGTGAAGTAAATCTCTTAAAGAACTTGCCATTATTTTTTACTAATATTGATGAAGAATTATTATCTGTTACGTCAATATCTTCATCCTCGTCCATCTCGAAGAAATTTTCTTTTTTGTTTTTACCGTTTTTATTTCCAGAACAGTGTTCACAATAACCTTCAATCGCATAAGGTCGTAGTGCGAGTAATTGGTTCTTTGGCAGTTTTCTTATTGCGCTTATTATAGCATCAACGTTTCCATTACACGTTCCACGGCAAATAAACTTTCCCTTTGCGGGAAGATTGCCTTCATTAGGATTATATGAATGCATACAAGTGGGACAATCAACAATAGAATCTGTTTTTAGTTCACCTCTGTACTGCCAGACTTCTTCGCAGGAAGGACAGAATAAAACATTTAATGGAACTTTTTTACGTTTCTTTTTATTTTTTTAATCACCGGCGTTACACTTTTGCTGCACCAGGGGCATTCTGTTTTAGATTTTTCCGGTGCATAAGACCATCGTGCAGACGCTCTACCAATTCCCGCAGAAAACTGGGTAGCATTTATCATCAAAGACTTGTTGCCAATAAGAGCAACGGGTTCAATTTCCCAATCAAACTTTTTATTGCATTCCGGGCATTCACAATCTTCATAATATCTTATAGATGGTTTTTTATGCGAAATAATATAATCTGAGAAAAGCGGTGTTTGATGCTCACAAGTTCCAGTAGTGCAGGGAGCTGACTTGACCCAAAACGTATAAATAATATCAGCATCTTTGTTTCCGCAAGAAGGGCATTCTGTTTTATAAAGATCAAGTAAAGTTTCTTTTAATGGCTTTCCGGACCAGCTTACAATCCTATTAGAAAGTCTTTCAAATGATTTTTTTAACTCATCAATATCTACAGGTTCAATTTCAGTTTTTACAATAAACCAGGCAACAGGGTTAAGGTCAATACCGATTACTTTACAGCCAAGTCGTAAAGCTTCAACAACAGTTGTTCCGCCACCCATAAACGGATCCAAAATAACTTTGCCATTAGTATCTGGATCGTTAGTATGGTCTTTATAGAATTCTTCCATAATATCAGTCCCGGCAGGTTTCATTGCTGCGAGCAGTATAGCACGGAACACAGAAGAAGATCTGCGGGCGAACCACTTATGCATAGTGTAAATAGGCTTGAACGCATTACGTTCAGGAACTGCAAGTTTGTTTATTTCAACAATTGGAAATGATTCTTCTATAGCTCGTTTTGTATTATTCATTTATATCATCTGGTGAATACAGAAAAATTCCTTGAATATTTTTGAAAACAGAATCGGCAGAAACTACAGCGGTTACTCTTAATCTTATTGCAACTGCTAAAAACAATGCATCGTTTGTGAGTAAACCATATTGCCTCTGCAATGACATTGCAGTTAAAAAATCTTCTCTTTGTAAAGATTCGAGTTTTAATCCGATAGAAAGTAAGTCACGAATTAAAACTTCATATCTGTTTAATGCTTTTATCTTGTTTGGATTTTCTGAAAGCTGTTTTGCCGGATTAGAACCTTTAATCAAACCAAGATCTCTGGCTTCAGCAAGCAGCAAAACATGAGTGAGTTCCGCGAGAATATGAGTTGGTAAAATTCCAAACATTTCATCTGTGGCACATTTCTCTAAAAGCTTAATACACTGTTTTGAGTCACGTTGTGCAGCATAGACAAAAATATTCGTATCTATTATTACCGGCTGTTGTTGGGGTATCTGTAATAGATTCATTGTTCGTAGTAATCCTCGGTTAATAATTCTTCTATTTCATTCTGATTAAGATTAAAGGGCTTTGAGCAAAATCTTGCCACCGCTGCTTTTCTCAGTTCAAGCTTTGTTGGCTCAATCTCTTCATATTTAAGAATTGCATCCTGGATAATTTCGCTAATAGATCTTCCTTCTCGATGTGAGCGGTCTTTAATTTTTTTAACAATGTTCTTATCGAGAATTGTACCTACTTTTTCCTTGTTATCTTGTTGCTTGATCTTTGCCATATAATTTGCCTTAATGCATATTTGATTTACTTATTATTATTTTTTATATCAACTGAAAAATCATAGTGACCCCTATCGATTTTAGATTTTGCTCTAGCAAAAAATCTTTCTGGTGGAGTTAAACTAGCAGATTTAAGAGCTTCGTATTGTTCTATAACTTGATCAAACTCGTCTTTGAAACCAGATGTCTTCGAGTCAATATTTTTTAATCTGCGAAATTTTCCTTGAAATATTTTGTAGTTTGATGCTGCTGAATCAACTTGTTCTATTTTTTGATCTAATTTAAGAGCCGAATAGATACTAGGAATAATGCCGGCAAGTAGTGCAGATATCCCAACTATATACTTAACCCAGTCAATCTCTGATGAAGTAAGTATTTTAACTCCTGAAAATCCACCCAAGAGTAGTGGAGTGATGATAAAAAATGTTCTTAGTCTTCTTAGAGACTTTAACCAGTAAAAGAAAGTAGTCGATGTGTATAAACAATTTTCCTCCTCTCTTTCACATTCTTTTACAATTTCATATGCTGTGTCATCCATAATGTTCCTAATTTCTGATTGGGATTATTAACTTATCGTATGTAATGCATTTATCATTTTTTATTATATAGCACTCTACATAGTGATCACCATAGTATTTAGTATTTTCAGTTCTTTCTCTATTTCCACCATCTCTCCAAATTTGCCCCCTCAAATCACAACTTGATTTGGCTTCATCACCATAATTCCTAACCTTCCACATAACATCAAATGGTTCATCAACATTTGTTTCTTCGATAAAGAAGAGCAGCTTTAGCCTTTTTTGTAAAAATCTTAAATTACTGAGTAATGCTGGTCGCCAACCATCTTGGGTAACTTTACAGTTTATTTTAACGTATTGACTTTCGTCTAATTCCACCGGATAGTAATCCTCAATAAATTCTTCTTTTGGTGCATAATATTTTTCACTTGTTGTAGCTTCTTTAAGTAATTTCTGACCTGGAAAATCATTACCAAATACTTTTTTCCATTGAGCAATTGCTTTTATTATTTTATCAGCTTGTTTGTATTCTATAGCCTTCTTCGCCCTTTTACACGCAGTTTCAACATAAGATAAATTTCTTGAGTCAACTTCGCTCTTAAGAAACTCAAAGAAATCGTATAACATAACATCAGTATAAGTGAATTTGTAATTGTTGTCATCTAAAAATTTCATCGATAAGTTTTCAATAATGTAAGACTTAAGATTTATTGAACATCTTTCACTCCACTTTTTAATCATCCTAACCAGTCTTCTTGTTCTACCATCATTTCTTATATCTGAAGTATTTATTTTATCTATTTCTGCCCTAGGATTCCATATTTCCCAGGAACCACATTGTGATGAATTGGGGATTTTGAATTTTTTATCTTCCTGTTCAAATGCTGGCAACAACTCAACATTATGTTTTGATTCAGAAAATTCTACGACAACAACTTTTTCAAATACTTTAATCGCGGTGTTTGGATATTTCTCTTCTAAAATAGATCTAATTTTTTGTAGAAGGTTGGATTGTCCATTTGAGGCATTATTGTATTGATCAAATTTCTCATCTGGCATCTTAAATATCACATCTACATCCCTTGCGGGTCTTATGTTTGTTTTTTTTCCATAAGAACCTATTAATAATTTAGTCGAACCATTGTATTCTGTATCCTCATAATAATAGTTATGAAGTTTTTCACAAACTCCATCGTATTTAGTTTTAGCATCTTCCCTCTGGGACTGAGTTAGCTTTATGTTTTCAAGAAATTTGTCGAAATATTTTTCCATACATTACCTCAGCTAACTCCTCTGAATTATCAACCATGGTGTTAATACTTCCATTAAAGATAAACCGCCATGACGAAAAACTTTATTCGCTGATTGTCCTTTCGGTCTATTTTTTATTCTGCCTTTCAGTATTCCTAATCTGCGGTTAGATATTATTTTTAGTTCAGAATTGTTTAGTGGAATTTCTTCATCCTCAGAGTAATATCTGAATCTTTCCTGGTTAAGAAATCTCAAAGCCATATCACCTTTTGACTGTGATTCGAAACCATTATTAAGATATACATAACCGTGATCACTCGTGATTATAATTCTGTATCCCCTGGGTATTGCCATAACAATATTTTTCCACACGAGATCAAACTGTTTTATGAAAGTTTCAAAGTGAAGAGAATTCCTGGCTTCAAAATTTGTATATGTACCATCAGGAAAACTTGACCATAGAAGATAATTCAACTCGGATGATTTAATTTCGAAATGTCGTATAGGAGTATCATAATAATATGATTTTATGTTTCGGCTACTTAATTCTTTTCTACTTTCCAGTTGGGATGGCGAAATACTTTTTCCAACCAATCTTTGCTCGACAAATGATACAGTATCGCTTGGAAGTGCCGATGCTTGGTAATTTGATTCTATTATTTGAAAACCCGTGTTTACTGCCAGACTTTCAAGCAAAGGCAACTCTCTTATAGAAGTACCATCAAATATGATTAAAGCAGTTTTAGATTGTTTTAGTTCTTCAAGCAGTGAAGAATTCTTCTCTGCAAGAGCAGAAAGTTCATCATAAATTCCATTACTGCTTGTTAATATCAACTCTTCAAGTTTCTGAATTTGTTTTTCACCAGATTCAAAATACGTTTTAATGTCCATTGATTTGAAAGCTGATTCAGACCAGACATTCTCTTTCATCCACCTATGTATTAAAGGTATCCTTTCACCAGGTGTTGTTAGAAGATCAAATACTGTATTAAAATCAAAACTATTTTTCATTTACTGGTTCTTCTTTTTTAACATAACCTTTAAGTGTAGCTTTATAAACAGCATCCTGATACGAAGGTAGTTGCTCTGATAGCTGCTCGATCTGTGACTTCGAGAAATTTCCAGACTTGAAGATATTTAATTCGAAATTGAGATCACCATTACCAGATAATGATCCTCTTAGTGAAGAAGGTAACGTGCTAATATCAATTGAAGTTTTTTCAAGAAAGATTGTAAACCGGATATTCTCAATGACACCATTTTCTTTTTCATTTAATCTCGAAGCTATTTCTTGTCTCAATTCACCAATGGACTTAAAATTAGCCGTACTAATATTTATTGGTTCTGCTCCCGGGATAATTCTGCCGCTAATTCCGTTATCAGTGAGTACACCAATATCATTTAATTCTTGTTCAACAGACCGTTCAACTGGTCTGTGCGGAATAAAACCTGAATCAGTTTTATCATCTAAAAATGGTTCAACAACCTGAACGTCATCCCATTCAGAGCCACTGTAATTAGGATGCGAGCCACAGAATTTCTCTCTTGGGTGTGCTAATCCGATAAGTTTATTTAAGCATAGATTTTTAATTGCATCTATTAAGTTGGTTTCGGCCAGCACAACAGGGAAGCCTAAGGTTTTTCTATACGTGTTTTTTACATCCTTTATTGATTGATTCACGAGCCAGCTCTTGCCAATTGATTTGAACCTGCCAAGTTCATCCTGAAGGTGTTCTTCAAAGATTTGTCGTGGATAGAAACTCTTTTTGAGACTTTCAATAACTTCATTTTTTTGAACTGCATTTCCAACTGATTCAAGTTCGAAATCAATTTCGTTTTTATTAAGTCTTACCATTACATAGGCAATACCAGCACGTTTGAACGCATCGTCAACATATTTTTGATTATCTATTTCTATACGTTCATACTGTCTCTTACGTTCATAGTCACTGGCACCTGATTTCAGCTCTTTGGCAGCTAAAGATAGTTGTGCCCATTTAATTATATCCTGATTTTCATATATGTTAAATACGTCTGACTTTGGTTCAAGAAGAATTACAAGATTCCGGTTTTCAACTCCCTGGTATATCTCTTTTCTTTCAGTATCTGTTAACCGTTTTGGTGCTAAAATAAATCTTGGTGAATTTTTTTCGAGCTTCAGCAAATCATTTTTCACTTGAGCCACGTCCCTGAATACAATAGCTGATGAGTCGTTAAATATGTGCTGGCCCCAGCGTGATAGGGCAAAATCAAGAGCATCTTCACGCGGAATTCTCAGTGAACGATATTCAACTTTAGCGAATGGCTTCTCCTGAGTATCAAAGTAATATGTATCCTCCGATTTGTGGAAATAAGATCCAAATTTTACGAGGGTATTAATACTTGCCTGGAAATCATTAAAATCATCACCAGGTTTTAGTACCTGTCTTGCTAGCTCAATTTCTTTAATACCCTTAACAGTTCCTGAAGAACATAAAGTAGATATTAGTGTTGAGTTGATAACATCATTTGATCTTTTAATTGTTTGCAAGTCCCTAAAATCATTTTGTGCACATTGAAGTAATGTCTGATTGTTATCAAGATCAAGCAGATAGTTCCGAATTCTTTTATCATTGAAATCAAAGTGCGCTGTTGAAACAATATCCTCTTTCTCTGCTGTAAGCTGAACAATTCGGCCTAGTAGACTTAGCGGACCTCTATTACCTTGAAAATCCTTTACAAGCACACGGTTAAACAACATATCAATTACTTCAGGTGTAAATGGATAACTTTCCTGAAAGGAGTCAATATATTTTTCGTCTACTTTTACTTCATTCTTTTTCCATTGATTTACAAAACTTTGAACGATGTTTTCTACTTTAGATTTATCGTGTGATTTATAGTTTGAGAAAATCCTATGGAGGACAACTGATTTTCTATCTTTAGGTTCAGAAAACTTTATCTCAACTCTCGGAACTCTCTTTAATGTCGCTCCGGGTTCTTTATGTGAATCATAGACAGATGCAAAAATTGTAATTGCGGAATTTTCAGATCGTTGAGCTTCTTCACTAAGCATCTGAAGGAATGCTAAGTTCTTTGCTTTGAATTCATTATTTATTAGTTCGAAGCCTATCTCTAACTCATCTAAAATTAACGCAATCCTTCTTCCATTTAATGCGGACCGTAACTGATCAAGGTTTGGTAATTCATTTCCAGTTAGTAAGTCAGCGGCATCAAGTTTTTCAAAGATAACCCTCCAAAGAAAATTACTTGGAAAATCAGTGAATTTATTAATTAGTGTAAGAATGTTATTAGGTAGGGTGCACTTAATATTATGATCACTCATCCATTGGCTGCCTAGTTCAGGATGTGAGAGCAAATGATAGATTAACAATTCAAGATGTGACTTACCACTACCTTTGAAACCTTCCAATAAAAATAGTCCAGCGGTTTGCTCGGTTGAGTTATATCGTTCGTGAAGTTTCGAGAGAACATTTCTTATATCACTTGTTGGGTAAGTCAAATCAAGAAGTTCTTTTGGTGATGACTCAATCGTTTTCTTTTTCTGTGTTCGTAGGTTTTCCAAATCAATTATTCCTTGAATGCCATCACCTTTAAGAACTTCAGTCCGGGGTTTAAGAATTTTCGAGTAACTCATAATAATCCTAATTATTTTTGATGTGAACTTAAATTAATTCAAAATAAAAATCAACAATAAAATTCAAGAAATATTCTTGAAATCTAATTTCATTCTTCAATTTTTATAATTATGCCCAAAAGGTTCCATTTTTATAGATTAATTTGATCATAGAAGCTTCCTATTTGTCAAAAAGAAATTAATGAAGTGAAAACTGGGAAGGTAGCAGACAGTTTTTCTACTATTTAGTCCTCCCTTAAAAAGTGGAATAAGTTATTAAAGTAGAAAAAAACAAATAAAAAAGTGAAAAAAGATTTGGTTTAAAATGTAAGAATGCCATAGCCATGCCTATGGCAAAGGCAGGGGGGATAATCACAGATCAGTTTATTCTTTTCGTTAAAAGACATACTGGATCAGAAATATTCATTACTCATATTGGCAGAAGAGCTGCAATAGAACCGATGATAGGACATCTGAAATCAGATCACAGAATGAAGAGAAATTTCTACAAAGGGATAACAGGTGATGCGATAAATGTAATGTTATCAGCAGCAGCCTATAATTTTAAGAGGATGATGAGAAAATGGAGATCATCTTTTCATTACTTTTTTCATCATCACTTTATTTCGCCGATTATTTCTTTTTTCAATCAAGTTATTTACTCCCCAAAAGAAATTTGGGTTTTTAAGGGTCGACTATATAGTTAAAGAGTTGTTGGGGCATGAAGATAATAAAACAACTCAGATTTACAGCCTTTTAAATCAGCAAAGCTTATCAACAGCAGTAAACACACTTTAAAATTGGGCGAATTTTGAATATCCATTTTATTAAAGTTTTCCATCTTTAAGTATTCTGTCTTTCAATCGAATAACTAATTTGAGTCCTGACCAAATTTCATCTATTGCACAGACTTTAATATCCACCATACTATTTTTTAAAGCAATATCGCGGATAATATCCTCGGTAATGTCAGTATCTTTCTTTGCAGATTTTTTATACCAGGAAATCCAGATTATTCCGTTGGGTTGAATTTCTTTTTTCAGTTTAGGCAAAGTTGAATTGAGTGTTTCAGCAGAAGTTTCGAAGTAATGAATAAAATCTTTTTTACCTGCACGGTTCGCATTGATCTCTAGGTGGATTGGAAGGTCAGAGAACAGTTTGAAATAGTATTCAGGTGCATTGATTATCCTGATATTAAAATTATCTTTTATACCAAGCTTTTTTGCTAATGATGTTTTTGAATATCCTGTGGTTTTCATATTTACTTAATTTTGATATTTTCATAATCTATTTTAATATTGAAGGGTTGCCCATTAGCGATTTTTCCAATACATAACAAAGATGATATGCCGATAATTAATCCGATGAAAGCACCGGCGATAATTTCTTTGATTGTATGTCTCTTCAAAGTTAATCTTGCCCATGCAATAAGTATCGTAAAAACCAGGAAGAGTAATCCTGCAATAAAATTCATAGGCACGATGAGAAAAGATAAAAAAATATTAAATGATACATGTAATGAACTTTTTATAAAATAGTTTACTATTTGAGAGGTAACCACGAGTATCAACGAAAATAAAACAGATAACCGCAATGTCCGGGGTTGGTCTGTTGCAAATAAAATAATAGTAACTATTAGCAATATCAAAATAGCAAATCCATACCACGATTGCCTTTGTGTTTTATCAGAAACATCAAAGTTGGTGTAAGTGCCATTTTTATAATTCAGATACATTTTTATTGCAAGGGGTAAAAAAATACCAGCTACAATAAATGATGAATGTAAAAAAGCTCTTTGAAATTCTTCGTATGCAAATAATGCAATGATGGCAAAAATGGAAAGAGTTAAAAGAGGGTGTCCAATAATTGAAATAACAGATGCAAAGTTTGTCTTCATTCGGGTATTGCGTGATGATAAAACATAAATCTTTATTGCTGCTGGTGTTGAAAATTTTCTGGCTTTGGAACATTAACGCCTGCCGCGATGAGCCCATATAATGAGCCCGGGATCGTATGGTAGACAAGCTAACTAAGAAATTAGGTTTATTCCAAAAGCATAAAATCCCTATTATTTATTCAGTAAATTTCGCTCCCCATTCCCAAATTCCGTATTGAGTTTTCTGGTCAACTGCATGACCTGATTGTTTTAAACAAAGCATAATTTGTCCCCTGTGGTGGCTTTCGTGTGAAATGAGATAACCAAAAAAAGCTGCTGGGTGCGGTTTAAATCCTTTGATTTTTCCCTGTTCAAATCCGTTTAGCAGCAATGAAGTTATTGCTGTTGAACTATTACTAAGTTCGTCCATCAAAAGTTTTTTGGAAACCGTTACTTTCTCAATTTTATTTTGCCCTTTCAGTAATCCTGGCTCAGCTGCTTTCAGCCACATTAGCCTCACGTTATGAATGTGGGCAAATTGTTCGCCTACGTTCCGTCCTTTAGAAGCGGAAATATCTACAAGATGTTCTTCTTTAATAGAGTTCAGTAAATACAGGTTTATCCTGTTGTGAATTTCCCAGGTTTCTATGATTTGTTTTGTGTCCATTCTTAACCTATTTGTTATTTGTCTGTCTGAAAGTTTGTTGTCGCAGTCTCGGGTTTTCCGTTAACGTTTTGCAAATTTGCGATAGGCGTGTTTTTAGCACGAATTGTTCATTCGGAGAACTGAACTTTCTGTAAAACCAAACCCGCCTTCGGAGCACGTACCCGCCTATTACAAATGTGCTGTTATGTGAAGTTGTTTTGCCAAACACTCTGTTAGCCCAATAATAGAAGTACAAATCCGAATGTGTCATAGACGCCGTGTGTAACTATGGACAACCACAAATTTCGTCCAGTAGCTAAATACATAAAAGCAAACAGCAAACCTGTCTTGAAAGCCCCGATGGCACCTGATAAACCCTGGTACTGATGAACGATACCAAAAACAAAGCTTGACCCAACGAGTGCAATTACCCACCCCATTTGATCTCGCCCGGCAACATCAGCTATCCGATTCATAAGGTACCCGCGAAAAATCAATTCCTCACCGAAAGCTGCTATAGTCCAACTGAGTGCGATGGCGGCTACAAGAGCTGTAACATTGCCGCTCAAGGATTTGAATAGTGATAGGTCGGTTGGAGTGTTTGTCAGTTGACGTATGAGGGGGCCCAAGTAATAATTATCAAGAATCTGCAATCCAATACCGAAGATTACACCCAATAGGACGATGATAGGAAGGTTTTTTGGGCGGACAAACCCGATGTCGCGCCAAGCAACCTTTCGCACCCAAAAGGAAAATCCAATCACACATACGATCGGAACGATACCAGTCGGACTTGAGGAAGCCAATGCGAGTCCCAATATAACCACAAGTTCGATTACTACGATGATCTTGTTGTGATTCAAAAAAGAACCGATTCGGTCACGTGTTGATACTGTATTCATTTAGAGTATCCTAGATATGATTTTAAATATTTTCGTCTTCCCAGTTAACAGAGACTATTTTCCAACCTTTGTTTGTCTTGATATACTGAAATAGTTTATTGCCTTTTCCTCAAAATAATTTCCATTCAAGTATCCTTTCTTTTGATATTTAGAAAAACGCTGCGCTATATTAGCGACCACTCTTGTTTCTTCAAATATTTCATATTCCTCAAATTCCGTAAGTGTCCCATCTGAAAGAATTTTTTTTCTTGGTTCAATAAATGCGTTTATATTGAGAATATCCTCTTTGTCTTTACTCTTTTTAATAATAATAGTTTCAGGTAAACATATATTCTGAATTTTTTCCAAAATAGGTTTCTGTTGACTTGCATTTGTAAATAAGTTAAAAAAGTTATGTGTTACCTGATTAATTAATAGTTTGTCAACTGAAATAGAATAGACCAACAATAAATCGTTTCCGTCTTCAATTTCTTTTTCAAATCGAAATCCCAATTTTTCTAAAAGTTTTATTGAATCTATGTTTTCTTGTACTGTTGTAGCAAGAATGTGTGTATGAGTAAGGTCGTTTATTATATCATTTAATACAGTTGTGGTAGCCTCATATGCATAACCTTTTTTAGTAAATTTTGAAAGAAAGGCAAAACCAATATCGTAATGTTCTAAGTAATCGCGTTTGATAAAAGTTATTATACCGATTGGTATATTTTGCTCTTGTAGTTTTACGATCCAATAATTAACAGCTGAATTATCAATTATTTTTTGAATATAAACTCTTGCGTCCTCTTGCGTTCTGATATTTCTATCACCAATAAATTTTATCCATTCTGGCGTGTTTACTAACTCCATTATAAATTGTTCATCATTCAAACTTAATTCATTTAGTATAAGTCTGGTCGTTAAATAATTTTTTTTCATTTTCTGTCCACTGAAAGTTATATTGTCTCGTATACTTACAGCTAATGTTTTGCAGATTTGCGGTGGGCGGGCCTTTCAGCTCAATTTTTCATTCGGAGAACTGCATTTTATGTAACCACAAAACTGTTCTAAGCACAGAGCCGCCACTTTTGCTAAACCGCTGTTATGCGTTCGTTATTGTTTGTCAATTGTTTGCGTATTAATTTTTAAACCTACAATCAAAATCCAAAAGAGGGTCGGGAGTACCCCAAGACCACTAAAAAACATCGTCATTTGTGTAAATAGCGCTGGATAAAATTCCGGGATAAGTAACTTTGTAAAAGTATTTATCGGAAAGCCTATACTTCCGATGATAAGCAATACACCCAGAAATCTTGGAATGTAACTTGATTTTATGATGAGCAATCCAAATGCAAAAAGATACATTCCCCAAAATACTTCATATAGTGCTTGTCCAAAGTTGCTTAGTCTGAGGAATATCATTACAAATGCATGAAGTTGATCTTGTTGAAATACATTCAAGTAATCAGCCTTGCTGAGTACGATGAGAGGACCGACAAAGTTAAGTGTATTGATAAAAGTTATGGCAACAGTCATCAATATTGATGTCCAAAATATGGCTGCCCATGTTTTATTAACTCCTTTAAAAAGGTGAAAAACAGTCATCCCAAAAAACAACAAAAAGATTTGTGCTAAAAGATGACTCACAATCCCCATACGAAATAAAAACTCATGACCAATAATGTTATTTGATGTCGCTACGGCATCTCCAAGTACAATCAATTTGGGTTGGACATACTGCAGACTAAAAATAGCGGGTACAGCATATAGTACCCAAAATAAAAATATAATTCTTGATGTCTTTTTGTTTGAATTCATTAATTTATTAAGTTTTATATAAGATGCTAATGTACTAGATCGCCACATTTCATAAAGACGAACAACGATTTGCGTATTTGTTGTGTTTGGGAGTTTGAAACGTTTTCTTGTCCCCCGTTAGCAAAGCCAGCAAAAAAGCGTTAAGAACTCCAAATGCGTCATCAGCCCAAATACAATAAATACTCTATTATGCGTTCGGCTTTTTTATCTCAGTCTGCTTTCAAATCCTATTCAGTTGTCTTTTCGCCCTCGTTGTCGATTGGCTCCCAAAGTTCTATCTTGTTTCCCTCTGGATCCATAATATGAACAAATTTTCCAAAATCGTAAGTCACAATGCTGTCAAGTATGGTTACTCCGTTTTCTTTGAGTTTGTTTACAAGTCTTTCAATATTTTGGACTTGGTAATTAATCATAAAATCTTTTTGTGATGGAGAAAAATATTCATCTCCCTTTTTGAAAGGTTTCCATTGAAGAGAATTTATCTCGTCAGGTTTGTTAACGTTTCTTGATTCAAAACTCGAAGAACCCCAATCATTTATTTCAATCCCTAAATTTTTAGTGTACCATTCTTTCGTTTCTTCCAGATTGTTTGAATAAAAGAAAATTCCACCAATTCCAGTTACCTTAGGGATTGTGTTATTAGTTGAAGTTGTGTTTGTCGCTTCGTTTTTTGTTTGACCATTTTATTTATTTTCTTGTTTGTTTTACTTGTCTGATTGCAACTTATAAAAACTATTGCAATTGAAAAAATTAGTATAAGTCTATTCATTTTGTCTTTCTGTTTTTTAATGTTGTGTCGTCTTATAAGCTGCTGCATATCGTTGTTGCGGCTAAGGCGCAGTCCATAACAACAACGCCGATTAAAAAATTACTGCCGAAGATTTTGCAAGTTTATTAATTAGAACGACTACTTCGAACAGGATTGTTAAAACATATCGACTAACTCTAAAACTTCTAAAATGCCGAATGCAAAAACGCTGTCGCCTTTCGCCACTTGTTATGCAATTGGTTAATTAAAAACATAAATAGATTAACTAATATTTTATACAAATTATTTATCACGTAAATAATTAATTAAAAATTTAGCAAATAAATAAGCGATTGTTACACTTATTAAGCTCGAAATTACATCTAACCAATCAAAATTATAATGTATATATTTAAGAATTTCAGGTCGCGGAAGTAATTGTGCAAATTCTATACCTAATGCAATTAGAGCTACTAAAATTGCTGATTGAATGATGCTTAGATTTAGATGTTTACTTTTGCTTGATAAAATTAATAGCAATAATCCGGCTGGGCCAAGTAAACTTGGAGCGATTCCAATTATTAATTGTGATTTATAACTAATTTCAAAGAAACGAAATAATTTTATTGGAATAATGAGTAGAAGAATTATTGTACCAAGCCAACCAAATAAAATTTTGACCTTATCTTTTTCAATTATCAAATTTTGATTCACTTTAGCACGAGATATATTATATGTACTTAATTTCATAACTAAATTCTTTTCCCAATTTTGTATATTCTACTTTATCTTCTTCGCATCTGCTTCTCTTCCGCCTTGATTCAAAATTACTTTGGTTACATTGCCCGAATGGTCTTTGACAAATTCAAATTCAGCATCAGTAACTTTCGTAAAAAATTTATTTTCAGTTTCGGCAAAAATTTCAAATTTATCCTGTTCTGGGGCTTGTATGAAAATTCTGTCTTTCTCAATAGTGACCGAGAAATTCATTTCATTTGTAATTTCATATTCACCCAAATAAGTTTCCAATATTTTTCCGTCCACTTTTATTCCGTTTGAGTCCGGGATGGGTTTATTAGTTTTATTCCAAGCCTCGTTTCCGTTCAGTTTTTTGGTTAATAATTTTTCAATTTCGCCCTTTTTATTTCTATAAAATTCTATTGTCTGCATTGGATCATCCTCAAAGAAAAACATATTTTCTTGATACGCTTTTAGATTAGACTTCGGACCTCTGCCAATTTGAGAAAACAACTTATTTCCCGTCACAGTTATGATTCGTTGCTGACCTTTTTGATTTTCATAGACACCAGTATATCCTTTTAAATTCGTATTTCCGTTAGATATTTCTTTGTATTCGTAAGGTCTACCAGTTGTAAGCGCTGCCAATCTTGTCGCAATATCTTTGGGATATATACAATCGCAATTAGAAAAAACGGCAACAAAAACATCTTCTTTGGGCAAATAGATTTCCATCGCTCCAAAACCTTCGATACCACCGCCATGCCAGATAGAGGGGCTCTCGTAAACGTAACCTAATTTCCAACCATAGCCGTAATCCGTTTCTTTTCCATCTGTCAATTTATATCTTGTAAAAGCTTTATCAAGTGTTTCTTTTTTTACAAAATTATAAGAATGAACGGCTTGATGCCATTTATAAAAATCCTCTACAGTAGTTTGTATTGCACCTGCAGAGTAAATAATGGTTGCATTCAAATGTTTGGAATTTTCAAAACCATTATTCCCTTGACTATAAGCACCAACTCTGTTTTTAATGATTCTTTTATTACTAGCGAAAAGTGAATTGGTCATACCAAGCGGCTTGAAAAAAATTTCTTCAATGTATTCCGAATATGGTTTTCCCGTAATTTTTTCGATGATATAACCCAATAAAAAATAGCCTGAATTACTGTATTCCCATTTTGTACCTGGGGCGAAACGCATTGGCAGGTTCTTGAAAAAGTCAATTACTTCGTTTGGTGTGCAATCCGTTGTTAGCTTTTTTTCCGGGTCTTCCATGCCTGAATAATTATGAATACCCGATGTATGCGTCAGCAAATGCTCAATCGTGATTTTATTTCCTTGTGTAGGATAATCGGGAATAAACTTTGTGATTTCATCCTGCAAATTTAATTTTCCCTGTTCCATCAATTGTAATATTGCCACCGCAGTAAATTGTTTACCTATAGAGGCAACCCAGAAAACATTATCCACTTGCATGGGTGTGTTTAATTCCAAGTTAGCCATTCCGAATGCTTTCTTATAAATAATCTGCCCATTACGGGAAACCAGAACCGTTACACCCGGTTCATCAGTTTTGAATTGCTCCAAAAGTATTTTATCAAAGTAGGTGACCAGTTGATCATCGTCTTTTTGTTGAGCATAAGTAAGATTTAACATAAGACCAAAGGTGAGAATTAGAATCTGTGCTAGAATTAGTGTTTGTCTTTTCATTTAGTGTCCATTATATAATAAATATTAATTTAGGTTATTGAATTAAGTCTGAATTTTATATCCGATTGATTGGCGATATCCCATTCTTGATTTATCGCCGGCAATGACTGTCCCGTTAAAAAGATAACTTGTCCGGCAATAAGAAGAAAACAACTGTCGCGAATGAAAATAGAAATATGGCTATGTTAAAGGGCCGGTATTTTACGGTTATAAGGAGTTCTTTTTTTTCTTTGATAAAGGTAAAATGGCAGAATGCCAGAAGGTTTATAATCATGGCAGTAAAAGGGAACCCTATAAAAATGACAGGGATTAAGTAAGTGAGAAACTGGTTATTGTCAATAGCATCAAAGAATTTTCGGATTCCATCAATCAAAGGTGAGTATATACCCAATACATATTTAAATAAAAATGTAACAGCAACCACCACCGGCACAACTAGTAGCCATAATCCTGCTCTTGATGATCTTTTAAAGCTTAACAAAGGTATTTTTAATTCCTGTTGGTGCTTTACATTATCAATAACAGGTACATCTATATCGCTTAGCATTTTATCGACATCTTCTTTTTTCATCTTTTCTCCAAGTAATATTTTCTTTTAATTTATCAACACCACGTGAAAGGAGTGATTTGACAGTTCCTTCTTTTTTATTGAGGATAACGGCTATTTCCTTTATAGATTTCAGCTCAAAGAATCTTAATGAAATTACATCCTGGTATTTTACATCGAGTTTTTTAATAAGATTATTTATTCTCATAAACTCCCGGTGCTTTTCTAGATCTTCCTCGAGCTGTATCCTTTCGGTCTCGGCATTTGAATAATCTGTTATATCAAAACCATACTCTTCATGTATCCTGTTTAAGGACTCCGGACAATACTTATGGCTGTTAAAATATTTATTAAGCTCATTTGTGGCGATGCTGTAAAGCCAGTAAAGTATTGAGATATTACGCCACTTAAATTTTCCAATACTGGTATAAGCTTTAATGAAAGTTTCAGCAGTAATATCTTTGGCTGCGTCATAATTTGTAGTTCTTCTCAATACATAACCAAAAATTTTCTTATAAAATGCGTCGTATATCTCCCCGAATTTCTGGGGATCATTTTCAACCTCCCCAAGGAGCTTCTCTTCATTCAAAATATTTTTTTCTTTTTATAATATTATAATCGGGTAAAGCAAAAAAAGTTGCATTTTTTAAATGGTTAAAAATATTTGATGGCATACGTGCCTTTTTTCTTCGATTTATTTAAATAGTTTTATTCGTGTTTAACTCTTAAGCATACAATTAATATAAGCTTATTAGTATTCAGCTGAAATATATCTTTAAATAATGCAGATGAACTATTGGGGATATACATTAAAACTGTTACTTCTATTTTAATATCCTTTTTATCAAGCTTCTGTAAGTTATTATTATTTATAACCTTCCAACTTATATTTGGAGATGAATATTCATTTTCTTTTTTCAGCAACTACAAAGAGTACTCCTAACAATGTATATATAATTGCTTCAATCCAATTAAACTTTATTATGGCTTCATACATTGCTATTCCAAAAAAGAGAATAAAAACTGTTAATCCAGTATAGCGCATCATTATTTTTTCTATTTAATTTAAATGAAATTATTTACTGTTATCATTAAATTCATATTCAAACGAATAATCAATTTTCACCTCTCCATACATTTACATAAGGATATACCATCAATTTTAAAATAAAATAATTTAAGATTTCACCCCATGGTCGAAAAGACAATCTACTATTTAATATTCTCGTGTAGCCAATTACTTATTGTATCAAGCACAAGAGGTGACATTGTTTCTTCAATCTTTCCATATTCAACTGGTAAACCTGTTTCTGCAGTCTGGAATAAATGATTCAAACCGGGCAACTCTTTTACCGTATATTGTGTATTACCGCCCATCTTTAATGCTTCTTCAATAGCGGGAAGATTTTCTTTCGGAGGCACTTGTAAATCTTTTTCCCCGATGAGTGCCAGTACCGGGCATTTTACTTTCTGAAGTACTGGCGCAGGATCATAAGTTAAAAAGAATTTAAAACCAAGGTGTAAGTGCAATTCTTGTTTGCATCTCCAAAAATACTTCAGGATCACCGATTTTTTGTTTCTCCTCTTGGGTCATTCCTGGATACTCACGCCAGAAGTGTTCTTTGAATCTCTTTTCTGCAACAACAAAATCTTCTGATTCTTTAATTGCGCCATAAATAACAGATGAAAATTCCAGACTTCTTTTAATATCCTCTTCCGGTGTTCCGTCAGCTTCTGCAATTAATCTTGCTTGAAGATAGAGTATCTCCTCACCCAGCAGTCCTGTTCCGGCTAATAAAACAATAAATGCAATTTCTTCATTTTGAACTGCAGCCATTGGTGCTATTACGCCTCCCTCGCTGTGTCCTATAAATCCGATTTTACTATGAACAATTTCATTCCTGGTTTTTAAAAACTCAACTGCTGCTAAAACATCTTATGCAAAGACTTCCGTTGTTGCAGATCTGAAATCACCTTCTGATTCAGCAACACCTCTATCATCAAACCGGAGGACAGCATAGCCGTTTCTTGTTAAGTGATCGGACAATACCAGAAATGGCTTGTGTCCCATAAGTTCCTCATCCCTGTTCTGTGGACCTGATCCGCTGATCAATACTGCTGCCGGAAAGTTTTGCCCTTCTTTTGGAAAAGTAAGTGTACCTGCTAAAAATATTTTATCAGTCTTATTTTCAAAGAAAATATTTTCACTGTTGTACGGTAATGGTTCTTTAGGTTCCTGAGGTCTGTTCAATGTAGTGGCTTTCTCTACTTTTTTTACTGTAAGATCAAATGATTGACCACCCTGACTCCATTTGCCAATGATTTCCAGGTTTTCCCAATTTACTTCTCCCGAAAAAATAGCGGCAATTACTTTAACATCCACAAGAACAGAGTCATTTATCAAGGTAACAGATTCAATAGGAATATCTTTAGCGCCCTGGCTTGGACTGTCCATTTTACATTCGTAGCCGCTTTCATCATTCTTCTCAAATTTAAAAACTATCGGCATTTCAACTGCAGCACTGATAATCAGATTACCTTCCCAAATACCGGATAAATCATTTTCCTGCTGTGCAAATAAATTATAATGTAATATGCAGATTATTATAGTTAGAATTCTGAATAAATATTTCATAGGTATTTCCTTTCGAATAAAAATGATTTTGTTTTGTAAATGATACACAATAATAGATCATTTATTCATTTGAATTGGAAAACATATAAACAAAACTAATTAACATCAGTTACATTGTTGTTTCAAATCGTGTAGAACTACAGGATTCCTGTAAGTAATTAGTTATTGAATTTTGGGAGCGGGCATTATTCCTCCTCCCTGGTATAACATAACGCTTTTAACTTTTCCATCATTTTCTTTTTCAAATTCAATTTTTGCATCTACAACCTTTCGTTTCATTAAACTAATTTACCCAAACTTTCACATCAGGATACCCCATCAGTTTAAGTATAAAATAATTGACTGCCGCTTCACCCGGATCATCAGAGAAACAAATAAGCTCTGCGTATCTTGACAGTCCAGCTTTTATTAAGATGTTCCATATTTCATTTGCTGCTTTGGGTGTGCCGTCTGCATCCAAAAGTTCAGTGTAGGGTACATGAACAACTTTGTTGTCCAAGACTTTGACAGGCACATTTTTGCCAGAAGCAATAAATATTTTTGGATAAACTCCTTTGGTATTCTTTGCGTCTGAAATTATCACCTCCTTAAGGAAATTTTTGGGATATGTTGTAGGAAGTATAGACAAGTCCATCGGAGATTTTCTTGGACCGACAACGGTTGTATCATTTGTCAACGCTAAACCAAGTCGTACAGATTTTCCTAGTGAGTCAATGAAGACAGATACTTTTTTCTGTCCAAGCTTCTCAAGCATTACGAATGCTAAAGCCGATTCTTTTGTTAAACCTGCGCCCGAAATGATAACCGCTTCGTGAGACGCATTAACACCCGACCGACCCAGTATTTCAGCCAGTTTTTCAGGATTAGTAATATTGTTTTTAAAACATCAGAACTAATGTTTATTGCAAAAGGTAGATGTCCCTGATTGAAAACATCTGCTGGTCTCACATCCACAATGCTTATTTGTGTGATTCCGTACATTCTCATCATTTTGCCCCCCCAACCCTGTAGCCATTCGGTTTCCCTTGTCAAAAACGGGGCAGCATATGTCCAGATGGGAAGTTCTCTCTGGTCAGATGCCCATTCCAACAGCGAACCAGGATATAGTTTCACATTCGGATATCCAAGTAGAAACTTAATAGCAAAGAACGGTACACTGGCAGCAATTCCGCCACCACATTGAGAGTAAACTTGTTGTTCAGATTTGATACCAAAATATGTAAGTATCTTTTTTATTTCTTCTGCAGATTTAAATGTCTTGTCCTGATTGAAAAAATCTGCAGCAGGTATCATAATAGCATTTGGGATATGTCCGGGTCTGCCAAAGATGTTTAATCCTCCAAAATGCCAATTGGCATCAAGTGCATCAATTAAAACATTGTTGATCTGGTCGCCGGATGCGTTGAGGAATTCCGGCAGATCAACTCTTGTATCCTCGTTAAGTTTTGTAATGGTAAAAGAACCTGTCTTCGGTGTAGGTGTTTGTTCATTTGTTATCGGTAGTCCTGTTTCCTGCCACTTATAGAGTCCGCCATCAAGTATAAATAAATTTTTTACTGGGAAGCCATAATAATTGAGAGAGAAAAAAAGTCTGGTTGCCAACATTGAGCCGCCTTGATCGTACATTACAATTTTTTTACCTGGACTGATGCCCCAGGATTGATAGCGCTTTTCAATTTCAGTAACAGGCATTTCTTTAACGCCATAGGAAAATATGTCGTAATTAAGTGCGCCGGGAATGTGATTTGCCATATATATATATGAAGGTGATGCATCGAGTATTACCACATCAGCATTTTTAAGATTTTTCTCTAACCAATCTGCAGTAACCAGGTTGCCTTTTATTCCTTCTTGCGCCATCAGGGATTGCGTAAAAAGCAAGCTGCTTAAAACTACAAGAGATAAGAAATATTTCATTTTGTTTGTGCTCATTTTTGCTCCTTTTTAATTATCTTTTATTTAGCTTGTGTAGAACTTTCAATCCCAAACAAGTCATATGGTTTGTTATTAAAATTATCATTGAATACAAAGACAATCAGGAAAATGTATGCGATAAATCCAAAAACAAGAAGTAGCTGAAGCTTAGATGTTTTTTGAATTTCTTGTTTTGATTTTATATCACAAATTTCACCAGGGCAGTACTGAGCTTTCTCTTTATAAAATATTGAATAAAATTTACAACCCAGACATATACCAAACGCTGTTTCGAAGAATAAGAATGCTAGACAGATCAGACAGATAATACCTGATATTGGGCTAAATGAGTTTACTATGACTACAAGTACTAACATTGTAACCGCCAAGACTACACCAATAATCCATGCAAACTTTTTTTGCGCAGCACCAACATATTCGGGAACTTGATTCCTGACTATCAATCGTCCCATTATTAAGAAGGGAGAAAATTTAGGACTAATAAAAACACGTATTGAAATATCCGTAAGGAATATTGTAATAGCATACTTGAGCAGTAAAAAATCCCCTTTAAGAATAACTACCATAATTGAGATAAACATCATTAAAAATAATATTCCCGCTGCAGCTCTTATTTCCCTTTCATTTAAAACAGGAATGTTATACCCTTCAACATCTTCTCCAAAGTAAATTATTTTATTCATAAGTTAATATCCTTTCCCTCTTTCAGTTTCACAATATTCACAATGGTAGTTTTGATTTAGTTTATTTTGAAATTTATTTTCTGATGCAATAATATGCAATCAAACAAATAACTGAAATAGAGTGTCAACATACAGCGGGTTATGGTAAACCAGCGGCGTAATTATGTCTACAGATAAACCCGTAAATGGTATGAAGAAGTTATATTGAAGGGAAAGCGATCTCAATATATTTGGATGACCTCTTTATATTTGTGCATCGGAAACTAAAATACGGAGACTGCAAAATGGAAAAGTTAAGTATTTGCTGAAGCTTATAGATACCCCGATGAAGATATCAATTGATAGAGAACGGTTTAAATTTTATTTATGGGTTGGCTTTGCCATCTGTGCTTGTGGCTGTTTATAGATTTAGCAAATTATACTGCTACGCTGCATGCAGAAATTATCAACAATATTTGGCGATTTTTTTATGCTGTTGCTGTCAATTTTATTTTTTTGAATCGTTATTTAACTAAATTAAATTATCATATCTTTATATATATACACAGGACTGATGAAACTGCAAATTAATAAAGAACGAATCACTTTCTATTTGTGGACTACTTCTGCTTATTTGTTGCTTTGGTTGATCGTGGATTTAGCACAGCATCCAGTGTCTTTTTTTCAATATGCCGTAAATGAAATTTGGCGGGCGGTTTATATACTGCTCGTTATGTTCCTTTTTTTTGAATACACAATCCCCCGATTAAACAAGAAAAATAAAATCAAATCCATTTCACTTTTAGCCATTCAGATTTTTTTATTTTCATTTGGATTATTTGCGTGGCGCTACTTGGGTATCCAATTACATATCTATAATGATTTTGCATCATACACTAGTTGCAAGGAAGGGGTCGGTGATCAATTCGGGTCAAGCATTTTTGCGATACTATTTTTTGCAGTCATTAGACATTTTCATAATTATAGAAAATTAAGAGCTGATGCACAGCAGCTGCGTATTGAAAAACAAGAAGCAGAATTAAGCTATCTTAAGTCACAAACCAATCCACATTTTTTATTCAACACGTTAAATAATATTTATTCATTGGCAAGAGATAAATCTGATCTTGCCCCGGAATCAATTTTAAGGTTGTCGAAAATTTTGCGTTTTATGCTATATGAAACTGGTGGAGCGTATATAGCTATAGAACAGGAACTAAAAATTATCAATGACTATATTGCCCTTGAAAAATTGCGTTATGATGATACTTTAAGTGTTAATTTTAACTATGACATTGAAGATATGAAACAAGCATTACCGCCGTTGTTGCTGATCCCATTAGTTGAAAATGCATTTAAGCATGGCGTATCTGAAACAAGAAATCAGCCATTTGTCGATATCCATCTATCAGTTAATAACCGTCTTTTAATTTTTGTTGTAAAAAATTCTACAGAAAAATTTCCTGAAGATCGCAGTGCAAAAGAAAATATCGGTCTCTCTAACTTGAGACGCCAACTGGAATTACTATATAAGGATTTCAATCTATCTGTTCAACAAGGCGAATCTGTTTTTACAGCTTCTTTAAAAATTAACCTGGCAAGCCATGTCTAAAATAAAATGCATTATAATAGAAGATGAGCCGTTAGCAGTCAAAGTTTTAACGGATTATATTTTGCAGGTTCCATTCCTGGAATTACAAGCTACTTTTAAAGATGCTATTCTGGCAACTGACTACTTAAGGCAAAATAGTACTGACCTTATTTTTTTAGATATTCATCTGCCTAAATTAAAAGGTATGGCATTTTTAAAGACTCTTACAAATCCGCCTTCAGTAATTGTTAGAACAGCTTATCATCAATATGCAGTGGAGGGGTTTAATCTAAATGTAACAGATTACTTATTAAAGCCATTCGAATTTGAACGATTTTTAATAGCCGTAAATAAGGTAAAAAAAGCAGAAAGAGAAAAACAGGATTTAAGTGAAAGCCAGGAGATAAAAGATTTTATATCTCTAAATGTGCAAAAAAGGAAGGTGAAAATTTTATTCTCAGAGATACTTTATATTGAAAGTCAAAGAGAATACATCAAAATCATTACAACAAAAAAAGAGTACATCTCAAAAATGAGTACTCATGAAATTGAGTCTCTTTTACCTTCAAATATCTTTAAACGAATACACCGGTCTTTTATCGTTCCGATAACCAGGATTGAATCATACACAGCCGAAGCGGTTGAGGTTAATGGAGTTTCTATTCCTATTGGCAGAGACTACAAATCAATCATAGCAAACTTATAATTTTTGAAGTCAAACCTCTATGATAGGCAGATGTTTTAATATCAATAACCCCACCATCAATCGTATCGGCAGAGCCGGTCGTCCTTTATCTAAACAGTAAAGAGGACTGAAAGCATCTTCAAATTGCTGCCAGTTAATTCTTTCTTCCAATATGAATAACGGATGTTTCTGATCCAAGGTATCCTTCAATGAGAAGAACATACTGATCTGTGATTTCTTTTCTGTCTTTTTTATCATAATAATCTGCAAGGTTTTTAATCTAAATTATTTAAATCTTGCATTTTAAACCAAATCTTTTTTCACTTTTTTATTTATTTTTTCTACTTTAACAACTTATTCCGCTTTTTAAGGGAGGACTAGATAATATATTATTGAAAATTGTGAGTAGTTTTATCGACAAGTATAGTAAGAGTTAATGACACTGGTTGGTGAGGGAGGATGCTTTCCGAGAAAGTAAAGGTTTATGGAATGAAGAATTGGCTGAAAATCACTTCCCAGCCAACATTTTAACACAGTATTGGTAAGTATATAGTTCTTTATTGTTTGAAAAGAAGGTTCTAAGTAATTTAAGTTTGCGGAGCTTAATAAAACCCTGATTAACTTTCAGGGTTTTTTATTTTTTATGAGTTATTTCCTCTACATACTAAAATCCTTTTCGACTGATAAGTTTTACGTTGGTATTTCTGCCAATCCTGAATTGCTTTTATCCTACCACAACTCTTTCGAGAAAGGTTTTACGTCGAGATACAGACCCTGGAAAATTATATTTAATAAGTCACCTTACGCAAAAGTAATAATTATGTCATTCCGTCCCGATGAATCGGGATTGGAATCTGTTTTACGCAGATTATTAGATGCTGAAAGGCAATGCCATCAGCATGACAACTGCGTAAGATGACTTAATCATTAAAAATTTCAGACAAGAAATTGTAAAAGTTAGAATAAGTTCTCTATTGATTGGATACACCTTGTGCAGTAAGAAACTCAATATTTTGAGCTTTTCATAATTTCTTTTCAACACAAAGTGATTCTCTAAAAATTAGTATCAGCTAATAATTAAGGTCGCCATTTTCAGCTGCGTCTTTGAGATCCTCATTTGCAAAAATTGCAATCTCAACTCTTCGATTTAGATGCTTGCCTTCATCTGTTTCATTAGAGGCTACAGGTTCAGTTTCGCCTAATCCAATAATTGAAAATCTTGAGGAAATAATTCCTTGAGCCATTGCATAATCTGATACTGACTTAGCTCTTCTTTCGGATAAAGCCTGATTGTATTCTTCGGTACCATCAAAGTCAGTATGCCCTGTTACCAAAATATTTGTATCGGGATATTTGTTTAAAATCATAGCAAGTTTATTAATATTTAATCTCGCCTGAGGTTCAAGCGTTGAAGAGTTAGTTGCAAATAATATCCCCGAATCAAAAGTAATTTTTATACCTTCGCCAACTCTCTCTATTTCTGCACCTTCAATATCATTTTGCATTTCTTCAGCTTGCTTATCCATATAGTTCCCAATCAAAGCCCCTGCAGTACCACCAACTGCAGCACCTATTATTGCGCCCATAACTGTGTTGCCCAATTGATCGCCAATAATTCCTCCAACTACACCACCACTGACCCCTCCTATGACTCCACCTTTAACAGTATTACTTGCACCACAACCATAAATAAGAATTGATATAGATAATGATGAGAGTAATAGTATGATTTTTATTTTTTTCATTATTTTCTTTCCATGACTTTTTAGTATGTTACATTCATTTTATTATTCATTATAAAGATGAAGGAAGCGGCCTGAATAATGCCGCTTCGATCAAGTTTAATCATAAGTGAGTAAAACCTACTTGCTATCTTTTGAAAGTATTTTTATTTCAACTCTTCTGTTCATAGATCTTCCTTCATCTGTGTCATTTGTAGCAACTGGATTAGCTTCTCCATAGCCTACTATTGTAAGATTATTTCTTTCAACACCTTTACTTACGAGATAATCTACAACTGATTGGGCTCTTTGTTGTGAAAGTTTTATATTATAATTATCTGAACCAATTGCATCAGTATAACCACCGACTTCCCATTTGTATCCGGAATGTTCCTTCATGGTATTTACAACGCCTTCGAGAGCAGTGTATGCGCTAGAAAGGAGTGCTGATTTATTAAATTCAAAATTTGTGTCGCCGCTAAGAACTAAAGATTCAACTTCAGTCGGCTGTATAATAATTACAGTATCCTTCTCAATAGTACATCCTTTAGAATCCACTACAATTCCTTTTGGTATGTTAGGGCATTTATCGAGATAGTCTGGAACACCATCGCCATCGGTATCAAGCGGACAACCTTTAGCATCTACTTTAACGCCGACAAGTGTGTTAGCGCATTTATCGAGATAGTCTGGAACGCCATCGCCATCAGTATCAAGTGGACAGCCGTAGGCATCTACTTTAACGCCGGTAAGAGTGTTAGCGCATTTATCAAGGTAATCAGGAATACCATCGCCATCGGAGTCAAGCGGACAACCAAATTCATCAACTTTAGCTTCTAACGGAGTGTCTGCACATGCATCTTCCGAATCAGGGACACCATCACCATCGGAATCTTTCTCTCTGCCAAAATAATAGGATAGACCCGCAGTACCAGTGTATAACATATCATTATTGGAACCGATTTCTATATCATCCAGGAAATCTTCGCTTCCTACAATTATGCCACCCATTATATTGATGCTGATACTTTTCGATACCATAAATCGAACACCAGCATCGCCATTATAACCAATCATAAATGTATTAAAATTTTCTGCTGCAGCATTTTGCAATTTATTTCCGTTGGCATCTTCCGGGTAAAACCAAAGATTCGAAGCACCAACTCCAAGCCAAGGATACACGACATCGCCTAAAGAAAGTGTGTAAAATATTCCGCCGCCAATTGCATCAATTCTTGTTGCAAATTCATTCGTTAAATTGTTTGCACCTAATGGAGCATCCTTACCCGAAATAAATCCTGTTTGTCCAAATAGTCTTAATCCAAAATTCCCACTTCCTGTTGAAGGGAGATAGTATTCCAAGGAACCCTTTGCCGTATAATTAATTTTATTCGAATTATAATCGGACAGCCCCAGGGTTGCTCCAGCTTCGACAGTCAAGCCGAAAACATTTGACATTGAGTTATTCTTTGGGGTTTCAATTAAATCTTGAGACAGACTAAACTGCGAAAAACCCAAAAGTATGAAGAATATTAAAGTAACTAGTTTCATTTTGATCACCTTTATTTATTTAATAAAAAATTACGCACAATTATTTTTCCTTTATTCAAAGAAATATCTTACTCCTAAACCTGCATCAATTCCTAACCCGGTTAGAGGAGTCAACTGGAATACCGGAACCAGTTCAACAAAAACATCTATTGGTGTTGAATGAGGAAACCATGCTACACCAAATACACCTCTGACTCCGATAGAACCATCATAACCGCCCCCCGTATTAAACCTGCCTCCAATACCATAGTAAAGAGGGAATCTTTCGGTTGAGCTGATCGCATTAAATGAATGCCATAGATAATCCATATGAAAATGTACCCTCCCGGTATTATCGTAGTTACCATTGTATTTGATACGGTCACCACCTAACCCAACACCCAAGCCGAAATCAAAAGCGTTTATTTTTGATGTCCATAGTTTTGCACTTAAGCCAGTTGGTTCTCCTACAATAAGTCCGATTCCAAATCCATGATCCTGTGCTGAAACTGGTTTTATTAAGACTAACATCAAGGCTAAAACCAAGCCAAATAAAACATTCTTTTTCAAAATTAAATCTCCTTTTCTGAATTTTAATATTATTTTAGACTTAAGTTGATGGCTCCTAAATCAGTATTTTGTTTTGCCACAACGACAACGTTCGAAATTGTTGTATCGTTGTATGCTGCGTTCCCTGAAGACACTGTTACATCGTATGTCCCCTCTATAATTGCCATCAACTTAAATATGCCGGTGGTCTTATCAGCATTTGTATTTATTGATTCCGTTCCACTCTGAGCATAAACTGAAGCATCGGAATTTATCGGAATTATTATTCCTGAGATGCTGCCTGAGATTTCAGCGGGTATAATTCTGATAACAGGATTCATTATATATTGTCCGCTTCCGGTAAGTAGTATTGAAAGCTCAGCATCAAAATCTAAGAATAACTCATAGTTAAGCCCCTCCTGGATTTCAAATTCATGATTTAATTTTATTCCCGTTTGTTCACCACTTGGAATTTCAAGAGGATACGTAACTCCATCAACTACGATATTGCTGCCTGTGCCAATTATCAATCTTATTTGTGAATAGTGTCCGATACCTAATGAGCTATTTCCGATAATAGCGGTAACCCCGTTTTTTAATTTCAGTAAATCATAAATTGCCTCAATATTGTTTATTACCACCCACCCATTATTCGAATCAGCGCCGGTTACATGAGCTTCAACTCTTAATATTGAAATATTTATCTGATCAAAACCGGCAGGTGAATCCACCATTGTAATTGTAATTTGCCCCTGACTGTTTTCAGGTGAAGTTGACTCGCTGCAACTAGTGTAAAATAGCACTGCTATAAAAAAACTCACAAAGACAGCAAAAGGAATTAAATTTTCTTTTATGTATCTCATCGAAAGGTCTCCTTTTTAACTTAACAGATTAGAACCATTGACTTTATTACCATTTACGATTTCTTTCGCTTTAACGATGAACTTAAATTATCTTTCTTAATCGCATTACAAGGTAGCAGAAGGTGCAGGTCAAATCAATCGGACAAAGGGATGAATAGAGAGTTAATCCTATTGGTTGAAAGTAAGTTGTATTTCGGGGAATATTCTGGTGTAATATTTAGTTCATTTTTTTAAGGAAAAAATTCTAAAATCCTTAATGTAAAAAAATTCTGTTGACTTAATAATAAAAAAGGGTGCCCGAGGGCACCCTTTATTCATAATAACTGAAATCACTTAATCTGCTTGAATTCGACTCTTCGGTTCAAATGCATGTTTTCAGGTGTATCATTTGGAACTTTTGGTTTAGATTCACCATAGCCAACAGAAGTCAATCTATCAGAAGATATACCTTTAGAAACGAGCCAGCCTTTAACAGCATCAGCTCTTCTTAGAGATAACTTCTGGTTGTAAGCATCGCTTCCAACATTATCTGTGTGACCACTTATTTCAACAGAAACGTCTTCATTGTTCTTTAAAGTATTAAGAGCATCCATCAGAATTTTTTCCGATTCAGGAGTGATTTTAGATTTATCGAATGCAAAGGTAATACCTTCAAAAGCAACAGGAGGAGCAACACTAACCTTAACTACATCATCTGAAGGATCAAGAGGATCTGTTCCGCGTTTAACTTCAACACCATCGCCAATTGATCCACCGTCTGTATCAACTGTTAGAGGGTCAGTTTTGTATTTCAGTATTTCCTCGCCATCCTTTAAACCATCACCATCGGTATCAACTTTATTCGGATCGGTTTTGTATTTCAAGACTTCGTCACCATCATTTAAGTTATCACCGTCTGTGTCAGCGTTCAACGGATCGGTCTTGTAATTTAATACTTCTTCCCCATCCTTTAAGCCATCGCCATCCGTATCAGCCTTATTTGGATCGGTCTTGTAATTTAGTACTTCTTCCCCGTCCTTCAAGCCATCGCCATCCGAATCCGGGTTAAGTGGGTTAGTAAAATATTTATTAACTTCCTCGCCATCCATTAAACCATCACCATCTGTATCCGGATTATTTGGATCTGTTCCAAGTTCATCTTCTTCTCTTTTAGTTAATCCGTCATTGTCATGATCTGAACCACCCCACCCACTAACTAACGTAATACCCAGTCCTGCGGAATAGTAACCATCATTAACTGTAGTAACACCAGAATAAGCCTCTTTGTTATTATAATAGTTTAGATTATCGGTAAATGTCTGGGTATAACCGCCGGAGATATCTAAAAGTACTGTTTCTGAAAGTGCAAATTCAATTCCTAAACCAAAAGGAATAAACGCACTCCATTCACTATCTTTAAGATCACCGCCTGTAATTGGCGTGGGAGATACGGGCCTGGTTTCCACATTATAATTAAGATAACCTGCCCCGGCAAATATGTAAGGATTCCATCCCTTAGTATTGAATGGACTTAATATGAGCCTGAAATCTATAGGGATAATTGTAGTTTTCCATTCACTATTAGTAAAATCAACGCCGGAAAGTGTACCATACCCTGCACCTACCTCTCCTTCAAGGATTTCTGTTCCTAACTCAAAGCGAAGAAATATCCTTCCAAGATAAGAGAATTTAAAGTCAGCATTATTAGGAATACCCTTTTTGTCAAATTCGGTATCGGGCAGCAACCCATTAAGTTGTAATCCGAATTTTGTTGAGTAATCGCTAAATTGTGCGTGTATAGGTTGGCTGATTGCAGCCAAACAAATCAGTATAAGCGAGTAGATTAGTTTTTTCATTTTTACCTCATTATGTTTTTGTTATTGAAATTATGTACAAAATGTACCTTTATTATTAACCTGTTTATTTAATAATGTACTTTTACATCTACTATTAGTTTTATAATAACGAATACATCAAAATATTATTTAGAATCACTATCACTTGTTCAGGCAGCGTATTTATTTTATTCGTAATAACTGAACATGTGAAGAGTTTTTTATTAAATCGCTTTTCTCAAACGCACTGCAAACTATCAGAAGGCGCAAGTCAATTCAATCGAGCAAAGGGATGAAAAAGGAACTAACTCTTATGGTTGAGTTCATTTTTTCAGATTAACTACTTTTCAACTTTTTTTATCCTAAATAAAAAGGAACCGTGCAGCACTGACATTCACTGAGATCGTGTAATCAACACAATTTTCTAATGAGAGATTTGCACTTCCTTAACTAATAAAATTTTGTGTTCAGAATTTTCTTAGCTTCTTCTAGTTGAGTTCCTGGTATCACTAGTTGCACTCCTTTAGATTCTTCAGAGAATACTATGAACACATCTGAGTCCTCTTTAAGAATATTTGCATTTATTCCAGCAGACTCAAGTTCTCTTTTTGCAATTTCAGCGTATAATTCATTTTCAAATTCGCCAACTATCACTTTTTGTTCTTCCATTTACTTGCCTCATTATATTTGTTAGAATGATTGTGCCTTGATTTCATTTCAAATGTGATATAACTCTTTACATAATGTATTTCCATTTACTTATTAAGAAAGAATAACCTTGATAGCTTTTTCTTTTGCAGCGTTTCCGAAAATGTCATAAGCTTTCATGATTTCATTTAGCGCAAACCGATGAGTAATTAACTTTTCGGGCTTTAGCTTTCCTGAAAGAACTGTCTTTAAAAGCATTGGTGTAGTCACCGTATCAACAAGTCTGGTCGTAATGATGATGTTTTTTGACCACAACTTCTCGAGATGTAACTCAACACTTTTACCGTGCACACCGACGTTTGCTATATGCCCGCCGGCTGCAATAATTGATTGGCAGATATCAAATGTAGCGGCTATCCCCACCGCTTCGATAGCAACATCAACTCCCTTTCCATCTGTCAGCTTCATTATTTCTTCAGCAGCATTTTTACTGACAAGCTTTGTTGCACCAAATGTTTTAGCTACATTCAATCGGTTTTCATCAAAGTCAACCATAATAATTTCAGCAGGAGAATAGAATTGAGCAGTGAGTAAAGTTGCAAGTCCAATTGGTCCTGCACCAATAATTGCAACAGTATCACCAGGTTTGATTTGTCCATTAAGAACTCCACATTCAAAACCTGTCGGTAAAATATCACTCAACATTACAATGGCATCTTCGTCCACACCATCCGGAATATGATAAAGACTGGTATCAGCATGCGGTATCCTCACATAATCTGCTTGTGTCCCATCAATCAAATGACCAAGAATCCAACCTCCGGTTTCACAATGTGAATACATTCCTTTCCTGCACGCATCACAACTTCCACAAGAAGTAATGCAGGATATTAAAACCTTATCGCCAGCTTTAAAATTCGAGACACCCGCTCCAACTTCCTGAATAACTCCAACTCCTTCATGCCCAAGTATTAGCCCATCAGCCACTTCAGGAACGTCTCCTTTCATTATGTGGAGATCAGTTCCGCATATCGTTGTTTTTGTAATCCTGACAATTGCATCGGTAGAATCCTTAATCGTGGGTTTCGGTTTTTCTTCCCAGCTGCGTTTGCCAGGTCCGTGATATACTAATGCGTTCATCAATTGCTCCTTACACTAAAAATTAAATTCTAAATCAACAAATTGTTAATAGCTTTGCTATCCTATATTACTCAGTTGCCCTTGGGAATCCAATCGATCAAAGGGATGAAAATGGAACTACGTCCTTTGGGCGAGTATAAATTTGAATAGATAATATTTCAACAATACTCTTTTAATTCTAAGAACTATGTTGATCAAGCCACCTTAACATTTCTTTAATACTTCCTGTTGCTAAGCCAATGCAGGTATCCGCAGCACCATAATAAATATTAATTGTATCCCCATCTGGTGCAATAGTGTAACCGCATGGAAAAACCACATTTCCAACATCCCCATTCTTTTCGTAAGGTTCTTCGGGCGCAAAGATCCATTCGTTACCGCGTTTAAAGCAAATCTCTGGTCGGTTTAAATCAAACAGTGCGAGTCCTAATCTATAAATACAACCTCCACAGGATTGTTTTACTCCATGGTAAATCACTAACCAGCCTTCTGATGTTTCAATTGGCGGGGGAGATAAACCAATTTTATTTGCGTCCCACCACGCCCCTTTTCTGGCATCCATCATTAAAACATGTTTACCCCAATTCTTTAGGTCTGGTGAAAAAGAAATCCACATGTGTGCTCTTGGTGCACTGACGGGTCTATGAATCATAGCCCAGTTGCCGTCAATGCGATGTGGCAAAAGTGCAGCGTCTTTATCCTCCGGCGGCATTATAATTCCATAACGCTCAAAACTTTTAAAATCTTCTGTAAGTGCCAAAGCAACACCGGGACCATCGCGGGTGTACGCAGTATAAACAACAACATACTTCTTTAATTCCGGCACAAAAGTGATGCGTGGATCTTCAATACCCCACAATTCTTCCGGATGTTTATCCGGATCAGGTAAAAGAGTTGGCTGTGGATCAATCAGCCAGCCATCAATGCCATTTGCAGAACGTGCAGAACAAAAGTGAGAAAGTCCCCGCCTATCTTCTACGCGACACAGTAGCAATGTTGTTCCATCAGACATTAGTGCAGCGCCTGCATTGAATACACTGTTTATAGGATATGGCCAATTATCAGCTCTAAGAATCGGATTTAATTTATTACGGTGAAAAAGTTCTGCATGTTGATTGTTCATTTTAATAATGCCTCCATAGATAAATGTTTTTGTTTAGCCAAACTCAGCTCCAATAATGACTGAAGAAAGGCAAGTGTAGATTCCGCTCCCTGGTTTTCATTTGCACGGTCAGGATGTAAACCATCTCTGCAACCTCCTGTAGTAGGATCGTAAATGGGAAGATTTAAATCGTTGCGTCCGAGAAACCATTCAAATGCTCTTCGAGCCTCCTTGTTCCAGAATTTGTCTCTGGTAATTCCAAAAGCCTCGAGGCAAGCCGATACCATTGCTTGTGCTTCAACTGGTTGTTGATCGAAACGGGCACGTTCTCCTCCATGCTTATAAAACCCGTTAGAACCGATCGGGACAAAATGCCCTGCACTTGAGCGCTGCAAATCGGCAAGCCAATTTAGCGAATCCAATCCGGCATCAGTCATAGCTTTGTCAGACATCGATGTGCCACAAATTAGTAAAGCATGGGGCAGAGCAGCATTGCAATACGAAAGCTCTTTTTCGAACCAGTGCCAGTCGCCAGAAAGATTATTCTGATATAGTGTCAGCAGTCGTCCGGCTAATTCATCTCTGACCTTATCTGCTCTACGGTCACCAGCAAATTTTTGTGAATACTCATTAATGCCAATTAGAGCAAATGCCCATGCACGCGGGCTTGTAGTTAATAAAATAGCAGGTAAAGTTTGTTCAAATAACCATGCCGCCATACTATTCTGCGCAGGTATGTTACCTCGATTCAATATTGTGCCCAACGCCCACAATGCGCGTCCATGGCTATCATCTGAACCTTTCACTTCCAACCAATTGTGCTGGTAATCCATAAAATTCCGAAATTGATGGGTCTGTGTATTAAAGGCATATCCAAGAAAAGAAAGATAGCGGGATGACAATTTTAAACTTTCGTCATGACCGAGTTCATCAAGCAGAGCGCTGACTAATAAAGCGCGCGCATTGTCATCTGTTGTATAGCCGTGTGAATAATTTGGAACTGTAAAAAGTGCATGTTGGAACATCCCGGTATCATCTGTCATATTTTCTAAGTGATCTAATTTTAGGGGAGGTAATTCACCTGGATATTTATCTAATGCTTTAGCTATTAATCCCGGCTGGATATAATGACGACGCTCCACCCTTGCGCGTTCAAAACTTTCCATATAACGTTGTGCAACTTCGGACCAGATCATCGCACGTCCAAACATATAAGCACGCTTGCGCATTGCATGACGTTCGGCTTCGTTATCTAATAAGTTAATAACCTGCTCAGCCAAAGCTGCAGAATCGCGGAATGGAACCAGCACACCCCTTCCATCCGAAAGCATTTCTTGCGCGTACCAATATGGAGTAGAGATAACAGCTTTACCTGCCCCTAACGTGTAAGCCAGAGTGCCGCTTGTAATCTGTGCTTCGTTTAGATAAGGTGTAATATAGATATCGGCTGCACCAATGAATTCAACAAGTTCTTCAGAACTAACAAAGCGGTTGTAAAAAATAACATTACTTTCCACGCCTTTCTGTTGAGCAAGCCACTGCAAGGACAAGCGGTAAGTTTCTCCCTCCTGTTGAATGACACGAGGATGTGTTGCCCCTACAATGATATAAACAAGATCAGGGTAACGAGCGACAATGTCGGGTAATGCCGATATGACGGTTTCAATTCCTTTGCTGGAAGAGAGTAAACCAAAACTTAGTAAAACGGTTTTACCCTCTACCCCAAATAAATCTTTATTAAAACTTGGATCAACAAACGCAACATCCGGGATACCGTGTGGAATCATATCGACTTTTTCCAAAGGTACATTATAAACATCATTTAGAAATTCAGAACCGCGTTCACTCATAACAACCAAGCGATCTGATAAAGCGGCAACTTCTTCCAATACCCGCCTCTGATCAGGATCAGGATTTTTTAGTATAGTATGTAAAGTTGTAACTATCGGCATTCGCAGTTCACGCAAAAGAGAGAGGATATGACTGCCAGCTCTTCCGCCGTATATTCCATACTCAAATTGCAGACAAACCAAATCAACATTATTAATGTTTAGAAAATCGGCTGCTCGCCGGTAAGAATCGATATCTTTTTCTGTGAGTTCAAATCGAACACGGGTCGGATATGCATAGCCAGCTTCTACATCGTTGACCGGCAGTGCGAAGCATGTTGTACGTTTAAATTGTGATGCGATTGCTTCACACAAATCAGTTGTAAATGTTGCAATTCCGCATTGTCGCGGTAAATAATTTCCAATGAATGCAATTCGTTTGAGTGCTGATTTTGTAGTGTTTTGTTTCAAGATAAATATCCATTTTAATTACAAAAAAGTATTTTGTTTTTTAAACTATAATAACATTTACAAGTTGTTGATTGGCAGAAACGATTATCTTCTTATCATTACTAAAACACATTTACAAACTATACAGGCATGCGGGTTAATTCAATGGTTCAAAGGGATGAAAGTGGAACTACATCCTATGGGTGAGTAAAAACTAAAAGTTAATCGCAGAAGCGAAGAATTGTAAATCTATCTAATTGAAAATTAAAAAATGAAATTCGGATATCTTAGTGACTCGGATTTAACTTATTCGATGACATATTAAATTGATGCGATTTCTTCATCATTTAATGTCCAAGCTTTTATAGATAACATTAATTTTTATTTTCAGAATGTGTGACAATTCTAATAAAATAATCGTTAATTCCCGATAGGCATTCTCAATAAAATCCATAGGATATTTTTTTGAAATGAAATCCGTAAATCGTAAACAGGATTGCTAATGAAAACAACTGCGGTTTACGGAACAGCGTCCACAGAAATAATTTCCAATAATAAATTCTTTCTTCACCAATCACTCCTAATTTGAATATTGATCTGAACAATGCAAGAATGTAATTGCGGTTAAGATGAAATACTTTTTTCTTTTTAGGTTCAAAATCTTTTAGAAACACCATCACGCGTTCATAAAAATATTTTGGCGAATAAATTGTTTTTAAAATGGATTTATATCCATCAAGTAATTTCTTGGAATCCATCTTTGGAATAAAATTGATTGTAAAGTCAGTGTTATTTCCTGTAAAATCATTTGTCATTCTTCCTTCGCTCAGTAATCTTTTCTCAAGCTTCGTCCCTTTTGGTGCATTTAGTAATCCAACCATTGCAGTCACAATTCCGCTTTTCTGAATGAAATTTGTAAGTTCTTCAAATATTTTTGGATGATCATTATCAAATCCAACAATAAACCCCCCTTGAACTTCCAGACCAGCATCCTGAATTTTTTTCACGCTTGCAATTAAATCACGATTGCTGTTTTGTACTTTATTGCATTCAACAAGGCTTTCTGTATTAGGTGTTTCGATACCGATAAACACAGCTTCAAAACCTGCTTTAGCCATTTGAAGCATAAGTTTTTCATCATCAGCCAGATTTATTGATGCTTCCGTATTAAAGTAAAAAGGATTTCCCCTTTTTTCATTCCACTCAGTAATTGCAGGAAGAATTTCTTTTTTCAATTTTACTTTGTTACCGATAAAATTATCATCAACAAAGAAAACAGGACCACGCCAGCCTGTAAAATATAAAGCATCCAATTCAGCAATCACCTGATCTTTTGTTTTTGTGCGAGGTTTTCTTCCATACAAAACTGTAATATCACAAAACTCACAATCAAAAGGACAGCCGCGTGAATATTGAAGATTCATTGAAGTATAATTATTCATTGATACAAGATCCCACTGCGGTAAAGGTGTGGTTGTAATATCTGCCCAATCCTCAGAGATGTATTTATGTTTAGGATTTCCTTCGTTCAGATCTTCTAAAAAATGTGGGAGGGTAATTTCGGCTTCATTGAGAATCAGGTAATCAACATTTTTATAAAGTTCTGGACTGCTAGTAAATAAAGGTCCACCGACAACAATTTTTGCATTCAACTCATTACATCTTTTTATTACCTCATTGGCGGACTCGCTTTGTATTGACATTGCACTGATAAAAACTAAATCTGCCCAAAGAATATCACCATCCATCAATAGGGTAGCATTCATATCTATTAGTTTTTTTTTCCAATCTTTGGGTAGCATTGAAGCAACTGTCAAAAGTCCTAATGGTGGAAAGCTTGCTTTTTTTGATACAAACTTTAATGCGTGTTTAAAACTCCAGAACGTATCCGGATACATTGGGTAAACCATTAATATATTCATTTGCGAACCCTTGCGAATATTTCTATAAAAATTAGTTTTGTAATTGAAACGAATAATTGCCTCAATACATAACTTGTTCTTTTTGATAATGATAATGTTCTACTGAATTTCTTCTCAACTACATAAACTATATTGTGTTTTAAAAAGATTCTGAATTTTTCGTTCGATGACGAAACACTAACAAGTATCATTTGCTTTCTAAAAGATTATTTTTTTCTGGTTTTATAGTCAACAAAATCAAAACAATATTCAATCGCTCTAAAGGATGAAAAAGGAACTACATCCTCCAGATTTATTTAATTGACATTTATCCAGAAATGGATTGCTGAGTACAGATATTTTGCAATGAATTCACACTTCGACATCTGTTAGCCAACTGAAGAGCGTGATAGGAATTTCAATTTGAAAATAATCATTGAGAAGCTTATTAAGTATTAATCAGGGAAATACGCCTGGTAACTGTATCCAATATTTCAGTTGTGTAGGAGTAATTTGCGATTTCTAAACGCGTATGCAGTGCAAGTTTTTCCATAATATTATGGATATGACTTTTAACGGTATAAGTTGAAGTGTGAATTTTTCGACCGATCTCTTTGTTGGTCATTCCATCTCCAAGATATGATATAACTTCACGTTCACGTTTTGTCATCCGAAATGC
Source organism: Ignavibacteriales bacterium (assembly GCA_016709155.1). Classification (NCBI taxonomy): domain Bacteria; kingdom Pseudomonadati; phylum Ignavibacteriota; class Ignavibacteria; order Ignavibacteriales; species Ignavibacteriales bacterium. Next base: position 439,143 of record JADJEI010000013.1, on the reverse strand, counting down.
TTCTTTCAATTTTACTTTGCCTTCTCTTACCGCAGAATCAATAATCTGAGAAAAAAGTGAATCAATTAATAAAGGCGGAAGCACAGTGGCTCCTTCAAATACTGTTCGTATCGTTTTCAAAAAATCATTTAGCGAAGCATCTTTAAGAATAAAGCCATTTGCGCCAGCTTTTACATACTGCAAAATATCAGCCTGCGCTGGTGCAAGATCCATAACAATTATTTTAGCCTGCGGAAAATCATTCTTTACTACTTCCACAACATGTAAGCTGTTTTGACTTCGTAATCCTAAATCCAATAAAACCACATTGGGCTTCAACTGTTTTATTTTTACAAGAGTGCTTTTACCATCTCCTGAAGCGGCTATTATTAAAATATCTTTATAGGGTTTAAGAATAGAAAATATTCCATCACGAAGAAGACGGTTATCTTCTATCAGCAACAATCTTATTTTTTTCATCGTATTATCTTTTTTAATTACAAAACTTTTAAAAGTCAAATCAGTCCTACTCGTTTTACTAATCTCAAGATGCAACTAATTTGGATGTAAAATCAATCAATCCAAAGGATGAAAAAGGAACTACATCTATTTTACGATTTTATTGATTAAGAATTCCTCTATTCTGTTTTATATTTTTCTTATCCGTTTTATCATTCTTTTTTTCCTGCATAGTTTTCTTTGGTTCTTTCATTGAACCCTTCTTTGTGTTTTGACCTTCACTCATGGTTATTTTCCTTTTAGTTTAGATTAACCAATAAATAAATATTTTAACTTTATAACTTTATTGAACAAGAATATGAGAGAATCTTATAGGTCGAGTTTTAGTTGTCGTACGAGTGGAAAAGTAAATCCAAAATCTGAAATTTAAAATTGATGAGGCTGTCTCATAAGTATCGGCATTGCCATCCGTTTCCGTTAGCTAACAGACAGGGTGACAATAATAGACTTTGAGACAGCCTCATAATATTGGACTTACTAAAATTCTACGTATAAGTTCTTAAAGCATTAAAAACGGTTATCCAGCACTGTGTTGTTATAATACCATTGAACTTCAACCCAGGCTGGTTCACCGATTACACCGCCGCCCCAGTTTACTATTTTAAGCTTGGAGTAATTACCATCGTGATCATAAAGAAATACGTAATTGTCTTCTCTATCACCAATGTTATCAGTCCATGTTCCAGTATTTCTTAACGGTGAATCCTCACCATCAAATATGTTGGTTGCCGAAGAAACGTAGAAATCTGTTTCTCTTATAAGATTTGGATAAAGATCCGCGCTCTGAACAAGGAATCCTGAACTGGAATAATAAATATCCACAAGATTATTTTGATCTGAAGAAACTCCATAGGCTATTCCGGTTGAAAGATCCAATCCGCTTGGCTCGTTTGCGCTTGTTCCGGTGGTTTCATAAATTTTAACCGGGCCAAATAACTCTGTAAGAATATTAGTAACAAGAGTAACATTAGATACTACGCTTGTCTGTCCACCAGTAACACTAACAGAAAAAGTTGTGTCTATATAATCTTCCAATTTTAATGTAATTGAGTGTACCCCTTCGTCAACATTTTTGATCGTATCGGCTGTTGTCTTTAAAGTGTTTGTTCCATCTATCCAGATTTCTGCTCCTGCAGGATTTGAGGATACAAAGATGTTACCTTCCGGTGCTGGAGTAATTGGATCATTACTTGTATCACAAGAAGTAACCATCAAAACTGTAAATGGAATTAATAGAAATAAAATTACTTTTTTCATAGCTGTGTTCCTTTATTTTTTATTTAGGTTAAATGAGTATTTTGTACCGTCATTGTCCATTGTAAAAGTTCCGGTGAAATTATTATTGTTTGTTGATAATACCCCCTTGTACTTTCCCTGATAACGACTGTGTAATTGATCTGTCATAGTGAATTCATTTGTTTTGGGATTCAAAGTTCCTTTTATTTCCTGGTTTGTAACTGTTCTATAATTGATGGTTATTTTACCGGAAAAACTGCTGTCTGTTTGTTCTGTGATATTTAGAACACTTGTTCTTCCGTCAAATGTTCCGCTCCACGAACCCTTCAAATCAGGTATTACAACTTTTGTTTCAACAACTTCATTCTTTGGTTCTTCCTGATTGCTTTTTGGATTGTCAGTCATAGTTATTTCATTGTCCGGGTGATCTGCCTTATCATTCTTTTGTTCGCAGCCGAGGTACGTTACTGCGGCAAAAATAATTAACACTACAAGCATCCTTTTTAACGTTATTTCTTTTTTCATTTCTATCTCCTTTGAATTTATTATGTATTTTTTTTGTCAGAACGAAAAAACAAAATCACTTTTTAATTACTGTTTCTGTTTTATTCATTTCGCAACTTCATTTTGAACAAATAGTGAAAAGCAAATAAATAGTATAAAAGACGCAATTAAATTTTTCATGAGTTTTTCCTTTTTATTTACAATTTAGATTACGTCGATTTATAGACTGATTCCAATAGAGCGAAGGGATGAAAAAAGGATTAGACCTTTTGGATGGAACTATTTAAAAAATAATTCGATTGGTTAATCAATATTCTACAATGATGGTTCTTGAAATTTTTTGGTTGGTCTCATAGTTAGGAATTCCCGACTATTAATTTTTCTAATAACAAATTTTAAAAACAATAAGCAGAAAAACTTCCATAAAGCCTACAATTGTAATGGGTGTTAAAAATTCTATTGACTATAATAATAGCATACTGAGACTAATGGCTTGTGGCATAAATTATCTAACTCTCACGTTCTGATTTAGTATTCACTTAATCATTTATTATCTAATAATGTTATCGGGATTGTTTTCATTAACATATTATCAATACTTGCGACGTTTTTATCAGCATTTATAAAATTGCCAGCTTTATCTTTAAGATTATGCACTGTTATTTGAAAACTTATCCATTCTTCATCTTTATCAAAAAACAACACGACTGAAGAATCACCTTCAACCAAACCAACTTTAATTACCTCAACAGAAATGTTATCGTTAGCGATTACCTGGTAATTAGCCGGATCGAAAATAGTTTCTCTGGACATTGGTTCAGAAAAAGTTAATAGGATTTTTGTTGGCGATAACAATTGAGCTGATACAGGGAAACTTATTGTTATGATAAATAACGTAACTAGTGATTTTTTAAATCCAGATAACCATAGTCTAATTGGAATTTTTACAATCATGTTTAACATGTTTTATCTCTTTCTTTTTTATTCATAGTCCATTTTTATTTCAAATAATAATCAAAGAGCCTTTTAATGATTAAAGAAATAAACTATCCAGTTCTTTTCTCTCCTTGACAGATTTAATCTTGCTTCTGAAGAATCTGAAAACTATGAAGAAGACAATTACAGCAAATAATAATTGTATAAGATTCATAAATTACCTCTAACTTAAGGATGAGTGATTGAAACCCTTATTATACAAAGCACATAAAAAAGAGTTGATTTATTAAACAAAGTCTTATTACACTTCTCAGTAGATCAATACTCCGGCTAAAACTTCCATTATCACAAAAAATATTGTAGTCCCAAAGAGCATAAACTAAATGCTTTAATAATTTCAGTTTTATTTTCTTTTAATATTTTATACATCATTTGTAATAATAAGATGCATCTATTTGGTGCTCACAACAATGGAGCAAAGGGATGATAAAGGGATTAATTCTTTTATTGAAAGCAATCTGAATAAAGATGTAAAGTCTATATCAGATTATTTTGATGTTCAGTAAAAAAGTGTTTTGAGCAACCATAATACTCTTCTTACAATTTTTGCCATAATCCTGAATCTGATATCAGATCCTGCACACCAAGAATTGCGAATTGAACTCCTATGCATATCAGAAGAAAACCCATTATTCTCGAAAGACTATCAACTCCATTTACGCCAAGAATTCTGCTTACAAAACCTGCACTGCGGAGAACCAGCCAGGAGATAATTGCAGTAATAATAATTGCTAGAATTGCTCCTCCAAAAGCAAATACCTTATCATAACCATGTCGCCCATCAATGGATGATGATATTGTAATTACTGTTGCAATAGCTCCGGGTCCTGCTAAACTTGGCATTGCAAGCGGACTGAATGAGATATTACTTTTTTTATTCGCTTCTTGCTTTTCTTCCTTTGTAAGCTTTGCTTCAGCTGGAAACAGCATTTTAAATCCAAGAAATCCAATTACCATACCGCCTGCTATGCGAATACCCGGAATAGAAATTCCAAAGAAGATCATTATGAAATGACCAGCCAATAAGAAAACCACTAAGATTGCTGTCATGTAAATACAGGCTAAAACAATCTGGCGATTAAGATCCTTTTTACTTAGGTGTTCACTGATACCAAGTAAGAGTACTGCAGTGCTAAGCGGATTGACAATAGGAAGTAATGTTATCAATGTCACTAAAATAGATGACAAGAAACCGGTTACATCATTCATATTTATTATTATCTGATTGTTTAAAAAAATTCATAACAAACTCCCAAAAGCAATAAGTCCGGAAATAATAATTAAGATACCAGCAATTTTGTTTACCCATTGCAATCCGACTATGTCTAATTTATGTCGAAAAAGAATAGTGCCCGAACTAAGTATGAAAAACCACAAACACGAACCAATAAAAACTCCGGCTACAAGAACAGCGGCAGAAAAATATTTTAGCTCGCTATCAAAACCAAGTGCAGCAAACACTGCGAGAAAAGCAAAAATTGTTAACGGATTTGTGAGCGTTAAAAAAACTGTAGTAAGATATGATCGTAACATACCACCGTTCTCGGTGCGAAACTTTGGATCTTTAGGACGTTTGCGAAATATTCTTATCCCAAGAAACAGAAGAAGCGTACCGCCAACCAATCGTATCCAAAATTTTTGACTAACAAGTGTATCTGAAATAAATGTAAGTCCGAATGCAGCAACACTGGCGTAAAACAAATCAGCAGTTGCAGCGCCAAGACCGATTACCATTCCATGTAATTTACCCTCGGTAAGTGTTTTGCGGATGCACATAATTCCAATTGGTCCTACCGGTACCGCCATAGCGAAACCAATAGCTATCCCTTTAAGAAAAAAAATATAATCCATACTTATAATCTTTCGATCAGAATGTTCAGGCAAATAGTTATATGTTTAACAACCAAGATGTTACTTTTTCTAATATTTACCTGAACAACTGATTTTTATAATCCTCATCAATATTAAGAGTGATTGTAAACAGATCTTCTCTTTTTTCTTCAAACTTTATCGTACTTTCAATATGACTATTTATGGCTTCAACGTTAGGAAAAGAATTTTATTTGATGGATAAACAATCTAACAATGGGATAGACTCTGGTCGTTTGATTTTCAATTAAAGTATTGACTAAATCAAGCATTACAAATCGATCACTATCCAATATCATTTCATCAGTTGCCATATTCATTTCATTAAAGAATAATTTATGTTAATCTTTCTTTGAGAAAATATCGTTAAGTGCATTACTGACTATATCCATATCATTATTAAATGTTGTTTTGAACACTTCCCAATTTTCTTTTCTTTCATATTTAAAGTCATTTAATTGTTTTTTTAGCTCGATATTTTTTTGTTCAAATGTCAGCACTTCATTTTCATATTTAGCTTTAAACCTTGTGCTTGTAGTTTTCATCGCTGTTTTGAAATCATCAATCTTTTGCTGGTTAGCATTAATTTTTAATTCAGCATTGCTTTTGAATTGCTGCCATTCCTTTTCAAATTGGATCTGTGCATCAATCATATCCTGGTTTGCCTGTTCAACATTGTTTTTGTCATTGTCTCGATTGTCGGTACAACCGGTAACAAATAATCCTGCAATTAGCAGACTTCCTGCTAAGATGAAATATTTGGTTTTCATAATTCTCCTTATGATTGTTTAGAACATTTAATATTATTTAATCGAATCTTCCTTAATCCTGCACATTTAGGATACATTAGGTTTCTTGCGACGAACTTCTAAAACTTCGAAATTATTTTTTGCACTTCTTCTTTAGTTTTTCCAAGTTTTTTCTGTAATCTGCCTAATAGTTCTTCTTCTTTTCCTTCTACAAAAAGTAAATCATCATCAGTAAGATTTGCATATTGCTGTTTTAGTTTACCTGATGCCTCATTCCAGTTCCCTTTAATTTCAAGTTCATTCATTTGTTACTCCTTTTTAATTTCTATTGCAAATGCTTTATGTGATCCTTTAAGGATTCTCTATAATATTATAAGCAGTTCGGAGGGTTGATACAATCGGTCTAAGGGATGAAAAAAGGACTACATCGATTGGGTGATTAAATTTCTAAAGAACAAACAGAACTGTAGCAATTTAATTGATTTGCTCATTTACACTTAGTGAAATTAATTTTTCCAGCATTCCCAGCCGGAATGACTTTGTTTATTTTTTGATCTTCCAAACCTTGCCGGGCGATATAAGATTTCAACTCCGTTATTAATAGTTGAAATCTGATATGCTGGAATATCGGCACAATCGCAATGCTCTAACGCTTCCTGATCGGCTTGCGTCAATCTTTTCAAACTATCCAAAATAAGATCATAATCTTTCTGAACGGAGTTTAAATAATTCTGTACCTGCTTTATATCATACACAACAACACTAACTGTAGTTTCTATACTACCTGCTAGCTTATCAAACGATTGGCGGGCAAATCGTTTTGCAAATGCAGGAACATCTCCATCTTTTAAATTAACATCTAACTGTTCTAACGCGCTAATATCAAAATAAGATAAATGAAGGTTTTCAGGAGAAGCGATAATTGTTTGTGCAAACGGTACGAGTTTACCTATAGTATTAGGGGTGCCTCCATAACAAGTAGAGAGTACTGTAAGATCGAATTTTATAGAATCAGATGTAAAGCTTTTCATCCCGCTCGCAAGATCATCGATAGTAAAAGACCGATCTGGATAAGATTCATCGTAACCTTCCCCACCAAACTCAGGAATTTCATGACCAAAATAGAGAAACATCTTAATGAACTTGTTTTGATTAGCTACATGATACAGGTGATAAATTTCAGCTTCAAAATCTAAATTTGATTTTTCCTGATCACGCCAATAGGATTCATTCGCAATAAGATTTCCGTTCCGATAGTAATAGAACTCGCCATCCTTAAGCGGAAAAAAGAACAGAAAGTGTCCTCGAGGTTTTTGATGAAATATGAATACCTCTGCCGTTGGATTCTGCTCTGCAATTTTTTCTGCATTCATTACAGTTTCTTCATCTGCCTTGTACTCGTTATCGCTGGTATCGAGATATATATAATCACTATCACCATGTATGAAGAATATAAGTGAGTACTGCGTCTTGAGCGAATTATACTCTGTCTGTTTCGATTCCTCTAGAACAGACATTCTAGGGCTGCATGAGGGTAGGAAAGCAATGAGCACCGCGCAACTCATCCATAATAAAAGAATGCATTGCGAGGTGCCACTGACCGATTGATTTTTCGGTTTTCGCATTGAAATAACCGATTTTAAGAAGATTTTATACTATAAGTATAATTATAATTATGATCAATAATGCCGCAACGAGGCTGATAGTTATCACCTGATCAGCTTGGGCCATATTTTGTACTACGTAATTAGAAAAATTATTTAGCTGGGAATCAGGCACACGTTCATAACCATTAATTCCTGCAAGCTCATCCTGATTTTCTTTTAGTGTAGCTTTAAGGTTTTCAATTCCATCTTTATCTTCTTTAGAAACTAAGAAAGAACTTTGTACTTTATCTAAAGCTTCGGACATATCCTTAAATGAATTTTCAAGGATCGCACGTTTCTCTGCTGCATTCTCCGTTGCTTTTACTTTGTTTGCAACATCACTGAAATGTTTTTGTAGTTCACCTTTTCCGCCTGCATTTATGGGGATAACGAGACCAAAAATGATTATGCCTGAGACAAAAGCTATTATTGCTTTCATGGTGATTCCTTTCATTAAGTTAGTTAACCAAGAAACCTTATTCAATGGACATGGGTAACGAAATAGACCAAGCGGATGAAAAAGGAACTACATCCTTTAGGGTTAGTGAGATAACTGTTAATTGTCACCCTGAATTTGTTTCAGGGTCTGAATAATTCAAAAATATTAATGCTGAAATAAATTCAGGGTGATAATTGAACTTATGCAGTAAACTCTTTAGGTGAAGCAAGAAATAAAATTATTTCTATTCCTTTGGAACCTCATGCTTGATTTTGTTCCAGGCTTCATTAAAGTCCATTTTTACAAAAGTCGGACTCTCATTATTGTGACAGCTTACACAAAATTCTTCAAGTTTATCAGGAACAATTAATCCTTTTTCGATTGCCAATTTTTTGTCCTTCATTACCTTCATATCTTTATAAGATGATCCAGCACCATGGCAGGTCTCACACTGAACACCATCTTCAACTTTAAACTTCTTACCTAACATTGTTGCATCAAGATTATAACCAGTTACGTGACATTTTAAACATTCCCAGGTTTCAGATGCCGGTTTTAAAAAACCTTTTGCTTTAGCAATCTGATTTGCAGTATCCGTTTTCAAGGTTTCAAATGCTTTTGCATGAGCAGTGTTTTGCCAGATTGAAAGCTGACTGCCTTGCTTTTCTGTTTTATGGCACATACCGCAGGATTCAACACCCACAAAGGTATTGCCACCACTTTGGGATAATATTGATGTAAACGGTAATAGAATAATCGTTAATAGATAATAAAATGAGTGGTTCATAAAACCTCCTATAAATAGTTTTGAATCAGGCTAGTATTTAATTTGTACAGACATACCTACAATTTCAATTTTATACAACAGGAAAAGCAAGTTTAAGATTTACTTTGTACTGTTTGATCTTACCAGCTTCAACGCTTGCCATATGTTTTGTTACTTCAATTCCAGTTATTCCTTTTACTGTTTTTGAAGCTTTACTTAACGCTTGATCGATTGCATCATCAAAACTTTTTGAAGAGATGCCGATGATTTCAATTATCTTTACTGCGCCTTCATTAATGTGGGTACTCATAATAACTCCTTTTTTAAATTAATTAAAAATAATTACCAATTTTTTTTCATTATAATTAAACGACAACTAGTGCTATTCAACCGTTAGTATCAGAACTTTCTTTCTGGCGAGTTTTTGACACAGCCGCCATAATGCCCAAACCAATTATGATTATGACACTAATAACAATCCAAACAGGTGGAACGCCCATTTCATTGGCTCCCCATGCCAAACCGCCAGCTACGAAAGCTGTCCCGATTAAATATATTACTAAGTTAGACATCTTATTTTTCTTTCATTATTAGGTTAATTTTTTCTGCTTTCCCGCTTTATAGTTTCTCCAGAACGATGCAAACCCAACACCTATGGCGTTTACATTTTTGAATATAGGTATTACGGCATTCTCTATCCCATCACGAATTTTTATCTCTACATTTAAAATTTTATCTACATGCTCCCGGACGATGCTAACCATTGATCTGGTCATCTGAAGTTGAGAGTCAACTTCAGAGGTGATGAGGTGTAATTTATTCGAAAGATTAAGAGTTGATTCGATTAGTGGATTAAGTCTAAGTGATAATGACTCGATATTTAAACTAATGGAATGCACTGATTTAACAATCTGATAAACAAAGTAAATCAGTGCAATACAAAGGACTGATGCTGAGACAAGCAATACTACCGTTAATATTTCTACTAATTCCATTTTTTAATTAAGGCTTCTTATTTTCATTATAAGCATCCATTCCGGTTTTAACTGAAAACTTTAATCTCTCAGTTTCAGTTTCTAATTTTTCTTTACCGGAATGTAAAACCTCTTTTGTTTTTATTTTTGCATCATTATAAACGCGTTCAACATCTTTTAGAATTTCTTCAGGTTTTGACTTTAAATCATTCATCATCAAAGAATATTTTCTTTTACCTTCATTAAATATTTTACCGGCTTTAATTTTTTTCTCTTGATAATATTTATCAGCTTCATCAAAATATTCTCCGGACTTTTGTTTTATATCTCCTCTAAGTTCTTTGCCGCTTTTGGGTGTAGTTAATAATGCAACTATTGCACCTACAGCACCGCCGGCTAGAAATCCAAGAAGAAAACCTTTAACGTTATTGCTACCAGACATAATATGTTCCTTTTAATTAAATGTAATATCTCTGTTGATTTTATTTCTGATGAAATTTAAATACGAACACTAATTGAATCAATCAGGCAAAGGGATGAAATAAGAACTACATCTTTTAGGCTAATAAAATTCTAAGTGGTTACAAGAAAGAGTTATAAAAAAAGTACACATAATAATGTGCGATATTAATAATATCTTACTCTTTTTTCTTAAGGATAATCCTGTAGAACCATAAAATAATTATTGCTCCAATAGTTGCACCAATAAAACCGGCGGTATCACCTGGTTCATAAACACCTAATAATTTACCAAGATAAGTTGCAACAAATGCACTGGCAATTCCAAGTAGAATAGTAATTATGCAGCCACCCGGGTCTTTACCGGGCATTAGTAATTTTGCAATTACGCCTGCAATTAAACCGACAACTAGAGTTCCTATAATCTCCATAATTGACCTCTTATATTTTTTGCAAATAATTCGCACCTAAAACCAATGTCCATCGGTTTCATTTTAAGTGTTCCTTAACGGAATTCATTCAAATAAGGATAAATCATACTGATATAATTATCTAGTTTCCAATACGAATCGTATCGATATTATCTATTATTCCGAAGGCGCTTAATAGCCATAGAACAACTACAATAATTACTACCGCATTCAAAATTTTCTTAATGGTAGATTGCATCGGAATATAGCTGTTGATAAGCCATAATACTACTCCAACAACAACCAGAACAATTACTAATGTTATAAGTGACATAACTCTCTTCCTTTCATAATATTTTTGTATTCTGGATCTCAGTAATCAGAGATCATGATCTTGAGAACCATTTTTTGCGGTTTCTGAATTAGTGATCCGCAAAAGACATTTCATCAAATGGTTTAATGATTTCTATTATATGATATGAAGTAATTCAGGTTGGTACAATCGTACAAAAGGATGAAAAAGGAACTACATCATTTAGATGAAAAGTCTGCCTTCAGAAGATTTTTTATAATTTATTCTTCTTTGAAATTGGGACAGAATATTCATCGAATTTTTCTGATCCAAGCAATACGGCAATCCATTTTGTCCTTTCGTTATTATCAAACGCAAACTTCAGTGCCATAGTGAGTGGAACAGATAAAATTGCACCTACCAAGCCAAGCAAACCACCCCAAAAAATTAATGAAGGAAAGACAACTAAGGTGGAGAGCCCAAGTCTTCTTCCCATCATACGTGGTTCTATCATATTTCCTATTATAAAATTGACTGCTACATATCCCGCTGTCACCATTAAAGCGCTGCCGATTCCAAATTGAATAAATGCTAAAATCACTGCTGGAATAGCGGCAACTATAGATCCTATATTAGGAATGTAATTAAGTAGAAAAGCTATAAAACCCCAGAGTATTGGGTAATCCACACCCAGAATGAATAACCAGATCGCTACCAAAATGCCCGTGGCTAAACTGATGAGGGTTTTAATAATCATATAGCGTTTCATGTCATTAACAAACTTTGTGAATTGAGGAAACGCCTGTTTTGGATCTCCAAGCACAGCGCGAAGTTTTATCGGAAAGCTCGAGACTTCAAGTAAAATAAAGGTTACTGTTAGAAGGATTAAAACGAGATCGGACAGAACAGAACTCAATCCGGTTAAAAAACCTGCAGTAAGTTTCATTATTGCTTCGGGGTTAATATATTCAAGAAAAAATTTCTCTTCAATTACAAAACCTTTGCTTGAGATCATGGCATTGAACTCTACAACCTGCTCTCGAATACGAGATTGCAATGAGGGTAGTTCAGTTATAAAACTGCTGAAGGATGTGCCAATTTGTGCGCCAATTAAAAGCAGAATGATTATCATAACAGCCATAACCATGAACACTGCAATTCCAGAAGGAATATGTTTTTCTTTTAACCAGAGTAGCGAAGGGACTCCGAGCGAAGCAAGAAATACTGAAACAAGAAATAATATAACGACTGATTGGGCTAGGAAAATTCCTGCCATGATTATTACAAGTGCCGCCGCAACCAAAAGGAAGCGTATTTCACCAGAAGAATTGATTTGTTCTTTCAAAATCATATACTATTAATGAACATTACAATATTCCTATAACACAGTACAAATGTTGATTTAATCCCATAACCTTAGCACGTTTAATACTAAATTATTTATAGCTCAACTCATATTCAGACTGAGCGTCGTCCACTAATAATGTTTACTAAAACCATAATGACAGCAATGACAAGTAGAACGTGAATAACTCCACCCATTGTATAGGAAGTGACTAACCCAAGCAGCCATAAAACTATAAGAACAACAGCGATTGTATATAACATTGTAAATATCCTTTCGTTTAATTTTCAATAATAAAGTATGAAGAAGAGAAAAATGTTTCAATCGGACATTGGGATGAAAAAGGAACTACATCCTTTAGCTGAGTAACTTTGTTAAACTGCAACATTATTGAGTCTATCAGAGAAATGCCATTTCTAACCGTTTCGAAATCTTTAAATTTTAACACTGAGACAGAAGAGAACCCGATACTGATAAACTTGTATTAGGAATTAAAATCCCCACAGCAGCCAGCTATCTTTTGCTTTCTCCATTAGAATTTTAAACCCGGCTGAACCTTCTTTCAAGTAAAAGAAAGTAGAATCGATATTTTGCGCAGACGATTCATCCATAAAAAGTTTACCAATTATTCCTTTTCCTTCTCCAAGATTGGTTGTAATCTTTCCTAAATCTTCTGTAATAGTGGCTGTATTTTCAATTACTGCTTTAAATGATGCAAGAATTTCATCCACCTCTTGTGCGTTATCCATGAACACTTTAAATCCTGCTGAGCCCTTTTCTAAATTTATTATAGTAGATTGAATATTTTGTCGCCAGGATGAATCCATCATAAGCCTTCCAATTGTTCCTTTACCTGACTCTATATTGGTTGTGATCTTAGCCAAATCTCCTGTAATCAGGGAAGTATTATCAATAGTTGTTTTTAGTGATTTCATAATTTCATCTAATTCCAGGGGTCGGCTTGTTGCGATAACATCATTGTTTTCTATTACTTTCTGTGAACCCGTTCCCGGAATTATAACTAAAACTTTGTTACCCATAAGACCTTCTGACCCAATACTTGCTACTGCATCTTTTCTTATAAACTGTCGCGTGCTTTCATCAATCAATACTTCTACTCTGACCGAAGTATCACTAATCAAGCTAACATTTTCTACAGTCCCGATATTAATTCCTGATAATCTAACGTTATTACCAATTTGAAGTCCGCCGACATCTTTGAAAACTCCGGTTAAACGAAATGTGCTTCTAAATAATTGTTGTTTCTCACCGATAAAATATATTGCTAAAATCAAAACCACTAAACCAAGTGTAACAAATATCCCAAGCTTGATTTTATTAGTTGAATTTTTTTTCATTTTAAATACTCCTGCTTAATTGCATTCTTTTTTATTCAAAAAATGATCTTATCCATGGGTCTGCGGATTTTTCCAGTTCGTTAAAAGTCCCTTCTGCCGCACACACCCCATCTTTAATGACTATTATTCGATTTGCTGTTAGCCTTGTGCATTCAATATCGTGTGTTATGATGATGGAAGTAGTATTGTATTTTTTTTGCACTTCAAGAATAAGGTTACTTATTTCTTTTGATGTTATAGGATCCAGCCCGGTTGTAGGTTCATCATAAAGCATTATTTCTGGTTTTAAAATTAATGTTCGTGCTAAACCTAACCTCTTACGCATACCTCCGGAAAGTTCTGAAGGTGTTTTATCAATTGCTTTATCAAGTCCTACATCGTGCAATGATTCTTTTATAAGTGATTCTAATTCATCTTTCGGAATAGAACTTATTTTTTTTCTAAGAGGAAATTCAAGATTTTCTCTTACTGTCATAGAATCATAAAGAGCACCGCTTTGAAAAAGGAAACCAATTCTTTTTTGTATTTCAATCAGGTCTTTATTTTTCAGTTCAGAAATATTTTGTCCAAATATTAAAAGCTTGCCGTCATCAATTTCTACTAATCCAACAATACATTTAATAAGTACTGATTTGCCGGTTCCGGATTGACCGAGTATTGCAAGGTTTTCACCTTTATTAATAACCAGATTAATATCCCGTAATACGTGGTTATTCCCGAATGATTTCTTTAGATGCTGCATTTCAATCACAACATCACTCTTCTGCTCATTATCAGTTTCAGTTTTAACTTCTATATTGATTGAATTGTCTTGCATCTTTCTAATTGCTCAATTTAGTTTTGAAGCACACTTGTAATTTGCACCGCTATCATATCTATTATGAAAACCATTAGTGATGATAATACAACTGCTGAGTTTGCAGCTAGCCCGACACCCTCGGTACCTTTGTTCGAATTATATCCTTTATAACTTCCTATTAGTCCGATTGCAAATCCGAAGAAAAAAGTTTTTACGATAGCAGGCAGCAGATCTTGAAATTCCAGACTTTGAAATATCTGAGAAAAAAATAAGTAAGCACTCACGGTTCCTTTAATATTAACACCGACAAATGATCCTAATAAACCAACACCATCAGCAAGAATTACCAGGATCGGAAGCATTAAGGTTGCAGAAACAACTCTTGTGACAACAAGATATTTAAATGGATTAGTGTCTGAGACCTGCATCGCATCTATTTGTTCTGTAACATTCATTGAAGCCAATTCTGCTCCAATTCCTGATCCAACTTTTCCTGCAAAGATCAGCGCAGTTATAACCGGACCTATTTCACGTATAATCGAAACTGCAACCATAGCAGGCAGCAAAGACTCAGATCCAAACTTTGCCAAAGTAGGTCTTGATTGAATAGTTAACACCAGTCCAATTATAAATCCGGTAATCGCTACCAAAGGAAGTGATTTGTAACCAATCAGAAAAGATTGTTTCATTACTTCATTAAACTCATACGGAGGTTTAATTACTTCCTTAAAAAAGCGAAAAGTAAAAGTCGTAATCGAGGCTACTTCCAAAAAGAATTTTTTGAACATCGAATCAGTTATAATCTCAGGAGATTCGTCTATTGCAATTTCAGTTGTTTCTTTTTCAGTTTTGGACTGTTGTGAAATATTTTTTTCCATTTATACATTTATGACAATTTATTATGGGATGATGTTAGATAGAAATATTATTTTATACAATCAGTCAGAGGGATGAAAAAGGAACTACATCTGTTGGTTGAATAATAATTTCCTTTGAGCAGGTTCTAAAATTTATTTAACCTCTCAAATGCTAGATCTAAAACAAAATTGGAGAACATCTACCAGGTGAACTCAACAATCAAAGAAGGAAAACTATTGATTGAGTAATCCCGGTTTATTTTTCTCATTTTTCTTATCACGCTTTGCAGCTTTTTTTTCTTTCATTGTTTTTGCAGGTTCTTTCTTTGAACCCTTTTTACTATCCTGACCTTTGCTCATGATTTTCTCCTTTGTTGTTTTCTTTTATTTATGATTACATTATTAAAGTTTTTTTTATCAACTTATCAGCCTTCCTGCTCTTTGCCATATTTCTTTTATCATCAGCAAACTTTTTAGAGTATGCTTTTTCCATTTCGATAAGCTTTATCGCTTCAGATTCTTCTTCTTGGAACTCGGACTTTAATACAACAATTTGAGCTTCCAATGCAGCACGTTTAAGTTCTATTCCAGATTGTTTGCGATCAATTTCCTGCTGACGTGCTAATTGCTCTGCATCATTTTTGGCTTCCTGTGATAATCGGGCTGAACCCGTTAATACACCTTCAGGACCCACATATACATCCAGCAGTTCGATTCCATGATCTGTGAGTTTAAATTCACGGATTTGGTTTGAATGATCCATTCCGCGCGATTTAAGAATATACAATCCTCTATTTCGTTCACCGCCTATTTCAATATCACGCAATAGAATCCAGGTATCTATCAATGATGATATCGCCATATCTGTAAGCTCCTGGTTTTCGCCTCCATTGGAAAGACTTGCAAACAATGCAGTAATATTCCTCATCTTCAAAAAATCTACTAAACGTAGCAGCATTATTTTAACTTCGGTTTGATTGTTTCCAATAATAAATGCATCAATGGGATCAAGAACTACAATTTGCGGTTGAACTTTATTAATTAATTTTATGGTTGTTGTTAAATGATGTTCTAATCCATGAAGTGTTGGGCGGGTTGCATGAAAGTGAAGCAATCCTTTTTTTACCCAGGGCTCTAAGTGTATCCCTATCGAAGACATATTGCGCATGAACTGACTCGGAGATTCTTCAAAAGCAAAATAAAGCACTCGCTCACCTCGTTTACAAGCCTCTTCAACGAACTGAGCTGCAAGACTTGTTTTTCCAGTACCTGCAGTGCCGGAAACGAGTATAGTGCTGGTGCGATAGTAACCTTTACCAGACATCATTGTATCAAGCCGCGGAATACCTGTTGAAATTCTTTCTTTGGACGAAACGTGATTTAATCCAAGCGAAGTGACCGGTAGAACAGAAAATCCATCTTCATCAATTAAGAAAGGATATTCATTAGTGCCGTGAGTTGAACCGCGATATTTAATAATGCGCAATCGTCGTATAGATGATTGATCGGTAACGCGATGATCCAGCAGAATAACACAATCGGAAACGTACTCTTCCAAACTTTGTCGTGTTAGTGTACCCTCACCTTTTTCCCCTGTTACTATTGTTGTTACATTTTTCTTTTTTAACCAGCTAAATAACCTTCGCAGTTCTGTACGAACCATAGTAGGATTAGGCAGTTCTGAAAAAAGCGTTTCAATAGTGTCCAGCACAACTCGTTTAGCGCCAATACTTTCTATAGCATTATGGATATGAACGAACAATCCTTTTAAATCATATTCACCGTTATGTTCTATTTCTCCCCGCTCAACATTAATATGCTCGAGCCAAATCTTTTTGTGTTTTTTAAGATTAGCCAGGTCAAACCCCAGGGAAGCTACATTAGATATTAATTCTTTCTCCGTTTCCTCGAATGATATAAAAACTCCGGGCTCATTGTAAACAGTTGCACCTCGAACAAGAAATTCCATCGCAAATAATGTCTTGCCGCAGCCTGCACCCCCGCATACAAGTGTTGGTCTGCCTTTTGGCAATCCGCCGCTTGTTATTTCATCAAATCCCTGAATGCTAGTAGGGGATTTTAGAAGGGTTCTTCTTTTAAATTTTACTTCTCTTTTTTTCATAATATCTCGTCCAAATAAATTTTGATTCTTCAATCCACATTTGATCTGTCATACAAAATTGAAGAGTTTATAGTTATATAATATTTCACGATAGATTATAGAAAAACTCGTGAATCAAAAAAATAGTCCAAAGGGATGAAAAAGGGATTAAATCTTTAACTGGTGTAGTTAAAGAAAAACAGAATTATTCGTAGAGTATTGAGGTTGTTTCTATTGCGGTTTTGTAAGCTTCAGAAAGGTGGGCGTGTTTTGCAATTTGTACACGTGTGTTAAGCGCTAATTTTTCAAGGATATTATGAACGTGACTTTTGACCGTGTAGGTTGAGAGATGAAGATTTTGCGCGATCTCTTTATTGGTAGAACCATTTGCAATCAGTTCAATAACTTGTTTCTCACGCTTTGTCATTCGAACCGACTCCTCAATTGCAGACGGTTTGGATCCGTTAATTGCATAGTCAACGATTTGAGAAAACAGTGAACCGGTCAAATTCGGTGGTAAAACCTGCACTCCATCATAAACTGATCGAAGAGTTTTTAAAAATTCTGTGACACTTATATCTTTTAACATAAATCCTGAAACACCGGCTTGCACAAATTGAAAAACATCTGCTTGTAATGGTACAAGATCCATCACAACTATTTTTATTTCAGAAAAATCTTTCTTAACTAATTTTACAATATGCAAACTGTTTTGACTTCGTAAACCAAGATCCAGGAGTACGATACTTGGTTTTAGCTTACCAATTAGCGCCAAAATGTTTTCGCCATTACCGACGGTCGTAACAACTGCCATATCTGGCTGCTTTTTAAGCAAATCGGAAATGCCTTCTCGCAAAAGGCGATTGTCTTCAACAAGCAATATTCGGATTTTTTTCATTTTACTTTACAAACTTACTTAATAAATGTAATGTATCGGTCAAATTTGCAAATGAAAAAATACTAAATATTTTCAAGTGTTCAAAAATCATCATGTGAAAATTTTTTTCTTTTAATTTTAAACTTGCATTGGAGATATCTCCGATGCTGTTTATTAAAACGGGATTCAGTTGTAAATTATTCATTGGATATTGTACTGAGTTTGAAATCAATCTTCATAATAGGAGTTTTTTTATTCTAAATTCTTTTAAACCCATAGAGATTTCTATCTGTCTAATAATTCAGGAAATATCTATTTTTAACTTCCTGCAAAATTATGACAATTTTAATGTGATACAACTCCTAAGTAAATAATTATCCCTTTTACAAATAAATACACCTTCGTAATTTCAACTATGAAAAAAATCTATTTACTACTTTTGTTTATTATACTGACTAACAGTATAAATTTATTCGCTCAAAAGAATTTTGAGAAAAAAGATGTCGGCATGGTTGCTGGTCGTGTGCTGGATAATGATTCTAAAGCAGCTATCGAATATGCTAATATTGTTTTACTGTCAATTCAGGATTCATCCGTTATCACAGGAACTGTTACTGATGTGAATGGTCAATTCAGGTTGGGTGATATTGCCTTTGGAAAATATTTACTTGATGTGAGATTCATCGGTTACCAATCCCAAAGGTTCGATGTAGAATTATCAGCCGATAAAAGAATGATCATTCTTGGCGATGTTCTTATTGTACCCGATGCACTCCAATTAAACGACGTAGTTGTTGAGGGTGAACGTTCGCCGGTTTCCTACCAGATTGATAAAAAAGTTATTGACGTTGATAAAATGCAGACTGTCATTTCAGGTAACGCCGCTGATGTTTTACAAAATGTACCTTCTGTCACGGTAGATATTGACGGCAATGTCAGCCTTCGGGGCAGTTCAAACTTTACTGTGTTGATTGACGGCAGACCTTCAATAATCAGCGGGCAGGATGCGCTTCAGCAGATACCGGCTAACTCAATTCAGAATATTGAAATCATTACTAACCCCTCCGCTAAATATAATCCCGAAGGTACTGCTGGAATCATAAATATTATTTTGAAAAAAAATCAAAACCTCGGGTTGAGTGGAACTGTCAATACGAATGTCGGCTTAAATGAAAAGTACGGCGGTGATTTTTTATTTCAATACAAAACCTCAGACGTCACGTATGTTTTGGGAATGGATTACAACAAGAGAATTTCTCCCGGAACGAGGTTGCAGGAAAACACATACCTTTTCGGAAGTACAACTTCATTTATTAATTCTTCAGGCGATACTGAATGGGGACGAATTGGGTTGGGCGTTAGAGCCGGAATGGAATTCAATCTGGGGGAAAGTGAATTTATAAATCTAATGGGACGTTATGGAACGCGCAATGGCTTGCGAAATTTCAATTCTGATTTTGAAAACTGGACATCTCTCGACCCCTCCGTTTCGACATATAAAAGTACAAGTACGAGTGATCGAATTGGTGATTATGCCGGCGCTAACCTGACATATATTCATAGATTTGAAGGCAAAGGACATGAAATAAAAACCGAATTAAATTTCGGTTACGATAATGGTGATGATTCAACTATTACAGAATCAATTTCAAATGATAAAGTTTTTTATGGACAAAGAACAAATGAGTTCGGTCCTTCAAGAAGCTTTCAAGCTAAAATTGATTATACGTTACCTCTGACCGAGACAAGAAAATTTGAATCCGGTTATGCCGGCGATCTTCAAAACAATGATGAGAATAATGAACTGCTTACTTATGACACTCTTTCAGGTGTTTATCAATTTCAGCCCCTGTTTAGCAACCTGAATAAATTCAAAAGTAATAATCAGGCTTTCTATGGAATTTACTCAGATCAGTTTGGAGATTTCGGAATTCAGGAGGGTTTAGAAGTGAATATACTTACAGATCAATTACTCTTCTTAATACTGATCAGAATTTTACAATTGACCGCTGGGACTACTTCCCCACCCTGCATTCATCTTACAAATTCAGCGAAGGCACTCAATTGATGGCAAGCTACACACGCCGGATTCAACGCCCGCGAGGATGGGACCTTGAACCATTCATTACATGGATTGACGCAAACAATGTTCGTATCGGGAACCCCAGCCTACTTCCTGAATTAATAGATTCCTATGAAGGCGGTATTCAAACTTACATTAGCAGCGTATCGATTTCAGCCGAAGTTTATCATCGTTTTACAAATAATAAAGTTGACCGGATCAGATCTGTTTATGAAGAAAATGTAAGCTTAAATTCGGTGGCTAGTATTGGAAAAGATTATTCTACGGGAACAGAGTTTATGTTCATTTTTGATCTTTTCAAATTCTGGAACGTAAACGCTATGGCTAATATTTATGATTATAGAATTGAAGGAGTTTTATACGGTGAATCTTTCTCCCGAAAAAGTTTTAACTGGAACACCCGGCTGAATAATGTTTTTAAGCTGGGGGTAGATACGCAGCTTCAACTGAACCTGAATTATAACAGTCCCACTGTTTCATCACAAGGGACTTGGGAAGAATCTTACTCTGCCGATATTTCTGCAAAACAAGATTTTCTTGAAAAGATGCTTTCCCTCACCCTTCAGGTGCAGAATATTTTCGGAACATCAAATCATGTTTCAGTTCTTCCGGTCCGGATTTTTCAACCTATAATAGCTTTAAAAGGAATCCCCGATTGTAATGCTTAGTGTCCGTCTTAATTTTAATAACTACAAACCTAAAAAAGATCCCCGTAATGGTGAAGGAATGATGGATGGGAGCGAAGAATTTTAATTATTAATAAGTCTTCTGACTTCACGTCTTAAATTTTAACTCAACCTATTTGATTTAAATTAAAATCCTGCTTTTGCTGCGGGATTTTTTTTATTTAAAACTTCGCCTAATTTTTTTTTATTGGCACACAAGATTAGAAATACTGTATCCAAGATAGAATCTTGGGTGCCGAAGATACCACCTGCGGTACAGAAAATGTAATCTTATTTACAGAAGATGCTATCTGCGGTACAGAAGATGTGATCTTATTTACAGAAGATGCTATCTACGATACGGAAGATATGATCTTATGTATCAAAGATGTTATCTGCGGTACAGAAGATATGATCTTATTTACAGAAGATGCTATCTGCGATACAGAAGATGTGATCTTATTTACAGAAGGAACCATCTTATGTGCGAAATTTAACGATTTTCGAGGTTTGAGGTAATTTTTAGCATGAATAGTTGCGGGCAGAAAGGAATTTGAATAATTTAGCAATGGTGCGAATATTTGCTTCTATTCTTCGATCCACAATCATTATTTCCTCTTCGGTCAATCCATACAACTCATAAACAAGATTATCAATATGTTTGTCTAACGACTGCACTTTCTTTCAAGATAATTTTTATCACTTTCGGTTTTGGCTTTTAGAAGTAAACTCTATTTATTAAAGATGGAGGCTGTCTCTTAAATGTCATTCCATAGCAATGCCATCGGAATCTAATGCTTCGATTTTCAAAACAAATGAGAATCTGATCCCGATGTATCGGGACAGGTTGACAAAAAGCGAGTAATGATACAGCCTCTATCTCATTGCTCCAAAAAACTATTTATTCATACTTGCCAGCATGTCCGGCGGCACGGGCAAAGGAACGGGATTATTAATGGGTTTTATGGTTCGCAGGTAAGCATAGATTGATTTCAGATCATCATCTGTCATCTGTGCAAAATTTGGCCAGGGCATCGGAGGTAATAAAGGTCTGCCTACCCCTTTCAATTTTCCTTCCTGAGAGTTTTAATAAACATTTCTTCGGAAACAGCACCAAGCCGGTTGCATTATCCGAGTCAGATTAGCGGAATAAGAAATACCCCACGGACCAACCCACGAAGCGAGATGACCATTAGTGAGCATCCACTTGCCCGGTCCCACAACATTGGGATCAATTGCATAATTTGATTCGTTCGCAGGTTGCCCGGATAAAAGCCTGCTTGTATCGGGCATCGGACCCATTTCAGTCATGATCTTGGGGGTATGGCAATCATTACAACCGGCAATGGTCGTGAGGTATTTTCCTCTTGCAATCATCTCATCTTTGGTCATTACTTTTTTCGTCTTGCGTAGAGCAATTCAATTGTAATAAGATGAATGATGCACAAAAACCAGGGCAACGAACATTAGGACAGAGCTTTTCATAAACAATACTCCTAAATTTGATTTAAAAATTGTTGATTAAATAATGAAACCTATCGATCCCCTCGAATTTAGAAACGACATAAAATAAATAATTGAATAAACCAGAACATATTATTTATTAATTCGTTGTGGTTAAAAAATAACAATTTAAATAGCATAATTCAATAGGGTTGATAAAAGTATTTTTAGTGTATATCTGAAGATGAGCGAGCAGTAATTATTTCTAAGAGCAATTTCTGCACATAGTAAATATTAGCTTATTAGATGTCTCAACAATATCGAAGTAGTAAACTAATCCGAAATAATAATTGTAGTTCCGCCGCTGCTGTTGCCAAATCTCGGGTTGACTATATTATTATAGATTGAACCGAAAGAAAACGAAACTCCAAATCCGGCGTAATAGGAGTAACCGGTTTCCAACTGTCTGCGCTGAAGAAGAACTTCGTCAAGTGATGCCTCCCCCTTTTCAAGTGAGATTTGATTTCTGATTTTTGAAAAACTGCCATAGAGACTTAAAGAAAATCCTCTGAACAACTGCCAGGAAATACTTGCATAAAGCTCCATTTCATATTTGCTCATATCATGGAAATAATTTGCACCGCTGATTGAAAATTCTGTACTCCCCCATTCCTCAATCAGCGAAAGTGTGGCTGATAATTCCTGGCTAACGAGATTTTCATTCGTCTTGAAAAAAATTGTTTCGGAAATGTATTTGTTATACGTTGGAGATACTTCGTAATCAATTCTCAACTGTCTTTTGTTTGATTCGGAATAAGGGAAGAAATTATACTCAATTGCAGGTGAAAGCCTTAAACTCAGGTCAATATTGGAATATGTTGATTTGTATAAGTCTGAAGAAAATCCCCAGGACCAATTATCATCTATTGAAAAAAAGCTCGAGGCATAAAGACTTTGATTTCGACTCAGGCTTTTTATTTTTACTTCTTGAACTCCATCAATATATTTAAAATTGCTCTCGTTATATGAATTCGATACTGAAAATTTAAGTTTTAAATCTTCAGTAACCCGGTTAGCCGAAACGGAACCATTTAAATAGAAAAAATTATTCCTTTCTTCACCGCTCAAGCTTCCGGTTAAGCTGGTTTTGAAAACCCAGAAATCCCAATCATCCTCTATCGTTTCATTGCTTTCGTCCTGCTTTTTGAAAGTGATTATTAATTGATCAGCAATGGGACTTTTGGAGAGATATTTTACCAAGCCAAGTTTTAACGCATCAACAGTTTTGTCTCTGATTTTATCCTGTGCTTCTGAAGGCTCCGAGGAAAATTTTATAGTATCGTTTACACCATCAAAATATTTTTGCCCATAAAAAAATAAAGAGTATTCAGTACCACCGGCACCGGTTGATTGTGTTGTTAATAAGACGCTGATATCTGCATCGTTTCTGTCGTTGACATAATTAACAACTGGAATTTGCTCTTTAATAAAATTAAGATCACAGTAACCGCAATTAATGAAAACATTGGGGGCACCCTCTTTAATTAATTTTTGATTTGTCTGCGTAAATGACAAGTTTGAAATGAGAAATAAAAGGACAAACAAAAAACGTGAGAGCATTTTTCCACCATAAAATGTATAAAAATAATGGCTCAAACTTAATGATTACCTGTGCCTTAAAAAGTATAAAATATTTTCCAAAAATATTTTTTTTAAAAAAAAAATTTTGGTTGTTTTTCAAAATAAAATTTTAAATTATTTAAAATATGAAAACATGAAAACGGGGAAAAAATTTTTTTTTTTTTAATTTACCGAAGATTTTTGCGGGGGGGGGAAGGCAAAGCCAAAAAAAAAAAAAAATTAATAAAACAACCCCCTTTAAAAGGTGTTTTTTGGGAAAAATTAAATTTATTTTTGGTTAAGGGGGATTGGTTTTTGTTTTAAAAAAATCCTTTTTAAAAAAAAAAAAAAAATTTTTTTTTTTTTATTTTAAAATTTTTTCGGACAGAAGTGATTTTCCTTCAATAAATCGGGTTAGATTTTATTGATCTTCAATTCTTAAAATTCTTAGTCAAACTATTTGGTGTGTTGTTATATTTGTTATAGAAATAAGAGAGAAATTGTTTTAGAAAGTTTATCAGTAAGGAATATTTATTAATGTACGAATACCTTCAGAATAATGAGTTCTTTGCGCAGGTTCCAGGAAAGATGGAACAGCTTTGCGAAGAGGAACTGATTGAGCTCGGCGCGAAAAACACAAAAGTAATTTATCGGGGTATTTATTTTGAGGCTGATAAAATTTCGCTTTACCGAATAAATTATACTGCCCGGACAATATCCCGTGTACTTGCCCCGATAGTAAGTTTTTATTGCAGCAACTCATATGCAATAATGAAAATTGCCGAAAAAATTAAATGGGATGAAATATTTTCTGTTGATAAAACTTTTGCAATTACTTCATCGGTTACAAAAAGTTCAATCAATAATTCGCTTTATGCGTCACAGGTATTAAAAGATGGAATTGCAGATTACTTCCGAGCTAAATTCGGAAAAAGACCGAATGTTGAAACAGTCAATCCCGATGTCAGGTTCAATCTTCACATCGAAAAAGACAAAGCTGTTTTGAGTATTGATACTTCAGGGGAATCGTTGCACAAGCGAGGCTACCGCCTTCTTGCCGGCGAAGCACCGATGCAGGAAACTCTCGCCGCTGCGATTATCCGATTAAGTAAATGGGATGGGGAAAAACCCCTCCTCGATTGTATGTGCGGCTCGGGCACAATTGTTTGTGAAGCATTAATGCACTACTGCAGAATTCCCGCCCAAGTGCTTAGAAAGAATTTTGGCTTCTTTTATCTGCCGGATTTTGATAATAATTTGTGGGAAAAAGTTAAAGAAGAATACGAATTGAAAATAAGACCTTTACCAAAAGGATTAATTTCGGGAAGTGATAAATCGCAAATAGCAGTTGAAGTTGCAAAAGAAAATTTATCAAGACTTCCATTTTCTGAAAATATAGATTTATCTGTTAGACCATTTCAGCATATAAATCAATTTGAAAACGGAGTACTGATTACCAACCCCCCTTATGGAATCAGACTCGGGATTAGAAGTGAAGTTGAAGTTCTTTACAAAGAGCTTGGAGATTTCTTAAAAACAAATTGCAAAGGAACTTCAGCCTTTATTTACACGGGTGATCCGGAGTTAAGAAAATTTATCGGACTTAAAACTTCAAAACGGACTCCATTAGTCAATGGCAAGCTTGAGGGAGTTCTATTACAGGTTGACAGCTATGAGGGCAGCAAAAAGAAAAAATATCAGACCGGCAGCAAGAATCGGGAAAAATTCCCCCCTGTCACCAAACCAAACCTCAAGTTTCGATGAATAGGTTTAGAAAATATTAAGAAAATTATACAAGGAAAATTTCTCTTTTCGTTTATTAAACATTTGTTTAAGTTTTAGCGGGTTAAATCGAAATAAAAAGAAATAATTTTAAATGTTTCTTATAAACTACATACAAACGGTCTTTTTGTCTTTTCAACAGGAGAAGATTTCAGATTACACAAATTTGACAAAGGATATTTATAGCCCTTTGTACATTTCGATTTTAATATTTTTGCTGCTGATAGTTTTCATCTATGCTTCTTACAGACATGTTTACAATCCAATACTAAAAAAGAGAAGAGAAGAACAACAGCAGTTTGAAATAAACACTTCCAAATTACTTGCACTTTTCTCTGAACTGGATCCAAATCCAATATTAAGGATTGATCCATTTGGTGAGATTAAAGGAATAAATAAATCAGCAAAAATACTTTTTCCTGCAATAAAACTTGATGATACTAAAATAAAAAATATTTTACCCGAGATGAATTTTAATTTTATAGAATTGATTAGGGAAGACAAAACGATTACAAAAACTATTCAGATTGATGATAGATTTTATGAAGTAAATTGTAATGGAATTTCATTTTTGGACATGGCTCAACTTTATTTTTGGGATATTACTTCTAAGAAATCCTACGATGAACAAATGAAGCATTACCAAAATCTGCTTCGCAGCGCATCAATAAATTTGCAGGCAAGTGTAGAAGATGAACGAAATCGAATTTCTAAAATTCTGCATAACTCAATCGCACAAAACTTATTGTTGATAAAGATGAATGTCAGTAAATACAAGAATTATGTCCAGTCGGGTTTGAATGGAGATGAAGTGGACAGAACTTTAGAAATTTTGGAATCCACACTGGAAGAAACTCGTTCTCTTGCCCACGAATTAAAACCAATGAGTATTGATCAGCTTGGTTTATTTACAGCACTAAAATCGACCTGTTATAACGTCGCAAAAGAATCGGGATTAACTTATGACATTCAAATTCCGGATCAGACAATAAATTTAGGGGGAGAGGTTGAAGTTTGTATTTATCGGGTAGTGCAGGAAGCATTAAATAATATTTTGCGTCATTCAAAAGCAAAATCTTTTAACGTAAAACTTTCAATTGAAAATCACACTTTAACTTTATACGTATCAGATGATGGAATAGGATTTAGTCCAAGAAAATTGATTAATGACAAATACGTTTCTGACGGGATGGGATTGATGAGTATGCAGGAAAGCGTTGAAAGATTAAACGGAACATTTGAAATTGAATCCTCTGAAAATTTGGGAACTGTCATAATGGCTTCATTTCCATTAAAACAAAAAAACGATGTTAAACCCGGTTATCAAAATATTAGTAGCTGATGATCATACCCTGTTCAGGCAGGGTGTAATACGGCTTTTAAGCGACAATCAAAATTTTGTTGTTGTTGCCGAGGCAGAAAACGGCGAAGAACTTTATAAAAAATACTTCCAGGTTAAACCGGATGTTGTGCTGGCTGATATTTCTATGCCTGGTTTATCCGGCATAGAAGCATTTGAAAAAATTAAAGCTGAAGATAAATCGGTAAAAGTACTTTTTTTATCTATGTTTGAAAGTGAAGATTATGTGTATGAGACTTATAAATCAGGTGCTATGGGTTTGATAAATAAAAACATACTTGAGGGTGAATTGTACTTTGCTATTCAAAATGTTTTTAAAGGGAAGAAGTATTTTGGAAGCAGGTGGGATGAATTATCGCTTCAAAAATTGGTTAAGGATTTTGAGCAGTCTCCTAAATTTGCTAACGATTCGCCAACAAATTATAGTGAGAAAGAAATAAAGATTCTCGATCTGATTTCGAAAGGGTTAACCAGTAAAGAAATAGCAGAGCAATTATTCCTTAGTAAAAAATCCATTGATTACTATAGGGCTAATTTAATGCGGAAAGCAGATGTTAAAAATAAATCTGAACTTGTAAAATTTGCTGTGAATTTTATTAGGAAGCATAATTGACAAACTATTAATACAGAACAGTGGATTCGATAAGCATAAAGCAATTAAAAATATTTGTAATTTTCTCAGAGTTAGTTTCTCTTTAACTTTACACAGATAAAAATATTAAATGAATTATTATGAATAAATTTGTTTTACATATAACCCCAACTGTTTACATTCTTGCATTATTATTATTTCTAAGTTCTTTGACGATTGCACAACAAGCAGGTAAAATTATTTCAAGTGAAGAAGCAAATACTAATTTTGGTGCAGTCGGTAAAATTACTCTTGTATCAAAATCATTTTTAGAATCTCTGCTGAAACAGGCTGGACAATCAATCATGTTCAAGATAACTGAATCCGGTTTGATCATTCTTGATGCAAAGCGTGATGTGTTATTTCCACAATCGGAAGAAATAAATTTAAAAGTAAATAGCGAAGATGTTTTTACAGTTTACAGTTCTTCAGTTGTGTATGACTTATTATATCGGGGAGAAGGAACATCTTTGAATATTGAACAGCGTGCAGAAGTCTTATCCATTACATTCGGATTATCTACGCTTGAGTTTGGAACTTATTGCCCACCATTTTGTAACTAAGAGAAGTAATGGAAATAAGTAGAATCATTGGTCTAATTTCAGAAATTGTCTGGTTACTTCCATTATTTAGACAATCTAAAACAAAGTGGTTTATATTTTTTTTAGTACTGGGAATCCTTGACCCTTTAACACATTTACTAAGATTTGTATTTTTATATAATGGAAATTTGCAATTTAATTTAGGAACCTTGCTACTCTATCTTTCTCTTTATGCAGTCGAGGGTAAAAAACCTAAAGAATCAGACTATTTATTTGTCGCTCTATTATTGATTACCTGGTTTTTAATTCCGATGAATCTAATGATCATGCTAATTATTCACCTTTTTATTTTCTATAAAATATTAAGTTTTACAATTATTGAAGCGCATTCGAATAATCGCTTGAATATTCCACTTTTAGTTTTAATCCTTTACGAACTTTCCATATTAATAAAATTTTTACCATATCTGATTAAGGTACCGGCAAGTGATATTCCATTTTTTTTCATGCTCTTTTTTGAAATGGGAGTAGCTCTCTTTTTTACATTTTTTAGAATTGATAACCCACGATTGTTAATTAACTTCAGACACAAACAGAGCATTCTTAGTTCGGAAAAAGTCGATCCTGACTGACATTTCATTATCCACCGAAGTTTAATTAATAAAAGTTAATTGCTAAGCATTGCCATGTAATTGTTACTTTTATTTAGTATTTGTACTAAAGTACTTTTAATATTTCTTCATTTGTACTAAAATTTTGCTAAAAAATTAGTACAAAATACTAATGCTATTCCCCTAAAAGTATCTTAGAATTGCAGTGTCATTTATCTACTTTATTGTAACAAATTTAAGTGCTGGCGGTAACGTGGTAAGAGGAAGAGGGAGGGTTGATTTTTAATTTTAGAATTATTGGAGAAGCAAATTAATAGGGAGGCAACATTTATGAACAAATGGGCAGACTATCTTATATCTGCAGTTAGATACGCTGATCAACAGCAAGGATATATAACTTACGTAAAAGTTCATGAAGACCAGACCAGGAAGATCGGGAAAGGATATACCTGGAATCGCGATGAAATTATTGAAGCTCTGACTGCCGGGAAATCATTAATGACAATATATAGAAAAGAAACAGGCGATTGGATGAAAGGCTTGGTCATTAATTTGATAAAAAAAAATGATGATGTTATTATCACCGATACCGAAAACTCAAAAGCTGATCATCTATCCGGTTTACAAAAACTGTAAACTGTTGCATACCCTTTTGGGGGAAGGGTCTGCCGCTTGAGAAAATAAAATATCCTCAAAAGAGTTTTATTTTTGCTCAGATATTTATATTACAAAGAATTAAAATGTTGAAGGTATGTGGGATGGATCGGTCATTGACCGATCCAACTTTTTATTATCAGTGCCTTTCAATTCTTCAAAATATCCTTCCAATTATTTTTTCCTTAAATTTATTTTTAGTAAAATAATTTATAATTTTTAAAAATAATTGGAGTGTTCATGCCTATAAATGTCCAAAGTGTAATAAAATTTAACTACACACTAAGAGACGAGCAGGGAAATATTCTGGATTCAACGGAAAAGAGCGGCGCTTTATCTTTTTTAACGGGAAGCGGACAAATTATTCCGAAGCTTGAGGAAGAACTTAGTGTTTTGCTTATCGGGAGTAAAAAAAATGTCCATATAGATGCTGAAGATGCCTATGGAGAATATGAGTCCGAAGCGATTCAAACTGTAAAACGAACAGAATTTCCCGAAGACATGAATTTAGAAGTCGGACAAAGTTACTATGCGAATACTCCCGATGGAGGACAAATGCCTTTTTTGATCAAAGAAATAAAGGATGGTGAAATCATAATTGATTTCAATCATCCACTCGCTGGTGTCAATTTAGATTTTGACATACATCTTCTTGATGTTCGTGATGCTACTCAGGAAGAAATTTCTCATGGGCATGCTCACGGCGCCGGGGATCATCATCATAATTAGAAAATTTAAACTCCTTTTAAGTTGCTTGTTCATAAAATTTATACCAGGATGATTTGAATTTAATTTAACCTGAAAGTTTTATCTCAAATCATCCGGGTTATATGGAATGACTATCAATTCTTGCTTGAAAATACTTCCGCTATAAAGCTTATCTTCGTGACAATTTTTTTAATTATACTATATGAAACTAAATCTTTTTAAAATACTTTCTCTTACAATATTTGTCTCACACACTTTAATAGCGCAGACTGATTCATGCAATTATTCTGACTCATTGCATAATTCGATATATCATGAAATTGGTGATCAAATTGATTATGGTTTGGACGATGCTTCCCGATTCTTCTCCCGCTTTTCAGAAACCAACAGCACTGATTTAATTTACACTGCCGGATTTATCGGCGGACTTGCCGCAGCCTTTACATTGGATCAAGAAATTAGAGATGCTGTCTCTCATAACCAAAATTCCACAACCAAATCAATCACAGATTTTGGTGAAAAATATGGAAACGTAATTTTTGCGGGTACTCTTTCATTAGGTTTATTTACGACTGGTCTGCTAACTCATAATCGAGAAATAGAAAACACGGGCAGGGTACTTTTTGAAGCACTTTTGATTGCCGGCGGTACATCACAAATTATCAAAATCATAAGTGGAAGAAGCCGTCCTTTTACAAACGAAGGTTCAACCACATTCAATTTTTTTGAATTTGATAACCCTCATAACTCATTTCCTTCGGGGCATACAGTAGTGGCGTTTACCACATCATCGGTTTTAGCAGCTTCGATAAAAAATATTTACGCATCAATTGGTCTTTACACCCTCGCCGGATTGACCGCATATCAAAGGATCTATTCTGATAATCATTGGTTTTCAGATACAGTTTTAGCGGCTGGATTAGGTACTTTCATTGGTAATTTGTTAGTGCTGGTAAATGACGAGCGCCGAGAAAACACAAAAAATAAAAATCTCGGATTCAAATTTTCACCAATCATTTCTCCATCGGGTTATGGAATAAATCTCGCCGTAAATTTTTAGTCTATTCAATTTGATTTCTTTTTTTACTATGTTCAATACAGTTATTGAAATAAATTATTCTGATATGTTGCGATTATTCACATCTCAATAAAATTTTTTTGTGGATTATCAATCTTGATACACTAAACAGTTTTTTTTCATATCTAAATTATTTATAGGTTGAAAATGAAGAAACTAAACCCCATGGTCACGAAATCAACTGACAATTCTTTTAACTTATTCTTTAAAAACTACCCCCGCCCAATGTGGGTGTATGATCTTAAGTCACTCTCATTTCTTGATGTTAACGATGCTGCAATAAAAATTTACGGCTATTCTCGGAAAAAATTCCTTGCCATGACGCTAAAAGATATTCGCCCTAAAAGTGATGCAGATAAACTAATGAAAAATATATCTTCAAAACGTCCAGCGCTGCAGCATTCAGGTGTTTGGAAGCATAAATTTAAAAATGAAAAAGAAATTGATGTCGAAATAATTTCACACACTATAAAATATCAAAATCGTAAAGCCGTATTGGTACTTGTAAAAGATATTTCAAAAGAAGCAAAGCTGATTCATCAATTAGGAGAAGTGTCAGCAAAGCTGAAAGTCACCCTTTACAGTATTGGCGACGGTGTAATTTCGGTTGACTTGAAAAGCCGGGTTGTTTTGATGAATAAGACCGCAGAGAAACTTACTGGCTGGAAAGAATCAGAAGCAAAAGGAAAATTATTATCAACTGTTTTTAAAATTATAAATGAGCAAACACGAAAAAAAGTTGAAAGCCCGATCGATCGTGTACTAAGGGAGGGGATTGTTGTTGGGTTAGCCAATCATACGATATTAATTAGAAAAGATGGAACTGAAATACCCATTGCTGACAGTGGAGCGCCGGTCAAAGATGAAAATGGAAATATTATCGGCGTAGTACTTGTATTTCGGAATCAATCCAAAGAGAGGCGGCTGCTTAATCAGATTTCTAAGTTGAATCGGATATATTCCATCCTCAGCGATGTAAATCAATCAATCGTAAGAGTTAAAGACCAGAATAAGTTATTTAAAGAAG
The DNA here is from genome assembly GCA_016709155.1 of Ignavibacteriales bacterium. Classification (NCBI taxonomy): domain Bacteria; kingdom Pseudomonadati; phylum Ignavibacteriota; class Ignavibacteria; order Ignavibacteriales; species Ignavibacteriales bacterium. The sequence goes on along the minus strand of JADJEI010000013.1, from coordinate 406,764 downwards.
TCTGCAAAATTGCAATCCAGCATGGCGGATTTTTACTCGCATGGATCGGGATGCTCGATAATGATTCTTCAAGAGTAAAAGTGATTGATTCTTTTGGCAAAGCGAAGGGCTATCTAAAAAAAATAAGAATAGATTTAGAGCATAAGGTGAGGGGTAAAGGTCCAATTAGGCAGGGCGTTTAAAACCGGAAAGCATGTCGTTTGTAATAATATCTTAAAAGATTTGAAATTGCTTCCCTGGCATAAAGATGCTATTAAATATGGATTCAATTCTTCTGCTGCATTCCCTATCAAAGTATATGGGAAAGTTGTGGGTACTTTTAATTTATACTCAAAAGACAAAGATTTTTTTACTGCAGAAGAAACGAAGCTGTTTGACGAGCTTGCCTCTGATATTTCCTTTGCTTTGGAATTTTTTAAGGAAGAAGAAAAAAAGAAATACATCGAATTAGAACTTAAATTATCTAAAGCTAAAATTGAAGAGAGTGAGAAAAAATTTAATGCAATCACTAATCAAGCAACCGAAGGAATTGCGCTATCGGATTTGAATGGCAGTTATGTTTTCGTCAATCCGGCTTTTTGTAAAATGACCGGGTACACTGAAAAGGAATTACTTCAACTAACTGCCTTTAATTTAACAACAAATGAGCAGCCTATAGTTTTCTTTAATTCAAAAAAAGAGAAAGAAGGTATTCCACTAGAGATAAAACTTAGACGGAAAGATGGCAGTGAATTCTATACTGAAATTATTGGACGTGTGATCACTATTGATAACCAGCAGTTTGTCTTAGGTACGGTACGCGATATTACAGAGCGAAAAATTTCCGAGTCTGTTTTAAGGGCTTCGGAAATGAAATATCGGGAGCTATATGAAAACTTAAGAGATGCTTACGTTCATACAGATATGGCTGGTCATCTGATTGAATTCAATATCGAGTACACACGAATGCTCGGTTTTGAACATGACGAAATAAAGTCTCTAACTTACAAAGACATAACCCCCAGGAGGTGGCATTCGATTGAAGATAAAATTGTAAAGGAACAGGTTCTTGTTCGGGGATATTCGGATGTTTACGAGAAGGAATACATAAAAAAAGATGGAACAATTTTTCCTGTGGAGCTTCGCACTATTTTAATGCGTGATTCCAAAAATAATCCTAATGGTATGTGGGCTATCATTCGCGATATAAGCAAACGCAAACAAAATGAAACCGCACTCAAAGAAAGTGAACATTTTTTAAAGCAAGTACAGCTTGTTGCAAAAATCGGCAGCTATGTACTCGATATAGAATCCGGAATTTGGCAGAGTTCCGAATTGCTTGATAGTATTTTTGGAATTACCAAATCTTATCCGCACACAATTGAAGGCTGGGTAAATTTATTACACCCGGCTCATAAAAACGAAATGATTAATCATTTTCAAAATGAAGTTTTGCTTAATCATAAAAATTTTGATAAAGAATACAGAATCGTTCGGTCAACTGATAGTACCGAACGGTGGGTACACGGCTTGGGTGAGCTTGAATATGATAATTATAACAAACCGATAAAGATGCTCGGAACTATTCAAGATATTACAAATCGTAAGCTTGCCGAAGAGGCACTTCGTCAAAGCGAACAGCATCTTCGTTTGTTAATGGATTCTCTTCCTGTAGTTATCTATGAATCTCCGAACGATAAAAATATTGATGCAACATGGGTTAGTGGAAACGTAGAAGCTGTAACCGGCTACTCTATTTCAGAATATTTAGCAGAACCAGACTTCTGGCACATAAGACTTCACCCGGACGATTTAACGGACGCAATTGAAAAATATAACCTCGCTCGAAGTAAAGGATTCTTCGAAATGGAGTACCGCTGGTTGTGCAAAGATGGACAGTATAAATGGTTTTATGATAAATCAATTTTAGTGAACAAACCCGGAAGTTCCGAATTCATTGGCGTTATCGTAGATCTTTCAGAAAAGAAAGAAGTCGAAGAAGCCTTGCGAAATGCTGAGGCACGGTATCGAAAATTTTTCGAGGAAGATCTTTCCGGTGATTTCATTTCTACAACTGATGGAAAAATTTTAACATGTAACCCTGCCTTTGCCCGAATATTTGGTTACGCTTCTGTTGATGAAATCATGAAAGTAAGCTCCAACTCCTTGTATAAAACCACTAGAGATAGAGAACAATTTTTAGATTTAATTAGAGAGAAAAAATCATTAACGCTGTTTGAGGAAAATTTAGTTACAAAAGATGGAAAGACAGTCACTGTTCTTGAAAATGTGGTTGGTGAGTTTAATGAAAAGAATGAATTGGTTCAGCTTCAAGGGTATCTTTTTGATATCACCGCCCGAAAGAAAATGGAGGTATCGGTTAAGAAGCAATTAAAATTCGCAATCGCTGCAAATAAAATTTCCGAGATTATTATAACAACTGATCAGCAATTAAAAATATTAGAAAGCTCCATTCAAATTATTGGCGAAACTCTTTCGGCAGATAGAGCCTTAATCTATAATGTAAACTTTAATAATAATTTGGCTATGGGATTGTGCGAATGGATTGATCCAAATAAACCTGATGTACAATCTACAAAAGCAAATTATCCATTGAATTACTTTAACAGTTCGGCAATATATATTCTAAAGACTAAAAAACTTATAACAAGTCACGCCGATGAAATTAATCCAAATTTTTATACAGACGGTTCGGCTGACTTACTTCACAAACAAATGAAGATAAAAAGCCTGCTCTGGTATCCCTTCGCTTTTCATGAGGAAGGATATTATTTACTTGTCATCAATCAAGTTCATTCGATTAGAAAATGGGACGATGAAGAAATTGTATTCCTCGATTCAATCAGTAAACAAATCAGTATTGCATTTAAGAAGATTGAACTAACAGAAGAAATAAAACTATCACGCGCGCAGTTAAAAACTTTATCAAACCGGCTTGAAAAATCAAGGGAGGAGGAACGGACAAGAATCAGCAGAGAAATTCATGACATACTTGGTCAAAATCTTACAGCAGTTAAAATTGATCTGGTAAATCTTTTGAAAAATCTGCCGGATAAAGAGAATAATGAGCAAAAAGTAGTGCCTCTTATCAAATTGATCGAAGACTCTATTGATACCGTAAGAAAAATTTCGTCTGATTTAAGACCGGGGATTCTTGATCAGCTTGGATTAATTGATTCCCTCGAATGGCAATTATCAGAATTTGCGAACAGATCTAAAATAAAAACTTCTTATGTTGTGGAGGATCAATCAATAAATTTATCAAAAGACAAAACGATTGCCATGTTCAGAGTTTTTCAAGAACTATTAACGAATATTGTAAGACATTCGGAAGCTGATGAAGTGAAAGTAAAAGTTTATGTCGAAAAAGAAAACATTATTCTCCTTGTAGAAGATAACGGCAAGGGCATTGACGACAGCTCAATAAAAAATCCAGCCTCAATCGGACTGCTTGGAATGCGTGAACGAATTGCTGCCGTTGGAGGATCACTAAAAATTATTGGCAATACAAATTCAGGTACGAGTGCTTTTGTTAGTGTTCCGATTAAAGATGAATAAATTTATCAACGTTTAATTTATTTTTGTATAAAGGATTAAAATGAAAAGGAATCAACTAAACATTCTTCTGGCTGATGATCACAAAATTTTAAGGCAGGGGTTAAAAAAAATATTAGATGAAAGTTTCCGCGACACACATTACGGCGAAGCAGCAAACAGTGATGATGTAATGAGAATTTTAGATGAATATAAATGGGATATCGCCATTCTCGATCTAAATATGCCGGGCAAAAGTGGTTTAGAAATATTAAAAGATTTAAAAGCTTTAAGACCCGAAATTCCTGTTCTAGTATTAAGTATGTATCCCGAAGAACAATTTGCACTCCGAGTTATTAAATCCGGTGCGGCTGGTTATCTAACCAAAGACAGCGCACCGGAAGAACTTGTTAATGCAGTAGATAAAATTCTTGAAGGCAGGAAATTTATCACACAATCACTTGCAGAACTTTTAGCTTCAGAGATAAAAAAACCAGGTGTTGAGTATCCTCATCAACTACTCTCAGACCGCGAATATGAAATTTTTCTTATGATTGCCGGCGGCAAAACCGTCTCTCAAATTGCTGATGAGCTTTCACTAAGTTCAAAAACTGTCAGCACACATCGGGCACACATCCTCCAAAAAACAAAACTTAAAAACAATGCGGATATCTCCCTTTATGCTATCAGGCACAAATTAGTGGAGTAAAAGATGAGTGATAATAAATTTCTTCGGTATAATCTTATCATCCTTTAACAAATCATTCAGAGCATAGTCTTTCCAACCGAATATTTATTCTGATTAAAGGTAAACGGCATATTATTTGACATCAGTAGTTGGTTCTCTATCTAATTGTTGGTTTAGATACAAATGAAGCCAACAATTAATTGCAATTATTGAACAAATATTATTAAAAAGAATGGAAAATATAGATTTATACTACGCATTATTTAAGAAATTGATTTATGACAGCATTATTTTATCTAAATAATAAAGTAAAATTTACCGAAGAGGAAATTTTGAAAGCAAATCTTACAATTAGGGCGTATCAAAGTGCAGTTAGTCAAATCAATGTGGAAGGAAAGTAATAATGAGTAAAATATTAATTATTGAGGATGATGCGCTTACAAGAGAATTTTATAAATGTTTATTCAAACGGACCGATATTGAAGCGTTTATACTTGATGATGGAGATGAAGCAATTCAAATCCTCTCAAACGAAGAGATAAAACTTATTTTAATGGATATAAATTTGAATAACACTTTTCTAAATACCGTTAAAATGGATGGGATTAAACTTTCACGTCATATAAAGACTTCGATGAATGGTATCAGTTCGATACCCATTTTGCTTGTTACTGCATATTCAATTTTGCCAACACAAGAGAATTTCATAAATCAAAGCATGGCACAAGGCATTATCAGTAAACCAATTTTAGATCATAATGAATTTATAAATAAAATCAAAACGATGATGTTAAAATGAATTTCCCCCGATATGAACTCTATATTTTAAACTGATGTTTTTAGATTCTTCTTACGTATCTATCGAGTGCTCATAATAGAGCTAAAAAGTGTAAAAATAATTCCAATCGTTTCTAAAAAAAGTATTTCTTCTAAGCAAAACCACCCGATCCGAGTTTTATTTTTTGAATCTCCTCCGTTCGTAATAGTCAATTGTAATGCATTTCCTTCGGTGATCGAGATAAAATTATGCGGATAGTCACATTAAACCCTGACTATTTCAAGAGTAACATTTTTCACTTTTTTTTAGAAGTACTTAAACACTAATTTCGTAATATAAAAACAGATTTAATGATTAAATCGCCTAACGCAAATCTGTGAAACTTTCGAGGTTTGTCTAAAAATGAAGTTGAAATAATAGGAACATCTTAACTATTTCAGTGACAATGCCATCAAAAGCTTATATCGAATATGCGGAACATAAATGATAAAATTAATTTTAAGTTGAAAAGACGGAGATATAAATGAACACGCTAAAAACAGTTTTCTTAATGACACTGATCATGGTGCTTTTCTTGTTTCCGGGCTATTTGCTAGGCGGAAGAACAGGAATGACGATTGCACTGATATTTTCATTAGTAATGAATTTCGGTTCCTATTGGTTTTCTGATAAAATAGTGCTGAAGATGTACCGCGCGCAGCAAGTGACGAAAGAGAATGCGCCAAAGTTTTATAATCTTGTTGAGGAGTTGTCCCAAAAGGCTTCACTCCCAATGCCGAAAGTTTATATTATTAACGATCAAACGCCTAATGCATTTGCAACAGGCAGAAATCCACAGAACGCAGCAGTCGCTGCAACTACCGGAATTTTGCAAGGGTTAAATAATGAAGAACTTGGCGGAGTGATAGCGCACGAATTATCGCACATAAAAAATAGAGACATACTTACCGGCACTATCGCAGCAACTTTAGTTGGAACGATTACATACCTGGCGCAAATGGCTGGATGGGCAGCAATGTTCTCCGGCGGAAGAAGCAATGATGATGAGCGAGGGGGTGGCATCAGTTCTTTAGTTTTGATGATATTAGCACCAATTGCTGCAACACTTATTCAGCTCGCCATTTCGAGAAGCAGGGAATTTGCTGCCGATGAAGGCGCTGCAAACATTACCGGAAACCCACTTAGTCTTGCTTCTGCACTCGGGAAAATTTCCCGTGTGAACCAAATTAAAGCAGTTGATCATGTAAATCCATCAACTGCGCACATGTTTATTGTAAATCCTCTTAAAGGTGGTGGGTTAGCAAAATTGTTTTCAACACACCCTCCGGTGGAAGAAAGAATAAAAAGATTGCAGGAAATTAGTTCAGGCAGAAGATAATTGTTTACTATCTTTCAAACGAAGGAAATTAAAATTTAAGAATGATAATATTTAAAGACAGACAAAAAATCAGAATCGCACGAATACCTCTTGTATTCATCCTCCTGCTTTTTTTCTCCATTTCGTCTTTTGCACAGAGTAAAACTAATCTGGAAATTTTTTATTCATTCACCGATTCAATTTCCAATAAAATTTCTGAAAATTTTGATGGAGAATTCAAAGAAGTTAAAACCAAATTCAATCTGGGCGAAGAATATTATATTTTTTCTAATCAAATAACTTCTTCGCTGCAGAAAAAAGGATTAACAATTCTGCCTGAAAGTTCACCATCTAATTGCACATTGATTAATCTTGTCATTGATCAAACTAAAGTTGAATATGGAGAAATTTTTCGGGACGGGATGTTTGGTGAATTAAAACTTGAACGAAAATTAAGACTGAGCGGAAATTATACTTTGTCAGGGAAAAGCATAAAATTTTTCCCATTTTCATTTTCATCTGCCGACACAATTGCAGTTGGAACGATTAAGGATTTAGAGTCAGAGTCATTCCCATTTACGAAAGGCAATATTCCATCCGAACCATTTTTATCAAGTTTTATTGAACCGGTAATAGTAATTACGACCGCAGCAGTTTCGGTCATTTTATTTTTTACAATCAGAAGCAAGTAGGAATAATTACCTTTGAAGCCGCTCGTATTTTCTTTATAATTGTTTACTAATTTCAAACTAATTTTTACCCGATGAAATCTATTTATTTATTTTCGATATTATTTGCAGCCTTATTTGCTGCAGGCTGTTCTTCACTTCAGGACACAACCAATCTAACTTCAGAAGAAAAATTTGCTTATGCAATGAGCTTATTTAATGATGAAGATTATGAAGAAGCAGTAAACGAATTTCAGGCGATTATTTTACAATATCCAGGAAGTTCAATCATTGATGACGCACAGTTTTATCTCGGTGAAACAAGATTCCGCCGCGAGGAATTTATACTTGCCGCTTACGAATACAGTAAATTGATTTCGAACATGCCTGCAAGCGAATTTGTAAAGAATGCACAGTTCGCTCTTGCTGAATGCTATTACAGTCTCTCCCCAAATTACTCACTCGATCAGCGTTATACAACAAAAGCCATCGAAGAGTATCAAGCTTTTATTGACTTCTTCCCCCTTGATGAAAGAGTGAATTCAGCAGATCAAAAAATTAAAGAATTAAATGAAAAACTTGCCTTGAAAGAATTTAATAATGCTGAGATCTACTCAAAGATGGACTATTCAAATGCAGCAATTTATTATTACAATAATGTGCTTGAGATTTTTCACGATACAAAGTATGCACCGCTTGCAAGTTATAAAAAAATTCTACTGTTGATTGATAGAGAAAGAAATAGCGAAGCATTAACCGAAATAAACCGCTTCCTCCAAAAATATCCGGTAGATGAAAATTACGCTGAAGTTGAAAAATTAAAATCATCTATTGAAACAGAATTATCCGCTTCAAAATGAGTGCTGCTCCTAAAAAAGTCAGCGAGTCAACAATAGTAATGACAGAACTTGTTCTGCCGCACAACACAAATCAGCTTGGTAATTTGTTAGGTGGGCAGTTGATGCACTGGATTGATATTTGTGCGGCACTATCAGCCTCTAAACATAGTCACCGTGTTTGTGTAACTGCTTCGGTAGATAGAATTGATTTTCATCATCCAATAAAATTGGCAAATGCAGTGACGCTGATTGGTTCGGTCAATCGGGTTTTTAACACTTCGATGGAGGTGGGTGTAAAAGTCTTCTCGGAATCTTTTCTTGAAGGAAAGAGAGTTCATACAAACACAGCTTATCTCACCTTTGTAAGTTTAGATGAAAATGGTAATCCGGTCAAAGCGAATGAAGTGATACCTGAAACTGAAGATGAAAAAAGAAGATATGAGGAAGCCCTTCAAAGAAGAGATGCGCGACTTAAAGAGAGATCTGTTAAACCTTAAATTTATTTTTCTGCCGCTGATAATTTCGGTGGAACTTTCTGCTCAAATTCCTATTAATGGTTTCTGTAAATATTCTCACCAAAAAATTTCCGCCGGTTTTTCTTCCAGCTTTACATTAAATTTTAATGACGATGCCTATGCGGATTTTATTTTGTTTAACCCGGCTTCACAAAAAGTTCTTTCTTTAGAAGGACAGGTTGGGGGAAAAACTGTGGTAAACGGTGAATTTAATATTCCTACCTCAATCTCAAATCTTCAACCTGTCTTTAACAATAAACGTAGAGTACTTGGTTATTTTTATACTTCAAGATTAAACCGTGAAGTCGGAATTTTGAACTTTAATAAAATTGGCAAACCTGAAATTGCAACAAAGATAAAACTAAATTCTTACCCCGAGCATATAAACAGCTTCACTAATTTTGCCGGCAGAACGGAATTACTGGTTTGCGGTGCTTCTTTTGACGGACTTTCAATATTCAAATTTGAAAATAATGAACTCTTGCAAAACAATGTAGTTCAAGGAAGCACATACAGTACTGCAGTGTTGATAGATATTAGTAATGACGGCTATGCCGATATAGCTGCTTTCAACCTTTTAGAAAATCGAATTGAAATTTTTTATAATAATGGTTTCAATCACTACAGGTTTGTTCGTTCCTTTAATGTTAAGAGTGATGTTAAATCTCTTAGTAAATTTGATTTTAGTTTTGATGGATACCAGGATTTAATCTACTCAACCAAAAATTCAATCGAAATAATTTATGGTGATTTTGCCTCCAAATATGATAAGCGGATTTCGATTCGAACTACCCTCGATGTTGATGAATTTATATACGGCGATTTTAACAAAGATGGTTATTTCGATTTTGCTTATTTAAATATTAAATCGGGCACAGTGAGTTTTATTTTTGGTAAATCAGAAAACAGATTCTACCAGGAAATTCCTTATCTTCAGCGAAAAGGAATAAAAACCATTTTGCCTTTTTACAGCAAGTTTATCAATGGAATCACAGCGGTGAATGAAGATGGCGAGTTTTATTCTATTACTAATCTTAATAGTTTTTCGGACGATGTTTCGATCCTGCCGGCAATAAAACCATCAAAAATAAATTACTTCGATAAAGAAAATGATGGAATAATTGATTTCAGTTTTATTGAAGAATACACAAACACTTTGAACTTAATTGTCAGAGACCCGGAAGGAATTCCAACGTTTTTTTACAGCTACCCCCTTTCCGGCGAGCACAATAATATTTTAGTGGCTGATAATTATGCACAAGAGAAATCGTTTTATTTCTTCTCAATCAACAAACGATTGATTGAAATTTTAGATATCAATTTTGAGGATAATAAATTCGAGCGCACTGAAATCTATTCGCCCGGAATTATAAAAGATATTAAGATTAAGCAGAGAAAATCGGATGATAAAAAATCAGCGGTTGTTTTAGCATTCACAAAAGAGCAACTGCTGGAGTTTGGCTTTTATGAATATCGTGATTTCAGGTATTTGTTTACAAGCTACCCATTATTTTCTGTGAATGCTCTAACAGCAAATATTTCTTTTACCAACAACGAGGATCTGTACTATTGGCTGGAAGAAGACGCTAAATATAAATTATATCAATATAAAATTTCAAAGGATAACTCCTCTCCCAAAAAATTGATTGAGATTAGTGCTGATAATATTAAACCTGTCGGAACTTTTAGCGGTGACCTTTTGAATAAATTTTCTGCCTCTTCTATCAGTTTGTTCAATAACGAGAAAAAGAATTTTGCCGTAGTTACTTCAGGAGATAATGCAAATGTGCTGGAGAATAATTTCGACCTAAAAGATTTTAGGATAACTGACAGGAATCAATTATTTTTTGGGGAGATGAGATTTAATGGTCTGAATTATCTCTTTGTTTATCTTCCTGAAAAAAAATCTTTAAAGAGGATTTCTTTCATTAAGGAGGGAACTCAAATTTTAACAACTAACATTGCTTTCGCCGAACACTTAACTTCTTATTTTATTAAAAATTTAGATTCAAAAAGATATCACCTTGTTTATACCGATCAAGTTGATGGCTGCATAAAAATTAAGAGATTGTAAAATGAAAAATGTTTTAATGACGTTAACCATATTTCTAATTGCTCAACAGATTGCCTCTGCTCAACAGTTGACTTCCTCTCAGCTTGATTCTATATTCAATACAATGATCAAACTGCACAACCCTGTTGCCAGCGAATCACCTTTATCGGATAGCCTTTCCTATCCAGAGAATAAATGCGGCTTTGGATTAGTAAACTCAATAAAAGAGAACCTGAATCTGTTTACAGCCGAGCAGCAAAGAACACTAAAAGTACTTTTGGATAGACCACTAAAATCAGACAGCTTGATAACACCGGGAGGCTTCTTCATAATACATTATAACGCTTCGGGTGCAGACGCTCCCACTTATGATGTAAACGAATTGGCAGCAGCACTCGATTCAAGTTACAATTTTGAAATAAACTATCTCGGATATCCACCCCCTCCTGATGATAATAACGCCGGCGGCGATAATCACTACGATGTTTACATTTCTGATATAAGCGCTTACGGATTTACAACCTTCGAATTCACGGGAAATGCAAACACCGGACCGTCATTCATTACAATTGACGATGATTTTGGCAGCGGTTTTTTTACTCATGGCATCGAGGCTGCAAAAGTCACTGCAGCTCACGAGTTTCATCATTCTATTCAAGCCGGGAATTATATTTTCCGCATCGAGGATCTTTTCTTTTATGAATTAACTTCTACTTCGATGGAAGAATTTGTTTACGATGACGTGAATGATTATTACGGTTACATGAAAAACTACTTTGACAATACTTTTGTTTCTCTGGCGAATCAAAATGGCTACAACCTTGCTATCTGGAATGTTTTCCTTCAAAATAATTTTGGATTTGATATTATTAAACGACAATGGGAGTTAATGCCGTCCAAGCGAGCAATTGATGCTATCAACACAAGCATCGAAGAAGAAGGACAATCTTTCCCATTTGCCCTTAATCAATTTGGGATCTGGACATACTTTACAGATTATAGAACTTCAGAGGGAAGATTTTTTGAAGAAGCAGAAAATTATCCTTTGATAAAACCTTTAACTACCACCGTTTTCTCTCCCCCAAGTAAAGAGGTTGATATTAACTCGAAGCCCACAGCTAATAATTTTATAAGATTCGTAAATAGTGCTGACAGTGATACTCTGACTGCATTATTAACCAATGGTGATTACATTAATGGAATTAATAACACAAATGGAAATTTTCCATTTCAATATATTTTATTCAATGACTCGTCAAGTGGCAGCAGAGCATTAACCGAAAATTATTCGGCTGATTTTATTGTTTCCAATGAAGCTGTGTGGTCTGGTGCTGAAATACTTAACAACCAAATTATCGGTGTTGACAGCATCTCGCCGAACGGAAATAATATTGATTATGCATTCCCAAATCCATTTAAATATGATCAAATTGCAAATTCAGTTTATATTCCGGTTCCATCTGGAACTTTGCTGGAAGTGGATTTAAATATCTATTCAATTTCAATGAACCTGATCTATAATTCTTCGGGCTTAAGGATTATTAATAAAGATATTATTGATGAAATTGGAAATAAAGTTTATAAAAGAGTTGTGCAATGGGATGGTCTTGATAACGACGGCAACAGACTTCCAACCGGCATTTATATCTACGTTACTAAAATGAATGATGAAATTGTGAAAGGCAAGCTGGTAATTTTTAATGAGTAATTATTCTGTTGCTGCTGCATCACTTAACAAAACTTTTGGCAGAAGACTTATCTTTAACGATTTGAATTTTGAGTTTTCATCAAACGGCATTTATGGTATTGCCGGAGCAAACGGCTCGGGTAAATCTACTCTTGTGAAAATTATAGCAGGAATTATTTCGCCATCGAAAGGAAAGATTATTCATAAAATTGATTCGGATGAAATAGCCGAGATTAAACTTTATAATCACATTGGTTTCGTTTCACCCTACCTAATTCTTTATGAGGAATTTTCTGCGTGGGAAAACATAAATTTGTTTTCAAGTATTCGCGGAATACAATTCGATAAGGAAAAAACTGAATACTTATTAAATCACTTTTTAATCTTTGACCGAAAAGATGACCTTGTAAAAACCTACTCTTCAGGTATGAAGCAAAGATTGAAATTTGTTTTTGCACTTGTTCACTCGCCGCAATTAATAATTCTGGATGAACCGACTTCAAATCTTGATGAAGAAGGAAAAAATTCCGTTTACCACATAATTGAACAGGAAGGAAAGAACGGGATTGTAATTGTAGCCTCGAATGAAAAATCAGATTTAAGCTTTTGTACCAGCATTATACAGCTTGAATTATTCAAAAGAAATAATTTAATATGATAGCACAAGCATATTCATTATTTAGAAAAGATCTCAACTCTGAATTGCGAACGCGTTATGCAGTCAATGCACTTGCTATGTTTATCATCGTTGCAATAAGTGTAATTCTTTTTTCAATAGGTGATGAAAAAATTACTCCCGAACTGACAGGGGGATTATTCTGGGTGATAATTTTCTTTACTGCCATGTCAGGCCTTTCACGGGCATTTGTTTCTGAAGAAGAAAGAGGCACTACGCTCGCGCTTCAACTTGTGGCATCACCGTCAACAATTTTTACAGGCAAGTTAATCTTTAATACAATTTTAGTTTTCTGCATGAATATTGTGATCGCTTTACTATATTCAACACTTTTTGAAGCATTTGTTTTAGAAAATTTTGTCCTGTTTTTATACTCATTTATACTAGGCAATATTGGATTAGCGGTTTCTTCAACTATAATCGCAGCAATAATTGCAAAAGCCGGAGCAAAAGGGACATTGTATCCTGTTCTATCTTTCCCGATATTACTGCCGCTGATTTTGACTTCTGTACGTTTAACAATTTTTTCAATGGATGGCATAAGCTTTGAAAGAGCTAAGTTTGAACTTGCAATTGTTCTCAGTTATGATGTAATTATGACAACTGCATCTTATATGTTATTCGAGTTTATCTGGAAAGATTAAGTTTTCTAATTAAAAATAAAGAATGAAAAATATGATCTGGAAAATATTTCTACTTTTACTTTTAGCATTTGTCTCAATTGCAGGAATTGCATTTCCCATTGTTGAGAATCCAAGCAAGTGGTACGAATTTCCTTACATTCCCGGGCTGGAAGAAAATGCGAAGATTATTTTCTTTCATGTTCCAACTGCATGGCTGACTGTGATTGCATTTTTAATGTCAACAATTTTTAGCTTCAAATATCTTCGTAAAAAAAATCTTGACGACGATGTAAAATCTTATGCCGCAGCACAACTTGGGATGATCTTTTGTATTCTGGCAACAGTCACCGGTGCGGTTTGGGCAAAATTTGCGTGGGGAACTTATTGGAATTGGGATCCAAGGCAAACAAGTATTTTTGCTCTGCTGCTTATTTATGGAGCGTGGTTTGCTCTTCGTTCTTCAATTGAATCAGAAGAGAAACGCGCAACTTTATCGGCAGTTTATTCAATTATTGCTTTTGTTACTGTCCCCTTCTTCATTTTTATTATGCCGAGAATAATGAAAGGACTTCACCCCGGTTCGGCTGATGATACTACTTCCGGTCCGGTTGTAAATTTTAGAATGAACTCCAATATGCTTTTGATTTTCTTTTTGTCGCTGGCAGGTTTTACAATTTTATATTTCTGGATGTGGAAGATTGGTTACCGTACTTTGCTTCATAAAGAAAAACTTGATAAACAGTTAATAAAGTGAGATGACAAATTGAATAGTTTTTATATTTTTTTACAGGATAATGCAATTGCTGTAGTTGCTGTTATAGTTCTGCTTTTATGGATTGAAGTTTTCTTTTATGTCAGCACTCTTGACAGCAGATTAAAAAAAGTTGAAAAGGATGATAAAGTAAAAACATCATCTAAAAATATTTTCTTTCAGTTAGCCGGATTAACAATCATAGCAGGTGCAATTTTATATTACTTATCATTAGGAACAGTTTTTTTTGAAAGCGATAAAGTTGAAATTATAAATAGTCAATCTGAAATTTCATTCATCGGCACACTTGAAAAAAGAAGTATTGCAACCACTAATGACACAACTTATTTCAGTCTTACCGATCAAAATGAAAATAGTCTTGATGTTATTTACACAAAGAAATTGCCGGTAGATTTTTCTAACAGCAAAACAATTGTACTAACTGGAAATATCTCGAATCAAACTCTTATTTGTGATTCGATATTCATTGCAAAAAATGCAATCTACACTGTAATGGTAATCGTATTAATTGTTTGGGCAGGAATTGTTCTCTTTCTTTATTCAATAGACAAAAAAACAAAATTATTTGAAAAACAAACCAAAGGATAAACAAAATGAAAAATAAATATATATTCGGTGGAGCAATAATTGTGCTCTTCCTTGGATTAATGGGATACTTGCTTACTCAAAGCAACATCAATTACGAAAGTAATTTCAAAAATGTAATGGCTTCGGATAAAACATTCAAGGCAACCGGAAGCTGGGTAAAAGAGAAAAGCTATGAAATCAATAAAGAGCAGCGAACATTCTCTTTTTATATGGTTGACGAGAACGGAAACGAAATGAAAATTGTTTACGACGGTACAATCCCGAATAACTTTGAAAGTGCAATAAGTGTGGTAGTAACCGGTCAGTATAAAGATGGTTACTTTCATGCAAAAGATATTTTGACAAAGTGCCCGAGCAAATATGAAGGACAAGAAGTTCAAACTTCAACAATGTAATGATTCGAAAAAAAAATATTCGAGGTAAAAAATGATCGGTAGTATAGTACTTACGCTCGCTCTTGCGAGTAGTGTTATAGCAATGGTAATGTTCTACTTGAATTTTCGCGGCTATACCAACACACTTAATTACGGCAGAATAGCATATCACACAATGACGATGCTTGTCATTACGGCATCAACCATTCTTTGGTATCTGCTGCTCACTCATCAATATCAATATCACTATGTTTTCAGCTACAGCAACAACAGTTTAAATACCGGTTTTCTTGTCTCTTCATTTTGGGGCGGGCAGGAAGGCAGTTTTATGTTGTGGCTGCTATTAACTTCGATTGTCGGAGTTGTGCTGCAATCTTATTCTTCAAAACGGGGTGATCTTGAACCGAGAGTGATGGCAGTTTTCACTTTAGCTACTACTTTCCTCTTGATAATGGTTTCGCCTTGGTTCAAAAATCCTTTTGAGTTTATATGGGCAACACCGGTATTTATTGATGCAAAAAGCATCAGCGCTCAGTTTCTAAATGCACCGTTCATGCAAAATTTTATTTTCACAGATCCTAATTCGCAAACAACTTTCGTTAAGATGAGTGAAGATCTTTATAATGTATTAAGTGCTTCCGGCATTGCCGTTAACGATGTTGTTATCAATGGCAAAGGATTAAATCCGCAGCTTCTTAATTTCTGGATGCAGATTCACCCGCCTACATTATTTACGGGATTCTCGATGGCAACTGTTCCCTTTGCTTTTGCAATGGCGGCGATGATGAAAAATGATTATCGTGATTGGGTGCGGCAGGCTTTTCCGTGGGTGCTCGCAGGAACAGGTATTCTTGGATTGGGAATAATGATGGGCGGCTATTGGGCTTACGAAATGTTAGGATGGGGCGGCTACTGGGCTTGGGATCCTGTGGAAAATTCAAGCCTTATTCCATTTCTTGTCGGTACAGCTTCAATTCATACTCTGCTTGTGCAAAGAAAAAGTCAGGCTAAAGGAGGTATCGGACGATATGCGCGTACTAATATCATTCTCTCTTTGATGACTTACGTTTTAGTTTTGTACAGCACATTTTTGACTCGAAGCGGAATCCTCGGTGATGCTTCGGTTCATTCTTTCGTTGATCCTGGAATGCTGGTTTATTTATTCCTTGTAATATTTATCGGATCATTTATCCTGCTTGGATTCGGGATGTTGCTGTTCAGATGGAAATATCTTGGCGAGCATGTTCAAATTGAAGAAGGTTTACTTTCGAGAGAGCTTGCATTATTTACTTCGGCAGTTGTTTTGTGTGCTTCAGCTACTATCGTTTTAGTTGGAACTTCAGCACCGATTTGGGGAAGCGCTGTTGATACTTTTTTCTACAATGAAATGCATGTCCCGATTGCTATCATTATTGGGTTATTAAACGGACTTAGTTTGCTGATAAAATGGAAAGACACAAAAAGTCAGGAAATACTTAAGAAGTCAGCACTCTCTGCAGGAGGGGCGGTTCTCTTCACAATTTTAGTTGCTGCACTTGGCGCTGTTAATGATCTGATGATGATAGTTTTAACATTAACAACAGCCTTCGCCCTGTTTGTAAATCTGGAGATTGCCATCAAGATAGTTAAAGGTAATATGAAGATGCTCGGAGCTTATGTTGCTCATATCGGCATTGCATTATTTATACTTGGTGTAATTGGCTCGGCTTCTTTTAGTGAAGAAGTTGATGTTGACCTTATAAAGAATGAAACTAAATCCGCTTTTGGTTTTGATATGACATTCACCGGTTATTCCCCGATTGAGAATAATACAAAATATGCTTTCAACATTAATTTGAAAAACGGCAGCAGTGACTATTCGGTTGCTCCTGTAATGTACATCAGCGATTTTAATAATGGACTTATGCGTGAACCGGATATTCTTTCACTTCTTACAAAAGATATTTATATATCCCCCTCGGTTACGATGAAGGAAGAGGTGAAAATTCTGAAGGTCAATCGCTTTCACTTGAGCTTGGTTCACAGTCAAACTTCGACGATGCAACAATATTGTATCAAAGTTTCATAAAACCGGATATGTCTGCAATGACTACGGGCGGCTCTATAAAAATGGGTGCTGTTATAACTGTACAAAAAGATGGAAAGACTTACACTGACTCCACAGTAATGCAAGGCACTACGGGTAACTTTGATTTTATTGCTGCTCAGTTTAATGATGCAAATTTAAAAGTTCAGGTTCAGAAAATTGATCCGACAACAAAGCAGGCTGTGTTTATTGTTTCCAATATTGTCAACAAAACTCAAGTAACAACTCAACCAAAGGAAGTACTAACAGTTACTGCAAGTATTAAACCTTTCATCAGTTTTGTTTGGATTGGTGTATTGGTAATGTTTATCGGTTTTTTTGTTTCGGTTGCAAGAAGATTAAAAGAATCTTTGATTGGTTAAATTTATTTTAGGGCTGGCATGCTTCAAAAAAATGTCAGCTCTTATTGTTTTTCGATTTTCAATTTCATTTTTCTCTTCGCTTAACTTCCTTATATTTCAAATAAATTTTTTAATCATACATGAGTTGTATTATGAAACTGCTCAACAATATTGTTTTTAAAAGTTCGCTGCTATTTATATCAATTTTTTCGCTCGCAACAATTCCAACCATACCTGATGAAGGAATGTACCCGCTTAGCGAAATCAGTAAGCTTGATCTTAATTCTGCAGGACTTAAAATAAATGTTGATGAAGTTTATAACCCTAATGGAGTAAGTCTCATTGATGCGCTTGTACGAATTGGCGGTTGCACAGGCTCGTTCGTTTCGGAAGATGGTTTGATACTTACCAATCATCATTGCTCTTTTGGTTCAGTGCAAAAAGTAAGTACAGTTGAAAATAATTATCTTGAAAATGGATTGATCGCCAGAACTCGCGAAGAAGAAATTCCCGCAACCGGATTGACCTGCCGCATTACAGTTTCGTATGAAGATGTTAGTTCGAGAATTCTTTCCGCAGCAAATAGTGCCAATGATTTTACCGAAAGAATAAATGCAATCTCCGCAGCAATCAAACAGATCGTTTTGGAAGAGGAGAAAAAAGATTCGACGATCAAAGCCGAAGTTTCCGAAATGTTTGCGGGACAATCTTATGTTTTGTTTCGTTATAAAACTATTAATGATATTCGTTTGGTTTATGTGCCCCCCCGTGCTATTGGCGAGTTTGGCGGTGAATCGGATAACTGGGTTTGGCCAAGACACACCGGCGATTTTTCTTTTCTTCGTGCTTATGTTGCCCCCGATGGCTCTCCTGCAACTTTTTCAAAAGATAACGTGCCTTATCATCCTAAAAAATATTTGAATGTAAATCCTAATGGAGTTGATGAAAATGACTTCGTATTTATACTTGATTATCCCGGCAGAACTTTCAAAAACCAACCTGCGCAATTTTTAGTCTATCAGCAGAAATATCAACTGCCGTACATTCAAAATCTTTTTAGCTGGATGATAAATATGTACACTGAGGCGGGGAAAAATAATCCGACGCTTGAATTGGAATTATCGTCTCGCATAAAGGGGTTGGCAAACACTGAAAAAAATTTTAGAGGTAAGTTAGTCGGGCTCGAGCGGCTAAATCTTGTTGATAAAAAATTGAAAGAAGAAGAGCAGCTTCAATCATTCATTAATTCGAGCGCAGAATTAAAACAAAAATATGGCGATGTGCTTCCCGAAATTAAAAAGGTTTACGAAAAATCCTTTGATAATGGAATGAAACCGTTGTTTCTCAGTATGCTTTCAAGAAATGTGACTGCTTATAATCTTGCAAGAATTCTTTATGAATTTCGAAATGAAATTCAGAAGCCGGAAGCTGAAAGAAAAAAAGTTTATACTTCCGAAGGCAGACAGCAATTGTTGAATTCAATAAATAATACTTTTAAACAGTTTCTTCCGGAGCTTGATAAAAAAGTGATGAAGAAGATGTTTTCCGATGCAGTCAATTATACAGAGATTTCATTTGGCTTGCTAAATGAATTCAGGCAAAGTGAAGATGCTGATGTAAAGCTTTCAGAATACTTTGATAAAGTTTACGGCGAATCTGTTTTGTTGGCTAAAGAAAATTTTATCTCGATGTTTGATAAATCGCTTGATGAATTAAATAACATTGATGATCCCTTGATAAAACTTGCTGAACAAATTGAACCTATGAAAGCTGAAGAAGATTTTAAAGCTTCAGCGCGCGAGGGCGAGTTGAATGTTCTGCTTGCAAAATTTCTTGAAGTAAAAAAATTGTGGCTTAATAAAAATTTTATCCCTGATGCAAACGGAACTTTGCGATTAACTTATGGTTATGTGCGAGGCTACTCCCCTGCTGATGCTACTTACTTTTCGCCAATAACGACTTTGAAAGGTGTAATCGAGAAAGGAAGAAGTTATGGCGACTATAAACTTCCGCAGAGTGTGAGCGAACTTTATAACAAAAAAGATTTTGGAGATTTTGTTGAAGAAGATTTAGGGCAGGTTCCCGTAGCTATACTTTATAACACAGACACAAGCGGCGGCAACTCCGGCAGCCCCGTGCTTGATGCCAACGGCGAATTAGTTGCCTTAAATTTCGACAGATGTTTTGAAGCGACGATAAATGATTATGCATGGAGTGAAGATTACAGCCGCTCAATTGGTGTGGATATTCGATATGTACTTTGGGTGACACAGAAAATCGGCGGTGCAGATTTTTTGCTCGAGGAGATGGGGATAGATTAAGTGAAAGATAGAAATATAGATTGACGATCTTTATGGTTAATCAAAAATAAAATTTATGCAACAGCCCTCTTTTGATAATTGGACAATTATGTTTTTAGTCTTTGCGCTGATTGGACTAATCGTAGGTGCAATTATTTTTTTAACTAAAAAAAATTTAAAACACATAAGAGTTTATCTGTCGCTTGTTTTAATTCTCTTTTCTTTAACTTTAATAGATTACGTTTTATACTGGACAAGGTATAACATCTACTTTCCGCATTTTTTAGGGATTGTTCAACTTTTTTATTTTTTATATGGACCACTACTGTTTTTATACATCGAACAGCTTGAGGGTGCTAAACGCAAGTATAAGTATGTTTATCATTTTATTCCTTTTTTAATATTTTTTCTTTTATCAATTCCGCTCTTCATGCTTTCTTCCAATTCAAAAAGTGAAATTATGAAATCAGGGCATGTACCTATTTTGTATTTAGGTTATGTTTTAAAAGCTATTCCCTGGATCAGCATTATTCATTTATTATTCTACGGCTTTATTATTTTGACTAAGGCAAAAGTATTTGCAGAGTTTAAACTTATTAAAAGGTGGGTGTTATTTCTTTCCTTCGCCACGTTCGGAATTGCTATTTCGTATTTGAGCTACATGGTTCTTGATGAATTTAATCTTATTAAACTTGAATGGGATTATGCTATTTCTTTTGTTATGTCTCTTTTCATTTTAATAATTACTATCCTTGGATTGATACAGCCTGATATTTTTAACGATACTCTTCCTGCTGATCAAGGCAGTCATGAAAAAATTCCGTTTAAGAAGTATAAAAATTCTCCAATAGATGAAAAATCGGGGAAAAAAATTGCCGAAAAAATTAATCAAAGTATGCTTCAGGGTAATCTTTGGCGGGACGGTGAATTAAGATTGGAGCAGCTTGCAAAAATTGTTGATCTACCAAAGCACTACTTGTCTCAGATAATCAATGAGCAATTTAAAATGAATTATTTTGAATTCATCAATCATTATCGGATTGAAGAAGCAAAAACAATTTTGAAAAGAATGGTAAAAAATTAACTGCAATCGAAGTTGGTTATCAAGTCGGTTTCAACAACAAAGTTTCATTTAATAAAGCTTTCAAATCATTTACAGGTATGACTCGCTTGAGTATAAAAAATCAATTGTAAATTCTGAGGCTGTACAAACATAACCTTCCTATCTATTTCCGGCTATTCGATGGTAAACATTTAGTAAAATAGTAAAAAAAGATCAGTCAAAAAGTAAACCTTTATCGGACTTAACTCTTTAGTTAATGTTTCAATTTATTTTTGAGTCAAAAAAAAATAAAGGTGTTGTAATGAAAAAATCTCTTCTTCTAATTCTTTTTGTTTTAACCTCAAGCGTAAATCTTTATTCTCAAAACGGCTGGACACAAATCACCGATACAAATAATCCCGTTGTTACTGATTCATTCCCAAGAGGCTATCCCGGCACAGCGTGGATTGATTTTGATAACGATGGAATCCTGGACTTATTTGCAAATAACGATTATCTCTACAAAGGGTTGGCTGATGGAAACTTTATTCCGAATCTATCCTTTAAAGGTCAAACCTCACCCCTGGTTCCGCCAAATGGTGTAATAGGAAGCGGAAGCAGTTGGGCGGATTACGACAATGATGGCGACCTTGATATGTTTATCGCAAGCGGTAAATCTTTTTTATTCAGAAATGATGGGGGCGGAATTTTCACGAAAATAACTTCCGGCGCTATTGCTGATAGTATTGGCAATCGAGGCTGGACGTGCACCTGGGGAGATTATGATAATGATGGTAATGTAGATCTACTAATTGTACATCCAGCAGGTTTCGTACCTGGAGGATCAATACCGAATGTTCTTTTTCACAATGATGGACCTCCAAATTATACTTTTACCAAAGTGACTGGATACGAATTCGTTACACTGCTTGCTCCTTATACGGTTGCAACCTGGTCAGATTATGATACGGATGGTGATATAGATTTATTTATTGGAAGTGGTCCAGCTGGTGTTGCAGCTAAAGATTATTTATATAAAAATTTATTAATAGATAATGGAGTTGTTGATTTTGAACGAATCACTTCAGCACCATTGGGCACCGATCTTCAGGATGGACAAGTTTATAACTGGATTGACTATGACAACGATGGTGATCTTGATGCTTTTTTAACAAATTATACTGGTGCACAAAACAGACTTTATAAAAATGATAACGGGTTTTTTACAAACGTTGCAGGCAACTTGGCACTGCCAGGCGTAAGCTGTCTGGCTAATAGTTGGGGTGATTTTGACAACGATGGTTTTTTAGATGTTGTAATTACAAGTGAAGGGCAAACGTACTACTTTAAAAATAATGGTGATGGAACTTTTGAAAACCAGGCTACCGTATTTACACAGGCAGCATTTGAGCGTGGTGTAACGATTGGCGATTATGAAAATGATGGTGACCTGGATATTCATATTTCGGGGTTAACTCCAGGTAGAGGAATCTTTAGAAATGATAATGCAAATGGAAATCATTGGTTGATATTAAAACTAATTGGTGAAGAATCAAATAAATCTGCAATTGGAACGAGGATAAAATTAAAATCAATGATAGGTGGAACTCCAATGTGGCAGCAGAGAGATGTTTCAGCACAGAATAGTTTTAATGGTCAAAATAGTCTTGATGTCCATTTTGGATTAAGTGATGCTGCAATAATTGATTCATTAATAATTCTCTGGCCCAGCGGAAATATTGACATGATAACTAATCTTCCGGTTGATCAGTATAAAACAATAACTGAGGGAGATTTTACTGGCGTTGATGAAAGCGGAAATGTAGTTCCGGGGGTTTTTTATTTAGATCAAAACTACCCAAATCCTTTTAATCCAAGTACAAAGATTAGTTGGCAGTCACCTATAGGCATTCATCAAACATTAAAAGTATATGATGTTCTTGGAAAGGAGATAGCCACATTAGTTGATGAATTTAGATCAGCAGGAAATCTTTCGATTGAATTTGATTCGAGTAAACTCGTATCAGGGATTTATTTTTATCAATTAAAAATTGCTGGATTTGTACAGACTCGTAAAATGATTTTGCTAAAATAGTATTAAATGCTGGATCAGCAGATTAACGGATTAAGGTCTAACTTACTCCCTTGGTTCGTAATTAAGGAGTTGTGCTGAACGATTAAAGTTTTGAATTTAAATCAATTCTGTTTAGCTCAGTGTTTAGGAGTTTTCCGTTATTTTATTTTGTAAGAAATGAGATGCCGGAAAATTTTTTAATAAATTAAGTCTCCAGAAATCAGACTGCGTAAATCTTAAGTGAATACACAAATGTGAAACGGTAAATGTCAAACGTCAGATGAAAAACATGAATGAAAAGGCGGGTCGGCAACAGCTCGATTTTTTTATGATCTGGTTTGTGAAATAAATTTTTCCGCTTCAGTCAGCTTTTTGATGCTTCCCAAATCATAAAAGTATTTCGAGTTAGTTAGTAATCCTTTAATCGTTTTTGCCCTGCTAACCTGAATATAAAAATTAACTAATGAAAATTTATTATCTCCTGGAAAGAAATCAAAAATTGCTGGTTCAAGAATTTGTATTCCACAAAATGCAAATTGTTGGAAAGGAGTTATTTTTTGTCTGCTAATTTTTTTCTCGTTTGTCTTTTGGTTTTGCCAGCCGCAAAGATTCATTTCATCATCAAAAAGAAATTGCCGCGAACTTTTACGTTTCATCACAGCAAGTGTGGCTATTGAATTATTTTTTTTATGTGAATTTAATAATTCGTTTAAATTTAAATCAGTCAGTACATCAACATTGTGAAGCAGAAAAGGTTCTGCATCATCGAAAAACGACACTGCTTTTTTCAAACCTCCTCCCGTATCGAGCAGTTCATCTGATTCATCGGAGATAGAAATATTTAATCCAAAATATTTTTTCTGCTCAAGAAATTTTTTTATTTGTTCAGCAAAGTGATGAACATTTATTATTATTTCATCAAAACCTGCGAGTGATATTTTTTTAATTGTTCTTTCAAGCAAAGTAATTCCATTCAATGGAATCAAGGCTTTTGGAATTGTGTTAGTCAGAGGTCTTAATCTTGTGCCTAAACCTGCAGCGAGAATCATTGCTTTCATTGTCGAAGCCAGTTATTCATTTCGGTGTGCTGCAATTCAATTTTGATATTGAATTTTTCAATCAAATGTTTGGCAAGTACTTCCGCACAAAAAACTGAGCGATGCTGCCCGCCAGTGCATCCAAAGCTAACTAACAAATTTGTGTAATTATTTTTAAGATAGTTATTCACAGCCCCGTCAATTATGCTGCAAACATTATTTGTAAATTCTAAAGCATCTGTTTGAGAAAGAAGAAACTCAATTACAGGTTGATCTTTACCTGTTAGTTTCTTAAACTCATCATACCTTCCGGGATTATGAAGCATCCGGCAATCGAAAACAAAACCACCACCATTGCCTGCATCGTCTTTCGGTATGCCTTTTCTGTATGAAAAACTTTTAATTCTTACAGTTAAGTTTCCGCTTGTTTGCATTGATCCGGTAATACTTTTCAATTTCTCCGATTAAATAATTTGAATAAATGCTTTTTGTAATTCAGACAATTCGAGTGGAAAATTCTGATTAATTATTTCTTCAAGATTTTTGATTGCGAATGGGATACTTTTCAGGAAGTGCTCTTTCTTTTCAAAATATCCTCTGAAACCGTAAGCGCCCATCGCCTGTAAAATTCTTATTAAAGCAAATCCTTTGTAAAATTTTCTAAATTCAATTTCATCGACCGGGAAATATGTTTTGAGTTCGTTCAAATAAAAATTCAGAAGTTCTTCGCGCAATTCAAAAGGAATATTGGCTTTTGAATCAAGCAGCAGCGATGCAACATCGTACTGTAAAGCTCCCTTCCTACCACCTTGATAATCAATAAAATAGAGTTCGTCATTTTTAATCATAATATTTCTTGATTGGAAATCACGGTATAGAAAAAAATTATTTTTTGCTCCCGATAAAAAAAATGAAAGCAAATCAAAATCATCTTCAAGCGCCTGTTCAGCAAAATTTATGTTTGCAAGTTTTAGGAAATAATATTTGAAATAGTTCAAGTCCCACATCATTGACTGCTTATCGAAATCTGCTCGCGGATAGCAAATTGAAAAATCAATTTTGTCTTTCGCTTCAATCTGAAATTTTAGTAAATGCTTCAGTGCTGTTTGATATTTGTCTATCAGCGATTGCGGAAATAAATTATCCAATCTTTTTTCCTCAACGAGTTGAAACAATGATTTATCTCCAAGATCCTCAAGCAAGTAAATGTTATCACTTAATTTTTCAGAGTAGATTTTCGGAACATTCAGCCCAAGGGTAGTAAAAGATTTTGTAAATGAAATGAAGGCTAAGTTTTCTTTTAAATTATTATTGAGCACGCCAATCGCAGATAAACCTTTCCCGCTCAATCGGAAATATTTTCTATCAGAACCCGACCGCGGCAGAGGAATTACGCTTTCGGGTAGAACTCCAAGTCGTTCTAAAAAAAGTTTAATTAGGCTTTCTTCTATCGTTTTCATATTAAATTAAATTGAGAAAAAATATCAGTTGTTTGAATTTCTTAAAAAAAAGCCAATTTTCATAAGAAATTATAATCATAGTCAGCCTCGGTTCGTTTATGAAAGAAAGATTTTAAAGAAAAACATTGCTCTTATGGTTGACTTATCAAGGCAATTTTGTTACATTTGTCACCTAATTTTTAAGAATCAGAGGAAATAATGTTCGCAGTCGTAGATATACTAGGTCAACAGTTCAAAGTTGAGGAAAACAAAAAATATTACGTTCCGAAATTGAAAGAAGAAACAGATACGAATGTTGTATTTGATAACATTCTTCTTTACTCAGACGACGAAGGAACAAAAGTAGGAAACCCAAAAGTTTCCGGAGTAAAAGTTGTCGCTCGTGTACTCCAACATCTTAAAGACGATAAAGTAATTGTCTTTAAGAAAAAAAGAAGGACGGGGTACGATAAAAAGAACGGGCACAGACAGCAGTTAACAAGAATTGAAGTAACAAAGATCGGTTAAAATAGGAGATTAAATAATGGCTCATAAAAAAGGTCAAGGCTCAACAAGAAACGGAAGAGACAGCAACGCACAGCGGCTCGGCGTTAAAAGATTTGGCGGCGAACAAGTGCTTGCAGGAAATATTTTAGTTCGTCAGCGCGGAACGAAATTTCATCCAGGCACAAACGTTATGAAAGGCGGCGACGATACTTTATTTGCAACTGTGAATGGAGTAGTAAAATTTGAAACTAAACGCGGCGATAGACAATTCATCAGCGTACATCCTGTTAACTAAAATTTAATAGGTTTTGAAATGAAAAACCCGATTCAGAAATGGATCGGGTTTTTTATATCGAAATTTTATTTAAATCAGAATCCCAATCGCTCCATATCAACAACAAGATTTTTCACCGCGGTAATTGAGTTATCCAATTGTGCTTTCTCTTCTGTATTAAGTTCAAACTCTACAATTTTTTCAACGCCGTTTGAACCAAGCACTGCCGGAACACCAACGTAATAGCCGGTGCATCCAAATTCGCCATTTAAATAAGCACAAACCGGAAGCACTCGTTTTTCGTCATAGATAATTGATTCTGCCATTGAGATTGCTGATGAAGCGGGGGAGTAAAAAGCTGAACCGGTCTTTAAAAGTTTTACAACTTCGCCGCCGGCAGCTTTGGTTCTTTCAACCATTGCTTTCATTATTTCAGCAGCTTTGGTTTTATCTTTATATTTTCTTTCGAGCAATTCCATTGCAGGGATGCCATTTACATTTGCATATCGTACAATCGGAACCATCGTATCGCCGTGTCCGCCAAGTACCATTGCGTTTACATCTTTTACAGATACGCCAAGTTCCCACGCGATAAATGTAGCAAAGCGTGACGAATCAAGCACACCGGCTTGTCCGATAACTTTATTCGCAGCAAAGCCCGTGATTTTTTTAAATAGAGTAACCATTGCATCAAGGGGGTTGGAAATAATTATTGCAATTGAATTTGGTGCATACTGCTTTACATTTTCTGCAACGCTTTTCATAATTTTTGCGTTAGTAACAAGCAAGTCATCTCTGCTCATTCCGGGTTTACGCGGCAGTCCTGCAGTGATGATAACAATATCAGAACCTTCAATGTCTTTATAATTGTTTGTGCCTTTAACATTCACGTCAAAGCCGTCAATTCTTGAAGCTTCGACAACATCGAGGCATTTACCTTGCGGCATGTCTTCGACAATATCGAATAGAACGACATCACCAAGCTGTCTTGTTGCAATTAACTGAGTGAGAACTCCGCCGATTTGTCCTCCACCTATCAAAGATATTTTTTTGCGTGACATAATTTCTCCTGTATTTCTTAAATAATAATTTAATTACAGTTGAAAATTACTGATGTGGTGTGCTAATTGCAAAGGAAGGAGTTTTAAAGAGAGTGCTATAATTTTAGCATTAGAAGAGTTTCAGTTCCCTGATCAGTGACATTGAATTTAATTTCATCCATGTAAACTTTCATAAGATACACACCCCTTCCTGAGTCTTTTAACAAATTATCTGTCTCAGTCGGGTCAGGCAAAGCAGAAGGATCAAATCCTTTTCCACTGTCCTTAACCGAAATAAAAAGGCTGCTGTTTTCAACCCAAACATCAATTACAACTAATTTTTTAGGGTCACATTTGTTGCCGTGAATGATGGCATTGGTGGTTGCTTCTGTAACAGTGAGCAGCAAGTGGGCAATCTTTTCTTCACTGAGATTTAAATCCCTGCCGAAGTAATTAACGAATTCTTCAACCGTAATTAAATTATTCGGATCGCTGTCTATTTCGAGGTGATATTTGTTTTCCGGCAAAGTATTCTAAATTTTTAATGGAAAATAAGAAAAATATTTTTACCTGCAACGCTAAAAACTCCAATTCATTTGAAGATTTAAACTGGTTTGTTCCTTCTGATCAATTTTATTGACTATGATAAATTCGTACCAGCCGGTTAGTCTGACAAATAAATCAGTGCCAAGCGTTTTCGTCAATTCGCAAATCGGTCCTATGCTTAAATACCTTGAGTCAATAATTTTTCTTCATTGTCATATTTAAAAGTTCGCAATGAAAATAATCTTGCTCCGGCAGCGAAAATGAATCCTGCAAATTGTGTTGAAGCTTTTGGCTCAGCCAGTAGTTCTTCATTAAACCTAACCGGTTTAGTTGAAAAACTTGCCCACTTCAAATCACCCTGCTCTGATAATTTTGCGTACCCATAAAAAATTAACGAAAGATTTTTATCAAGTTTTATCGAGGAAGAATCGAGCGCGGTAAACTGCCTGTACGAAAAACTTCTGTAGTTCGGGTTAAGATCTTCAAAATCGTAAACGGTATAATTAGCCGAGACAGTGAAACTATTCATAGATGAAATATTTTTTCCTTTGTAGTTGCCGCCGGTGGTTAAAGCTAATATTCTGTTTAAATTATTGTTGGAACTCCTGTCCGAAAATAAATAAACAACGTGACTCAACGTACCTTCGACAGTGATGAAGGCTTCGAAAAGTGAATTTATGAATCTTGAATATTTCAAACGCACTATTGAAAGAATTTCATCACGGTCGTCGCTATTATCCAGGCTTGGCGTATCGTACCTAAGCTTACTTTGGAAAAAATTCAGAGAAAGATAATCACGTTTAGAAATTTTCCAGCCGCTTGTTATTGAAACAGAAGCACGAAGTGAAACATTATTTTTATTGCTTTCTGATTCTGATCTTTCGAGGTAAAAACTTTCATCAATACCTTCGAATCTTTTTGTTAAATGTTTCTCATCGCGTTCGGCATAATTTGCCCGTAGTAATGCGTCGAATGAATCAGAAGAATAGGCAACCGTTGATTCGAGTTCAATACGAAATTCTTCAATTCGTGTATCAAACACCGAAGAAGATTGGAGGCTGTTTATTCGGTAACGTGTATCCCGGTCAATTGATTTAAAATTTAATCGTCCAAGTAAGTCGAGAGAAAAATCTTCAAACAAATTGTTGTAGATTAATCTATCCTGAATCAGATAGTTAGATTCAGTACGGCTTTGAATATTGTTTGCGACATCGAAAGTTTGAGAGACAAGTGAATCAGCGGTGAAATAAAAATCCTTTCTGTTTTGAATAAACCCCGCCGTGATTGAGTTACTAACTTCCGGCTGAAAATAATTTGTAATTACAAGCTGCAAATTTCTGAGTGTGTTTTTTCTGGGAGAGATATCTTCATTTCTGAATTTCAGTTGTGAAAGGAAAATAAATTCATCCACAGCAAGTTCATCAGCAAGTCCTTCAATTCCATAAACCGGTCCGGAATCATTTTCGCCGATCTGACGATTATTTGAGTAGCCTAAAAAAGGTGTCAAGTATATTTTTTCTAATGGAATGTATTGCGAAAAAAATACGGCACTGGATACAGAAGCTTGATTGATTTCAATCTTTCTGCTGTCGGAAAAAATATTATTTATTATTTCACTGCCGAGTGAAAAATCAGAGGAGAATAAGTAGGAAGAGAGAATTGCAAGAGATTGTTCATCCCGAATGCTTTTAGTAGTAGAACGAACAAAGGTTGAATAATAATCTTCATTCACTTTCAAGCTTAATTTATTCATCGAAGTGTTGAATAAAAAACCACCTCGAAGTGAAAAAGTATTTAATTGTTTTTCAAAACTTGTTTTAAAAACATTTGGAAGTATCTCGGTTTGAATTAATTCTAATGAATCAGGATTCTCCTGCGCTGATACCAAAATAGAAAACATAAGAATAAATACGACGGATAGCTGCTTCAATATTTTAGAATAATTTTAGTTTCAATTTAAGGTACTATTATAAAATTATAAAGATTAGAAATACTGTTCGGCTGCTCGCTAATTGAGTAAACAGCAATTCGCAAATAGTATCTAACGTTCGCGTCAACATAATCGGGGTTAAAGCGCACAGATATTGTATCATCGGCTGCTTCAGAGTAAAACTCAGTCGCCCAATACTCGCTAAAATATGGATTAGTCATCACACTTATCCGATAAGCTGCTGGTTTATTGATTGTTTTGATTTTAAAATAATCGAAATAAACCACCTCTGCACTGTCCTGTGGAAAGATCAAAGACGCAGACTGATAAATTTCATCACTCACTTCCTCGCTTGGAGTGCTTATCAACCCACCCTTATCAATAGCTTCAATTTTGTAAAAGTACTTAGTGTCCAATTTCAAAGCAGTTGTATCGCTAAAATAATTTTGAGTTGATTCTCCAATGAATGAGTTTGTGTCGGCAATAAAAGTCTGTTCTTCACTTCTAAATACAAAATACTTTTCGACGTCGGATTCAAAACTTTTTTCCCAGCTTAAGTAAACAGATAAATTTTCTTCCCAATTCCTTGCATTAACTGCCGGAAACCTTGGAGCGATAGGAGAATAAATATTTTCGGGTTCAGCAAGTACCTCTGAAGAAGCGGCGCTTTCCTCTCCCGCTAAATCAATGGCGCTAATTTTGTAAAAGTATTGCGAGTCGTAATTCAATGAATCATCAAAAAAATAACTGTCGGATGTAAAAGCGATTAATATTGAAGCAGCCTTATTCTCTCTTCGATAGATGTTATAGCCGCGAATATCAGCTTCGTTATTTGCATTCCATTCCAAACCAACCTCTCCGTCATAACTGAAGACGATTCTTAATCCAACCGGTACAGCCGGGGGGAGACCGTCGTCAGCGATTGAGGTTTCAGTTAATCTTTCACAGGAAATCACAGATAGTGAAAGAATAATTATTATGAAAAAGTATTTTGTCATCTTAGTTTTTATTTCGACTTCAAAATAAAAAAAGAATTATTTCTTTGCGGGTTAAAAATTTATTAACCAATCATTTACTCGATTTCAGTATTTTTAAATAAATCATACAGAAACATATTACAGGAAAATAATTCACGCATGCCCAAAAAAAATAAACTTCGTAAAAATTCTAAAGTTGAAATTAGCAATGAACAAAGCGCCAACTCACTTTTTATGAAATTGCAAAAGATAATCGAATATAAACATCTTGGTTTTATCTTCGCTATTTCATATTCAATCATTTTAGGGTTGATCAGTTTATCGCTTCACAAGATTGGAGATTACGGAGTCGAAACGGATTTTTATTGGAACTATGTTCCCGCTGCACAACATTTTCTTAAGGGCACCGTGCAGATTGAACAGTTCCATGGACCGCTCTATCCAATGGTTCTTTCCGTTTTTGGTTTGGCATTCGGAGATTTTTTTACCGGCGGAATTATTCTTGGTTTAGTTTCTGCCGCATTCATAATTTATTTTTCTTTCGAAACATTAAAAAATATTTTTTCACCATTAGTTGCAACTCCTGTTACGCTTTTAATCATCTTAAATCCAATATTCATTCAATACACTTACAGTGCAGGCACGGATATGTTTTTTATTGCATTAGTAAGTGCTGCTGTGTTTTTCTTTTTCAAAGCAAACCAATTTAACACAACTAATATTTTGCTTGCTTCTTTTTTCGGCGGGCTTTCATATTTGACAAGATATAACGGACTTTTCTTATTTAGTTTTGTTATAGTGATTTTATTTATCAATTACTGGAAAATTGATTTTAAAAAGAGACTGATTGTATCAGCTCTTTTTATTTCAGTTTTTATTTTAACTATTTCACCTTGGGGGATTTATTGCTTAAAAGAAAAAGGGAGTTTTTTTTATAATGAAAATTATAAAAACATTGCCTATGAACTTTACGGAAAAGGTAAAATAGGATGGGATGAATTTTGGTTTAAAGAAAGTAAATCCTTTACATCAATGTCGCAGGTCATCTTAAAAGATCCTGGATTATTTATTTCGAATACACTAAATAATATTCCCGATCACTATTTAGGTGATATGGAAAAGCTTACCGGCTGGCATATAGGACTTTTTATCGCACTTGGATTTTTTCTACTCCTTTTTAATAAGCCTCTAAAAAAATCAACACTATCGGGTTTGCGTATTTGTTGGTAAATTTTTTCTTCTTCGCTTTGCTACTGTTGTTATTCTATGGTGAAAGGTTTTCAATGTTCCTGATTCCATTCTATTGTTCAATAGCAGTCAGTACAATTTTAAATAGGAATAATCCCGTCACTGAAAAAATACCTGCCGCATTGAGAATAATACTTCTTTCTATTTTAGTTTGTATCACTGCTGTTAAAGCTTACAATTATAATTCCGGGATAATCAATTCCGGTCCGAATGAATTATTAGTAATAAAGGATTGGTTTAACAAAAATATTAAGCCGCCTCAGGATGAGGTAATAATTGCAGCTCGTAAAGCACATATCGCTTATTATTTAAATATGAAATTCAAACCACTCCCTCTCGAAGATAATTATAATGATTTTATAACCACCCTGAGAAATAACAAAGTGAAATATCTCTACTTCAGCGAGATAGAAGCTCAATTAAGGCGGGAGTTTATTTCGCTGCTTGACCCGCAGTCTGAACACCCCGGATTAACAGCGCTTGTGTTTACAAGTTATCCACCGGCAGTACTTTATAAAATAGAATGATAATTATTCTCTGATGTTGGCTTTGTCACTGCCGAATTCATTATGAAAAAAGGAGGTGATAAGAATAATGTTTAAATTGACAATCAAATAAAAAATGAATAATTTAGCACATCAAATTTTTAACTAATAAAATGATTGAACAATACATACCCGTATTTCTTGTAATTGCATTTGCTTTAATATTTGCAGTTGCAACAGTTTTTTCCTCCGGCATTTTCGGACCGCAGAGACCGACAGGCGAGAAAAATTCTACTTATGAAAGTGGAATGAAACCGGTTGGTACCACACACGAAAGAGTCTCTGTTAAGTATTATCTTGTTGCAATGCTGTTTATAATTTTTGATATAGAGGTTATTTTTGTTTACCCCTGGGCTGTTGAATTTAGAAGAATGTTTCAAGAGAGTGGCATAAGTGTTTTTATTTCGATGTTGATATTTCTAATTATACTTGAGCTTGGATATTTATATGCTTATAAGAAAGGCGCTTTCAAATGGGATTAGAAGCAAAGCTGACACAGGATGGATTTTTTACAACCACGGTTGATGCATTAATTGCGTGGTCAAGAAAAAATTCAGTTTGGCCAATGCCGATGGGAATCTCGTGCTGTGCAATCGAGATGATGGCTTCCGGCGATCCGAAGTATGATATTGCGCGCTTCGGGTCTGAAGTGATGCGCTTTACCCCCCGCCAATGTGATTTGATGATTGTTGCCGGGACAGTTACTTACAAGATGGCTCCTGTTGTTAGAAAAATTTACGATCAAATGCCCGACCCAAAATGGGTGATTGCTATGGGCGCTTGCACCTCAACCGGCGGTATGTATCGTTCATATTCTGTTGTGCAGGGGATTGATCAATTTTTACCGGTAGATATTTATTTAGCCGGCTGCCCTCCCCGTCCTGATAATCTTTTGAATGCACTTATTCAGATTCAGGAAAAAATTGGTAACACAAAAGCAAGAGATTTTCAAAATGTTAAACTTCCGGAATTGACAGTAATTCAGAATAATTAATTTTATGGAATTCAAAGAAATATTATTAAAAAAAATAAATGGTCAATTCCCTGAATTGAAAATTGATACCACCGATTTTAGAAACGAGCTGACTCTTTCATTCGATAAGAATTTTATAATTCCTGTCTGTAAGTTTCTCAAATCAAATCCCGAATTAGAGTTTCTATTCTGTACAGATATAACTGCAATAGATTGGGCGGTAAGAAAAAATAGATTCACAGTTGTTTATAATATTTATTCATTAAAAAATAATTTCCGACTTCGATTAAAAGCTAATGTTGATGAATCAGATTGTACTATTGACTCTGTTACTTCTGTGTGGAAATCTGCTAATTGGCAGGAACGCGAAACTTATGATATGTATGGAATTAAATTTAATACCCACCCTGACTTGAGAAGAATGTACATGCCCGAAGAATTTGAATACCACCCTTTAAGAAAAGATTTTCCGTTAACAGGCATTCCAGGATCTTTACCACTACCTAAGAAGTAAGGCAATATGCAGAAATTAGAAAAAGACGAAGTTCATCCTAAAATTATTCAAGCATTACTCGATGCTGATACTACTATTACCGTTGAAGACGCGCTTGAAAATGAAATGATTCTAAATATGGGTCCGCAGCATCCCGCTACTCATGGCGTACTCAGATTATTATTGAGATTAGACGGCGAAACTGTTGTGGCTTGCGTTCCTGATCTTGGCTATCTTCATCGCGGCTATGAAAAAATGGCCGAGAACATGTCTTACCATGAATATATACCTCACACCGATAGATTAGATTATCTTTCGCCATTGGCAAACAATGTTGCATGGGTTACAGCAGTTGAAAAGCTCGCCGGCATCGAAGTACCCCCTCGTGCACAATACATCAGGATGCTCGTTGCAGAACTTTCAAGAATTGCTTCGCATCTTGTGGCAATTGGTTCGCTTGCTATGGATGTAGGAGCACTAACTGTATTTTTATGGACGTTAAGGGAGAGGGAAAAAATCCTTGATATTTGGGATATCCTATGCGGTGCTCGATTTACAAACAGCTATACACGAATTGGCGGAGTAGCTAATGACATTCAGCCGGAAGCCGAGAAAATTGCACGATGGTTTATTGATCAATTTGAACCTAATTTGACAGAGTGTGAACAACTGTTAAATACAAACAGAATTTTTATCGAACGTCTTGAAGGCGTAGGGGTTATTTCTCAGCAAGATGCGATTGATCTTGCAATGACCGGTCCTAATTTACGCGCTACCGGAATTGCTTATGATTTGAGAAGAGTCTCCCCATACCTTAAATACAGTGAAATTGATTTTAATATTCCCACATATACTGAAGGTGATTGTCTCGCTCGTTATTTTATCCGTGCCGATGAAGCTCGTGAAAGCGCAAAGATAGTTAAGCAAGTACTCGACAAGATGCCGCAGGGTCCAATCTCGGCAAATGAACCGAAAAAAGTTTTACCGAAAAAAGGTGAAATTTATTCACGCATGGAAGAATTGATTCACGATTTTATGATTGTTAACTTTGGAATAAATCCACCCGTCGGTGAAATTTACAGTGCTATCGAAGGTTCGAAAGGTGAACTGGGATTTTATATCGTCAGCAAAGGTGAGGGGCATCCCTGGAAATGTAAAATTCGCTCTCCCTCGTTTAATAATTTACAATCACTGCCTCACTTAATTAAAGGACACATGGTTTCGGATGTCGTAGCTATCATTGGTAGTCTTGATCCGATTATGGGAGAGGCGGACAAATGAGTTCAGGTTCAAGTTCAGGTTCAATTTTTTGTTCAAGATTAAGAGAAGGAATTAATGGAAAAAGTTTTTAGTCATGAAAAACTGAATGTTTATAAACGATCCCTGGATTTTGTTGAATTTGCAGATAAGTTATTATGCAAACAAAAAGAAAGAATCAGTGCTTGCGATCAATTGGATCGGGCTTCTACTTCGATTCCATTAAATATCGCTGAGGGATCGGGAAAATTTAGCAGTAAAGATAAAAGCCGTTATTACGATATAGCCCGTGGTTCTGCTACTGAGAGTGCTGCTTGTTTAGATGTATTATTAATAAAGAAAAAAATTGAAACTGATGAAAACTCTAAAGGCAAAGAAATTCTTTTTGAAATTGTTTCAATGTTAATTGGCTTAATAAAAAGCACATCGGATAGAATTTATGAAGATAATGAAACATACAACCCATAACTCCATGAACTTGAACTTGAACTTGAACCTGAACTTGAACACAAAATCGATCTCAGGCAAATAATATGGAATTTACATTCACACAACAAAACTTAGAAAAAATTGATCAGATACTTAAAAAGTATCCGACAAAAAAAGCAGCGCTTATGCCGTTACTCTGGCTGGCACAGGAACAAAACGGATTTATTTCCGGCGAAGTAATGAAGTCAGTCGCATCTATACTTGAAGTTTCACTTGAAGAAGTACTTGGTGTGGTAACATTCTACACAATGTATCATCAGCATGAAATGGGAAAATATCATTTTCAAGTTTGTACAAACGTATCATGTTTACTTCGCGGCGGCTATGATATTTGGAATCATGTTCGTTCAAAACTTAAAATAGAAAATGGTCAGGTTACTTCAGACAAAAAATTTTCACTCGAAGAAGTTGAATGCATGGGAAGCTGCGGCTCGGCACCAATGATGGCAGTCAACGAAGACTATTATGAAAATTTATCCCTTGATCAAGTTGATCAAATAATAGAAAGTTTTAAATAGTAATATGGAAAAAATAGTTCTTCCTGATATTAAAGACCTCCACCTTATTGATGTTTATCTGCAGAACGGCGGCTTCACTGCTGTAAAAAAGGCTTTCTCCCAATCCACCGATGATATTATAGATCAGGTAAAAAAATCAGGATTACGCGGCAGGGGTGGGGCAGCATTCTCGGCTGGGTTAAAATGGAGTTTCATGCCGAAGACTACCGACAAGTTAAAATATCTTTGCATCAACGGCGACGAAAGTGAACCTGGTTCATTCAAAGACAGACAAATATTTGAATTTAATCCTCATCAACTAATTGAGGGTATTTTAATCACCAGCTATGCAATTGGTGCAAAGGTCGCTTATGTTTATATCCGTGGTGAGTACCATAAATGGATTAGACTTTTTGAAAATGCCTTAGCTGATGCTTATGCACGCGGATTCGTTGGTGAAAAAATGAAAGAATCTTTCGGCACCGATTTCTTCTGTGATATTTATGTTCACAAAGGGGCAGGGGCATATATCTGTGGTGAAGAATCAGCACTGATGAATTCGATTGAAGGTAAAAGAGGTTATCCAAGAGTTAAACCTCCCTTTCCGGCACAAAATGGATTATGGGGTAATCCCACAACTATAAATAATGTTGAAACGATCACAAATGTTCCTCCAATAATTAATAAAGGCTGGGAGTGGTTTTCTAAAATTGGTGAACCTAAACATCCGGGGACAATATTGTTTGGTGTAAGCGGTCACGTGAACAAACCGGGTGTTTACGAACTTCCATCTGGAACTTTATTGACAGATATTATTTACAACTATGCCGGTGGTGTTCCCGGAAATAAAAAAATCCTTTGTGTAATTCCCGGCGGTTCATCTATGCCCCCCCTGCGTGGTGATCAACTGGAAGGTGTAAAAATGGATGCCGAATCTTTACGCACAGTCGGCTCTGCAATTGGTACGGGTGGTATTATTGTAATGGATGAGGATACCGATCTTGTGAAAGTGCTTGCTCGTATCGCTAAATTCTATCATCACGAAAGCTGCGGGCAGTGTACCCCGTGCAGAGAAGGTACAGGGTGGCTGCAAAAAATATTAGAACGAATTCTTGACGGCAAAGGTTCACTAAATGATATTGATTTATTGATTACAGTTGCAAGTAATATAGAAGGCAATACTATTTGTGCTCTTGGTGAAGCCGCTGCCTGGCCTGTAAAATTCATGGTTCAAAGGTTCAGGGATTATTTTGAAAAACGGGTTAGCATCAAAATGGACATTCCCGTTGCCAACAAAGTTCATTCAATGAGAAACACAGCAATTCCTTTAGCGGATATTAAGAACTAATTAACTTCTAATCACTATATAAAGGGTTCAATAATGTCAGATGTAAAGTCGTTCAATTCAAAAAAAATTCGCACTGCATGGGTTTCCAAAACCAGGAAGCGATGCTTTGTTGTTCGCGATGTTGTCTTTGCTCTCACTGATTCAAAGGATGTAAAATCTTACATCAAAGGTATGCGCGCACGCGATAAAGCCCTTGATAAAAGCTGGGGGAAAGTTACCACCGCATTAAAAGTTGAAACTAACGGCGGCGTACAGCTAATGAACTGTGCAGATAAAAAGAATTTGCTAAGAATCATTGAAGCCATCCCCAATCCAATCAAATTGGAAACTTTCAAAAAATGGCTGGCTAAACTTTAATTTATCTTAGTCAGTATTTCTTTTCCTTTATAAGTGAGAAGTAATCTGATATTACTTCTCACATCTTTTTTCAAAATACTCTTTTGCTTCTTATTATTCTTACCAAGTGAAGTTCTTTTCATTCAGAAAATTAAGACAACCTCTAAATGAAAAATGATTTTACAATCGCTTCGGTCCGGCGTCAATTACTTCCTGACTACAGCCTTTTGCAAATAGCTTGAAGTTATCTATAAAGCGGGCGGCAAGTGCATCGTATTTTTTCCAGTACTCATTCTTATTTCCCCACGAGCTTGAAGGATCAAGAACGTCTTCAGGTACATCAGGACAGTAGAGAGGGACTTCAAAACCGAACAATTTATCTTTTCTGTATTTTGCTTTATCCAGTTTACCTTCGAGAGCAGCGTTCAGTAGATTTCTTGTGTGCCGAATACTTATTCTTTTTCCGACACCGAATCTTCCACCCACCCAGCCTGTGTTAACAAGCCAGACATTTGCATTATGTTTCAGCATTCTTTGCTTCAGCATTTCTGCATATTCAAAAGGATGGCGAACCATAAACGGCGCACCAAAGCATGCACTGAATGTAATCTGCGGCTCGATACCCAAACCAATTTCAGTGCCGGCAATTTTTGAAGTGTAGCCGCTTATAAAATGATACTGCGCTTGTGCAGGATTTAATTTTGCAATTGGAGGCAAAACACCGGAGGCATCGCAGGTTAAGAAAATAATATTTTTCGGATGAGTTCGTACATATCCTTCGGGTACAACGTTAGGAATAAAATCAAGCGGATATGATGCGCGTGTGTTCTCTGTAATTTTATCATCGTCAAGATCAATATGACGGCTTACAGGATCGAACACAACATTTTCGAGAATCGTTCCGAAGCGTTTGGTGGTTGCGTAAATTTCGGGTTCGCTTTCAGCAGAAAGTCTGATCACCTTAGCGTAACACCCGCCTTCAAAATTAAAAACGCTGTCAGAGCTCCAACCGTGTTCATCATCACCAATCAATTTCCTTTTGGGATCGGCAGAGAGCGTTGTTTTTCCTGTTCCGCTTAATCCGAAGAACAGAGCAACATCGCCTTTATCGCCAACATTTGCAGAACAATGCATCGGCAATACATCTTTGAATGTGAGTAGAAAATTAAGGAGAGTGAAAATTGATTTTTTAATTTCACCGCCGTAAAGTGTGTTTGCGATTACGGCAGTTCGCTCTGCAAAATTTAATATTATTCCTGTATCGCTTCGCGTTCCATCAAGTGAAGGATCAACTTTAAAACCCGTAAGTGCGATTACCGTAAAATCAGGGATGAATTTTTTTAGCTCATCCTTGTCATCTGTAGTAATGAACATATTTCTTGCGAACAAGCTATGCCAAGCTTTGTCAGTAATTATTCTGATCGGCATTTTATAATTTGGATCTGCGCCGGCGTAACAATCCTGAACGAATAATTCCTCACCCTGACAAAAGGCCTGCACGCGTCCCATTAGCGAACTGAATTTTTCTGGTGTGAAAGGACGATTGTAGACCCCCCACCAGATTTTATTTTCAGTAGTTTCTTCTCGCACAATAAATTTATCAGCCGCAGCGCGGGCAGTATGTTTGCCAGTGTGAACTACGATAGGTCCTTCTTTGGTGATCCTTCCTTCGTTACGAAAAATTATTTCTTCGTACAAAGCTTCGTCGGATAAATTCCAAAAGACCCGGTCGAGTTGAACCAATCCATGATTGAATAATTTAAAATCAGAAGCTAACTCTTTTGCTTCTTTCGTGGCGGGGGTATTGAATTCTAAATATTTACTCATGACCAATCCCTCACTAATTTGCGGTCGCCAATATAAAGTTCATTTGGAGAGTTAGGATCGAGCGCCCATTTCATTCTTTCAATTCCTTCCTGAATATCTTTTATTGTTCCGCAATAACTAATTCTTAAATGACCATCCAGACCAAATTCTTTTCCCGGCACAGTGAGCACTTGTACTTTATCAATTAAAAATTCCGATAGTTTGTTCGAGTTTTTTTCGTAAGCGCTGAAATCAGCGAAGCAATAAAATGTGCCGTCGGGTTTTGTTACTTTCACTCCTTCAAAAGAATTCAGCAAATCAATTAAAACATTACGATTATTTTCAAGCGTGGTTCTTAGCGATTCCACCCCCGATTGAATACCGTTTATTGCTGCAGCGGAAGCCACTTGAAGAAGAATAGAAGGACCGGAAGTTTGATGCCCTTGAATATTACTCATCGTTTCAATTACTTTTTTATTTCCGACAGCCCAGCCAATCCGGAAACCTGTCATTGCATATTGTTTGCTCACTCCGTTTATTACTATCAGTTTAGAATTTTCATCTAATCGTTTTGCATATTTGTAACAGTTGATCGGCTTTCTTCCGTCAAAAATTAAACGGTGATAAATGTCATCCATAATTAACCAAAGATCTTTCTTCTCGCAGTATTCAACAATATCAGCAATAAATTCTTCGGAGTACATTGCACCGGTAGGATTGTTCGGACTGTTGATGATAACCGCTCTCGTGTAAGAGCCAACGCGTTGTTCGATATCCTGCAGTCTTGGATAAAAAGTTCCATCTTCCGGCAGAACGGGAACGCCGATTGCTCCAATTAATCTTGCCATATCCGGATAACTGACCCAATAGGGGGCGGGAAAAATAACTTCTTCCTGCGGATTAAGAATTGCCTGAAGTGCTACCATTATTGCTTGTTTCGCTCCCCCCGAAGCGATAATATTTTCAGGAGCAACTTTTCGATCGTAAAACTCGTCAGTATATCTGATGATTGCTTTTTTTAAGGCTGGGGTTCCATCTGCAGGTGCATAACGAATTTCTCCTGTGTTGAGATGTGCAGCCGCTGCTAATAGTGCATCCATCGGCGCACGACTTTTAGGCTCTCCGCCGCCAAGATGAATTACAGGATCACCTTTCTCTTTTAGAATGGCGAACTTTTCATTCAACTTTAATGTCGGAGATGGCTTTATTGATTTTGCAATTAAACTTAGACTCATCTGATTTCCATCTTTAATATGATTTTATAAATTTAAAAATTTTAATAGTGTAAATTATTTGCCGTGCTCTTCACAAACAAGAGAATTTCAAAATTACTTTTATAAGTCAGAATATTTTACCTAAGAAAGGTTCGATCAACTTCTTATCTTACCAGTAATAATTTCACAATCAGTTAAAATGTAAGTTAATAGAATAACTTATCGAATCGAATTTCGTTGTTTTTCCAATAATAATTGCGGCAGAAAATTTGTGATTTAAATAAAAAAATTTTGAGGAGTTCTTTATGAAAAAATTGCTGTTATTCTTACCGAAAAATTTTACCGATCCCAAACTTTTGTTTTTCGGGTTCATTTTCGTTTTAATTAGTACTCGACCGATATTATCACAGCAGATGGATGAATGCTCGGTAGATTATTTTGAAGAAGTAATACTTGACCCCGATTTTGAAGTTAGTGGAGCAGGGGACAATATTGATACGATTGAATTTTGGAAAGCTCCGGACAGCACAGAATCGCTGATGTTTGTTTCTGCCAAAGGTAATCAGTTGGTAGAGGTTTGGAAATATCCATTTGTCGGCAATGAAATGCCGCCGCTTACGCACGCTACTTTTTCCGGAAGCCAGGTAAATGGTTTGGCAGTTGATCAGGAATCCAGCCGGCTTTATGTTGCAATTGGTGAACCTTCAAGTACGGTGAGTGTTTTTAGTCTTCCTGATTTGAATTTCCTATTTAATTTTAATAAGGCGGGGGTTAATCTTCATTCCGAACCAAACTTAACCATCTTAAAACTTACAAATGGTGATAAGAGAATATATGTTTCTGCCGATGATATTGTTTACGTTCACGACGCAGTTACTGGAGATTATATTGATGAGTTCACTCCTGAAACCGGTCTTGAAACAATGGCGGCAGATAATTTTTATCAGCGAATTTATATCCCCGATGAAAATGGCGGAAGCGGACTTTATGTTTATAATCCCGACGGCACAGCTTATCTTCAAAACGGGTCTAATCATTTTGGAAATGGAATTTTTGATGCAGATGCGGAAGGCATAATTATTTTTAACTGTCCGGCACAAAATGGAGTTGACAGCGGCTATGGATTGATTGTTGTTTCAGATCAAATAATTTCCGGAACGAACCACTATGAATTTTTCGATAGGCAAACGTGGGAATATCTTGGGACTTTAAAATTAACCGGTGTTTCCAATACAGACGGTATTGCTTCCTTCCAACAATATCTGCCTGATTATCCAGCCGGCTTATTTGCGGCTTTGAATAATGACTCTAAAGTAGCTGCCATTGGATGGGATGATATTTTCAGTGCTTTAGGTCTTACTCCCGTTGAAATGACAGTGTTCACAGCAACAGCAGAAGAAAACAAGGTAAAACTGAAATGGCAAACCGTTACCGAATTAAACAACTCCGGGTTTGAAGTCCAGCGAAAAAGTGGAAATGAAAATGAATTTAAAGTGCTTGGTTTCGTTCAAGGGAAGGGTAACAGTATGATGTTGAACGAATATTATTTTGAAGACTTGAATCTTACACCCGGTGTTTATTCTTACAGGCTAAAACAAATTGATTTTGACGGAACATTTGAATACTCAAACACAATAGAAGTTGAAATAACATCACCGACAGAATTTTCACTTGAGCAGAATTATCCAAATCCATTTAATCCGACGACAAAAATAAAATACACAATTCCATCTGTCGCCCTTCGACAAGCTCAGGGTGACATTATGGTTTCTTTAAAAGTGTTTGATGTTCTCGGCATCGTTGCAGCCACACTCGTGAATGAAACCCAACCCGCAGGAAGCTACGAATTAGAATTTGATGTAGGACTGAGCAGCAGTCTATCCAGCGGGGTGTATTACTATCAACTGAAAGCGGGTGAGTTCATTCAAACCCGTAAAATGATTTTGTTGAAATAGAATTAAAGTTGGAGCAATCGGTTAAAGAGTTACGGATTAGCTTTTAATCATTCGATGTTACACCTCTCACAAACTTTCATCATCAAAATAGAAGTTTACTGAGGAGATGCTTTTTTGTGCGGAGAGTTCTTTGATGAATTCGGGATTCTGGTTTTTGTTTTTGATGCTTACGTAAAATGATATTTCAAGTTCATCTTCTCTGCCGATTGATTTTACATTAATCATTGTAAATTTTTTACAGTATTTTTTTAGTGCGGGAATGTATGAAGCTTCGATGCCATCTTCAGCGTGGTATCTGAATTGAAGGAGAAATTTTTCTTTTCTGATGATGAGGAAATCTGTCTTTGAAAGTGCAAGCAAAATGAGTCCGATAAAAATTGTGCCGCCAAATGCAACGCTGTAAAGCCCCACCCCTGCTGCCATTCCAATGCCGAGTGCGAAGAATATAAAAACAATATCAATCGTGTCTTTTACTGCTGTTCTGAATCGAATAATTGACATTGCCCCCACCAATCCAAATGCGCGTGCAAGGTTGTTCCCAATTACCATTATAACAATTGCTGTTATCATTGAGAGAGCAATGAGTGAATGAACGAATGAAGCGGAGTAGCCGGGTCCTTTGTAGGAGTATTTATAAAAGACGGCGATTAATAAGCTGCACAATACTGCAACGGAAAGGTTCTGCAATACTGTGCCGAGAGTGATGGAGGTGGCGAATATGTTTTGAAAATCTTGTAGCATTTATTTACTTAATGCGAGTTTATTAATGAATTATTGAGGTTACGCTTAGAGTAGAGTTTAGTGATTTTTAATTCGTGCAACTTAGCGACTTCGCGTCTTTGCGGTACGAGTGTTTTCTTTTCTGCCACTAAGGCTCTAAGACTCGAAGGTTCACGAAGTAATTTACTCCTGCCAATTTTATGTAGTAATGGATCGGAGTTTAAAGAGTGCATATCATT
The DNA here is from genome assembly GCA_016709155.1 of Ignavibacteriales bacterium. Lineage (NCBI taxonomy): Bacteria > Pseudomonadati > Ignavibacteriota > Ignavibacteria > Ignavibacteriales > Ignavibacteriales bacterium. The sequence continues at coordinate 362,899 of JADJEI010000013.1, read as the reverse complement.
TTTTCAAATGGGTTGCGGTTAGCTTGCTTATCAAGGCTTAGTGTATATTTTGAAATTGCACTCCGTCGAAGATGATACCTGCTAATTAAATCCCTGAGCCAAACCGGATAGCCGTAGTCAGATTTAATTTCGAGAATAACTGTTCCGTTAAAAACATATTGAAGTTTATCTTCATTAAAAAGTTCGGAAATGTCCGGCAAAATAAGATAGCGAAGATTTTTATCAATTGTTATGCGCAGGCGGTCGTTCATCGCACCGAACATAGCCTCGCGTTCATAAGAAATTAAGGCGGTGGGATGAAGCTGATCTTTATAGTAATGATATAGAAATTTTTTTGCATCGGTAATTGCAAAACTATTTTTGTCGGCTGTAAGAATTAAATCCTCAATAGAATTTCCATTCAAAAATTTATTGATATCGCTGAATAAAAGCGGTGCGCGATTTTTCCAAACGTAGCAATCACTTTTTCTTTTGATTTCGATGTAAACAACTTTTTCGCCGTGAAAATTATTATAACCGCGGATGCGAAGTTTTTTCCTGACTTTTAATCCTTCAATTTTTTCGTGATAGAATTGCATAGAATCTGAATCGTAATACACACTGCGAACCGTATAATTTCTATCTTCGTGATTAAGTGCGAATGCATCGTACCTTACATACGGCGTCATTTCCCTTTTGAAATTATAAATATCGGATTCGGAGAGATAATATTTATGTTCGATTCTCATTAACTAACTTCAATTAAAAAATCTTTTTATGTGATCTGCAATTGGAATGCTGCCGCAGTGAATTTCACATTCGGTTATTAGTCCCGTGTTTAGCGGCTGTTTATTATTTTCGATTGCAGCGGTGACAATTATAACAGGTTCACCAAGAAGGTATTGAACTGAATTGTTGATTGAAATAATTTTTCCATAAAAGTCTGCTTGATTTGTTTCTGAATAGAATGAAACTTGTTCATCGATAGAAATGTATTTTTGATATTTAAGATTAACAGGGATCATCAGCAAATATTCATCCGTGTTTTGAATACTTAATAAAGTATCCCCGATAGATATTTTAGAAATAGTTCCGTTGATAGCCGGTATGATATTAAAATCAGCAAATCGTTTTTCAAGAACGGCTATTTCGTTTTCAAAGGATTTTATTTGTGAGTTGATGAAATCTATCTGTTCGGTTTTTTCGCCTGTAAGAACAGTTTCAAGATTGGCATTTGCAATTGCAATTTGAAGATCATTAAGTTCAGCAGTTCCTTTTGAAATTTCATATTCTTCCTGCGAGATTAGATCTTTTTGATAAAGCTGTTCCTGCCTGGATAAAATTTTTCTTTGTTCTTCTGCATTCTTCTTTTGAAAGGCAAGCTGCTCCTCCGCCATTCTAATTAGTGACGCTTTATCACCGGTTTGATTTAATTTTAATGAAGCCTTAGCAACTTCGAGTGAGCCTTTAAGAGCGGTTAGCTGTCTTTCAATTTCATTTGAATATAATTTGGCAATCGTGTCTGTTGTATTAACGAATGAATTTATTTTCAAATCACTTCTAAAAATCAGCCGGACATCATCCCCCCTTTCAAAATTAGAGACCGAGTAATTCTTATGAACACCGGATTTATGATCGAACAAGGTGGTGACGATTTGCCCGTTATCGTTTTTGGCAACAATCCATTCGGAAGCGGGTAGTATTTTTGCCCTCGCTGATAAAGTAAGCGGAAGATTCACCGGAAGGAAATAAATTACAACGGCAAGTATAATTATGAATAATAATAAAACTGTTTTTTGTACAGAACTCATGCCTGATAATTGTATGTTAAAAAATTGTTATCAAATATCGGTAAAAAAGTGGATAATTATAAAAATAAATGTGGGGATGAAATTGGTAACTAAGCAGAAAATTGTTCAAGGAACGGATAGAGCGGCTTTTCCCAATCTATTGAGGTGCGTTATTCTAATGAAGAATAATTTTTTTTACTCTTAGATTTTCCCTTGCCTTTATTGGTAAGATTCCTTAAATAAGCAGTTGAAATTTTAAGGATTAGTATGAAAAAAACAGTATCACTCTTTGCACTTATTTTAATATTATTTTCGATTCAAATCGAGGCTCAAAACACTTACGAATTTTTGCGGGTTGATAACAGCGCGCGTTCCGGTGCGTTAGCCGGTAGTTATACTTCCAACAATGATGACGCTGATGTTATATTTTATAATCCATCTGGAATTGGATTGTTGACAGAAAGACCTGTTTCATTTTCATTCGTCAAACATTTGCTCGATATAAATCTTGCAAGTCTATCATACTCGCAGGAGTTTGAAGGAATTGGAAGATTCGGTGCGGGAATTAAATATATCAACTACGGCAATTTTACAGAGGCGAATGAGTTCGGAGCAAAGACCGGAGAGTTTGGTGCAGGTGAGTTTGCTTTTATAATCGGCTACTCAAATATTCTTTATGAAAATTTTTATTACGGTGCTAATGCAAAAATAATTTACTCAAGCATTGCAGATCGCTCTTCGAGTGCAATGGCTGTTGATCTTGGTTTGCATTATGCAATTCCTAATTCAAATTGGAACTTTGGTTTTGCTGCATTAAATCTTGGCGGACAGATTTCTTCTTATTACGACACTAAAGAAAAATTACCGATTGATGTTGCCGTTGGTGTTTCAAAAAAATTAGCTTATTTGCCGCTTAAATTATCAGTGGACTTTCATAAACTTAACGAAGACAGAGATGATTTTCTTTCCAGACTAAAAGCCTTTACGGTTGGAGCAGAATTTACTTTGAGTAAAGTTATGAAGCTGCGTTTTGGATATGATAATGAAAAAAGAACAGAATTGAAGATTGGCAGTACTGCAGGTATTGCAGGATTTAACGTTGGGTTGGGGGCAAAGATTTCAAGTTACCAATTTGATTACGGTTACTCCTCCCTTGGCTTAATCGGTGCACTTCACCGCATTAGTATTTCAACAACATTGTAGTAAAAAAGGTTGTCATTTGTGGCAGCCTTTTTTATAATCAGCAGGTTCTATTTCAATAGAAGCATTTTTTTAGTTTGAGTGAATCCCCCAGCCCGCAACTGGTAGTAATACACTCCGCTGGACAGACTGATAGCCTGTCCTACGTTGAACTCAACTTCATACGTGCCTGGCTGCTGCGGTTCGTTTACGAGTGTTGCAACTTCGTTGCCAAGTATATCATACACAAGGAGCCTCACCCCCAACCCCTCTCCAAAGGAGAGGGGAGTTGAAGGAATTGTATATTTTATTTTTGTTGTTGGGTTAAATGGATTCGGGTAGTTCTGCTCAAGTGAAAATTCTGTTGGGGAATTTATTTCAACTTCAACTGTATTTGAGTATTCAAACGTTCCATCAAAGTCAATTTGTTTTAATCTATATTGATATTTTCCTGCAGAGAGATTTTCATCAACAAAAGTATAACTCTTAGGTTCGGTGGTAGTACCAAACCCTGGAATAAAACCGATGACCTGCCAATCCGTTTGACCATTGACGTTTGACATTTGACCCCTCTGCATTTCAAACCCGCTGTTTTGTCTCCGTTGCTGTTTGCCAGTTAAGCGAAACGGAGTTTTGCTCTACAGTGGCTGTGAAGGTTGTCAGTTCGACGGGAACTATGTCGGAGGCAATTCTTAATAAAACTACCTGCTGAGCATGATCAGAAACCGGTAATATTGGTTGCATACCTGTAACAACATAATCTCCATTACTAGCTTGGATAACCGAAAAAAGGGTTGTGTTTATTGACGAAAGAATGTTTGATTTTACATAACTATGAACTTCCTGAGTCCATAGTATGTCGCCAAATTCATTTGTTCTTATGATCCATCCAAAAGCGGCACCTTCATCAACAATGGCTGAGCCGCATATAATAAATCCGCCATCAGAGGTTTGTTGAACTGAGTAACCGATATCGTAATCATTGGCGTAATCATAAGTTTTTTCCCATTCTACATTGCCGAGTGAATCGGTTTTTATTAACCAAACGTTTCCTGTGTAACCACCAGTGTGCTCGGAAAATCGTCCAGTCAATATATACCCCCCATCTTGAGTTTGGGTCGCGTATAATAATATATCCCCCAGATCCTCTCCATAGAATTTAGTCCAAAGAGAATCCCCATTCGAATCAAGTTTAATTAACCAGCCATCATATGAATTGATTGGATTGTGACTAGCAATGATATAACCATTATCAGAGGTTACTTCAATACTCCAGGCAATTTCATCGGCGCTTGTACCATAGGTTTTCTCCCAAATAAAATTTCCGATAGTGTCAAGCTTAATTATCCAAATATCTGGATGATCAGGCTGCATATTCTTTCCTCCTGCTAATACATAGCCATCATCCGCTAAAGCTAAACTCCAACAGATATCATCATTACCTTCCCCGAATGTTCTGGTCCATAGTGTATCGCCATCCGAGTCAGTTTTTATTAAGTAGTAGTCTAAACCGCCGACACCGGAAGAATTTGTTGCTCCGCCAATTATAAAACCTCCATCATCTGTCTGTTTTATAGAATAGGCATAGTCATCCTCGCTACCTCCGTAAGTTTTATTCCAAAGGATATCCCCATCGGCGTCAGTTTTAATTAGCCAAACATCAAACCCCCCCGCACCATAAGAGCCAGTATAACCGGCTATTATAATACTGCCATCGCTTAGCTCAATAACAGTTCTACCAAAATCATCTGCCGTGTTTAAGCCAAAATTCTTCTTCCATAAAATGTCTTGGGCATCAATTGAAACAAGATTAGTAATTATCAGAGTTATAATTATAAGTGTTATGTTTTTCATTTTCTTCTCCTTTAAGGCAAGTTATGAGTGACACAAGATGTACTGTCTTTTGTACCTACTCTCCAGTTATTGTTTGAATACAATACAGCAGTGCTGTCTGTGTAATATTCTGCAACTGGACAGTTTATTCCTTGAGGATGATAATCTGCCGGGCTATAAAATGTATTATTCTTTATCCAGGCAGTGGTGGGGGTCGTTAAAGCATCTGCCCAGTCTATTCGGAATGTTGGTTTGCTTGGGTCTAATGAACCTATTTTACAATTTTCAATCTTCGTTGAGAAATGCCCAACTCTTGGGTGATCATCTTGTGTGATACCTATTCCTTTGCCGCCAATTACGGTACTATTTGTTACTTGCACAAGCGGTTTCTCTAACAAATATGGGATTGAATCCTGATCATAATATATCGAATCCCAACCACCTTCTATCCCGGATTTTTTTGGCTCTACCGTGTTTATATTTACTAATCTGAATGTAGCCTGCCCAGTCTTCCAAACACGAATTGAATCTTCACCATAAGGAACCCAATATGAACTATCCGGATCAGGATTCTTGAACATATGAACGCCATCACCTTGACTTTCAGCATCGGGAAAATCCATCCCTGTGTGGTAGATTATTGTAGTATCTACTGTAATTCTGTAACCAGCTATCTGCATTCCATCCCAGCCTGAATTCATTATGTATGATCTCCTAAACGTTGCATCATCGCCAAACAGCTTTACTCCGCAAGGTGATTTAATTAATATAGAGGAGGTATCAGAGGTATCCTCTCTTGCCGCCCATCCGCAATTAACTATCGAATCATTGTAAGCGTAAAAGTAACTCGATGCTGCGTCCACTCTTATCCCAAATCCTCTGAATTTTCTGATCTGTATATCTTTGATTGTAATGTTATCAGCATTCTCAAGATCAAACCCCTTAATGCTCCATAGGTAAGGGTCATCATCAAAGGGGTTTGATTGCCCTTGCAGTATTGTCTTGGTTTTTCCCTTATCAATGAAAGATAAGCCGCTAAGGTTGCTGATAAAAATACTATCAACAACAAAAGTTGAATCAATGAGATTGTAAATTGTGTTCGAAGCCAAACTATCAATCATATCCTGAAGCGAGTAAGCATTACTCCAGCTTGAGCTAGAGTGATCGCCTGTGCCATAGGGTGTTACATATTTAGCAACATTGGAGGGGGGGGTACACTGTTGTTATCTCCAAATAAATTGGAATTCGTGTTATTATAATTAGCAGCAATAAAACAATAAACTGCCGCAGAGAAAAGAACTGAACGAACAACAAATATTTTCATCAGAACCTCCTGAAATATTAATTAAAGAATATGAAATAAGTTATTTACCTCACCTGATAAAATTTTCGAAAGCATATTACAAATAGAAAAGAAGAAAGTCAATAACCTGAATGCGTGAAAACAAAAAGATGACATCCCGATAGTTGGATGTCATCTTTAAGAAATAAATCAGCGGAGTAAAATCATCTTCTTAGTTTCAACAAAACCACCCACCCCGCTTACGGGGTAAACTCTTAATTGGTAGTAGTAAACTCCGCTTGACAGGCTGATAGCCTGTCCTACGTTAAACTCAACTTCGTAAGTGCCGGACTGCTGTGGTTCGTTTACGAGTGTGGCTACTTCGTTGCCAAGTACGTCATACACAAGAAGCCTCACCCCCAACCCCTCTCCAAAGGAGAGGGGAGTTGAAGGAATTGTATATTTTATTTTTGTTGTTGGGTTAAATGGATTCGGATAATTCTGCTCGAGCATAAATCCTTCGACAATTTTTTCATCTTTAACTGCTCCAACTGGTATGACATGCTTCTTTCCAAATAGATTTATATATCCATTCGCACTATCTTCCCATATTGTGTAAAGCCGTTCTCCTAAACTTTCAAACCCAACATTGCCAACTGAAGATATTGGTTTCTTTTTTTTGGTGAAAACCAATGAATCGTAGTTCTCTTGTCCGTAATTAAAATAATTCGATCGAATATAGTCTGAATCGTTTCTTGTTAAACGGTAAGTGAAGTCTCCGTAAATATAAAAACCATTTGGCTTTTTTAATGTAATAACGCTTATATAATCGGATTGCAGATTTGAGATTTCTCCTAAAGCAGGTTCTTGCAGCGGGATCAACTGATTATTTGTTGGCCAGGATTCCATGTTGTATGCTGTCCTACCCTCCCCAAAATCTGCTTCAATAAAAAACTGTGGGAAAAAATCGTCTATAAAACTGATGTGATAAATTTTACCGCTATCGAGAACAGTTGTTATAAATCCCCAATTATCGTCAAAAGAATTTCGTTCGCGATATACCACTTGAGTTTGCCCGAGAGTATTGTTAAGAATCGAGGCTACTGTAATGGCACCATCATCACTCATGTAAAAAGCTGCGGGCGAAGAGAATGCGCCTAAAATATTTTTTTGAAAGACAAGAGATGTTTTTACAGAGTCGTTAATAATTTCCGCAAGATAAATCGAACTATCTCTTTGAAATAATATTGCCGGCAAAAACTGTGTGATAAAATAATTTGAATAAATATTGACTAAAGTTATTTCGGCTTCATCCTCGGGTGATTCGGTAATAAGTATATCATCGCTCCAAATATTATCATTGAATGTTCGTGTAGCAATATCCCAACTGTCATTTTGATAAGTGAAATAGTAGATACGAATTTCATTCCAATCAGACCAATGACCGATGGGATTAGAATTCTGCGAAGCAGCAGGTTGAAATTCCTGTTGTAAAGTAAATTCATCATTATCGTTATTGTAATTCCCGACAAAAATTAAGCTGGAATCACCACGATGCACTTCTGCTAAAAAAGCCTTTCCAGAAATAAAATCTGGGCTTTTGATGAATGACGGATTAATACAATCAAAATTAAAATTTGTTATTTGAACTGTTTGACTTACCTGGGCAGGGGTAGTTGAAACGAATAACACTAAAAGAACTATGAGAAGTATCTTTTTCATATAAACCTCAACTATTAAGTTATTAACACTCAAAACTTCCTCAATTATTTTGAGAATGTCAATAATAATTTTGGGGATAGGTTTAATGAGAAGGAAGCGGTTCTACGTTCAGATTAATTCTTTTTCAATCTTTCAAGGTTATTCTCTGCAATTGAATGAGCATTACCGTAGTCTCTCATTTCGAGCAGACTTTCGTACTGCTCAATTGCTGTTTCTTTTTTGCCAAGCGTATCATTTATTTGCGCCTGATACATAACAGAGTAAACAAGAAAGCCGGATTCTTCATCAGTATCAATTTGTCGAGAAAGCTCTTCACACTTTTTAAAATAAACCATCGCAGAATCATAATTAGCAGTGACACGATTTTGATATGCGATGTAGTAGGCTGCTTCCCTAATTGCTTTAGGAGAATTGTAACCGGGCAAATCCATCTCAGCTTTATTCCAAACACTTCTGAAAATCGAATCAGCTTGAACGTAATTTCCTTTTTTTGCTGCCACCCTCCCGTACCATCTTTCAAAGACAGGATTGTCCGGGAAATCAGATGTAAGCAGCTTTGCGTAATCTTCGGCTTTGTATGGATTTTTTTCGTAGGTGTAGTAAAGAGTCATCAGGAAATAACGCGCTTCGTACTTTGCATACTTACCATTTGCCGCTGTGCTGGTAAGCTGTTCAATTCCTTTCTCCTTATCACCATCAGGAAAGAAAATCATAAGTGGTTTTATCAATGGATATTCATTAGGGATTACAGACGCATAGTAATTATAAATTCCGAAACCGAGTTGAACATCAAGATTATTTGGATCGAGTTTGTAAGCGTGCTCAACTATCGGAAGCGCTTCTCTGCCGTCATCAGCGGCTTTTATCCAGCTTTCGCGGTAGGCTCGCAATCTTCCGCGAAAACCGATTGCTCCCCCTTTGAAGAAAAGTGCATCAACATCATCGGGATTTTTATCAAGTAATTCGTCACATTGATAAATCACATCTTCAAGTTTTTGGAAGAATATATCATCATAGGATTCGTTATCAGGATTAATCAGAATTTTCCACCAATCAACCATCGCGAGGAAAAATCTTCCTGCAGGTTTATCGGGATAATCTGCAATTAGACTTCTGAATGTTTTTTCAGCCTCAATAAATTTAATATTATAAATTTGTTTGACCCCGGTTGTTACAACAGAATCATACTTTTGAGCTTGAAGCGAGATAGAGAAAACAAATAAAATCCAGATGAAGATTTTTTTCATTATCTATTCTGAATAAAGTTTGTTGACTAAATAATTTGAAAGTTGATCTGCGGCAATTCTTATTTGTTCCATCGAATCTCTCTCTCGAATTGTCACAGTATTATCCTGCAGAGTTTGAGTGTCAACAGTGATGCAATATGGAGTACCGGCTTCATCCTGACGGCGGTATCTTCTGCCAACTGCGCCTTTGTCGTCATAAAATACTTTAAAATTCCTTCGCAAATCTTTTTCAATATTGCGTGCGATTTCAGGCATCCCATCCTTGTTTACCAAAGGAAGAATTGCTGCTTTGATTGGCGCAAGTTTAGGATGAAATTTTAATACAGATCGAACTTCGCCGTTTACTTCTTCTTCATAGTATGCATCAACAAGAAAAGCCATGAATGATCTGCTTGCACCTGCCGAAGTTTCAATAATGAAAGGAATAAATTTTTCTTTTGCTTCTTCATCAAAATATTTTAACGACTTGCCGGAGAATTGTTCGTGCTGTGTTAAATCAAAATTTGTTCTGTTATGAATGCCTTCAATTTCGCCCCACCCAAAGGGGAATTCGTATTCGATATCAGTGGCTTCTTTAGCATAGTGTGCAAGCTTATTTGCAGGGTGATCGTGATAGCGAAGTTTAGTTGGAGTCATTCCGAGTGATTTGAACCATTCAAGTCTTTCAGCTTTCCAATAGTCATACCATTTTTTATCATCGGATGGTTTAACGAAGAACTGCATTTCCATTTGTTCAAACTCGCGTGTGCGGAACAGAAAATTCTTCGTGTTAATTTCGTTTCGGAATGCTTTTCCAATCTGTGCGATACCGAATGGAAGTTTTTGACGCGCAGCACTTTGAACATTCAAGAAGTTCACAAAAATTCCCTGAGCAGTTTCCGGGCGCAAATAAACTACGGCGCTGCTGTCTTCAACAGGTCCAATAAAAGTTTTGAACATCAAATTGAATTTGCGTGCTTCAGTAAAAGTATTTTTGTTTCCGCATTGTGGACAGTTCAATTCGGCAAGTAAAAGTTTGCCGAGTTGATCATTTTCGAGAATGGTATCAAAAAGAGTTTCCTTTTCAGCAGTTGAAATAACTTTTTCATAGAGTGCGGTTAAATCGGAATTAGTATTTATAACTTCTTTCAATCCATCAAGAGCCTTTTGTTTTTTCTTATCAGCAAGTGAATCAGCAAGCACATCAACACGAAATCTTGCTTTACATTGCTTGCAATCAATCATCGGGTCGGTAAAGTTAGCCACGTGACCGGAGGCTTCCCACACGCGGGGATGCATCAAAATTGAAGCGTCAAGTCCTTCGATGTTTTCGCGGTAAGTCATAAACTTCCACCATTCTTCTTTTACATTTTTCAAAAGTTCAACACCAAGAGGACCGTAATCCCAACAGCCGTTCAAGCCGCCGTAAACTTCGCTTGATTGAAATACAAATCCCCTCCTTTTTGAAAGTGAGACTATTTTATCTAAAGTATCATTCGGTTTATTCTTTTTCTTTTCGATGGCTAATGCTCCTTAAAATGAGTATTGAAAATTTGGTGACAAATATAGCAAACAGCTTCGATAATCAGAAGGAGATTTACTTTCTATTAACCCCTAAAAATTTTCCCTTTTGTTGATTTAATTTCTATCTTTGAAATAAAAATTTCGAAAGAATATGTTTAAAAATTTACTGCCTAAAGAAGAAAAGTATTTCGAAGACTTTAAGGAAATGATCACTTTCATCGAAGAGATGGCTTCACACACACATAATCTATTTTCGTTTAGTCACATCGAAAAGGATAATTATCTAAAACTAAAACCGCTTGAACACCGCTGCGACGAAATTACTTCACGCATAACAAAGAGATTGAATAAAACTTTTATTACTCCATTTGACAGAGAAGATATTCTCGCGCTTGTAAAACGTTTGGATGACATAAGCGATATGCTCTTAGGCGCCTGTGCAAGGGTTGAAACTTTTAACATTACTGAAAAGATTAACCATGCAGATAAGCTGGCCTCAATCGTTCACAAACAAGTCACCGAACTCGGTAAGGCAATTCAGGATTTAAAAGTAAAAAGTTTAAATGAACTAAAGACGGTTAAAGACCTCGAAACAGAAGCTGATCATGTTTATCAACAAGCCATTAAAGAGTTATTCCATACTGAAACCGACGCAATCAGTTTGATCAAACAGAAAGAGATACTTGATCTGCTCGAACGAACTTCCGACAGATGTCAATCAACTGCAAACGTTATTCTCGCTATCTTTTTAAAGAACAATTAGTATGGAGTTTGTTTATTTTATTATAATCCTCGCACTCGTTTTTGATTTTTATAATGGAATGAACGATGCGGCAAACTCAATTGCGACAGTTGTTTCTACAAGGGTATTAACACCAATCCAAGCTGTTATCTGGGCAGCACTTTTTACTTTTTTGGCTGCTTTTGTTTTTGGTGTGAGTGTTGCAACAACAATTGGTAAAGGAATTGTTGACGTAAATATTGTAGATAATTACGTTGTATTTGCCGGTGTTGTTGGCGCAATAATTACTACAGCAACTGCGACACATCTTGGATTTCCAATTAGTGTCTCGCATGCAATAATCGGCGGCTACGGCGGGGCAGGAATTTTAAAAGCGGGCATCGGTGCTATTATTGTTTCAGGTTATACCAAAGTGGTTTTATTCATTTTTCTTGCACCTTTAATTGGGTTATTCATTGCTTATTTCTTTTCAATAGTCACATTATGGATGGTTCGAAATCAAGCACCAAGAAAAGTTGATAAACATTTTAGGAAACTTCAACTTGTTTCCGCTGCAGTGTACAGCTTGAGTCATGGTTCGAATGATGCTCAAAAAACAATTGGTATAATTTCAGTCTTACTTTTTGCAAACGGAATTCTTGGAGATACTTTTTATGTTCCGACGTGGACGATATTTGCAAGTTATACGGTAATTGCTCTTGGAACATTACTAGGTGGTTGGAAAGTAATCAACACACTTGGAATGCGAATTACAAAGCTTACCCCGTTTGGTGGATTCAGTGCTGAAACTTCAGCAGGGTTAACTATTATTTTGCGACAATTCTTGGAATTCCGGTCAGTACAACTCACACAATTACCGGAGCAATTATTGGAGTTGGATCTGTTAAAAGTGTTTCAGCAGTCAGGTGGGGAGTAGCTAAAAATATTTTGTGGGCGTGGATTCTTACTATTCCTCTCTCGGCTGGTTTCGCTATGCTTACTTATTTTATTTCGACAAATTTTAAGTATTGGTTTTAATCTGTCTATAACATCCGGACTATATTTTTAAGTTCAACATCAATAAAATCATTAATCTTTTTATGATTTGAATTTAGCCTGTCGTACTTCTTCTTTATTCCGTAGAGTAAAATTTTTGATTGAACCAAATAACTCATAAGATTCAGCCGGCTTTCTTCACAATTATCATTCAACTTTAGCGCACGAACATGGGATTTTATTGTTTCCACATCTCCCCTATCAATAGGCCCGGAAATTGATTCAGCGGCAGAATGTTTAATAATATTTCTTAAGGTTGCTTCTGCGATTGGTTTAAGAATCTTAGCAGATTGTTTTTTTAATTTTGCCGGGAAAATATTTTCAGCAGAAAGAAAATTTGCCGAAAGAAAATTTGCAGCAAAGACTCCTCCCAAATGATAAAGCATTTTATCACTGGCAGAAAGGATTATCGCCGTCAGTTTTAATGATTTTGCAAAGTGGATTAATTCATTTTGTAACGAAATATTACTGCATTCAATTGCTGTAAAAGTATTTAATATTTCAGTTTGTTTTTTAGATGGGAAAGTTTGCATCAAGTGAAAAGAAGCAGTTTGTGCACCTTTTATTTTCAGACTGCTTAATTCTTCGCTCGTTTTTGCTCCCGAAGTATGAATAAAAATAATTTTTTCAAACTGCAATTTTAATTTTGAAATTTTGATTGCAACTTTTTTAATCTGATCATCCGGTACACAAATGAAAACTAAATTACACACACTTGAAAGGTTAGATATTTTGTTGGAATAATTTTTTGCAGAAACTTTGACCGCAAGAGTTCGTGCTGATTGCAGGCTGCGGCTAATTATGCTTTCAATTCTAAAATTATTCTTCAATAAGGCTGGTGCAAATGAAAATGCAAACTTGCCTGCACCAATAATCCCTATTTTTCTTTTTTCTATTTTCAATCAGTCACCATAAATTACCGCGGATAAGTACCCGACCACTTCAGATTTATCTCCGGTTTCATCACCGGAATCACTTCGATGAAGCACAATAGAATTTTTATAGCCTTTCATAGAGGCAGCCTTCATTAATGAAACTATCGGACCGCCGCCGCAGGCTTCACATTTCTTCTCATCAAGAGCAGTTTGCAATCCATCATAATTAAACTGATTAATATTTTCTTCGACAACACTGTCAAGTCTATTGGCTTCTTCTGCCGAATAGAAATGGGACATATCCGAGCTTGCAACTATTATCGTTTTTTCATCCACCACCTTTGCAAGTTGTTCAGCTAACTCATCAACAAATATTTTGGATTGATCACCAATCACAATTGGAATAATAGAAAAATCACTGAGAACCGATTGTAGAAATGGTATTTGCACTTCGAGCGCATGCTCAAGTTTATGTCCGTTCTCACCAAAAAAAATATTTTTACTCCCTTCTACAATTACACGCGACATTACTTTATTAACCTCAACAATTCCGAGTGGAGTTGAATAAGCATCTCCAGCATAAATACAACATCCGGGGAAATATTCACGATGAGAGGGTGAAATGATTATGACATTCTCAATAAATTTGTCGCTTAGTATATTATAAGCATAAGCAGCTGTAAGACCGCTATACTGATAACCGGCGTGTGGTGAAACAATTCCAAATATTTTATTTGTAGAAATTTTAGATACTACTTGAGATAAATACTTATTAATTTGCGATAGAAGTTTTATCGGATCGCCGGGGTAAAAATATCCGGCTACTGCCGCTGGTCTTATTTTCATTTTTTGCTCCGTTCATTGTACGGGCACAGATTGAAGACTGTGCTACGAGTTTTTATTTTCACTGAATACTAATGCTGTAAATGTTTTTAATTTTAATTGCCGCTCTCTCCAAGTGTTTGGATGCAATCCAGCTTTTTCACAAAGCGCACTTAAGAATTGTTCTTTATTCATACTGTGTTCTATTGGAACTTGCGGAAGTAAAACTGCCGAATTTATTTCGTCGAGGATCAATCCGTCTCTTCCAATTTCAATATCATTGTATGAATTTATCGAATGAGGAATGGATAACACCGATATTTCAATTTCAATTTCGTCAAGTTCACTTTTGCGAAGTGGTGGAAACCTTGGATCGTGTATAGCAGCATGAACTGCCATCTCGCAAACGGTTTGGAATAGTGGCTGCTCGGCAATGATATTGCCTATACAACCTCTTAATCTTTTTCCTTTTGTTAATGTAACAAATGCCCCCGTATTAATTTTAAGATTTGGATATTTAGTATAATCAATTTGCGGTGGGGTTGAGTTGTCGTACACTGCATTAATAGAAAATCGTGCTGCTGAAAGCAATATTTTTTTCTTCATCAGTCAAGTTCATTTCATCCTCGCTATAATTTACTCAGATAAAAAACATCAAGACTATTTTTACCTTTTAATAAAAATAAATAATTATCTTTGATAAAAAATGAATCCAAAAGCATCGTTTTCGAATAATCAGCTAAAGTAGTTTCATAATTAATTTCACCTGTGGTTAAATTAATCATTTTAAAATTATTGGTAAAAAGATTACCCTTTTCCAAAACATTATAACTGATTAATAGGTTTTCATTAACCGTAATAAATTCAATATTACCAGCAACAGGTTCGCTATTTAAAAGTTCATTTAACTTTTTATCATTAATTAATGAATCGCTTTCGTTTGCAAACCACTTTTGAGGGAATTTATACGAGTCATAATTTAATTCATTTTCAGTCAATAGTTTTTTTCTTCAATATCATCTTTTTCAATAAGAAGATTATCATCGGATTCACCGCTCAATAGATTTACAGAAAAATATTCACTGGATTCAAAGAACTGCCTCTTACAAAATATTTTTTCATCACTAATAAAAGAGAAATAATAATCTTCATTGCGCCATAATTCCCGTTGCGAAGGAATATCAAGAGCGATTATTCCTCTATGCGTCGGCATATCAGGTTTTTCGTATTTGTGAAAATAAATTATGTCGTTATGAATGGCTTCAATACCTATCCAGTATTTTTCATCTAACTGGTAATCAGAAAATATTTTTCGTCCATCGTTCAAATGAAAGCAGGAGAAAAAAACTTGCTTATCGGGTGTTCTCTCTTCAATTGCAATTTTATCGCTTGTAGTTGGAATGATCCGCCAGATTTGTTTATTGTTACTATAGCTGTATAGTTTTAGAAGTTTCATTAATCAAAATAATTTTTTCACATTTTGTCAATAAAAATTTTAGTGGTTACAAAGGTTGAAATTTTGCAGTAAAATGACGAAGCATGGGCGCTTCATAAATTATTTTATAACCATGAAGTTTGCTTCGGTTTTTAAATACTTCAATTATAATTTCTGTCAGATAATCAATATGGCTTTGTGTATAAACCCTGCGTGGAATTGCTAATCGCACAAGTTCCATCATTGCAGGAATCAATTTTTTATTCTCGTCATATTTTCCAAACATCACACTGCCGATTTCTACTGCACGAACCCCACCTTCCAGATACAACTCACAAACTATTGATTGCCCCGGATATTGATCTGCCGGAATATCGGGTAAAAATCTTTTTGCATCAATATAAATCGCATGTCCGCCAGGAGGTTCGATAATTGGAACTCCGGCATTTACAAGCTTTTCACCGAGATATTCTACACTGCGAATTCGATATTCAAGATAATGCTCGTCGAGGATTTCTTCAAGACCCTGCGCAACTGCTTCGAGATCTCTGCCAGCTAATCCGCCGTAAGTTGGAAACCCCTCGGTAACAATTAAAAGATTGCGGCATTTCATGGATAACTCTTCATCATTCATAGCAAGGAAACCGCCGATGTTTACGAGCGCATCCTTTTTAGCGCTCATCGTAACACCATCGGCATAAGAAAATATTTCCTGTGCAATTTCTAATGGAGTTTTATTTTCGTATCCTTTTTCTCGTTTCTTGATGAACCAGGCATTCTCGGCAAATCTGCACGCATCAATAAAAAGCGGGATGTCATATTTTTTGCAGACTTGCTTTGTCTCACGGATATTCTGCATTGAAACAGGCTGCCCGCCGCCGGAATTATTTGTAATAGTTATCATACAAAGAGGAATATTTTCTGCCCCAACCTTTTGAATAAATAACTCAAGTTTTTTAACATCCATATTCCCTTTGAAGTCTGCACGCATTTCAGGATGTTTCCCCACCTCGTTTAACAGATCAACGGCTTCGGCGCCGGAGAATTCTATGTTTGCTCTTGTAGTATCAAAATGTGTGTTGTTCGGGATGTATTTCCCTTTTCCTCCAACTATCGAGAAAAGAATTTTCTCGGCTGCTCTTCCTTGATGAGTCGGAATAATAAAGTTCATTCCGGTTATTTTTTTAACTGCAGCCTCAAATCTGTAAAAACTCTTTGAACCGGCATAAGATTCGTCACCATCCATTATTCCCGCCCATTGTTTTGCGCTCATGGCGGAAGTTCCGCTGTCGGTCAGCAGATCAATTAAAATATTTTCGGCGTGAAGCATAAAAGGATTGGAACCTGCTTCTTTTAATAGCACTTCTCTTTCGCTGCGATTGGTAAATTTTATCGGTTCGACAGATTTAATTTTGAATGGTTCAATGATTGTCTTCGTTTTCATTATGCTTCCGTATAGTTTTAAAATTTTATAATTCAAATTTAGTGAATCAGGCTAAGTATTGAAGCCGAAATAAAAACTTATTTTGACTGCTGTTTGTAAAAATTTGATTGCCTTTTGAGTCGACTTTAAATATGTTCGCTTAACACAAAAAAAATAATTTGGAGATCAGATGGAAAACTTTGAAGGAACCGATCAGGATCAGCAAATCGAAACTCCAGCAGAACAGGAGTTAAGTCATTCCGATAAAATGATCGGAGTGTTCACAGAACCCGCAGCAACATTCGAAAAAGTATCTAACTTTCCAGCAAGAACAGTTGATTGGGCTTTGCCAATGTTCATCTTACTGGTCCTTGTAGCTTTATCACAAATATTAATGATGAGCAACAGTGAAATAGCATTTCAAATGAAAGAGAAAGCAAAACAGAATATCGAAAAAAGTTTTGCTGATGCAGTTAAAAATGGTCAAATGACACAATCTCAAGCTGATGAGCAAATTGACAAAATTATGGACCAGATGGATCAAGGCAGGGGTGTAATTGGAATGGTAATTCAAACTGTTTCAATTTTTGTTATTGGATTTATATTCTTCTTTATTATCTCGGGAATTTATTTCTTCTTTTCTAAAATAGTACTGAAAGGAAGCGGCAGTTATTCTTCAGCATTGGTTGCAAGCGGATTGACAAGTTACATCTCGATGATTCAAATTATTTTGGCTGCGATATTAGCATTGGCATTTGGTAAGCTAATGAATGATATAAGCGTGGCGACTTTTATTGACGCAGATAAGTCAACCATGGTCGGATGGCTTCTTGCAAAACTCGACCCAATTTCGATTTGGGCATATATAGTTGTTGGTATTGGATTAGCGAAGATGTTTAGAGTAAAAAGTACGATAAATTATATTGCAATGGTTTTGCTTGTTTGGATTTTGGGGAGCTTGATGTTCTATGCTATTTCTAAGGCAGTGCCATTCCTTAGTTTTCTGAACGGCTAATTAAAAATGTAGAGACGTAGTTCGCTACGTCTCTACATAATTGATTGAGGATCAACATCGTAAAGTATTCTCACATCTTTGTAGCGAGATCGTTTGTTGAATTCCACTAATGAATTCAAGATAGCAGTTCGAAGTATTTTTCCGGCAGGATCTGTTTTACGACTGCTTTTAATTACAAGTTGAAATCTATACAACCCTTTTAATCTTGCAATCATTGCGGGTATTGGATGGGTGATTTTTAACTGTCTGCTGTAAGCAATTAAATATTTGTAAAAATCATTAATAGCACCTTCGGCTTTTTTTAAATCCATATCTTTTGTTTCAATCAATGCAATTCTTGTAAATGGCGGGTATCCAAGTTTTTCTCTATCAAATATTTCTCGTTCATAAAATCCTTTATAGTCAGTATGCAAAACTTTTTGAAGCGTAAAATTCTTTTCATTCTGAGTTTGAATGACAACTTCACCTTCAACTTTGCTTCTTCCGGCTCTGCCCGCAACTTGAGTGAGCAATTGGAAAGTTCTTTCGTCAGCACGAAAATCAGGAAGCCACAAAGTTGTTTCTGCAGAGATTACCCCCACCAATGTTACGCGTGCAAAATCCAATCCTTTCGAAACCATTTGTGTACCAACAAGAATCTCAATTTCACCCTTGCTGAACTCAAGAAGAATTTTCCCTAAAGCATTTTTTTTAGAGATTGAATCAGAATCAACTCTTTTGATTTTTGCATTTGGAAAATAGAACTGCAACTCATCTTCTACTCTTTCCGTGCCAGCCCCGAAATATTTTAACGAAATTGAACCGCAGTGCGTGCAGGCAGGTGGTGTTTTCTTTTCTAAGCCGCAGTAGTGACATTGCAAAATATTTTTATTAATATGATAGACCATCGGAACCGAGCAATTATCACATACTTCCAACTCACCACAATCTTCGCAGTATAGTTGAGTTGAAAAACCCCTTCTGTTTTGAAGAATAATTACACCTTCTTTTTTCTTCAACCTTTGTTCAATGTGATCTAGAAGAATTTTAGAGAAGACATTATCCATCTTTTTCTTTTTCTTTCAACTGCTACATTCACAAGTTTGATAGCAGGCATTTTGGCATCATCAATTCGCTCCGGCAATCCAACTAATTTAAACTTCCCGGTAATTGCGTTATACATGCTTTCAATGGAGGGAGTAGCAGAGCCTAAAACAACAGGACAATCATTTATGCTTGCAAGAATAATAGCAGCATCCCGCGCATTGTATCGTGGAATTAGATCTGTTTGTTTGTAACTGGCATCATGTTCTTCATCCACACAAATCAATCCGATGTTTTTAAGAGGTGCAAACAATGCTGAACGAGCACCAACAACGACTCTGGATTTTCCTTTTAAAATTCTTCGCCACGAATCATATCTTTCACCCAAAGACATTCTACTGTGAATAACCGATACGGTGTCACCAAAATTATTAAACAGCCGCGAAGTCATTTGAGGCGTCAGCGATATTTCAGGAACAAGTATCAGTACAGTTTTATTTGCGGCAAGTGCAGTTTTTGTCAACTCAATATAGACTTGTGTTTTGCCGCTCCCTGTAACTCCGTGGAGTAAGTATGTTCTAAACTTTTCGGAAGTAATTTCGGTGTCGATTTCATTGACAATATCATATTGCTGATTAGTAAGTTTCAGTTTTGTATGCTCTTCTTTATAATACTCCGAATAAATACGTTCTATTTCTTTATCGAAGACAGCGATAAGATTTTTTTCGACAAGTGAATCAACAGAAGATTTTGAGCCATCAGTTTTTTTTAGAGTTTCCTGTAAAGGTAGTGGTTTTCCTTTTGCAGATATTAATTCAAGAAGGATTTTTATCTGCTTTGGTGATCTGTTTTCAATTTCCGGTAAGTAAGAATAGATTTCAGCAAGAGGCAGATTCAGTTTGATATACTTAACTGTTTTTTCTTTAACTCTTGCATTCTCCAATTCATCAATAACAGTTATTGCTCCTGCGTTTTGAAGTGTTCGAAGAGAAGAATAAATATTTTTTTTATTTATTGATTTTTGAAGATAAGACAAGCTAATTTCTTCATGCTCAGAAATTACTTTAAGTATTTTTGATCGCGTAGAGTTTTTATTTTGTTCTTTTGAAAGAAGCTGCAAACAAAAGTTTCTATCGGATTGAATTCTTTTTTTGATTCAATGTCTGTCCCCTGCGGAACAGCTAATCGCAGTGCTTCTCCAAGTGATGATAAATAATAATCTGAAAGCCAGTTATAAAACTTCAATGATTTTTCATCAAAGACAGGAAGTTCATCAAGTACATCTATTATCGGTTTTATGTTTTCAATCTTCTCGGCTGTTAATGCAGCTTTAACGATAAATCCTGTTATTGTTCTTTTGCCAAAGGGAGCGACTGCACGCACACCAACCTTTATAAAATCTTCAAGCTCCTCCGGTACTGTATAGGTGAATGTATTTCTAAAAGGCAGAGGAAAAACTAATTCAACAAACATTATTTTTTCGTCGGATAGAAGGGTGCCAGTTCACGGTAACTTTCCAATTCAAATGCATTACTTAGCATTTGAAATTTTAGTGTTTTAAATGATTTATCCCAGACAATTCTTTTGTACTGATCTGTGATAAATATTTGACCATTTGTTGAGACAATAGAATCTAAAGGTTCGAAAGTAATATAGTAGAATTCATCGTCATACACCATCCCTTCAACTTTACCAATTTCATCAAAGCGGTAAACTCCTTTTCCATTTAATTTTCCATTCTCCACAAATAAATCACGGGAAGAAATAAACTTTCCTTCATTGTTCATATCATCTATAAACTGCTGACTTCCAAGTATAGTTTCGAATAGTGCTGTTTTATCTTCTTCAAATGCTTCATCAGTTTTTGCATCCGATCGAATATCATTGATTTGAATTATCACCTCACCGCTGTTTTCTGTAAACAATGTTACTTCGTACGAAACTGTTTTGAATTGAAGACAGCCGGAGAGTATTGTACCGCTAATTATTATTGATATTAAAATTAAATAGTGTTTCATAAAATTTCCTTTTGATAAGTGTTTCATTTTCATTAGTTAAAATATCAGAATTTTCGAAATAGACTTCATTTTATTTTATACGTTTAGAAACGGAGCAAGTTACATTTCTGAGATTCGCAGCCTTACATTAATTCACAGCTTCTTCCAACAGCGCAATGGTTTGCACATCTGCACTTAGTTTTACATTGATGCCAAAAGGCAAAGTGAATTTATCTTTAACGTGTCCGAAGGACATTCCATAAACAACAGGTATTTTCAAATTGCCCAGCCTATCGTGCAGAACTTCCATTAAAGTTAAAGATTTTTCAAAGGATGGGTTATCTAATTTTGATTCACAATTCCTAAATATTCCCATCGCTACTCCTGCGGCATTATCAAACTTTCCTGCCTGAATCATTTGAGTCAGCATACGATCAATGCGGTAAGGCTCTTCTCCTATTTCCTCAAGAAATATTATTTTATTTTTTGTTTCGATGTCAAACTCAGTTCCAATAAGTGAAACGACAATGGAAAGGTTTCCGCCTGTTAAAATTCCCTCTCCTTCTCCATTCACTAATGTTGTAACTCCATAAATATTTTCATCTTCACCGCTTGTTGAATTTATGAGTACGGTGTCTTTTTGAGGATTGATCAAGACTTTATCGAAATATTCTTTTGTAAAATCATTAAATGTAGAAGTAGCAACAGGTCCGTGAAATGTTATCAATCCTGTTTTTTTAAATATACCAAGATGAAGAGCTGTAACATCGCTGTAACCGATAAGAACTTTTGGGTTTGACATTATAACATCATAATCCAACAAAGGCATAATACGCGCACAGCCATAGCCGCCGCGAGCACAAACAATTCCATTAACATCCTTCCGTTTAAACATATCCATCAAATCATTTGCACGCTCTGCATCAGTTGCAGAGAAATATCCATTCTGTAAAAGAAGTTTATTCGAATAAACAGCATTGAAACCGAGCTGCTGAAGATTATCAATTGATTGCTGAAGTTCGTCTTCAGTTATGTAACTTCCCGGAGTAACGAGAGCAAGAGTATCACCTTTACTTAATTTCGAAGGCTTGATGATAGGGTGTATACCCACCTCCCTTAAAAAGGAATTTCCAATAAGCGGAAGTGCAAAGCCGGCAGCAGCCGATTTTTTTAGAAAAACTTTTCTGTTCATTTCTATTTCAGTAGAATTTCTTTCGAATTAATTTTTCAGAACAGAAATTAGAAAATAATTTTAAGTATTATTTACCAAATTGTATCAGTAACAAAACAATTGTTGCAGCACTTGCTACTATACCTAAATAAGTTCCAAACCGTGATACGTAATAATTGAAAGAATGGATAGGGATACGGGGCACATAAATAAAATCACCTTCTTCAATTTTGTACTCATTTTCGGTAATCGGCAGCCATTCCCTGCTATGGGCTTTTATAAGCATTACTTCATCATCAGCATATTCTCCAAATCCACCTGCTTTTTCAATATAGGATTGATAATCAGCGTCCTGCACAAAAGGAATTTTTCCCGGTTGTGGCACTTGTCCATATACGTATACATTGTGATCTTGCTGCGGGATAAAAATAACGTCCCCATCCTTTACAATGTAATGTGATTCGGGAGAACCTTCTTCGTAAACTTTATTGAAATCTATTGCAGCACTTTCTGTAAGCACCCTTAACTCATCTTCAAGAAAAAAATAAGTGGTGTCAACTTCTGTTAGATTAGACATACGAATCATCATCTTGGATTGTAAGTCAACCAAAGCGTTAAATATTTTTTGCTGATTTTCAGTGTAGTAGTCTTCAGTCTTGAATCCATATAACTTTTGCATAAGAAATGTTATACTGTTTCCGGTAAATATTTTTGCCCCATTTAATGAAGCACTGTTTGTTAATCCCCCCGCCTCTTCAATAATTTGTTTAAGAGGTAAACCAGTTTTATTAATAGGAATTAAACCGGGTGAATTTACTTCACCAAGAACGAGTACATTAAAATCTCTTCGCTGCGTTTCATCGGTGAGAATCACAATGCGATCGCCTCGTTGTAATGCGTAATCGGCATTCAACCCGGTATCAATTTTTTGTAATTCTGTTCCGTCATAAGAAAGCCGGCGAATTTCATAACGGAGTACTTTATCGTATGCTTTATTTAATCCAAGAGCAAGTTCAATTGCGTCTGATATTTTATCCCCGTCAACAAAAGGGTATTTACCCGGTTTATTTACTGCGCCGCTAATTGAGAAATAATTTATTTCAAGATCCATTGGTTCGAATAAAAGTACGTCATCATTTTTGAGGTAGGGGTTATTAATAAAATCTCCGTTTACTCTGAACTTCAGCAAATCAAGTTTTAATACTTCGCCATTGACTCGTTTTAATGTGATATTTCTAAGCGAATAATTTTCAAGTTCCTTCTTCAACTTTAACAACTCTTCAGGGTCGTTCGTGATTCTGAGAGATTTTTCTTTCGCTTCAGTATAAATCCTTGTGACAAAAGCATCAACTCGCTCAGTAATTAGTGCAGAGAATGAACCTGTCACTAAAAAACTTCCGCCTATTGAGACGTTTAATGTTGAAGTGCTCAAAAATAAATTTGAATTATCGGTTGTTGATATCTGAGCAAAAGAAATGTTTATAATAGAAATGAATAAAAAAGTTTTAAGAAGAATTTTCATTTAAGTCTCTGATTTAAGTTTCTAATTAATATTTTCGTATTGAAGTGAATAATATTTTGTGTACTCACCGTTGATTATTCGTTCCCACCAATTTTTATTTTCGAGGTACCAATCAATTGTATCGTTGATTGCAGTTTCAAATGGGTACAATGGCTGCCATCCGAGTTTGTTTTTCATTTTAGTTGAATCAATCGCATAACGTCTATCGTGACCGGGGCGATCTTTTACGTATTGGATTAGCTCCTCCGATTTATTTAATTTTTTCAATATCAATTTAACAATTTCAATGTTAGGCTTTTCATTATTTGAACCAATGTTATAAACTTCTCCAACATCTCCCTTCTCAAAAACTTTTCTAATTGCAATGTTATGATCAATGACATAAATCCAATCACGCACATTCATTCCATCACCGTAAACAGGGAGCTTTTTATTATTGAGTGCATTAATGATCATAAGTGGAATTAACTTTTCAGGAAATTGATAAGTCCCATAATTATTTGAACAGCGGGTAATGACAATCGGAAGTCCGTAGGTGTGATAAAATGCTAAAGCCATCATATCTGCTGAAGCTTTGCTCGAACTGTAAGGGCTGTTTGGTGAGAGATTACTTGATTCTGTAAAATAGCCCTCAGAACCAAGACTGCCGTAAACCTCATCGGTTGAGACTTGAAGAAATTTTTCCACTTCAAATTGTCTGGCATTTTCAAGCAAAACATTTGTTCCTATTACATTAGTTTGAAAAAATATTTTTGATCCGAGAATACTTCTATCAACGTGTGACTCGGCAGCAAAATTTATTACATATTTAATTTTATATTTTTCAAACAAATATCTAACAAGTTCGGAATTACAGATATCGCCCTTTATAAAACGATAATTCTTTTTCGCCTCAATTGATTTTAGGTTTTCAAGATTTCCGGCGTAGGTTAGTTTATCAAGATTTATAATGTTGTACTCGTCTGTATCGTTCAGAATATAATTGAGGAAATTACTGCCGATAAATCCAGCTCCGCCTGTAACCAATAAATTTTTCATAAAATTTTAATAAGAAAATAATCCCAAAAATATTCCAGCTTGAATATAGAAATGGTTGCCATTAATTTTTGATGGAACATTTGAAAGTTCCAAACCATTTTCTACTTCCCAGTTATCGCCAAGCGTAAAAGAATAACCGGCACCAAGTCTTACAGCCGCCAGGTAATAAATCGGAATTTCAATATTGATTGCGGGACTGATGAGAAAAAAGTTATTTATTAATCTTCGGTTGTAATTTGCTGTTGCAGTTGAAGTTCCGATTTCATTTATAATTTCATTCCAGGAAAATGATCCGCTGTTTTTGAACAATTCGATTTGATAACTGCCCCCTCCGATTAAAGTTCCTAAAGAAACGCCGACGTTTTTTATAAACGGGAAAGTATATTCTATAGTAACGCCGCCGCCACTGATAGAAACAACTGTTTCTCGATTTTCATTTCCAGCTAATGTTTTTTCGGAAGTTGAACCGCCAAAACCCATTCCGCCAATCCGAAGATTGGGCACGAAACCGATATAAGCAAATCCGGCTCCACCTGAACTGAAAAAACCAGATTTTGTAACCGCGGGAAAATTTGCAGATAACAAAGTATTGTTCAACTCATAAGTGTTAATAAAATTCCAGGTTGGAAGATATCCACCACCCATTCCGAAGGGTGCGTCAAACATTTT
This sequence comes from Ignavibacteriales bacterium, assembly GCA_016709155.1. Classification (NCBI taxonomy): domain Bacteria; kingdom Pseudomonadati; phylum Ignavibacteriota; class Ignavibacteria; order Ignavibacteriales; species Ignavibacteriales bacterium. Next base: position 337,597 of record JADJEI010000013.1, on the reverse strand, counting down.
GCTTCCTTGTGCTTTTATCAAACTGGCTAAAGTTAATAGTATTACTATCAACAGGAATATTTTTTTCATAATCTTTCTTAAGTTATTGATAAATTTACCAAAGCACTTTAGAAATTCCAATTCTAACCTTTTGGTATTTCTATTTAGACTTTGTTCAATTTCTACCTGGAGAGTTAAGGTTGGGATAAAAAAATTACTTTATGCCATGAATTTCACTGATTTACACGAATTTAATTTTTTGAAATATTAGTGTTAATTCGCAGTTTGTTTTTTACCGTTACTTATATCGTTCATAATTGTTGCAAAAGAAACCTTGGATTAAAATATGAAAATTTTGGTTACCGGCGGAAGTGGATTGTTAGGACAGTATCTGAATATTTCGCTTTCAAAAAAAAATGAAATTCTGACACTGTATCACTCGAATGCAGGAAATTGTACTCGTCATAATTTTGTTCGTGGAAACATTATTGATGAGAAATTCACTCGCGGAGTCTTCGAATCATTTCAACCGCAGATTGTAATTCACACGGCTGCCATAACTAACCCAATCCTAAACGGACAATATAATTTAGAAGATTATGAGCGAGTGAATGTGACTGCAACTGAACTAATTGCTCAGCAATGTGAAAACTTCAAGTCAAAATTAATTTATACATCTACAGATCTTGTTTATTCAGGTAATGAAGGATCAATGTTGAAAGAGGATGCTTTACTTCAACCAATATCTGTTTATGCTGAAACGAAATTAAAAGGTGAAACGAAAATCAAAGAAACTTTTGATAATTATCTCATCCTTCGCACGGCACTATTATTCGGGTTCGGGTTAAATCACTCGAGAAGTTTTTTTGATAGAATGTTTGATAGTCTTTCACAAAATATTCCTATCAATTTATTTATAGATCAGTTTCGCACTCCGTTGAGTTTAATTGAAGCTGCGAGGATGATCTCTGAAATTGTTGAGCTTGACATAAAATCTGAAACAATAAACTTTGCCGGACTAAATCGAATAGACCGTTTTGAACTTGGAGAATTACTTTGTGAAACTGCCGGTTATAATAAAAATCTTCTGAATAAAATATCAATGAAGGAAATTCCAAATTATCCGCAAGTGAAAGACGTTTCACTAAACACCGATAAACTCCAATCTTTTGGTATCAAATCAAAATCTATTGAAGAAAGTTTAATGGAGATAATATCGGAGCGGCGAAAAAGTTGAGATAATTAGTAAATTATTTCAACCCGGCAGAGTTTACATCAATTAATCGAACGACGATAATTCCCGTGTGCTTCTTTACTTTATTAATGTAATCCGATAGTGGTAATTCAGAAATTTGAACTTTAGAGCCGACAACCGGAGCGTGAAGTAAATGAATTTTACCATCCCCCATCCTGATCGCCAAACCAACATGACCGATATCAAGTCCATCAATATTTGTCGTGAAAGCTATCAAATCACCATCATTTATTTTTTCATCAACTTCTTTTATGGAACTTTTGGGAATGAAATAATACATTCGACTGCTTATTTCTTTTTCTTGTTTTCGAATTAACGAAATAAATTCTTCGTTTGCTTTCAATTGCGAATAACTATCGGGATGAGTTGTTATATAATTTACAGGAAATGAAATTGGTACACCGCCAAGATTTTTAGTTATATCATTGCAGATTTTTTTGTTTGAGTTATTAAAAATCCAATCAGAAAAATAATGCAGGCGTGAAGGGTATTGATCAATTTGCCCATCCCTATAACGAATAAACTGCAACTCCGCAAGATAATCTTCAAATGTAGTTTTATTTCTTTGGATGCATCTTGAAATAGCAATTACGTTTTCGATAAATGTTGTGCAATCAAACGCAGATAGATTGATCACCAAATTTTCATCACTTGAGTTTTCGAGAGTTGAGGCTTTATAATCAGCACCGAGAAATGTTTTTGCTACTTCACTTATTATTTCGTTGATTGGTTTTTGACTAAGCGATTTTTCAAAAGCAAGGTCGAATTTCGAATTACAAATTTCTACATCGGATTCGGAAAATACCTGTGCAGATAAACCTACTGAAATAAATAATAAAAAGATTAACAACGCAGCTTTAGTCAATTTCATTTTTTTCCACCGTTGATCGGATAATAGATTTTCCGTCAAATAATATCATCGTCAGTTTGGACAGCAGCATACTCCTGAATCTGTCTTTGATGAGCTAAGTTTTCAAAACGAGCATACTCTTTTATAAATGCTAATCTCACTTCACCTGTAGGACCATTTCGCTGCTTGCCAATGATGACTTCAGCGATTCCTTCTGTTGGAGTTTTATTCTCATCGTCAAAATTTTTAATTCCATTTTGCTCCGGGCGATTTAAAAAGATAACGACATCTGCATCCTGTTCAATTGAACCTGACTCGCGTAAATCTGAAAGCAGGGGGCGTTTATCAGTTCTTGTTTCCACCGAACGATTTAACTGTGATAAAGCCAGGACGGGAATGTTTAATTCTTTAGCGAGTGCTTTAAGCGAGCGTGAGATGTGAGATATTTCCCGCTCACGAGATTCCGCATTTGAAGGTCCCTGCATCAACTGCAGATAGTCAATTATAATCAACCCAATATTTTTTTCGCTTTTTAATCTTCTTGCTTTCGCTCTTATCTCAAGAACAGTTTGTGACGGAGTATCGTCAATATAAATTGGAGCGTTAATTAATTTATGTACGTTTTTACTTAGCTTTCTTCCCTCCTCCTGCGGAAGTTTTCCGGTTCGGACTAAGTGCGCATTAAGTCTTCCTTCGGCGCAAAGTAAACGAATTATCAATTGCATTGTGGACATTTCAAGACTGAAAATTCCAATCGGCACTTGATGATCAATTGCAGCATTACGAGCCAATGATAGTGCGAGTGCAGTTTTTCCCATGGAGGGTCTTGCAGCTATAATAACAAGATCGGATTTTTGCAAGCCGCCGAGCATTTCGTCTAATTCATAAAAGCCGGTGGGAACAGAAAATTTTTGTGTGGAAGATGAATGAATTGCTTCAATGTATTCGAGAGCTTCGCGGACTGCTCTATCCATTGACTTGAAGGATGTTTTCAGATGTGATTCTGTTATTTCAAATATTTTTCTTTCGGCACGGTCTAATATTTCAAATGCATCATCAGTGCCGGAGTATGCTGCTCTTGCAATTTCGTGTGAGCTGGAAATCAATCCTCTTAAAATTTCTTTTTCTAAAATAATTTTTGCGTGGAATTCTATGTTGGCAGCAGAAGAAATATTTTGTGAAAGTTTGCTGAGGTAAACTGCACCACCGACGTCTTCTATTTGTTCTCTCTTTTTCAGTTCTTCGTAAAGCGTTACTGTGTCAATCGGTTCGCTTGATTCGAACAGGCTGACCATTGCCTCGAATATCAGGCGATGTGCTTTGAGATAAAAACTGGAGGGGGTGAGTAATTCCAATGCTTTGGGTACGGCTTCTTTTTCAATCAGCATTGCGCCGAGTACTGAAGCTTCTATTTCCGGAGCAGCAGGCGGCTTCACGTCTGCGGGAATGAGTTTATCAATTTCTGATGATATATAATTTTTTGCTTTAGCCAATTACTGTAAATCTCTTTCGAATTAATACAATTAAATTTTTCCGATGATTCGGGGTTCAAATATCGTATAAAAATTGTTTAATGTAAATAAGGTAATAGACAATTTACAATGTACAATGTAGAATTTAGAATTAGGAATTTAATGGATGAAAGAATTTTCATTGTTGCAGTTGGGATTTTTGCTTTGGCAGTTGGCTTTTTTACTTTGGCAGTTGGCTTTTTTACTTCGGCAGTGGGCTCTTTCAACTTTGCAGTGAACTTTTTTACTTCGGTAGTAAGCTTTTTCAACTTTGCAGTGGACTTTTTTACCTCGGTAGTAAGCTTTTTCAACTTTGCAGTGCGCTTTTTTACTTCGGCAGTGGGCTTTTCATACTGGCAGTTACGAGTTTGCTAATGGAGTGTGACATTTTTATCAATTAGTATGACAGTTATGTCAAAGAAGTTTAAGGTTTCTATTTGGGAGAGAGAGTTTGTCGTATTTGGAAGGATGGGATTCTTCCATCATGCGCCGAAGTTTGGGGAATGATAAAACTATGGGCACCTATTATAAATTCTCTTTTGTGTACCGAAGTCACTTATTCATTTACTTTTTAAGGTTGATTGTAAAAAATCTATTTTCCACTTACCCTGTTCTTTCCTGAATGTTGCGTTCTCTACCCATTCCTTTGTGTTACGCAAAGTATCACCAACATAGAAGTCACCATAATTGAAATATGAAATGTGTCCACTTTCATTGTCCACGTAAATTTTAAAGTTATCAAATCGAAACTTAATCCTTGTATCAGTACGATTTTGGAGATGTCTATAAAGACTATCGTTGTTCCAAATTTTTCCGCTTTCAAAAAGTAAATAATCAGTAGTTGTGTTTTCGTTCATCTTTTTTAAATCTACATTTTTAATTCCGTCAAAATAGTCAACAAGCATGTCCTTTAATTTTTGCGGGTCATCTTTTTCAATGGATTGAGAACAACCTACCCACAGTCCAAACCCAATCAATAATAGTAGTGTTATTTGTTTCATAATTATAATTTGTCAGCTATTTTTTGTCCACGTGTTGTGCATAACGGTTGAGGCTATATGCAGTAAGTGATTGCGGGCTTCTTCCTGTCCACTTACACGAAATCTTATGCGGGGTAAAATGCTTGAATTATCACTGAAACCCTAATTGCATATAGCCTTTGTTAGCGGTTTGTTGTTTTTGTTTTAGTCACGCATTTTCTTTAACATTTTTATAGCTGAAGAATTATTAGGGTTCAATTTTAAGGACTTTTCATAAGCAAATATAGACTTCTCTATTTCTTCATTTGCATAATATGCTTCTCCAAGGCTGTCCCAAGCATTCCATGAATCAGGATATTCCACTGAATTCAGTTCAAAAGCTGTAATGGCTTCTTTAATTTTACCAATACCAAGTAAGTCATAACCTGCCGTATTCATTTCATCTTCAGAAAAGGGTTTCCACCAGTATTCGTGTGTTTGAAACCACTGTTTGTAATTTTTGTAGGCAAGTTTTACTTCATCATTTGTTTTACTTCTTACCAAGTTTGTTAGTTTTATAAGACCTTTATCAATAGTTGCCATTGCATCATCTTCACCACTAAAATAAGTTAATGCTTCATAACTGACTGGAAAATCTGGAGCGAAAAAGTGAGAAGTATCTGAAGGAAAGCCAGTTTGCCAAAAAAGAGTGGAAATCTGAAATCTTATTTTTGTATCTGGTAATTCTAATTCTGTAGCATCGCCATAATGGTTCCGACCTGCACCACCAGGTTCTCCAATAAAAATCGCATTGGAATATTTTATAAGTTCTGAATAGGCCATAATTCCTGCACTAAATGTTTTTCTACCAGTAATTACAAAAAGTTTTCCGTATTCTTGTAACCAAGGTCTTTGCATCAGGTGTAAAATAAATGGTTTAAGGAGGGTTCCATCACCACCACTATTGTATCGTATGTCAATTACAAACCGTTTAATATCTATTTTGTGTAAATCAGCATAATTAAATAGTGAATCAAAAAAATGTTTGCTTGTCAAATCATCCCAATTTCTTTGAACAAAATTATATTGAAAAAATAAAGTTTTTGTTGAATCAATAAAATTGAAATGATATGGTTGTCTTAAGCGTAAATGCAAAGGTATTTCAGGCTTGTTTTCCCTAAAATCAAAAGAAAGATATTCAGGTTTAAAGGCTGCCAGGTTTATAAATGGACCAAACATTTCACCCCATCCCATCCAACGTATATGTTTATAATCTCCAGATCTTGCTTCAAAAGAAAGGACTTCTTTCTTGCCGTTTTTTTCAACTGTTAGTTCAACCGTTTTGTTTGTAGTAATATTCACAAATTGCAGCAAATCAACTGAAGAAAGAAAAATAGGTGCTTTTTCTTTAACCCACCATTCATTATCTGCCGAGATGAAAGGTTTTACTATTTGTACAGCTTCTTTCCATGACAAGTTACCGATACGATCCACCCTTGCTCCTAGAAATTGTTTTTTATTTTCTTCAATTGCTGTTATATATAGGCCGTCTGCAAACTGATATAAACGAAACGGTAGCCATTGTTGGTTAGTGTCAAGTACAACCATAGTATGACCATCATTTAATAATGCAAAAATCCTTACCAATTCAATGTTAAATTGCTGTACAGTCAATTTATTTGCTTTTGTTTTTAGTCTTAAAAATGCTTGTTTTACCTTTTCTTGTTCCTTTACATCAAATCTTAGTTTTGGATGTATTTCAAGTAATTTGCTTTCGGCAAAATTTATATCTCTACTAAAATCGGGAATGACTTGTGCAGATAATGTATTGCAGATGGTGGTCATTAAAATGGTCAATATTATATTTTTCATTTATTTCAGTTTTTTTTGATATTAGTCTTTCTAAACTCGTCTTGTCAGTCTTACAATGACCGCTAACAAAATTCTTTGCACAATATTGTATTTATCCCTCCCATCGGTATGAATAACAGAACTTTTTCCAGTGTTAGTCATTGAATTAATTTTGCTTTAATCATTGATTAAAATTTTTATGAAAAGCTATTTTAAACTATCTCATCAAACATTTTCCGGAATTGCTTTACATCTTCCCAGCAGCCTTTTTTCCAATTTGGGTTTCGCAAGAGTGCTGCGGGATGATAGGTAACCATCGCTTTTATTCCTTCATAAAGAAAAACTTTGCCGCGCATATTTGTCAGCGAGTCTTTCTTTTTTAACAAGCCTTGTGCAGCTGTTAAACCGAGACATAAAATTGCTTTCGGTTTTATCAGCTCAATTTGTTTTTTCAAATATGGAATACATGTTTCCATTTCAATGGGGGTAGGTGTACGGTTTTCGGGCGGGCGGCATTTAACTATGTTGCCGATATAAACTTCATCACGGGAGAATTTTATTGCTTTTAGAATATCGGTAAGCAACTGCCCTGCTCTTCCGACGAAAGGAAGCCCTTGCTTATCCTCTTCTGCGCCGGGACCTTCGCCAATTACCATTACGTCTGCATCGGGATTGCCGGAACCAAATACAAACTTGTTGCGTCCTTTGTGTAGATCGCATTTGGTGCAATTACAAATCCGTTTATTTAATTCATCGAGCGAGATTGAATCACTCCAAGGTTCTTTTGTAGCATTAAATATTTCTACTTGAGGTTCTTTGACTTTAGAGGGGGCAGCAGGTTTTGGCAATTCGATTTTTTCGGCAGTTGATTTTTTGTTTTTAGATTTAGGTGTCTCGTAAACTATTTCAGTTTTTCTTTTTAGATTCTCTTTTGAAGCGAAAAGTTCATCACCAAAAATTTCTTTTTGAAGTTCTAATGAGCTGATTAGAATTTCTTTCTGTTTTTGATTCATACTGAGGATGAATTTGAAATGTTATTAATAATTTCAGAAAGGATTTTATTGGCTGCGGAAAATTTAGACATCAGCGAAAGTTTGGTAACTCTCCCTGACTTGTTAAGGATGGTAATTTTATTTGAATCGTATTCAAAACCACTTTTTTTATCATTCAATGAATTTAAAATAATCATATCGAGATTTTTAGCAGCCATTTTCGTTTTTGCATTCTTCAATTCATTATCGGTTTCGAGTGCAAATCCAGCGACGAATTTATTTTCCTTTTTGAGTGAGGACAGAATATCAGCAGTAAGCGTAAGTTGAAGCGAGAACGGTTTAATATCTTTTTTGATTTTTCTATCAGCAACTTTGATCGGCTTGAAGTCGGCAACTGCAGCAGCCATAATCAAAATGTTATTTGATTTTAATTCATTATCAACTGCTTTTTTCATTTCGGTCGCAGAACGAATGTTGATTAATTTTATTTCGGGATAAAGTGATTGCGAATTCGGTCCTGCAATCAGAGTAACATCAGCGCCGCGAAGCCATGCAGCTTTGGCAATGGAAACACCCATTTTACCTGAAGATCTGTTCCCTAAAAATCTTACGGGATCAATATCCTCGAAGGTTGGTCCGGCGGTTACTAAAATTTTTTGTCCGGTTAAATCTTTACGAAAACCGGAAAGTATCAGAGAAACAGAATCAATAATTTTCTCTAATTCCGGCAGTCTTCCCATCCCCCTTAATCCGCTGGCAAGTTCGCCTTCTTCCGCAGGCACAATGTAATGACCGAATGATTCAAGCTTAGCAAGGTTCTGCCTTGTGATAGGATTAGTGTACATATCCACATCGGCAGCGGGAGCTATGATTAAAGGGCAGCGAAGAGCAGTAACCAGAGTTGTAAGTGCATTATCAGCGAAGCCGGCAGCAATTTTTGCAACAGTGTTTATTGTAGCAGGAGCAACAATCATTAAGTCAGCCCAGAGTGCATAATCAATATGCCAGGTGGTCATATCTGTTCCTGATTGCTGAGAGTCGGGGAACATTTTTACAATTACATTATTTTGGGAAAGTGCTGATAAAGTAAGGGGGCTGATGAATTGAACAGCCGAGGGAGTCATTACAACTTTGACCTCGGCTCCAAATTTAACAAGTTCTCTAACAAGGAAAGCAGATTTATAAGCAGCTATACATCCGGTTACACCGAGAAGGATTTTTTTTCCTTTAAGAGTTTCGGAATGCATGACATTTAGAATAAAATTCTAAGTTACTTTTTATAGTCGTATTGAAATTTACATGCCAACACTTCTTTGATGGCTTGAATATGCGGTTTGTCCTTTTTTTCATGTTCCAGTGCAATTTTTAATTGAGCCGGATTTAGAATATCCTCTGCGTCGTCATCAGTTGCATTGGAAGTTGGAATCGTGCTGATCAAAGCCTGAAATTCGATTTTGTTTTCATCATTCAACTGTCTTGCTCTTTTAGAGGCAACAACTATACCTTCGTAAACGTTAGCAACATTTTTATCGAGTTCTCTTAAGTCAATTGGTTCGATACCTGACATATTATTTATTCTCCTTTATTTAAAAGATTATTTATTAAAATTTTCATTTCGGAAGCAGCTTTGTTTAATTCATTGTTGATTAAAATATAATCAAATTTATCCTTCATACTCAATTCCAATTCTATTCTCTCAATTCTTTTTTTGAGGTCCTGATCAGTTTCTGTCTGCCTTTTTTTAAGGCGATTTATCAACTCTTCTTTAGTCGGCGGTGCAATATAAATCAGTTTTGCTTCAGGGTAAATTTTTTTTATTGACAGCGCCCCTTTTACATCAATCTCAAGGAGAATGTTTTTGCCGTTGTTTATATTATCATCAACGAAATATTTGTAAGTGCCGTAATAATAATCGTAAAATTTTTCCCACTCGACAAATTGGTTTTGTTCAATTTTATTTAAGAACTCTTCTTCAGTAATAAAGAAATAATCAATTCCGTCTTTTTCATTCGGGCGTTTTTTACGTGTTGTGGCAGAAATAGAAAAAACAATTTGCGGAAACTCTGCCAGAGCACTTCTGACAAGCGTGGTTTTACCGGCTCCGCTTGGTGCTGCAACTACGATTATTTTTCCTATTGGACTATTCAAGCTATTCTATGTTTTGAATTTGCTCGCGAATTTTTTCAATTTCTTCTTTGATCGCTACGGAAGTATGTGTAACTGAAACCGAGAGAGATTTTGAAGAAATTGTATTTGCTTCACGATTCAATTCCTGACATAAAAAATTAAGCCGCCTTCCTGTTTCATCACTGTGATCAAGACTTTCGAGAAAATAATTCAAATGACTTTTTAGTCTGACTGTTTCTTCGGTTATATCAACTTTGTCGGCGATTAATGCTAATTCGGTTTTCAACCTGTCTGCATCATAATTAGAATCTTGTAAGAGTGAAGCTATGCGTTCTTTCAATTTCGAATAATAAATATTTACCTCAGTGGAGTAAGAGGTTTCTATTTCTTGCACTTTCTGTTGAATATTTTTAATTCTAACAGATAAATCTTTTCTAAGAACCTCCCCCTCTTTCTTTTTCATACTCATCATATCTTTGATAGCAACTTTAATTGCTTCAACAACGATTTTGAATTCATCATCAGAAAAAGCAGAATTGTTATTGGAAAAAATTTCGCGGTTGGCTAAAAAATGTTCGAGTTTAATCTTCTCGGTCAGTTTGGCTTTCTTTTTAATTTTTTTTAGCTCCGTTAAAAAATGCGCAACCTTCGCCTCGTCAATTACAGGAAAGTCGCTTTCGATTCCATTATTTTTTAATTGTATAAATACATTAACTTTTCCACGCTTAATTCCATTTCGAAGAATTTCCCGAATCTCTAACTCGCGACTTGAAAGTGAAGAAGGAATTTTAAGGAAAATTTCAAGGAATCGGCTGTTAACACTTTTTATTTCGACCTCGGCAGAAAGTCCATTATTTGTGGCTAACCCTTTGCCGAAACCGGTCATACTGTAAATCATAATTATCTCTAAAATTGAGGGCTAAAATTAAGGATTTTTAGGCAGTAAACAAAGGTAACAATTTGGTTAAAAAGCTTCGCCAATGCCGAAGTGAATTTCGAGATTATCCCAGTAATTTTTGTGAAAGATAAAATTTTTATCAGCAGGATCGTAAAGCTTAAAACCAAAATCCAATCTGAAAGGTGCAATTGAAGTATAATATCTAAAGCCAAATCCGGCAGCGAGAGCTACATCATCAAATCTGAATTGTTTATAACCGAGCCATGTATTTCCATAATCAAAAAATATTGCAGCGCCGATACTTTCTAATAATATGAATCTTAACTCGGCTGATCCTTCAAGAAGGAAAGTCCCGCCTTTAACGTTAACTCCATTTATTGTCGGAAGTAAAATAAGCGGTGTCCCTCTCGGAACTAATTGATTTGCGCGCCAGCCTCTGACTGAGTTACTACCCCCTGAATAAAAAGTTCTGTTAAGTGGAATGTCAAGATAATCGCCAAAAAATGTTTGCAGGTAACCGACTTTTTCCTTTACAGCAAATATGGTAGTGCGTTTTTGATTTAAAGAAAAGTAGAATGATGTGTTAGCTACAATTTTGTAAAAGAGAGCGCCATCGAAAACCGAACCTGATATTTTTTTAAAAATATATGGGAGCGAATTCGCCTCTTCCAATTGAATAGAAAGATTATATCCTTCCGTTGGGAATAGAATATCGTCAGTGTGGGATCCACCGAATTCTGTACCTATGGCTGAAATTAATCTGTTGGCAAAAGTAAGATTTAGTGTGCGGTAAGTTTCATTACTGATTTCAACATTGTACGAAGTATTTAAAAAATTAATAAAGGTATAACGCGGCAATTCAAATTCAAAAATTAATTTTGAACCATAGATTGTATTATTAAATGTTGCTTGTTTATTTATGGTTGCATAAAACTCAAGCTTGCCAAAAATGGGTTTTCCAAAAAGAAACGGCTGATCAATGCTTAAGCGGGAGTCAAGATAACCGAGCAAAGTTGTGTCGCGAAATGAAAATCCCTGGATAAGATTTCCGTAATCAACATTGAAAATATCCTGTACACCAAATGAGGTACTGAGAGTTAATTTACGTGCGCGACCGAGAAAATTTTTTCTGGTGTAAGAAGCACCGAGACCAATATTAAAAGCACTCTGCTGATTATTCATAATTATTTCGGGCGATAGTTCATTCATCTTTCCGATGGAACCATCAAGCCTTAACGGCACGCGATCGCCAATTTCATTCTCATCCACCGAAGTGAAAATGAAAGAATTAAAAAGTCCGGTTCTAAACAAACGGGTCTGACTAAGTTTTAATTTTTCAAGACTGTAAAATTCGCTGCTCTTAATTCCGGCAACTTCTCTTAATAACTCCTCGCTAACTTCAGCTTGCCCTTCTCCGGTAAGATTTACAATAACCGTATCTATAATAAATCTTAACCCCGGGCTAAAATAAATATCTAAATCAGCTTTATTCCTCAGAGTATCTTTATGAATAATTGAGCTGTCAAATACTGCATTTTTATATCCCGAATTCAGCAGGTGAACAATTGAATTAGAAATTTTTTGCTGCACTGCTTCTTGTGAAAATCTTTTTGTTGTATCAACTACTATTTCATCCCAGAAAGGATATAGAACGGGTTCAGGCACTTGTTCTAATCCAAATAAATTAAGCTTACCGAATAAAGCGGGCTTCCCCTCCTTTATAAGAAATCTAACATCTGCTGTGCTATCAACTGAATCAATAGAATAAGCATAACTAACCGAAGTTTCAAAAAAACCATTGACTAAATAGAAAGATGAAATTGCTCTGAGATCAATTGAAAGATTTGCTGTATCAAAATAAACGGCTGCAGAGCCAAAGGGGGTGAATGAATCGAGAAACTTCCAGAACCAGCCGGGGCTTTCTTTTGATTCGATAACTGTAAATAATAATGAAGACGATAATTTTTCATTCCCCTCAAAACCAATGGATGATAATTCATACTTGCCGGCTTCCTGGGCAAATAATATAGAGGAAAGGAAAATTGCTGAGGAAATTACTGTAAGCTTAAAAGTCATTTCTGTTTTTTCATTCCCAATTATTTAAATGACGCTTAGCCGGTCTCATTCTATTTTGCATCTTCACTTAACGAAAGAGTAGGGAAATCTTTCTTAAACAAACCAACAAAAAAAGCCTTCAGCGGAGTATCTCCTACATTGCTGGAAAGAGACAATGAATTGCTGCTGCGCTCTGAAAGCAAGTGCGCTGAATAAATTTCCTTCGCACTTAGATCAATAATGTAAGAGTAAACTTCACCGCCGCCGCTTCCGAAAAAATATGATTTTGAATTGTAATAAATTAACTCGTGGTTGAATCCTTTCATTTTTATTTTATCAATAAGGCATTCCTTCAACGAACCGTCGAGCAATTCTGTCTCAAATGTTTTTTGAAGCTTTCCTCCAACCACAGAAAGTAAATAAAATTTTATCCCCCATTCTGAAGGATTTGAAAATTCATAAGCTGCACCCACCTCGATTGCTGAATCGGGTAAGAAATTTCCTTTCACTGCAAATTTTACATTATCGCCGATTACATTTTTTGCCTGCTCTAAAACGAAAGCGGGTTTATCTAAATTTTCAATAAATGCAGGGTCCTCCTCCTTATCACTGCAAGTTGTAATAAGCATTGCAATGATTCCGCAAAGGGGAAAAATATTTTTTCTATTTAATAACAACTTTAGTTCCTTTCTTAACTACTGAATACAACTCGTCAATATTTTCATTGCTCAAAGCGATTGAACCATCTGTCCAATTATAAACAAACGGCAGATTTTTGAAAATAAAATTAAGCCTTCCGATTCCGTGAATGCCTATATTACCGCCTAAAATTTTGCTGAACGGAGTACAGTCAGAATAATAATAATTGAATTTAATATTTTCAAATTCCTTCAGCGAAATACCCCCTCTCCTTAAAACCTCTTCGGCGTCTTTTAGGTTGGGATAATTTATTCTAAAAAATTTATGATACTCACTTGCTGTATCAATACTGCAAATTTTATACACACCAACAGGTGTAGCCCCATCGCCATCAACTTTTTTTGGCTCTTTAACATTTCTTCCGAAAGAGGCTTTGTAAGTTTTTACTAATGTTGTGTCATCAAATAAAGACAGACTGAATGCGCTCCTATCAATCACAATATTTACTTTTTGAAATTCTTTAATTCCTTTAAGTGCCATTGCTTCTTTAAGAGTAACCTCTCTCAAGTTTAAAATTATTCCATATACCACTACCCCGACAAGAAAAATCAGAATGCTTAAGATCATAAAGCTGATATTTCTGATAACCCTAAAGTCTATCATTTTAAAAAATCTTGTCATTCAGGAATTGGAGTAAATTATCTTAATTAAATTTTATAGGTCAAATTAAAGAAAAGGCAGAATATTTGGGAGTAAATAAACGAATTAAAATAAAATACAAGTGCTTGTTTTTTTTAGATCTGAAAACTGAAGACGATTTTAACAACCTGGTTTAATTTAATGCAATTTTTTACTCTTCTTCTAAGGCACAGTTTATTATCTGTATTATTTATTTACGATTCGGTAAGTTTTGATGAAGCGTTTGTAACTTTATTACCGACTCTAAAAAAAATTATTTGTTTTAGCAAAATTTTCGGGGGGATTGGCATAATAGTTGATACATTTACACATTAAAATATGGAAGGAAATATGAAGTTATTATTTTTCCCCGCCTTCATTTTGGTTATTCTTATATCGGTATCATTTAACTGCAGTGAAAACGCAGTGGGATCTACTGATTTACTCCCTCCCGGAAGAAGAGATTATGTTTGGACGATAGATAGCATTGATTATGAAAATTTACCAACTTTTATTGAATTAAAATCAATGTGGGGTAGCGCACCAACAGATGTGTGGGGTTCGCATTTCACAGGTGATGTGAGAAATTGTTTGTGGCATTACGACGGAACAGCATGGAAGAGAGCAGTTGAAGGAACACCAATTACAGATCCGGGGGGTGGTTCCGCAATTGTTGGTGGCGTTTGGGGAACAGAACAAAATGATGTCTGGGCATTTGGCGGAACAAGATTTAGTAATCCTGAAAGAGAAGCACCATTTGTAATGCATTTTAACGGTAGTGTATGGACTGAAGTTTTTGGTGATACTTCAAAAATGCCTAATGGATATTGGGATGTATTTGGAATTGAAAAGGATCATTTCTGGGTTACGACAGCAGAAGATGTTTTTCGATTTAAAAATGATGAATGGTCAAGATTTCTTATTAGGAGTGTGTCTGTCATACCTTCGATTAGCGTTTACGGAACTAATGTTTATCTTACAAATTACCTAATTGGAATTGATTCCCTTTTCCTTTATAAACTATCAGGCGACGAGTTTAAACCCATTGATAAAACAACCTTGTTTAATGGAAAGTTCGGGGCTCACGGCTTAATTGTATTAAAAGATAAGGCATTCACTTTCAATGAGAACGGAATTTATTCGACCTCAGCTACCAACGGAGAAATTAATACAGGAGGTTGGTCATTAGTTGTATCAACTTCGTCACCGAATGGTTTATATAACTCATTTGTACGAAATGAAAAGGATATCTGGGCTGTGGGATTTAATAAAT
Source organism: Ignavibacteriales bacterium (assembly GCA_016709155.1). Lineage (NCBI taxonomy): Bacteria > Pseudomonadati > Ignavibacteriota > Ignavibacteria > Ignavibacteriales > Ignavibacteriales bacterium. The sequence goes on along the minus strand of JADJEI010000013.1, from coordinate 322,530 downwards.
TTCCTTATCAATTCAACGGAACAGACTGGAAGGAAATAGATATTTTTAATGGAAACTCCCCTCCAAATTTTCAATCATTATTTGGTATTTGGGGTGATGGTAATGAAATTTTCATTTGTGATATATACAATGGAATAATATATCACGGTAAATAAAAACATATAAAAATCACGGAGGTGTTATGAAATCATATTTTACTTATGTTAAAAGAGCAATATTAATAACTACGGTTTTTTTAGCAATACTTCTTGATACGGGTTATTCTCAATGGGAAGATTGTGAAAACTCATCTTGCCCAAATATGGGTAATTATACAATTAATGGAGGACACTGGTATAAATCAGAACTTAAATATTATTTTGCAAACGGTACAGATGATATTGCTGATGATTTAGAAAAAACCGCATTTGAAGCTGCTTTTAATACTTGGGAAAATGCTGTCCCCTTTACTGTTATTGAAACTTTTAGTTCTAATGATGCTGACATTTTTATAAAGTTCGTTCAGGATGGTGATGAATGGCTCTCTTCAGGACAAACTGAAAGTAGGGTTGCAGTTTCTTGGTATCCAGAAACAAATTGCCAAGGGGTTTTATTATTAAATAACTGGTATCATTCTTTCTCGCTTCAACAGAATCCACCAAATGCCAAGGACCTACAAGCCGTAGCATTACACGAATTGGGACACATACTCGGTTTATGTCACTCAAATAATTCAGCTACTGTAATGTATTATGATATATCTAATCCTAATAAAAGGACACTTCATAGTTATGATATTGAAGGAATAAATGTGATTTACGATCGAGTTGCGGTGAAGAATAAATTTGTAAATCCTGATGCTTCAGTTTCATACGGAGGAACAATAAATGTTGATTACCAAAATTATGACACACAAAATGAACTTAATAATGAAAAACTATTTGCTTTTAATGATGGATCTACAAGACATTTCGATGCCCTTAATCAGAGTTATCAAACAATAGAAAGGAAGTTTAATAGCAATCAGGATCACCAAGGTGGATGGTTTAAGAATAATTCCCTTATTTCCTTGAACTCAGTTATGGATCAACAAATAGATGATGCAACTTTTATGGCTACATACAAGTATAAAGCCACAATAAATTTAATTGCAGAAACCGAATTTGATAACACTCAATCGTTAGGTTCAATAGGACAAATCTATCAATATGAATCTGGTCCTATAACTGCACCTACACCAAAACTAATTAATGGTAAGAATTATAACTTTGTCTGGTGGACAGATAATAAGTCCTCGAGTAATCCGCGCACAATCACGCCAACTGGTAACCAAACCTATACAAACTTGTATAAATACCCTAATCACTCAAGTTCGACTCAAGCTTATGTAAATAATAATCAGAGAAAAGTAGTAAGAACCGATTATAACGGATATTTACATAAAGTTTATTCAAGCATGGGGTACGCATGGTATGAAATCAGTTCTGATAACGGTGTTACCTGGTCCATTGCAAATAATGGAAGACCACTTTCAACACTCGAATCGAAACTACCGTCATTAGATGTTCAGATGAGTACAGTGGTAATTGTATTTCAGGAACGAACTTCTTCTGATCATTTTAAAATCAAAATAGCCCATTTCAATATGGTTGGGTTACCATTAGGAACTGTTCAAGATGTCTCCGGTCTAAATGATGATAATTATTCTATTGATGCATCACCGGTTGTGGCATACGGTACAAATGGATACTTGATGGTTGCTTGGCGGATAGAAGATTTAAGCTATCAAGAGGGAATATATTATCGTTTTGGATATTTACCAGAAGTTTATGGCGACATCCTCTGGTATATGGATGAAATTGAAGGCTTTATATCAGGAACTAACTTCAATTCAACTAACCCAACATTAGCGTTAAGAAAGACGGAAGTACTATAAAATTCCATCTTGCGTGGAAACAATCAAATGATATTAATTATTGCTCACTGTTCAAAGAATCAGATAATAGTATCACGGTTTCAGGGACTGAAAATGTCTCCAACGGAAGCGGTTACACTTACAACGAGCAGCCTTCTATAATAACTGTTGGTGATTACCCAAAAATTGTTTGGGTGGGAAAAAGATATATTGGTGCCTGGGAAATTAGAACTGTTAGACGAGTTAAAAGTGCACTCGGCTGGGGTGCAACTTTTGACAAGTACGGCAATAATGTTGCATCACCAACCACCGCCTATGTTAATAGTAATGATATAACTGCCTGGAGTGAGAATAATGGAAGTGCAAATAAATTCTGGCGCTGGGGTTCTATCAGATCTTTTGGAACAATGGGTAAGGATATTCAACTAAGCAATGCGCCAGACTTAAACTCGATGTATGCAGTTGGGTTCAGGTTGATATCTCCATACTATTTTTATGTAACACCAAGTGTTGGAAGTATTGCTAAAGAAAACCTGATCGTCAATAACTCCGGCAGAGAAGGAATAATAAAGAAAGCAGAAGCCGAGTTTTATTTTATAATTGGTGATGTTAGTGCTGATAACCAAACTATAAACTTTACAGAATTCGATAATGACATTCAATTTGAAAATACTTCCCAGTTAAATGATGCTCTTGTTTCAAACTCATTTGTTCTTACTGATAATTCTAATTTAGTTTTAAGTGTAGCTTTCGGAACGAAAGATTCGGCGTCGGCAGTCAACAGTTTAAGCAGTACCGATCAATTAACATTTAAAATACAACTGATTGATGAAATGACCGGAGAACTCTTAGGTGAGTATGATAACGTAACTTATAATAAGGACAACGTTATTCCTTACGAAAATATCTCATACCAGATAAACACTTCGGGAATTGGTAATAGAACAGTTGTATTAAAACTTATAGTTGATAATAACTTTGATGCAGAATACTTTGCCGCAGACATAAAAGCAGATGCGGAAATATTAGGAAAGAATTCTTACACAGAAATTTCTTATAAAGGTAACTTAGCAGTTGACTCATACGATCTTTCACAAAACTACCCCAACCCTTTCAATCCGTCAACAACAATTAAATATCAGATACCAAATGCCGGAGATGTAACTTTAAAAATTTACGACATACTCGGCAGAGAAGTTACTACACTTGTTGATGGATTTAAGAATGAAGGCAGGTACGAAGTAAACTTCAACGCAAGCAAGCTTGCAAGCGGAGTGTACATTTACACAATAAAATCTAATGATTTTACTGCTTCGAAAAAATTGATGCTTCTGAAGTAATTTCTCATAAATTTTAAACCTCCGATGGCAATGCCATCGGAGGTTTTTTTATAGTTTTACATCAATTTTTATCACTTCAAAAAAATGATATTTGATACTATCAATATTCCCTTGTACGCTGCCCCGTACACAAAAACATCGTTCCGTAGTCAAATTCGCAGCCTCGTTTTCAAAAACTTAGCCTTATAATCATCTACCGTTAAATTTTTTGGGGTCTTCCTTCGTTATATAGCACTCTACGGCTTCCCGGGAGTCGTCTTCCGTCCGCGTGTACACATCTACCAAATGCCGGTAGATGTGTAAAAACGAGGCGTACTCGTCTCCAAAGTCTTCGGCGATATTCCCGCAATCGGCGGCGATAACTACGAAGCTTAGGGAGACATCTACCAAACTTGCGTATGCATCTACCATCAACGCGGCGACATCTTCCGGTTTAGCGTAGTCGTCTTCCAGGGTCGTTTAGAGTGCTCAAAATCTTATTTTTTGGATATAGTCAGGCAGGGACAGTGTTAAAAAGCAGATCGAATTAAAAAATAAAAGCTTACCTCTAAATAAAAACCAAACGTATTATCAGACTTCCATGATTTCTTTTTCTTTGTGCTTTAAAACATCATCAATCATTTTTATATGTTCGTCAGTCATCTTTTGAATTTTAGCTTCGGCTTCTTTCAATTGATCTTCAGAAATTTTCTTGTCTTTTTCTTCACGCTTCAAATGATCATTAGCATCGCGGCGGATATTTCTGATCGCAACCCTGGAATCTTCACCGAATTTTTTTGTCAGCTTAACAAAATCTTTTCGTCTTTCTTCTGTAAGGGGGGGCACAGGAATTTTAAGATTCGTTCCATCACTGATAGGATTAAAGCCGAGATTCGCTTCCTGAATTGCATGTTGAATTACAGAAACCATTGACTTGTCCCACGGAGTTATAGATAAAGTATGCGGATCAAGCACCGATACATTGCCGACTTGAGTCAAAGGAGAAAGTGTACCGTAATAATCAACTTTAATTCCATCGAGCAATGCGGTAGTAGCTTTACCTGTTCGTACTTTGGCAAGCTCTGCCCTTAAAGCTTCAATAGATTTGTTCATTCTGTTTTGAGCGTCTTTAATTACTTGTTCCATTGCAGCACCTTAAACTTTTTTCAGATTATAAAATTATTTTATTATTGTTCCGACTTGTTCACCCAAGACAAGTTTCAATAAATTTCCGGGTATATCCATATTAAAAACAATCATCGGCAATTTATTTTCCTGGCATAAACTAACCGCAGTTAAATCCATCACGCGGAGGTTTTTCTGAATTACATCAATATAACTTATATGTTCAAACTGAATTGCATCGGAATTTTTTTCAGGGTCAGAATCATAAACGCCATTTACCCGGGTGCCTTTTACAATAACTTCTGCACCAATTTCAACTGCTCTCAGCGAAGCTGCAGTGTCGGTGCTGAAATATGGATGCCCCGTACCTGCGCCAAGAATAACAACCCTGCCTTTTTCAAGATGTCTGATTGCTCTCCTGCGAATGTAAGGCTCGGCAATCTCTTCCATTTTAATTGCGCTCATTAATCTTGTGTGAATGCCTCTATTCTCAACGGCATTTTGCAATGCGAGAGAATTTATCATAGTTGCCAGCATGCCCATCTGATCACCGGTGGCGCGGTCAATTCCCTGAGCGTGTGCGGATAGTCCCCGATAGATATTTCCTCCCCCAATAACAATTCCTAATTGTACCCCTGCCTTGTGCACTTTCAATACTTCTGCGGAGAAGAATTCTAAGATTTTGTTATCAATGCCGAATCCTTTATCGCCTAATAATGATTCGCCGCTAAGCTTTAGCAGCACTCTTTTATACTTAAGATTTTTCATTAAAATTATTTTATTATGTTTTAATATAAAAAAAAGGTCTTAAATAAATTAAGACCTTTTTAAGAATCAATTATTTTCTTTCGTCACCAAGATGGAACCGGTGGAAGAGTGAAAGTTTAACTTGCGTATTATTTTTAGAATTAAAGTCCTTGATAAGCGAGCCGACTGTTTTTGTATTATCTTTAATAAAAGCCTGTTCGAATAAACAATTTTCCTGGTAGAATTTATTCAATCTGCCGGTAGAAATTTTATCAAGCATGTTTTCGGGCTTGCCTTCTTTTCGGGCAAGTTCTTTATAAATATCTATTTCTTTTTCAACAACATCTTTAGCCACTTCTTCGCGGTAAGTGGTGATGGGTTTCATTGCAGCCACTTGCATTGCTATATCTTTGCCTATTACAGCAAGTTCGTTGTTGTCAGCCGGTGCGTTTTCAAACTTGACTAATACACCGAGCTTGCTGCCCATGTGAATATAATCTACGATTAGACCATCCGGCGCTGTTTCAATTTTGAATCGGGAGATTTCAATTTTCTCCCCTACCTTGCCGAGCAGATCATTTATTCCATTGCTGATTAAAGAACTTTTTTCTAACAGAGTGTCAACATTTTCGGGTTTTAATTCAGAGACAGTATTAACGACTGCGTTAGTGAAGGAAATAAAATCTTCGCTCTTTGCAACGAAATCCGTTTCGCAATTTATCTGCAGAATAACGCCTTCTTTTTTATCGCTCGAAACTTTAGTAAGAATAATTCCTTCATTAGCAGATTTTTCCGCACGTTTAGCAGCTACGGCAGCACCTTTTTTACGAAGTACTTCGATAGCTTTTTCTATATCACCATTAGCTTCGGTGAGGGCTTTTTTACAGTCCATCATTCCCGCGCCGGTTTTTTTTCTCAATTCATTTACTTGAGTTGCACTAATTTCCATTTAAATATTTTTCCCTTTATTAAAATTTAAAAATCAATTCTATGATTGTGTAGAGTCGGTTGTCGCTTCACTTTCGTCGGTTTTAGGTTCAGACTTTGCTTTAGCTATTTTTTTCTTTTCCTCAGAATCTTTTACTTCTTTTTCCTTTCGTAATCTTTCCCTCTCAGCAGCTTCTTCAGCTTTAAGTTCTTTTGCTTTAACCGCACCTTCGATAACTGCATCAGCAAGAAATTGAGTAATGATTTCAATTGTTTTTACTGCGTCATCATTAGCGGGAATCATATAGTCAACTTCATTTGGATCACAGTTTGTATCTACAATAGCAAAGACCGGAATATTCAATCTTTTTGCTTCCTGAACAGCAATAGCTTCCTTTTTAATATCAACGACAAAAATGGCTCCTGGAAGTTTAGCCATTGTTTCAACTCCCTGAAGAATTTTTTTCAGTTTATCTTTTTCTCTGGTAAGAAAGAGTCTTTCTTTCTTGGTAATTTTATCAAACGTTCCGTCAATCTCCTGCTTTTCAATATTTGTTAACCGCTTAACACTTTTTCTAATTGTAGAAAAATTCGTAAGCATACCGCCTAGCCAGCGTTCACTGACCCAATTCATTTCGCAGCGTCTTGATTCTGATTCAATAATTCCTTTTGCTTGTTTTTTAGTTCCAACAAAAAGTACTTTGTTACCGTCAGCCACAAATTTCGATAAAATTTCAGCCGCCTGGTAAAGTAAGGATTGTGTTTGTTTAAGGTCAATGATGTGAATGCCGTTTCGTTCCATGAAGATGTAATTCCTCATTTTAGGGTTCCAACGACGGGTAAGATGTCCGAAGTGCGCTCCAGCTTCGATAAGCTGAGTTATCTCAATTTTTTTCATAATGTCTCCTGTTGTTTTCTGCTACTTTCTTCATCTTTGCCTTCCACCCCGATTCATCGGAGCACAGGAGGTAAATCCGAAAGTATGTTGTTTAAAAAATGTACAAGTTTATGGTAAAGTTCAGGTTCAAGTTCAAGTTCAAGTTCAAGAAAAAGTAACATGAACTTGAACTTGAACTCCGTAATTATCTCTTAGAGAACTGGAATCGTTTACGAGCTTTCGGTTGTCCGTATTTTTTACGCTCAACCATTCTTGGATCTCGTGTCATAAATCCTTCGGCTTTAAGGAGGGGTTTATATTCAGGATTTATACTAACTAAACCTCTCGAAATACCAAGTCTGATACCTTGAGCCTGTCCTGTAGTGCCGCCTCCATTAACATTTATTCTAACGTCATACTGACCAAGTGTCTCTGTAACTCTAAATGGAGCTATAATATCTTCTCTGTCTAATTCCTGCGGGAATGCTTTCTCAAATTCGATACCATTGACTGTGATTTTTCCTTCACCGTTCTTCAATATTACACGTGCTACAGAAGTTTTTCTTCTTCCGATAAAAATTTGATCTGCCATTTATACTTTCTCCGAAAAACTTAATACTTCAGGTTTCTGTGCTGCATGAGGATGAACTTCTCCAGCATAAACCTTTAACTTTTTAATTAATTTATTACCCAAACGATTTTTGGGTAACATTCCTTTAACGGCATTCTCAATAATAAATTCTGGATTGGTAGCACGGACATTCTGCAATTTGGCATTTTTAAGCCCACCCGGATAACCGCTATGCCAGAAATAAGATTTCAAAGTTTCTCGTTTGCCGGTGAACCGAACGCTAGCAGCATTTATTACAATAACAAAGTCACCCGTGTCGAAATTGGGGGTAAAAATCGGTTTATGTTTGCCTCGTATAACTCGGGCAACTTCTGTAGCCAAACGACCAAGGACTTTATCTTTTGCATCTACTATGTACCACTTTCGATTCGCGTCTTCAGTGGTAATAAATCTTGTTAATTTTTCTTGTTTCAAGAATACACTCCAAATTGGATAAATTTTATCAAATAAGTTTGTAAAGATACTTTTATGTATGTAGAAAGTCAAGAATATTAACTCTAAAACATTTCATTGCCTATAAATTGATGAGAAGAGTTAGAAGAGAGATCGCTTAAAATCGAAGGTTTTTAACATTCCAAGCAATTTTGGCTGAAAATTTCTATAATTTTCCCAATTATTAACCATAATTTTTAAACTAAAATCCTCATCAATATCCGTACGAATGTAGAGCACTTGCGTTATCTGTCCTTCCAGTTCCTTCGGTTCCGCATAATAGATCCAGAAATCAGAGATTTTCAAACTATCATTAAATCTTGCGGGATTGAACAAATATTTATCAAGTACTTCGAGATGAACATAAGGCGGAGGTTTAATTTCTGAATTAAGTAACCAGAATGTCACGCCATCTAATTTATTCTTAACATTTTGATCAATAAATGTCCACCCAGCGGGATATTTTATCGTCACGTCAAGTGTAGTTTCAAAATATACTTGTTGCAAATCAGAAGTATCAGCATCTAAATCAGAAAATAAATGGTAGTTCAATGGTACTTGTTTTATTGGTTCAACTAATTCTTTTGTGTTCTCATTCGTCTGTTTTAATTTTTTGGAATCCTCCGGTTCCGACTTCGTAGTTTCATATTCATCCCGAGGGTATTCGGTAACGTTACTGAAATTCAAATAGATGGGGTTTACAATCGGCTTCTTAATTTTTATCCCTAATAAAAAAGCTAAAAACAAAAAAATAAATACATGAGTCAGAGCAGATAAAGCTAAACTCAGATAAAGTTTTTTATTTTTGTTATTTAAATATTCAAAATTCATTTAATCGAAATTACGATTAAGAATAGGTTAATTCAACTCAATTAGATTAGATAGAAGAATTAACTTAAAATGTCAACGCATCACTCGGAGCTAAAATGAAATTTTTAATTACAGGCGGAGCCGGTTTTCTTGGTATAAATCTCGTCCGCTATTTGCATAATCAAGGGCATGAAATAGTATCACTCGATATTGTTCCTTTTAATTATAAGGACATGAATGACAAAGTAGAAATCATTACAGGTGATATTCGTGATGAAACGATAGTTTCAAAATCATTAAAAAATATTGACATAGTGATTCACACTGCTGCTGCTCTTCCACTTTATACTGCTGATGAAATTTTTACAACGGATGTTGAGGGAACCCGATTACTCCTGAAACAAGCACAAAAAAATAATGTTAAAAGATTTATTCACATTTCCTCTACTGCTGTTTATGGAATTCCTGATCACCACCCTTTGTTTGAATACGATAAACTTGATGGAGTTGGACACTATGGCAAAGCTAAGATTTTGGCAGAGGAAGAATGTTTGAAAAAACGAGAAGAGGGAATGTGTGTCCCTATTATACGTCCCAAATCATTTATCGGACCCGAAAGATTGGGTGTGTTTGCTTTGTTTTATGATTGGGCGAAAGATAAACGCGGCTTCCCAATGATAGGCAGCGGTAAAAATAAATATCAATTGTTGGACGTGGAGGATCTTTGCGAGGCAATTTATTTGTGTTGTAAACTCGATGAAAAAATAGTAAATGATACTTTTAATATTGGAGCAAAACAATTCACTACTATGCGTGAAGATTATCAGGCAGTTTTGGACTATACCGGTTACGGTAAAAAGATTGTTGGACTGCCCGAAACACCTATTATCTGGCTGCTAAGAATTTTGGAAGCGCTGAAACTTTCGCCGCTATATAAGTGGGTTTATGAAACTGCCTCAAAAGATTCCTTCGTTTCAATTGAAAAAGCAGAAAAAAAACTCGGCTTTAAACCAAAATTCTCAAACAAAGATGCATTAGTCAGAAACTACAAATGGTATTTAGAACATCTTAACGAATTTGAAAACACAAGCGGTATTTCCCATCGTGTTCCATGGAAACAGGGTGTGTTAAAATTTGCCAAATTATTTTTCTGACGGAAAAATGTTTTCCACTAACATACTTTGATTTATCAAAGATTATTTATATTTGAAAGAAAAAAGAAGGAGTATAAAATGTCAACGAAAAAAGATTATTTAAAAGATGTTATCAGACACATAGATATTAAAAAACATAATGTAGTGCCATTAGTTGATGCAATGGAATACATGGCTTTTTCTTCACGCGATTTGAACCGTGCAGCAAAAATTTTTGATATGATGCAAAAAGATAAAGACTGCGGGATCATTCTCACACTTGCCGGAAGTTTATTCAGTGCAGGTTTGAAAAAAATTGTTTATGATTTAATTATGAATAACATGGTTGATGCAATCGTTTCGACAGGTGCAATTATGGTTGATCAGGATTTCTTTGAAGCACTTGGATTTAAGCACTACATTGGTTCTCCGTTTGTTGATGATAATGAAATGCGAGACCTTCATATTGATAGAATCTACGATACTTTTATTGATGAAGATGAGCTAAGAGTTTGCGACGAAACTTGTGGAAAAATTTTCGATACAATGGATCCAAAGCCCTATTCCTCTAGAGAATTTCTTTATGAGTTTGGCAGATATCTTGAAATGAATGGCGGACCAAAAGTAGATGACTCGGTTATCTACGCAGCTTATAAAAAGAATGTTCCCATATTTGTTCCTGCTTTTTCTGACTGTTCTGCCGGGTTCGGATTTATCATGCATCAAACAAATAATCCCGATAAACATGTCTCTGTTGACTCTGCAAAAGATTTTCTTGAACTGACAAAAATAAAATTAAATTGCAGGGAGACCGGGATATTCATGGTTGGGGGCGGGGTTCCTAAAAACTTCACGCAAGACATTGTTGTTGCCGCAGATATTCTACAGGAAGATGCACAGATGCACAAATATGCCGTTCAAATCACTGTTGCTGATGAAAGAGATGGTGCTTTATCCGGTTCAACTTTAAAAGAAGCGAGCAGTTGGGGAAAAGTTTCTACCACTTTTGAACAAATGGTTTATGCAGAGGCAACTATTGCTCTTCCGTTGATTGCCGGGTATGCTTATCATAAAGGAAGTTGGAAAGAAAGAAAACCAAAAGAATTTCAAAAATTATTTGCCAACGAAATAATCGCTGCAAAATAATCAATTAGACTTGAGGAGGCTGTCTCAAAAGTCAGTTTTTGTCATCCTGTCCTATACATCGGGATCAGCTTGTAAATATTAAACAGAATGGAAGCATTAGATTCCGATGGCATCGCCACAGAATGACACTTTTGAGAAAGCCTCTTCTGCATTTCTACCTCATTTCAATATAAAATCTTTTCAAAAAGACCGCTTCAAGACAATTTTCTAAAAAATTCTCTAATAATTTTCCGATAAGTGTCATATTAATAATATCTATTCTTTGAAGGAGAATATGATTAATCTATTTTATTTGATCTTATTGGTTATCCTGATTTATCTTCTTGTTGGAATTGGGATTTTTCGATCCCCGTTTGGCTCTGAGGATAAAAATGGATTTCATAAAAAATAATTAAATAAAAATATATTTAGTTATTATTTCAAGCGTTCATCCGGAGATGATCAAGAACCAAATTACACCCAAAATAACGGTTGCTATAGTGATAGGAATACCTGCTTTTAAATATTCCTTAAAAGATAGCTTAACTCCCTCCTTCTTCGCTGATTCGGCAACTATAAGATTCGCCACAGAACCTATCAATGTTAAATTTCCAGCAAATGTCGTTGCCATAGACAAAACTAACCATGCTATTTGAGGATTATTCATCATTTTAATAATTGGTTTGAAAAGAAGTACTGCCGGAACATTCGAAACCAAATTACTTAGCAGCATAGCGCTTCCGGAAAAACGCCATAAATCATTTGTTATCCAAACTACATTTGAGCTGAAAATCTCTTCAGATAATCTGGTAGTTTCAATCGAATGAGTAACTATAAAAAGTGATGCAAAAAATACTAAAAGTGTCCAGTCAATTTCTCTAAAAACTCTTTCAGGTTTAAGTCTTCGTGTAATTAACAGCAATGAAGCCCCACCAATAGCTGCAAGAGTAATTGACATTCCAATATTTAGAGCTATCAACATTAATACTGAAGCTATGATACTTTTATACAGAAGTGGTTTGTATGGTTTGGCTGGTTTATGTTTTAAAAAATTAATCTTATTCGATCGGATAGATTTTCGGTAAATAATTTTTATTACGATCAAGGCGACCATCAACCCGATTATTGAGATTGGAGTTAGATAAAATGCAAAAGTCCTGAAATCAATTCCTGAGCTGATTCCGATAAGCATGTTTTGTGGATTACCAATTATAGTAGCCGCTGATCCAATATTTGCTGAAGTTGCCAGCGCTATTAAAAATGGAATTGGATTTATATCACCCCTCCTTGTAATTTCTAACAATAGCGGAGTGAACATTAAGACTATTGTATCATTTAAAAAGAGTGCAGATAGAATGCCGGAAGTAAAAATTATTATAATTAGAAGATCATTTTGAGTGCGTGAGATTTGTACAACTTTGTCGGCGATAATTCCAAAAAAACCGGACATTCGAAGGTTAGCATTAATTATCATCATCGCTAACAGCAGAACTATTGTGTTCATATCAATTGCGGAAAATGCCTGATCAAGAGAAAGTGCACCGGTAAGAACAAGCACCACCGCCCCGACCAGCGCAATTGTCGCCCGGTTCATTCGCAGTTTTGGGTATCGTCCTATGGCTACACCAATCAAAGTAACTGCTATTACAAAAGCATGAAAAGCCAGATTGAAATTCAATTTTTACAAATTATTATCATTAAAAAAATTTTCTTCAATACGAAAAGAAACTAATTCTATCTTTTTTACCTCTTTATTCTCCAAAATTTACGATGCGAATTGCTTTGAAAAATCAATAGGTGAATTTTAAGCATAATCAGCGAAAAACGATTGAAGAAATATTCATTAGATGGCACAATAATAGCTAATTATTTCTTTTATCACAGAATTTTAGAACTAAATAATTTATATTTCAATCCGAAAACAGAAATAATATGAGCACAAAAGATTTACTAAAAAAGTATAATAATCCCGCTAATTTTTTCAATCGTGATTTAAGCTGGGTAGAATTTAATCGCCGGGTACTTGACGAAGCGCTTAATCCTGAACTTCCTTTACTCGAAAAAATAAAATTTCTCTCAATCTTTAGCACCAACCTTGATGAATTTTATATGATAAGAGTTGCAGGGATAAAAGAACAAATTGCCGCCGGAGTTGCTGAACCGTCCATTGATGGATTAACTCCTATAGTTCAACTTCAGAAGATTGAAAAAACTTTGAAGCCAATGATTAAAGAGATCCATAGATTGTGGGCAGAAGAGATTGTTCCGACACTTAAAAACTATGGCGTATCTGTATTAAGATATAACGATTTAAATGAGAAAGAAAAAGCTATACTTACTGACTACTTCACTAAAGAAATATATCCCGTCTTAACCCCCCTTGCATTTGATCCCGGCAGACCATTCCCGTACATTTCAAACTTGAGTTTAAACCTTGCTATACTTGTAAAAATGCCGAACGGCGAAAATCATTTTGCAAGAGTTAAAGTCCCGAGCATTCTGCCGCGATTGATGCAGATTGATAAAATAATTGACCCGCAAAAGAAAATTCAGGTGAATGGAAAATGCTCCGCACGGTTTATCTGGCTTGGCGATTTGATAAAAGCCAATCTTAAATTTCTTTTCCCCGGAACTGAAATCCTTGAAGCTCACAAATTCAGAATCACAAGAGATACCGATATCGAATTGCAAGAAGATGAAGCTGATGACTTGCTAAGTGTTATTGAAGAAAACATTAAGCAGCGAAGATTCGGAAGCGTTGTAAGGCTTGAGGTTGAAGGGCAGATGCCTGAGTTTATGCTTGATACGCTTATCGAAAATCTCGAAATTAAACGCGAGGATGTACAGGTTGTTAATGGCCCACTTGGAATGAGTGATGTAATGTCGCTTTACAATCTGCCACTTCATCAGTTAAAGGAAAAACCTTTTTACCCTGTTACACCAAAAGATTTTGAAGATGAAGAAGATATTTTTACAACAATGCGCAAAAAAGATATTCTAATTCATCATCCTTTTGATTCTTTCTCAAGCGTAATTGATCTGATAAAAAAAGCGGCGGCTGATCCTGACGTGCAGGCAATTAAACAAACTCTTTACCGTGTCGGTTCTGACTCCCCCATTGTCAGATCATTAATTGAAGCTGCTGAGCGTGGAAAACAAGTCGCAGTTCTTGTCGAACTGAAAGCCCGATTCGATGAAGAAAACAATATCTACTGGGCAAAAGAACTTGAAAAGGTTGGTGTACATGTTGTTTATGGTTTAGTTGGATTAAAAACGCACGCAAAAATGACCTTGATCGTGCGTAAAGAATTTGACGGCGTAAAAAGATATGTGCATCTTTCAACAGGCAATTATAACGCAGGCACTGCAAAACTTTATACTGATTTAGGATTTTTTACTTGCGACGAAGATATTTGCACCGATGTTTCCGAAATATTCAACTACCTTACCGGATACTCCAAACAATCTGAATTTAAAAAACTTTTTGTGGCACCAATAAATATGCGCGAAAAAGTTCTGTATCTTATTCTAAAAGAAATAGAAAATGTGAAAGCCGGATCGGAAGGCAAAATAATAATGAAGATGAATTCGTTAGTTGATCCTATGATGATCAGCGCCCTCTACGAAGCTTCTAATAACGGTGTCAAAATAGAATTGATAATGAGAGGGATTTGCTGTCTTGTGCCCGGAATTAAAGATTTAAGCGAAAATATTACTGTGCGAAGTATAGTTGGAAGATTTCTTGAGCATAGCCGGGTCCTGTATTTTTATAATAATGGAAATGAAGAATTCTACCTCAGCAGCGCAGACCTAATGCAAAGAAATCTTGATCGAAGAGTGGAAATTATTTTCCCGATAGAGAGTGTAAGTCTGAAAGAAGAAATTAGAAATAACGTTTTAAAAATTTATTCTAAAGATAATATTAAGGCAAGGGAACTTTATTCTGATATGACTTACAAATTCGTTAAAGCCAAAGACGGTTCAAAAAAAATAAACTCTCAAGAGTGGCTTATGAATAATGCAATGAAGTCATCCGGAAATTTTTCTAAAACAATAAGATAATGTTTTAAATATTTTACAGATAAATACACCATAACAAGGATATATTAAATAATGATAGAAATAACTAAATCAACTTTGCTAAATACACTTAAGAAATCTGACAATCAGATAATCAATAAAAATCTTTTAACACTTAATTCAATTAAAACCATTGAACAAAACGGAAGCAGTCTTACTGCGGAAATTGTTGTACCGCTTCCACAAGCACAAATAGACAAAAAGCTTATTTCACACTTTTCAGATTTAATCTTAAAAGATTTTCCTTCTCTCAAATCAATAGAACTAAAACTCGTATCAAAAACTATTAATGTAACGGCACACACTGACCCGAAGAAAGATGCAATTCTTCCGGGAGTTAAGAACACCATCGCTGTTGCAAGCGGTAAA
The DNA here is from genome assembly GCA_016709155.1 of Ignavibacteriales bacterium. Classification (NCBI taxonomy): domain Bacteria; kingdom Pseudomonadati; phylum Ignavibacteriota; class Ignavibacteria; order Ignavibacteriales; species Ignavibacteriales bacterium. The sequence continues at coordinate 307,061 of JADJEI010000013.1, read as the reverse complement.
GGAGGGGTCGGTAAAAGTACAGTTGCTGTAAACTTAGCAGTAGCATTAGCTAAACAAGGAGCTAAAGTAGGATTGATTGATGCAGACGTTTATGGTCCAAGCATTCCAATGATGCTTGGAATAAAGGGCAAACCGCAAGTCTATCAAAGTAAAACAACAATGAAGATGCTTCCGCTTGAAAGCTATGGTATTAAACTTATTTCTATTGGATTACTTATTGAGGATAACGCTCCTGTCATCTGGCGTGGACCAATGGCAAGCGGTGCCGTAAAACAATTTATGTCTGATGTTGATTGGGGCGAGCTTGATTATTTATTATTTGATATGCCTCCCGGCACCGGCGATATTCAGTTGACACTTGTTCAAACCATTCCGCTTACCGGAGCGGTGATAGTTACTACCCCCCAGGAAGTTTCATTAATTGATGCAAGAAAAGCATTAAAAATGTTTGAACGGGTTAATGTTCCTATTCTGGGAGTGGTTGAAAATATGAGTTATTTTATTGCTCCTGATACTAATATAAAATATGATATTTTCGGAACCGGAGGGGGTTCAAAATTAGCAGATGAACTTTCGGCTCCGTTTATCGGCGGTATTCCGATTGACCCGCGTGTAAGAATCGGCGGAGACAAAGGCGTACCGATTGTTTATGATATTCCTGATTCCGAACACGCAACTATCATGATTCAGATTGCCGATAACCTGATTGAGCAGGTAAATCTGCGCAATTCAAAACCACAGCAAAAAGTAGAAATTATTCTTGATGATGAAGATTAAAAGATGACCATTATGGTTGATATATCCTTAAATGAAAAAGTAATAAAATCACTTGAGAAAGTCCGCCCCTTCCTTCAGGCTGATGACGGTGATGTTCAACTAATCAGCATTTCGGAAGATGGAATTGTAAAAATAAAATTCTCGGGTGCTTGTCTCGCCTGTCCGATGTCGCCGATGACTTTGCGCGCCGGTATCGAGCGGCAGCTTCTGCTTGATGTGCCGGACATCAGACGAGTTGAAGCAATCATAAATTAGTATTGGAATAATTTGAAATGACTACAACTAAAAAATCCACTTATATTCTCCTGGCTGCTGCTCTACTCATTAGCTTTTATATTTTGTATTTACTCGCAGATGTTGTAGTGATTTTAGTCATTTCGGTTTTGCTGACTTTCATATTTATTCCGCTTGTTTCCATCTTTGAAAAAAATGGTATGAATAAACTTCCGGCTACATTAATAGTCTTTGCATCCGCTGGATTTTTAATTTACTTATTGCTCTCTTTTTTCATTCCAAAATTTTTCTTTCAGTTAAACCAATTGCTCAATTCGCTTCACGATTTTTCTCTTCACGACAGCTTAGTTAAAATTGATAAGGAGATTTACACCTACCTGCCTTTTTATACCCCCGGCGAACTTGTTACGCGGGTTGAAGATTTTGTTTCCTATCAAATAGTTCACTCGTTCGATAGGATTAGTGACTTGCTCTCAGGCATCGTTTCAATAGTTGCTATTCTTGTTATTGTTCCGTTCATTACATTCTTTTTACTGAAGGACAGCAGGAGAATTTTTCGCGGGATTTTACAGGCAGTTCCTAATAAATATTTTGAAATGTCTTATTGGATTTTGAAAGGCATTTCTAATCAACTTGGAAGATTCGTGCGCGCATGGATCTTTGACGCAACTTTTGTTGGTGTTACAATGGGTTTCGGTTTATTTTTTATCGGCATTGATAACTCCCTCCCTTTAGGATTGCTTGCCGGACTTGGTCACCTTGTACCTTATTTCGGTCCGGTCATCGGGGGTATCCCCGCAATGGTTTTTTCCGTGATTCAATATGGTGACTTCTCGCAAATTCCGTACATCACTCTACTTTTACTTACCATTTACACTTTGGATAATGGAATAGTTCAGCCTTTTGTATTTTCTAAAAGTGTTGATATGCACCCGATAGTTATAATTCTTCTTATTATCGCAGGCAGTCAGTTGTTTGGAGTTTTAGGAATGCTTCTGGCAGTTCCGACAGCAACAGTAGTTAAAACCGCTGCTTCACAGGTATATTTTACCTTGAAGAATTACAAGATAGCCCGCCTCTAAAAAGACTTATCGCTCATGCTGACCAAAATTCTATACATATTTTGATTCAGAAGATTATAATGGCAAACTTTTTTGCCAGATTGGCTTGCTTACTTTTACAATACGATCATGAAGCTTCAAAGCCCTATTGCAACTTTTTACAATACAGCCTTGAACGTTCAGTTCCCTATTGCAACTTTTTACAATACGACCATGAAGCTTCAAAGCCCTATTGCAGATTTTTGCAATATGACCATGAAGCTTCAGAACCCTATTGCAGATTTTGACAATACGACCATGAAGCTTCAGGACCCTATTGCAGATTTTTACAGTAGTATATTGAAATTTTAGATTTGACGATTACAAAACCTCCGAGGTTTTCCTAAACCTCGGAGGTGTTAGTTGATCAATTTCTTAATCACTTCAACAGATCTGATTCCTTCAGCTTCTGCACTGAAGTTGGTGATGATCCTATGCCTTAGCACTGGAATCAGGGCTGATTTCACATCATCAATATTCGGTGTGAATCTCCCTTCGATAATTGATTTTGTTTTTGCTGCAAGTATCAAATACTGTGACGCACGCGGACCGGCGCCCCAGGTAATCCAATCCTTTATAAACTTTGGAGCTTCAGGATTTGCAGGACGGGTTAGGTTTACAATTTTTACTGCATATTGTATGACATTATCAGCGACAGGAACTCTTCTAACTAAATTCTGAAAGGAAGTTAATTCACTACCATTAATTACTTTTTGCAATTTTGCCGAATACTGACTTGTGGTTGTTTCAACTATTTTTAGTTCTTCATCAAAGCTGGGATAATCGAGCCAGAGATTGAACATAAAACGATCGAGCTGAGCTTCGGGCAGTGGATAGGTTCCTTCCTGTTCAATAGGATTTTGTGTTGCCAGTACGAAGAATGGTTCATCAAGCTTATAGCTCACTCCGGCAGCAGTTACTTTATGTTCCTGCATAGCTTCGAGAAGTGCAGCTTGAGTTTTGGGAGGGGTACGGTTTATTTCATCTGCTAAAATTATGTTAGCAAAAACAGGTCCCGGTATAAATCGAAAATTTCTTCTTTTAGTCAGCGGATCTTCTTCAATTAATTCTGTGCCGGTGATATCGCTGGGCATAAGGTCGGGGGTAAACTGAATGCGGTTGAATTTGAGATCCATCACATCGGCTAATGATTTTATCAGCAGTGTCTTTGCAAGTCCCGGCACCCCAACGAGCAGGCAGTGACCATTTGACAGCAACGCAATAATTATTTGATCAATTATTTCATTCTGCCCGACAATAACTTTAGCAAGTTCCTTTTTTATTGAAGATACTTTTGTTTTAAGTTCTTCGACTAATTTTATGTCATCAACTTGTGAATCTGAGTCTTTCAATCATCAACCTTTTTTTTAATTATTATGTTTTCAAGAGAAAGCCATCCTTCGACAGGCTCAGGATGACAACGATAGAATTCTTTAGAGATTTTTTTAATAATTTTTCGGAAACTTAATTTTTTACTTCCCAAAAGATTTGAGATTTTAATTCTGCCATCCAGCTTTCATATTTTTTTTGCTTTTTCTGTTCATCGGCAAGTTTTTTCAACTCGGCATAATCAATTTCAAGATCGGCTGGATGCTGTGGAATTTTTTCTTCAAGATAAACAATGTGGTAGCCGTAATTTCCGGCAGAGTATTCAATTCGTCTCGGAAAACTTACTTCCCCCTGCTTCATTTTAGAAACAACATCCAAAAGGTTTTTATCAAGCTGATTGATGTAGTAAGTTCCAAGATCACCGCCAAATGGAGCGGTTTCTTTATCCTGACTATATTTGACAGCGAAAGATTTGAACTTACTCACATCCTGCATAATGCTGTCGCGAACATCAGTTAATAATTGGATTGCTCTTAGATCAGCTTGATCGTCTGCTTTTATTTTAATTAGTATATGGCGGGTGTGAATTGATTCGCCGCGTCTTTCAAGAAGCTGTATGATATGGAATCCAACAGGCGACTCAACTACTGCTGACAATTCTCTGGGCTGTAAATCGAAAGCGGCTGATTCAAACTCAGCATAGAAAACACCTTTTTTAACAAATCCGAGATCGCCGCCGGAAGCAGCACTGCCGGGGTCCTCGGAATACTTAATAGCAAGAGTTCCAAAGTCAGCACCATTTTTAATTGAATCTAAAAGCGACTGAGCAAGTTGATAATATTTTTTCTTTGAATCGTCCGAAGCTTTCGGATTTATATAGATGTGAGAGATTTTCAATTTTTCAGGAATCACACCAAGGCTATCTTTATAGAGGCTGTAAAACTCTTCCACCTCCCTGCGGGATGCTTCGGTATTCCCAAATTTCTTTTGTTGAAGCATTTGCACCATCAGGTTTTTTCTGACATCATCTTTTAATTCGCGCTTAATTTTTTCTACTGTCATTCCATAAACCTGCTCGACTTTTTCTTTCGAGCCGTATTGCTGGATAAAAGAATTGATTTGATAATCAATACGCTGATTAACTTCATCATCGGTTACTTCAATTGAATCAAGTTTAGCTTGGGCATATACAAGTTTGTCTTCGATCATTGAGTTCAGAATTTTTTCTTTAAGCCCTGGGGTATTAATATCAACCTTCCTTTGAGATGCAAATAATGCTGTTTGAAAGTCGAGTTCACCTTGTGAAATAATTTCATTATCTACAATAGCTGCAACTTTATCGAGTACCTGTTGAGCCATTGCCGAAAAATTTAGTAACCCTATTAGCGCCAAACACAGAATTTTTTTCATTTACTTTCCGTATATAATTTCAATTTCATTATTTGAGTAAAGATCTTTTAAATAAGCATCAATAATTTCTTCTCTTTTAACCGCAAGATATTCCGCTTCGACAATATTTCGTGCAGCTTCGAACGGCATTAGTTCACCTGTCTCATAACTCTGAAGCAATTGGAGTACTTCATAATGATGGTTTTCATTTTCAAAAACAATACTAATTTCATTCGCTGACAAACCATTAACTAATCTGAAAGATCGGGCAGAAAAGAAATCATTTTCTGTGAACAGCGAATTGATCACAGAAGAAAGAAAAACAGAATCGCCGCTGAATGCATTTACTGCTTTGTACCAATCACTCTCAACAGCAGTTGTTCTAAATTGTATTGCCTGATCTTCATCTTCAAATTCAACTTTGTTTATTAAAAAAGTTTTTGCCGTGATATAAAAAGCTGATTATTATTTTCATAGAATTTCTTAATATCTTCAGTTTCAAAATTGAATGAAGCATCATCAATAATTTTTTTTAATAGAAATGAAGCTGCAAGTTCTTTGCGGGAATTTTCTATTATCCTTTTGTATTCGACTTCGTCCGTGATACCATCAGATTTTGCTTCCTGGTACAGCAGCTCTTTTTCTATCCACTGCCTGATAATTTCTTCACGGAATTTGCCTTTTAAAGAAGATAATTTTGAGAGATTTTCAAATTCCTCTGCGGAAAGATAGGTATCGTTTACTCTTGCAAGATATCCATCTTTCGGTTTTTCCTCACCGCAGCTTACGAAAATAACTGCGGTGAGAAAACCAATAACTATATTATTCTTGTTTAAAAGCTTTTTGAAGCTCTTCATAAAAATATTGCGGGTTGTAAGTATTCTTTAGTCCACTGATATAATCGTTCTCCAACCGCTTGCTTTCCATTTCCTGCACGGTGCCTGAAACTTCTGGTTTGGCTTCTTCAAAAGTTTTTAATCTTGATGCTTCTTTCGAATTTAATTTGAAGATAGAATAACCCGCACCATTCTTAAACGGGGTTGAATATTCGCCAGTGGTTTTGAGCTTGTCAGCTTCGCGTGAAAGGACGGAAGAAGTCACATCAACCAGTCCATAATTTCCTGCTTTAGTTTTAAATCCTGGTCGTTCGGTGTATTTGAATGCTAATGAATCAAAATTTTCACCCGACTGAAGCAATGAATAGTAATGATTAATCAAAGAATCTTTTGCAGAATAAATTTCACTGAAACTTATTTTATCAGGCATAACATAATTTGATTTATTCTCTTCCCAATAGTTATAAAGTTTTGTACTATCAACGGAAAGTTTATTCCATACTTCTTCCTCTTGAAGTTTGAAAATATAAATTCCATCTCGATAATCTTTCATAAGAGAAGCAAACTGTGGATCGCGTTTATCAAGATTCATTGCGTCTTCTTCCAAAAAGCATTTCGCCGGAGATTTTTTTAAGAGCGGGTTCAAATGCTTCTGATTTTAATTCTTTGGAAGCGAATTCTTTATCCTGTCCTATTCTCTGCAGAACGTCCAATGCATTAAAGTTTTTGCCTGCTGCAGTGAACAATGTCATCGCACCGATCTCATCTTTCTTCGGATGTTCTTCACCAAAATGGAAACCATCACTATTGGCTAGTAAAAAATCGACTGTTTGTTGATTCTGCTGAAAATTATATTTCGCCTTTAATGAGTCAACTAAAATATTATTATCGTCATTGAATCTTCCCTGACGATAAACTTTTTTCAAATTTTCTTTTTCTGATTCGAATGGAGGGATGGGTTGTTTGTCTGTACACTTAATAATATGATAACCAAAATTTGTTTTAACAACATTGGACACTTGACCAATTTCAAGATTAAATGCAACTTCATCAAATTCTTTTACCATCATACGACGTTCGAAAAATCCAAGATCGCCGCCTTTATCCTTTGAGCCTGGGTCCATTGAATATTGTTTTGCTACCTCTTCAAAACTTTCGCCTGAACTTAGCTTGGCAAGAACAGTATCCATTTTTAATTTCGCTGCTGCAGAATCAATTTTGCCTTCACTGTCCTGGTAACTAATTAATATGTGGCTTGCCTTAATTTTGGCGATGCGCGGTTTTCTGTCGGTTACTTTAATAATGTGAAATCCAAATTTAGTTTGAACGAGAGCGGGATATATTTGACCTTTAGGAGTATTATAAGCAGCATCTTCAAACTCCCAGGGAAGCTGCCCACCTGTTACATAAAAAATATCGCCGCCGGATGCTTTGGAAAAATTGTCATCAGAATGACGTTTTACCATAGTTTCATAATCAGCGCCGTTGTTAATGCTGTCAAGATAAATTTGAGCAACTTGTCTTAATGAATCAATATTGCTTCCGGCTGTTGCGCGCACCATCAAGTGGCTGACTCTTAATTCTTCTTTTCTTCTGTCATAGAGTTTTTCAACCGCAGGTTCCACAACTTGTTTTTCTAAAATATATGAACTACCGACTTTCCTTTGATAATCTAATAACTCAGCAGAAAGGATTTCGTTGTTATCAAAGCCTCTGATTGAGGCGTCTCTTAATTTCATTTTGAAATTGGTATAAAGATCAAGAAAATTTTGAAGTTTCGGAAGTGAATCTGTTTTTGCTTCTTCAATTCCGCCGACATTTTTGCATAAGCTTCTTCGAACTCTTTCATCGTGATCTCTGTATCATCGAATTTTGAAACTATTATTTCGGAATGTTCAGGCGAACATGATGAAAGCAGCAAGCCAAATAATCCAATGATCATAAAAAGAAAAGGTGAACGCATTTATATTTATCTCCTATAAAATGTTATTAAATTTAATTTTAAATTTTACCCAATAGGGCTATGAAAAACAAGGTAATTTGATTGTGATAGCACAATTATCTTTGTGTTTTCTAATCTTTTATACCCGCAATCAGTTATTTATTCAGAATCATTTTTTTTGTTTCGACAAAATTTCCTGCTTTTAATTGATAGAAATAAACAGCACTGGAAATATTGACAGTTTGACCCGTATTAAATTCTACTTCGTATGTGCCGGGTTGTTGTTGTTCGTTTACAAGTGTAGTTATTTCATTTCCAAGTACATCATAAATCTTTAGTGTTACTTGCAGGGAAGCTCCTTGCAATGTTTCGATGTTTGGAATAACATATTTAATTTTTGTTGTCGGGTTGAATGGATTCGGATAATTTTGTTCAAGTGAAAATACTTTTGGTGAAATGACTTCAACTTCAATTATATTCGAATATTCGAAACTGCCATCAAAATCAATTTGCTTCAATCTATAGGTAATAAAACCGGATGGTGAATTTTTATCTATGAAAGAATAGGAATTTTGTTCGGTTGTTGTCCCATTTCCTTCGATAAAAATTAATGTTTTAAATTCATTTTCCTCTTTAGTTTTTCTTTGCACTTCAAACCCGGAATTATTTTTCTCGGTAGAAGTAATCCAGTTTAATAAAACATCTGTTCCAATAACGTTAGCTGAAAATGATTCAAGTTCTACAGGAATAGGGAAATAATTTGATGCATCAAAAGCATTTAGTATGCCCCATCCTATTGAGTTATTTGGATTGTTATGATTGGAGGAAGTATTCCACATTGCTTCGCGCACCATCATCGGCGTGAGATTAGAATTAACAGAAAGAATAAGTGCAGCCACACCGGCGGTTAAAGGACAGCTAAATGATGTTCCCGAAGCAGTGGTATATTGATGATCATTTGAAGGGCTTGCAACTACAACACCATCACCCATCGCCATAACGTCCGGTTTTATTCTGCCATCAACTGTAGGACCAACACTGCTGAACGATGATCGCTGACCATTGCTTTCGACTGCGCCGGCAGTAATTATGCTGTCGCCGTCGGCAGGCGCACCAAGTGTATTATGGCTTGAATTAAATCCTGAGTTGCCGGCGGAGTTTACTACTACTATTCCAAGACTAACGGCAATATCACCGGCAATTGTTATCAACGCAGTGTTCCCGTCCATATCTTCCCAGGTATAGCTTTGGAAAGGAGGGTCATAATCAAGATATCCGAGTGAAGTGGAGGTTACATCAACGCCAATGCTATCAGCCCATTCGAGTGCGGCAATCCAGTTATCTTCTTCAACCGGAGTTTCACTGTCGGTATTTTCAGTTTTAGCAAGAATAAAATCTGCATCGAATGCCGGTCCAATAATTTTCCTTCTTTGAATCCGCCAATGGTAGAAAGTGTTTCCGTTCCGTGAGAACCGCTTCCCATGTCGCCTTCGTCGCCAACGTTTGAGTCACCATTTACAAAATCCCATGCAGCGATAATATTCATAGTGCTAAAAGATTCGTGAGTAAGCCGGTTGAATCCAGCATCCATCAGACAAATTGTTACCCCCTGCCCAAAGTAACCCAAATCATGCAGTGCCGGTACATTTATTTGTTGAAGCTGTGTGAATGAATTTCCGTAGTTGAATGAATTTGGCTGATCAGGATTTTTAGTTAATTGATTATCTGTAAAAATTGGATTAGTGTTTTCATTTTTTATTTCGTCATTTTTATATCCTCGAACAATGTCAATTGATTTAATGAATGGCAGATCTGATAGCCGGCTGAGTTTTGAGGACTCGATATATCCCGAAACACCATTTAACCAGCGAGATTTATTTTTGATCTCAAATCCATTGATTTGTAATTCGTTGATATAATCAGTATTTACTGGAATATCGTAATAGGAGATCAATGAAGATTTTGAAAGTACCTTGCTTCTTCTATTAAGTGATTTTTCACTTACAACCTGCTCGGGATTGCTCAGAAAATAATTTGTGTTGCTGCCTTTATCTTTCAAGAAAATCCAAACAAGCACTTTATCATTGCTTTGTTTACTCATTAAAACATTTTTTAACTGCGAGGATAATTTGTTTTCTGATTGAGTTAAAACTGCAATTGAAGCAAAAACTATTATCCACAAAACTTTTTTCATTCTATTCTTCCCTTAAATTTATTATTTGACTCTTGTTCCATTATTTACATTATCAGGTAAATTCAAAACCTGCAAACCACCTTCTGAAGTTTCAACGGCTAATATCATCCCATTTGATTCTAAACCCATTAGCTTTGCAGGCTGCAAATTTGCAACGATCACTACTTTTTTACCAATCAAATTTTCCGGTTGGTAAGATTTTGCTATCCCTGCAATAACCTGTCTTTCTTCATTTTCTAATTTAACTTTTAACTTTAAAAGTTTTTCGCTCTTCGGAACTTTTTCAGCTTCAATAACTTCTGCGGTACGGAGTTGAATTTTCATAAAATCATCGTAAGTAATCAGTCCAACTTTTTCTTTTTCAACTTCCGGCTTAGGAAGTTTGGTTACCTGAGCTTCTATTTTTTCGTCTTCAATTTTTGGAAAAAGTATTTCACTTTGATTCAATTGATGTCCTTCTTTTAATTGAGGTTTACCGCAATCTTTCCAATCAACTGGTTTTGCGTTTAACATTTTAAATAATTTTTCTGTTGAAAATGGAAGCACCGGCGAAAATAATTCTGCTAAAGTATAAATTGTTTGCAAACAAATATTTAAAGTTGTTCCGCATCTTTCTTTGTTAGATTTAACAGTCTTCCAAGGTTCGGTATCATTAAAATATTTATTGCCGTCACGAGCAAGATTCATAATTTCATTCACGCCATCGCGAATTTTATACTTTTCAAAAAAATCAGCTACTCGTTTCGGATATTCTGAAATTTCTTTGAGCATATCTTCATCGATTTTTTCAAACTTTCCAAGAGCAGGAACTTTTCCATCGAAATGTTTAAACACAAACGTAAAAGTACGATTGATAAAATTGCCAAGAATATCAGCAAGCTCGCTGTTATTTCTTAATTGAAATTCTTTCCAGTAAAAATCCGTATCACGTGTTTCAGGCAAGTTTGCTGCAAGTGTATAACGAAGCAAATCAGGTTCAAACAAATCTAAAAACTCATCAACATCAATTCCCCAATTTCTACTCTTAGAAAATTTCTTTCCCTCAAAATTTAAGAACTCATTTGCAGGAACATTTTGAGGTAAACAATATTGTTCCTTTCCACCTTCATTCCACGCCATTAAGATTGCCGGAAAGATTATTGTGTGAAATACTACGTTATCTTTACCAATAAATGCGATGTATTTAGTTTTTATATCCTGCCAATATTTTTTCCAAAGTTCTGGATCATTTTTTTGCTGAGATAATTCTTTTGTGGATGATATGTATCCAAGCACTGCTTCAAACCAAACGTAAATTACTTTTCCGGCAGCAGAGTCAACAGGAACTTTTATTCCCCAATCTAAATCTCTGGTAATTGCTCTATCTTTTAATCCATCTTTAAACCAACCACGGCAATATTGAAGTACGTTTTCTTTCCATCCATACTTTTCATTCATCTCATCAACATACTTTTCTAAAGCAGGTTGATATTTGCCAAGCGGGAAATAATAGTGCGATGTTTCCTTCAACTTTGGCGTTCCACCGGAAATTTTACTTTTAGGATTTTTTAATTCTGATGGATCATAGAGCGAACCGCAATTTTCACATTCATCGCTGCGTGCTTCTTCGTTACCACATTTGGGGCAAGTACCTTCAACATAACGATCAGGCAAAAACATATTTGCTTTATCATCATAAAACTGGAGTGATTTTTTCTCAACAAATAATCCACGATTATAAAATTCAAGGAAAAATTCTTTAGCGGTTTCGTGATGAATTGGAAGACTTGTGCGCGAGTAATTATCGAAACTCATTCCAAATCTTGCAAAAGCTTTTTTATTGGCTTCGTGATAGCGATCTATAATTACCTGAGGAGAAACTTTTTCTTTATCTGCACTAATTGTTATTGGTACACCGTGTTCATCAGAACCACAAACGTAAACAACATCATCACCATTTAATCTTTTGTAACGCACATAAATATCTGCAGGAAGATATGCGCCGCTTAAATGCCCCAGATGGATCGGACCATTTGCATAAGGAAGTGCAGAAGTAACAAGTATTTTTTCTTTTGCCAAAATTAGAATCGTTATTAAGATTTACAGAATTTGAGTGGGAAATATAAGGAATTTTAGAAAGACATAGACATTTACTCTGTTACGAATAACCTATTTTATATTCAAATAAATCTAATTTTTGATCAAGCCAATATTAATAAAACATAATATTTTTATCATTAATTGAGCAAATCACATAAAACGTTTTTGAGAATATTCTCAAGCTTTCATAAATTTTCCCTAATTTTGTTCATTATTTTTATAAAACATTTTTAGGAAGATCAATATGGAAAATCATTCAAAGATAAATTTTGAAACAATGTGTGTTCATTCAGGTATTGATGAGTATGAATATGGCTCTGTAGTTCCACCGATTTATCAAACATCTACATTCAAATTTGAATCAACAGACGATGGCGCAGCAAAATTTGCAGGCGAAAAAAAAGGTTACATTTACACAAGAATGTTAAATCCTACCATCAAGGCTATGGAAGATGCGATTGCTGCACTTGAAGGCGGACACAAAGCACTTGGATGCGGCAGTGGAATGGCTGCGGTTCACACAATATTTGCAGCACTAACTCAGGCTGGTGATCACGTTGTTTGTTCATCCGCTGTTTATGGACCAACAACAACTTTACTAAATACAATAATGAAAAAATTTGGTGTCGAAACTACATTTGTTGATACATCCATTGTTGAAAATGTTTCAAAGGCAATTAAACCAAATACAAAGGTAGTCTATTTAGAAACTCCCGGAAATCCTACTCTTAGCATTTCTGATATTGAAGAAATATCAAAGATAGCACATAAGAATAATGCTGCGGTTGTTGTTGATAATACATTTATGAGTCCTGCATTGCAAAATCCAATTGCGCTTGGCGCTGATGTTGTTATGCACAGTCTTACAAAATTTTTAAATGGACATGCCGATGTTGTTGGTGGAATTATTGTTGTGAAAGATGAGCCAACTTATTTGCAGTTCCGAAAAACATTAAATCAACTTGGCGGAGTTATTGATCCTTTCAACTCATTTCTTGTCCATCGCGGGTTAAAAACTCTTGCATTAAGAATGGAAAAGCATTGCGAAAATTCCCAGATTATAGCTGAGTGGTTAGAGCAACATCCCTTAGTTGAATCAATTCGATATCCTGGTTTAAAATCTCATCCTCAATATCAGGTGGGATTAAAGCAGCACAAGGGTTCTGGCGGAATGATAACAATTGAATTAAAAGGTGGATTAGAAGCCGGTAGATTGATGATGAACTCGGTTAAACTTTTTCAGCTTGCTGTAAGTTTAGGCGGAGTTGAAAGTTTGATTCAGCATCCTGCAAGTATGACACATTTTTCTATGGGCAAAGAAGCAAGATTGGCTGGTGGAATTACAGAAGGTTTGGTTAGAATTTCTGTTGGAATTGAAAATGTAAACGATCTGATCGCTGATCTTGAACAAGCGCTTCAGAAAGTTGAAAAAGCGCAATTGGACGAAGCGAAAGTAAAAGTTTAAGAGCGGACTGAAGTTCAATTCAAGGTCAAGTTCAAGTTCAAGTTCAAGGTCGAGTTCAAGATCGAGGTTTAGAACAAGTTTTTAATACTTGAATCTTTACCATTTACCGATGATTTCCTGCAATTCACCGAATAGTACTTTATTTGGTGATTATTGAAAATTATTTTGCCTGCGAGAAAAATAAAAGCCAAAGGAAAATAAAAATGAACGAAAATATTGAAACAGGAACCCGAACTGGAACTGCAAGGTTGGTTTTCGGCGCCGCTTTGATCTTCATTGGAGTGATGTTCTTATTCAACTCTATGAACATTTTTAACTTCGATGTTGCAGATGTAATTTTTTCCTGGCCCTCATTTTTTATTTTTGCCGGACTAATTCTAATTGTAAAAAGCAATAAGAAACTCGTCGGCTCCATTTTTGTAATTCTTGGAGTGTTCTTTTTAATCCCGAAGGTTTTTTATTTTATTAGTTATGATGATGAAGTCATAGTTCCCGTTATAATTATTGCTATTGGAGTTTACATCCTCCTGCACAAAAGAGGTGAAACGACAGCCAATACGCAAACTCACAAAGGATTTTTTAACCGAACTACTACAACGAATGTAAACAGAGTTGACGATGTTGCTATCTTTGGAGGGGGCAATAAAATAATCCTCAGCGATCATTTTGAAGGAGGCAGTGTTACATCGCTTTTCGGCGGCTCCGAAATTGATCTTAGCCAATGCAAACTTGCCGAAGGAAATAATTTTATTGATTTGATCGCTGTATTCGGCGGCAGTACTTTTATTGTGCCGCAAGATTGGAATGTTACTCTGGACGTTCTTCCTCTTTTTGGCGGCTTCAGTAATAAAATTGTACGACATCCGAGTGTGGTTATAGACAGCAGTCGCAGACTTATTATCAAGGGTATTGTACTTTTTGGCGGCGGTGAGATTAAAGCAAGATATTAATCTCCATCTATTAAACTATGAACAGCCATCCGATTCTGAGTGATGTTAAAAACATAATCATCTACATAGTGGCATGGTTATTTGTTTCAATTTTTTATTTTCTTTTAATAACATTCAGTTTAAATATAAGCTACTTACTTGCACTGGCTGATAGTTTGGTGTTTAATTTTCTGCTCGCAGTTATCGGACTAAGTTTCTGGTATCCGGCAAGATTCATTTCTTTCGATGAAAAAATTTATAAAGTTTTAGTTAACCACTTGGTTAGTTCTATTTTTTCTACAGTTATTTGGTTGAGCCTTGGATATTTTTTAATCAATTTAATTTTAAATGACAATAAAGATTATATTCCATTCTTCGGAGGCTCAATTGCATGGAGGTTTTTGCTTGGTATCCTTTTCTATTTTGTCATCACTTCATTTTATTATCTGATAGGTTATTCAGCAAATCTTAGAGAAAAAGTTGTTAAAGAAGCGGAACTAAAAAATTTAATCACACACGCCGAATTGAGAACACTAAAATTTCAGATAAATCCTCATTTCATTTTTAATAGTTTAAATTCTATGAGCGCATTGACGGATATTGAGCCTGCGCGTGCTAAACAAATGATAATTAAACTTGCAGACTTTTTAAGATATACACTCGCAAACAACGATCAACAAAAAAACTCACTCAGCGAGGAATTAAAAAATATCAGACTCTATCTCGATATAGAAAAAGTCAGATTTGAGGATAAGTTTGAATACGTAGAAGAGTTTGATCCTGAGTGCGGCAGAGTTGAAATACCAAGTATGATTTTACAGCCTATTTTTGAGAATGCAATAAAGCATGCAGTCTATGAAACGTTTGATAAAATTTTAATAAAACTAACCTGCAGCAGACATGAAAATTATTTAGTAATTTCAATCAGCAATAACTTTGACGGCGAGTCGCATAAAAAAGGAGCAGGTGTCGGATTAAAAAATATAAAAGAAAGATTGGACTTGATTTATCAGCAGGAAAACTTGCTCGAAGTAAAGAAAGAAAATGGTAAATTTATAGTGAACATTTATATTCCATTAAAAAATAATTCGTGAAAATCCGTGTAATTCGTGGCAAGAATTTTTGCCACTAATTTCACTAATTAACACTAATTCAGGAAAAATTATGAACGATAAAATAAAGACAATAATAATTGACGACGAAACATTGGCAAGACAGATAACTAAAAAATATCTCTCCACCCATCCTGAAATCGAAATCATCACGGAATGTTCAAATGGATTTGATGCTATAAAAAAAATCAACGAAGAAAAACCGGACTTAATATTCCTCGATATTCAAATGCCAAAGCTAACCGGCTTCGAAATGCTTGAGCTTCTCGAAAATCATCCCGTGATAATTTTTACAACTGCTTATGATAATTATGCTATCAAAGCTTTCGAAGTGAATGCTGCAGATTATTTATTAAAACCAATGCCGCAGGATAGATTTGAGGAAGCTTTGAAGAAAGCTAAAATTAATCTTCAAGATAAAATTTCTTATCAACATACTATTCAAAACATTATTCATCATAACGAAAAGAAAATTGAAAAACTCGAAAGGGTAGTAATTAAAGATGGCACAAAAATCACCATCCTCCCTCTCGATCAAATAAGGTGGATTGAAGCACAGGATGATTATGTACAGATATACACGGACAATTCAAAATACTTGAAGAAAAAAACTATGAAGTATTTTGAGAAATACCTTAACGCCAATTTTATCCGGGTGCACCGTTCATATATTATAAGTGTTGATTACATCAAACAACTTGAAATGCAGCCGAATGAATCCTACAAAATAATTCTAAAGAATGATGTTCAACTTCCTGTAAGTAAAACAGGATTGAACAGACTTAAAACTCTTTTATGAAATTTCAAGCGATGTCTTATCAATATAAAACCGCCTCTTTAGTGACGAACTTTGCATGGAATTTATTTATTACTCCATGTCCAATTAATCTTGCAGCCTCTTCATACGTAGTTAATCCTGTATTCACAACCAAATGATAAAGGTGGGGATTTTCAATATCCTTATTAAAATTTGACTTCACATAATTCTTTCGTGAATTATCCTCCCGTTTAATAAAATCACCAGCTTCCTTTTCACTCATAGAATAATGCTTCATCATTTTCTGTACACGATTTTCTAATGGAGCAACAAGCCTGACATGAAAAGTATTTGGAAGTTTAGCCGTGATAACATTTGCAGCTCTTCCAACAATTACAACGTTCCCCATCCTTGCAAGTTGAATGATAGTTTCGGTTGTTTTATGAAGCAGCGTCCATTTTGAAGGATGAATTCCAAGCAGTTCATTTACGACTGAAGAAATGTTGCTGTACTTATCCTCTTTCATAAATTCACTTAATTGTCCTGGAAGATTATGATCTGCTAAAACTTTTTCGATAAGCAGTTTATCAAAAAAAGTCCACTCGCAAGATTTATCTTTAGTAGCAGCCTGCAAATAGGAGATAAGATGTTGACTGACAAACCCCGCCCCCGCACCGGTTTCTCGTGAAATTGTTATACAGGGACAACTCGATTTAATTTCATTAAGCTCTAATTGCCCGGATTGATGTGAATGAGCCTCAATATAACGACGACATTTTTCGTAGGCACCTAAAGTTAACATGGCAAAAACTCCTTGTAGTTTTGATAATTAACCAAAGGACAAAATTATTTTCGCCTGTAATTTAAATTTGTTTCAGAAAGAATCAAGTTTGATTGATAAAGCAAAACTTTTGCTTTTTGCTAATCGGGAATTTCAAACCATTGTCTAATTATTTTTGAATGTTCACTTTCTCTTAAAATATTTTCAAATTCATTCTTATGTAAATCATATTTGTAATCTTTCGCCCACAAAGAAATATTCTTGACAATCTGATTAACACCGTCTGCAATGAAATATATTTCTTCGTTAGTCATTGTTGGATGAATTGATAACCTTACCCACCCCGGTTTTTCGGATAAATCACCGTGATTAATTTTTTCTGTGATATTATGTGATTGTTCGGGAGTAACGTGCAGCAGATAATGTCCGTAAGTACCGGCACAGGAACACCCTCCTCTCACCTGCACTCCGAAGCGATCATTTAATAATTTCACAATTAAATTGTAGTGGATATTATCTACATAAAATGAAATTGCACCAAGCCGATGTTCAATGTTATCTGCCAAAATACGAAGTCCGGGAGTTTTTCTTAATTCAGTAAAAACAATTTTTACAAGTTCATCTTCCCTATCACGCAATTTTTTAACACCCATTTTTTCTTTCAACTGAATGCACAAAGCGGCTTTAATAGTTTGAAGAAATGCAGGCGTTCCGCCATCTTCGCGCGCTTCAATGTTTGAGACAAATTTATGCTGCCCCCATGGATTTGTCCAATCCACCGTGCCGCCGCCTGGATTATCGGGAATCTTATTTTTATAAAGTTTGGAATCAAATATTAGTATGCCAGAAGTTCCCGGACCGCCAAGAAATTTATGCGGTGAAAAAAATATTGCATCAAGTTTTTCCAAAGGATCAGAAGGATGCATATCTATTTTAACATAAGGCGCAGCACAGGCAAAGTCAATAAAACAATAGCCGCCATTTTGATGCATCAACTTTGCAAGCTCATAGTATGGAGGAATAATACCTGTAACATTTGAGGCTGCCGTAAAGGAACCGATTTTTAATTTTCGGTTTTTAAATTTCTCAAGCTGAATAATAAAATCATTAATATCAACGCAACCCTCTTTATCGGGTGCGATGACCACAACATCAGCAATAGATTCAAGCCATGTAGTTTGGTTGGAATGATGCTCCATGTGCGTTGTGAAAACAACCGGCTTCAATTCTTCAGGAAGACAAATAAAATCTTTCAGTTGCTCTGGAACCCGGAGTCCTAAAATTCTGATAAACTTATTTACCATTGCCGTCATTCCTGAACCGGCAGAAATAATCACATCATCCTTTGATGCATTGCAGTGCTTTTTAATTATCTCCTGCGCAAGATGATATGACTGAGTCATCAGTGTTCCCGTTTCGCTCGCTTCCGAATGGGTATTGCCGACAAACGGTCCAAACAACTCACACATTTTTTCTTCAATTGGTTTGTAAAGTCTTCCGCTTGCAATCCAATCTGCATAGATTAATTTTTGAATACCGTAGGCAGTTTCAAAAGTTTGATTGCAGCCAACTATATTTTCTCTAAATGGATGGAAATATTCTTCGAGTGAACTCATAATAAACCTTAGTTATTTTTATGCAAAATAAAGAAATAATTCTGTTTGAAGAAGATTAAAGATTTATCGAAACTTTTCAATTAGTAACGATTTTCTCTATTTTTATTTTGTAAAACAAACTCAGTAAAAATGAAATCAATAATTGCAATAGACAGCGGCGGATCAAAATCAAAATGCGCTTTATACGACCTTGACGGTGAAACGATTTTCGAAATCACTGGGCCGGCTGCAAATATTTTAATCAATGAAGCAAATAGAACTGCTGCTGATCTATTTTCTCTCATCGAACGATGCATTGATAAATACAATCTGAAAGTTGAAGAAGTGGAAGCAATTATTATTGGTGCAGCGGGTGCAGGAAGGAAACATCAAGCTGATAATTTTAAGAGTATTTTGAATGCATATTCCCATTCGAAAGGTAAATCATTCAAAAATATTTTTATAGAAAGTGATATTAGAATTGCTCTCGAAGGTGCTCACGCAGGAAAGCACGGCGCGGTATTAATTGCCGGCACAGGATCAATAATCGCTGTAAAGGAGGAGAATAACAATTTTTTTACTCTTGGAGGTTATGGCAGAATTATTGGCGATGATGGTGGTGGTTATTCAATTGCCAGAAAAACATTAAATATTTTTTCTAAACAGATTGACGGCGTAATTCCCAAAAGTCATCTGTTTGAATTTTTAAAAGATGAATTATCTGTTGATGATAGAAATTCACTGATTGATTTAATTTATTCGACAGATTATAATATTGCTAAACTAGCTGAAGTGATAATCACTTTTTACAATAAAGATGATCACGTACGAAAAATTATTAATGATGAATCTGATGAACTGATCAGTCTTGTTGAAGCGGTCATCAATAAAACAGGAAACAATAAATTTAATTTATGCCTGATGGGAGGCTTGCTTGAAAATGAAAATATTTATTCAAGTATTGTACGGCAAAAAATTAAAAACAGTCTACCTGAAGTTAAAATCCAATCACCTTTATTCTCTGCTTTGGAGGGGGCATTTATTCTTGCTCAAAAACAAATCATAAAAAACTCCAACATTAAATGATAGATAAAAAATCTCTTAAGCCCTGGAGCTGGATCCCCTTCTTATATTTAGCCGAAGGGCTTCCTTACGTACTTGCAATGAGCGTCTCCGTTATTCTTTACAAGCGGCTTGGAATTTCTAATACGGATATTGCTCTTTATACAAGCTGGCTTTATCTGCCGTGGGTGATCAAACCGATTTGGAGTCCGTTTGTTGATGTGTTGAAATCAAAACGCGCGTGGATTTTGTCTATGCAGTTTATCATATCTGCTCTGCTTGCTGCAATTGCGTTTACTATCCCCTCCTCTTCTTTTTTTCAGATAACACTGGCGATATTCTGGCTGCTCGCCTTTGCTTCGGCAACGCACGATATCGCTGCAGATGGTTTTTATATGCTTGCCCTCAATCCACACGAACAATCATTGTTCGTTGGAGTGCGGACATTGTTTTATCGAATTGCAAATATTGCGGGGCAGGGGTTGTTTGTGATTCTCGCTGGAAATCTTGAAACATCTTTTAATAATTTAAGCTTCGCATGGTCGGTGGTATTTATGATCATCAGTGGAATATTTTTTCTACTATTTATCTATCAGATATTTGCACTTCCCAAGCCCGGCGTGGAAGTAATTACTAATGAAAGTATTTCTGCACAGGCTAAAAATAATTTCGTTGAACCCTTCGCAGAGTTTTTTCGGAAGAAGAATATCTTTTTAATTATTTCTTTTATTCTGGTTTATCGTTTGGGTGAATCGCAGTTAGTAAAGCTTGCTTCCCCCTTTCTGCTTGATAAACAAATAGTCGGTGGTCTCGGACTTTCAACTTCAGATGTTGGATTTGTTTACGGTACTGCGGGAATTATTGCGCTAACAATTGGCGGATTACTTGGCGGTATTGCAGTTGCACGAAACGGCTTAAAACATTGGCTTTGGTGGATGCTCATTGCAATTAATCTTCCTGATCTTGTTTATGTTTATCTCGCTTATTCACAAACTTCTAATTTCTTCTTGATTAATCTTTGCGTAATTTTAGAACAGTTTGGTTATGGCTTTGGATTCACTGCTTTTCTGATGTACTTAATTTATATCTCTGAAGGGAAATATAAAACATCGAGTTATGCAATAGCAACAGGCTTTATGGCACTCGGGATGATGCTGCCGGGCATGATAAGCGGATGGATACAACAGCAAGTTGGTTATCAGTTATTTTTTATCTGGGTTTGTATTTCCACCCTCCCGGCTTTTATTATAGCCAGATTCATAAAAGTTGATGCTGACTTTGGCAAGAAAAATTCTAAATAATTTTTGAAAGATATTTATGAAACATTTTGTTGTAATAGTAAAATACAAAGCCGATCCTGAAGTAATGGACGAACTTCGCCCGAAACACAGGGAATATTTGCAAAAAGGTTATGATGAAAAATTACTTCTTGTTTCGGGACCACAGCCGACACGCCAGGGGGGTGTGGTTGTTTGCAGGGCAAAATCTTTGGAGGACATTAATCAATTTTTCAAATCTGACCCGTACAAAATTGCTGATGTTGCTGAATATGAAATTATCGAGTTCACTCCAGTAAGTCATCAGAAGTTTTTAGCTGATTGGCTGAATGCACTTTCGGATTAATAAATGTAGGGATCGGTCTTCTTTTTTCAAATGTAGGGATCGGTCTCCTGACCGAGCCGGTAAGCCGTGATTCAAAGCTGAAATGGTTCTTGAACGATTAAACACCTCCACCCACAACGGAACGGACGGGAGTCCGTTCCCTTCGTAAGAATGCTGCCTTTGAACACAATTATAGATGAATAAATTTTATAATGATGTATTACATCGCATACTGCATTTGCAAATGGAGTGAGTAGTAATTGGCAAGTGTATTATTAAAAGTTAAACCATACTCTGTGCCCAAGCCTAACTTAATTCCTTTCAAATTGAAGTTACGGAAATCTATTCCAATTAGAACTGAAAGCACAGTTCCGTAATCCCACACATTTGTATCACTGAACATTCTATCATTAAGTGCAAGCAGCCCCACCCCTTCTTCGAGAAAAATTTTATTATCAAAATATTGAGTGGTGATTCCTTTAAGATCAATTCCCATTAAAAATGGATAGTACTTATCCCTTGTATCAGGAAGTATTGAGTTAAAATCCTGCGTATATAAAAAACTTAAACGAGGGGTTACGTTTGGAATAATTTCAAACCCGCTTTCGACAAAAATGGAAAAACTAAAACTTCCCTGGCTAAAAGAGTTGCCGGTGATCAATCCGCCTCCGGCGTAAAAGCCTGCACTAAAATCATTTTGGCAAAATATTTCTTTTGAATTAACAGCAACTAATATTAAAATTAGGCACAGAGTTATTGAATATTTTTTGATCATATTTTTCTCTTGTTTGTATTAATAAAATAACTCGTATCTAAATTAAATAAAAGGATAGAAATGAAAGACAAACTTTATCATTACAAAGCAGTTGTTACAGCAGTTTATGACGGCGACACCTGCACGGTTGATATTGACCTCGGTTTGCATACGTGGATTAAGGGTGAAAAGCTGAGACTGATGCGAATTGATGCGCCGGAATTAAAAGGTAAAACACGCAGCAAAGGATTAGTCTCGCGGGATTATTTGCGCAGTCAGATTTTGAATAAAGAAATCCTTATCGAAACAATTAAAGACGCAAAAGAAAAGTACGGAAGATATCTCGCCGAAATTTGGCTTGAAAATGAAAAGGGAAAACTTCTAAACATAAATGATGAATTAGTTAAAAACGGTTTTGCGGTTTATAGAAAGTATTAATCAAAATGAATAAAACATCAGAAATAAAAATCACTGTGAAGCTTGATGAAAAAAACATGCCTGTAAAAATTAACTGGTCTGCTACAGATGCAGGATTCGATGGCAGCCGCGAAGCAAAAACATTAATGCTGTCGTTGTGGGATCCGCAAGATAAACTCACCCTTGCAATTGACTTGTGGACAAAAGATATGATGGTGGGTGATATGTATTTACACTTCCAGCAAATTTTCCAGAAGATGGCGGAAACTTTTCAATCTTCCACCAACAATATCGAAGCCGCAGAAATGATCAGAAAATTTGCGAGAGAGTTTTCAAAGAAATTGGAAGAAGATAAAGCAGTTTAGTTTTACAATTCCTGCCTTCTGATGGGCACCAAAGGACTATGTTTTAAAATCAATATAGAGAGTTTTGATGAACAATTGACTTTGGAGAATGAGAACAAAATGGAGAATCAAACAATTATTTCTTAATTTTAAAATAAATGATTATTTAAATATTGGGAGTCACCATGAATCGTTTACTTATAATCGTATTCGTAATCTTGGAATTGTTTTGTGTGTTTGATGTTTTTGCTCAATGGAATATAGTATATAATAATCCCGGGGATGATTTTTATGGTTTTAATTTTGTCGATAGTTTGAACGGTTGGTTCATAGGCGATTTTAGTATCAGTTCAGATTACAAAATAATTCGTACCACAGACGGGGGGAGTACGTTTGAACCGCAAAACACCCCGACCGGGAATTACAGTCTCAGTACAATTTTTATGGAAGACTTACAATCCGGTTGGGCTGCTTCCGGTCGAGATAATGGTTCAGGACGTATCCTTCATACAACTGATAGTGGCATTAACTGGATTCGATTAACCCATCCTGCACCAACACCAGTTTACTGGGGGGAGATAGCAAAAGTTGGGAATTCCATTTGGTTCGCCGGTGCTTATGGATCATCAGATTTACACGGAATAATTATGAAAACTTCCGATATGGGTCAATCTTGGCAATTGACACTCTTTCCGTCAGTCAGTGGATTTGGTGGTATTACAGTTTTCGACTCTTTGAATTTTATAGTAAGTGGCAGTGAAGGTTTACTAGATAGAACAACGGATGGAGGTAATAGCTGGATAGCAGCTAATATTGATTTAGGATTTCAAGTTGATAATGTAGCGTTTGTTAACGGTGAAATAGGCTATGCTCTGATGACAGATATTGATCATTTACCAATTGATTCACATTTATATATAACCTCCGATGGTGGTTTATCTTGGAATCTTCAATTCAGCTGGCAGGCAGAGGGTTGGAAACCAGGACTATCAGTAGTGCCAAATACAGATCAAGTTTTGTTGGTGGAGATTTGGGATCAATTAATGGAATAATTAAAAGTACTAATTCCGGCATAACATGGGACACAATATTACAGAATTCGACAAATTACAACCCTGTTTACATTAAAACACCGGATGAGAATCATGGATGGGCAGTATGTTTATTCAGTGTCATTTATCGTTATGATTATGAATCCCCACCCCCTACAAACCACGCACCAATATTTACAGGTAGTTGGCCTGATACAGTATCGGTTTTTACGGATTCTTCGTACAATTGGAATTTTGAGTTTCAAGATGTAGATGATGACACATTATGGACTATTCCAGGTGACATCGGGGTACCTGGACTTACTGCATTGGAAAATTCCACCCCGGGCATTGGTACTGTCGTTGCGAATATAACAGGTCAACCAATTTCTCTCGGCTTGCATACTGCTACTATTCAAGTCAGAGATAATAATTCAGCGATCGGTCAATTACAATTTATGGTAGAGGTGAACAATGTTACCATTGTTCGCGAAACTCCTCCGGTATTTTCAACATTCTTACTACTACCCAACTATCCTAATCCATTCAACCCAAATACGACTATAGAATTTTCAATCCCGCAAACAACCAATGTAAACTTAAAATATTCAACTTGCTGGGGCAGGAATTAATAACACTTCTTGACGAAATTAGAGAGGTGGGGACTTATAGAATCAATTTTGATGCAAAAGAACTAAACAGCGGAATGTATTTTTATACTTTAGAGGCGGGAGGATACAAAGAAACAAGAAAGATGATTCTAATTAAATAAATTCAATGATAAAGTTTTAATTTGTTCAATAATAATTTTAGGAGAATACTTTGTTCATCACACTGCTTATCATAAACTTTTTAATTGCATTTGCGGTTTGTGCAATTATCGTTTTCATTTTTAAGTCGTCAATCCACAAAATTCTGCATCGCTTGGTAAATGAAGATATTTACACAGCATGGTCAAGATATATTTTGTTTGCGATATACGTTGTGGGAATATCAGGAGGGGTGCGCGTGTGGGATTTGGAAAGATACATCAGCACAGGTGTAGAAGGTGAGACCGTATTAAAACTTACAACCGAACGCTGGGTGCTTGAGGTTTACAGAACAATGATTGATACTCTTCAAAGCGTGGCGTGGATGCTCTTGCTATTTTTTATTTTCGCTTTGATCGCATTCGTGATTGTGCGAGGACTTGAACTGAGAAAACAATCCCGGCAGCAAGATTCATCTGATCATAAACAAATTTGATTTGAAATATTATTTGTTAAACCAGGAACTTGATAATTCGTTAGTCTTAAAAAAATCGTGCATAATATTTCCTAACTTTGAATAGCCCTGATCGCTTGGGTGCATCCCATCCTCGTCATTAAAATCAGCACGCGCCCATGTTAATCCGTCACTGCGTGGATTTAAACCATCAGCCCAGGTGTAAGGACCCCAAACAATAATCGGAGATTTTACCTCACCCTTTGCCGGATCAAAATTAAGCTCTGCTTTTCCGTTCATTTGATCTTCGATAAGCCATCGAACAGCAAAAGCGCTTTCATAAGCATAAGGCTCGGGGTTAGATGCATTCGGCATTGAGTAGCCTGCATACTCCCGGCTTGTGAGATAAGCAATTCTAATGTTTGGATATTTTGATTGCAAAGTATTTAAAACAGTCTGAATATATCCTTGTAAATTTTTTGCTGAAGTTGGGAATGGTTCTACCGGATCTCGATAAGCTAAATAAATCCAGGCGATTTGTACTTGTTTAGTAGTTAGACCTTGCTGATCTAGCTTTGCTTCTAACTTTTCCCAATCTTGTCTATCGTCCGTTGCCCATTCAATTGCATCGTGCCCGACTTGTGCACCATTCAATAAAAACAATTCCGGCGCTTTATCAGGATCAGTATTCGAGAAAGCCTGAAATTTTTCGAAGGAGTAAAAAGTGTTCGACATTCCAATTGAAATCATTACCACTTTCCCTGTATCAGAAGGATTGCCGGAAATGTCCAGCGCCTCTATTTTCGATATCTCATTCAATGCTGCTGATTTTTGTGTAACAGGAATCTCGTTTATCCAATTATCATAAAGTCCGCCCTTTTCACTTTTATACTCATTGGGTGAAACAAGATCTATTACAGGAGTTGCGCTAAATGGCACAGTGGGAGTCACTGGATTTGAACTATCACTGCTGCAGGATGTTAGAATCGCAGACAAAACTACAATAACGATAAAGAGGATGTTGTTTTTCATATCTAATTCCGAATTATAATTAATAATAACTTCAGTGTGTATTAATATTTAGCTGAATGAACTGCTAAAATTTAATGTTAAGTACATTATTGTCAAATGACAAAAGAAGTACCATTTTTATGAAGTGATTTTTACATTCAATTATAATAAAAAAATAATTTCCAGAGATAATCTTATTTAAGCCTGTTAATCGAATCTACCGTTCATATAATTTTGATCAATAACAGAATTTTATCACTTAAATTAAAATTGAAAAAAAACTAATCAGGTAAACCATGAAGTTATTAATAATTGGGGCAACAGGGGGAACCGGGCGAGAACTTGTTAAACAGGGATTAGAATTCGGACACAAAATAACCGTACTTGTCTGCAATCCGCAAAAAGTTACAATAAAACATCCCAATCTTTTAATTCGAAAGGGAAATGTTTTAAACCTCAGCGATGTGCTGGACGCGGTTGATGATCAGGAGGCTGTAATATCCTCGCTCGGTCATAAGCGTTTTTTCATCAAGACAAATATTCTTTCTGTAGGAACAAAGAACATCATTGCTGCTATGGAAAAGCATGATGTAAAAAGATTTATCTGTATCACGACTCTCGGGATAAATGACAGCCGATTTAAGCTTGGATTATATTACACGCTTTTTACAATTCCTATAATTCTTTACTTTTACTTTAGAGATAAAGCCAAACAAGAAAAATTAATTATAAAAAGCAATCTTGCCTGGACAATGGTTCGTCCCGGGCAATTGACAAACAGTAAGTTGACAGGTGAATATAAGGTTGGGACCAATGTCGGAAATTATTTTATAACTAAAACAATTTCAAGAGCAAACGTTGCTCATTTTATACTCACTCAGTTAAGTGATAAAACTTTTTTCGATAAAACAGTTGGAATTGTTAATCGTTAGACTCGATATTTAATTATTACCTTTACTTTTAAATTCATATAGGTGTAAAATGAATATACTCCAAAAAATTTTTTATAAAATAATATTAGCATTAGTCGTGTTTTGTAGTTTCACTTTGCCGCAAAACCAGACGCAAACAATTTCTAAACAAAATCAAATCGAACAAGGACAGGAGATCAAAATGAAAAAAGTAATTGGAATTGGCGGTATCTTTTTCAAATGCAAAGATCCCGAAAAAATTAAACAATGGTATAATTCCAACTTAGGATTGGTAACCAATGAATATGGTTCGCTTTTTGAGTTTAGAAATTCCGATCCTCCATCTGAGAAAGTATATGCACAGTGGAGTCCATTCAAAGAGAATACAAAATATTTTCTTCCTTCCGAAAAAGACTTTATGATCAATTACAGAGTTGAGAACTTAGAACAGCTTGTTGAAGAATTGAAATCCAACGGCGTTACCGTTCTTGATTCTATTGAAGTATATGAATATGGAAAGTTCGTTCACATTCTTGATCCGGAAAATAATAAAATAGAATTATGGGAACCGGTAGATAGTGTATTTACAAATTCGTATGAAGGGAAAACAACGAAATGATTTCAGTCATAGATTTTTTTACATGGATAAAATAAAAAGATAGCAATCAATTCTTAGATTATTAAAACGGCTTTTGTAAATTATACTATAATTAAAGTATTTTATCTAATGTAACATGAAATTTTAATTCTGTATTAATTTAGATTGAAAGTAAGAGAAATTATTCGGCTATTAGAGAATGACGGTTGGTACTTGGTGAGACAGAAAGGGAGCCATAAACAATTTAGACATTCCGTTAAAAAGGGACTTGTTACTGTTTCTCATCATCGAATGTCAGATGAAATGGCACCTGGAACTCTTAACAGTATCTTGAAACAAGCACAAATGAAAGGATAATTATGAAAAAATATTTAGTAGTTTACGAAAAAACAAAAACTGGCTTCAGTGCTTATTCGCCAGATTTACCCGGATGCGTTGCTACTGGCAAAACAAAACGAGACACTGAAAAAAGAATTTATGAAGCTATTCAATTCCATCTTCAAGGGCTGATTGCGGATAAACAAAAGATTCCAGTTGCTAAATCTGAAAGTGAATTTTTAGTATTTAATTAGATCTTATTCGAGAAGAAAAATGAAAAAAGATTTTGCCCGTATCGGTGCTCTCGGTGCAATAACAGATATTTATCAAAAAGCAGTTGATGAATATGTTGACGTGCTCAAACATACATCTCAAAAAGAATTTATAACTATGGTGGATAAAGATACTGATGATGAAGATTGCAGATCAATTCAAACTATTACGAGGCACATAATTCGCAGTGGTTATGGATATGCTGGTTATATTCTAAAAGCATTAAACATTCCATTCGAAATTCCGAATGCGAACGAGATGAAATTGGAAACTACTGAAGAAGCAATTCGTGAAATTTATAATATGCTTTATTTCAACATCACAAATCTTTACGATCTAAATCGTGAATTGATTGAAAACAATCTTGGTAAAATTAAATTTATGACGCGCTGGAACGAAGAATATAATTTTGAACAAATACTTGAACATGCTGTAATGCATATCCTTCGCCACAAAAGACAAATAAATAAATTTTTAGTGAAGCAAATGAGTTAAGAAATTTTTAAGGACGATCGAAAAGAAATACGTTCTTAAATAAAAAAGCTGAAGATATTTCATGTTCAAAAAGAGTGAACATATTATCTTCAGCTTTTTAAATTAAAATGGAATTTCTTATTCAGAAATCTTTCCATTTTTTAATTCGTTGCTAAGACGGGTAGCATTGTAAATTACTTTTATCGCCTCCATCATACCAGAAGAATGTACAGATACAGTTCTATTTTTTTCAGTACGGAAAATGAAATCACCCGGGAGACTTTCGATGTTGCCGTCGAAAGCTAAACCGACGATCTCGCCATTCATATTTATTACGGGGCTGCCTGAGTTACCACCAATAATATCGTTTGTCGAAACAAAATTAAGAGGGGTGCTTAAGTCAAAATCTGCAGGGGGATTTTTCCATCGGTCCGGCAAACTCCACGGATATTCTTTATTAAATGCGAAGTAACGATCATACATTCCGTAGAAAGTTGTGTACGCGGGGGCAGTTGTTCCATTATAAGGGAACCCCTGAACAACGCCATCAGCAATCCTTAAAGTAAATGTTGCATCAGGCGGAATTGAAGTGCCATAAACTTCGAACACAGCTTTACCTAATTTCTGATTGTAAATTTCTTCTTCGCCAAGAAGTTCGTCAGATTTTGCTTTTAACTCAGCCGCCTTTTCTTCGGAATTTTGGAGAAAATAAATAAATGGATCGTTTGAATTTAATATTGCATCACCACCCTCTTCAATAAGTGATTTTAATTTATCAACATTAGTCAGATAAGAATTTTCGAGCATATATTCAACAGCTTCTTTTCCCTTTAGTCCGCCGGTAATTTTTTTAAGTAAAGGATAATCAACTCCGACAAGTTTTTGCATTCTGGTAACTTGGTTTCCAAAAGCATTTTATTCATTTCAAAATCAAAATCTTCCGGAATTAAAGAGTTGATTGTATTTTGAAGTTCTTCACCTTTATAGAGATCATCACGCTGATCTTCGGGCAGATTGAGTTCGTTGGCAAGTTCAATAACATCCTGAGCAATAAAAAAGTATTGTGTGCTCGTAAATCTGTTTTGGTTAAGGATAAAAAGTTCATTTGAAATTTTTCTCAGTTCATTTCTGATGGATTCAATTTTATCCCAGGATTCGCCATACTTTTCTTTTAAGTCAGAATCAGACATAACGGCATTTTTAAAATTCTTTTCAAAATCTTTTTTACGCTGCATCATAACCGGATCATTTAAACCGTCCATTCTGCCGTAATAGGATTTAAGACCATTGGAAAAATTAAAAGCCATATCCTGAAGTTCCATTTTATTTTCAGGATGAAGTTCTATCATTTTAGTGTAAGTGTTGTACAGGTCTTTTAAAATATCAATCGTTCTTGGATACTGAATATCTCTGAAATATTCCAGTTGGGCTACAGTTTTTAATCTAGTTGTATTGCCTGGGTTTCCAACCACGAAAATTGGTTCACCGACTGCGGCACCATTTGAACTCCATTTAAAATAGTTATCTGTCTTAAGAGGATTTCCATTTTCATCATAAACGCGGAAGAAAGTACAATCAAGATTAAAACGGGGGTAAGTAAAGTTATCCGGGTCGCCGCCAAAAAATCCGATTTGATCTTCAGGAGCAAAAACTAAACGGACATCATTATATCTTTTGTATCCATATAAGGAATATTTGCCGCCGTAATAAAGCTCTGTGATAGAAACTTCAAGTCCCGTTGCTTCAGCTTCACGATTTTCGATTGAAGCAATAACACTGTCCTTCAATTCTAATTGCCGCTCGTAAGTTTCACCATTATCAACAGCATCTTGAATTTCATCAGTGACATCCTGCACTAAAACTAATTGATCTACAAAAAGTCCAGGTACAGGTCTTTCATCAGCTAATGTTTGTGCCCAGAAACCAGTCTCGTGAAGGTTCTCCCCCTCCTGTGAAACTTCCGTAACACTTTGCCGTCCGCAATGATGATTTGTCATCACTAATCCATCAGCAGAGACAAAAGAAGCTGAACAATAAGAAGCAAACCGAAGCGCAGACATTCTTACATTATCCAACCATTGCTGATCAGGCGAAAAATTATATGCTTCTTGAAAATAATCTAACGGCGGGTATTCAAATGTCCACATTTTACCGGTGTCAAATCTGCCGGCTTTCACCGTATCAAAGTCAACACTTTGATAAGTTTGCTGAGCAGGAACTGCCTGAATAAAAAGCAAAGTAAAAAACGAAATCAGAAAGAAAATTTTAAATGATTTAGAAATAAAAAATTTCATAAAAATTCCTTAGGTTTAATGAAAATTGATTGGGTTTAATTTGAAAGAAGATTCTACAATTAGAAATAGTAAATCGTTTAAGGTATAGCAATGCATCCCCTGTTTAAAAGTAATAAAAGTTGAAAATAAAACGTTGAGCAGTTCAGATGTAAGACTCGGGCTGATATAATGGTTCTACTTCCCATTCGTCTTCAATCGTGCCTATGCAATGCGAACATTTGGGAACAGTAAAAACAACTTTTTCTTCACTTGGATTAGCTCTAACAAAATTTAGTACTGTTTTGCAGCTTGAACATTGCACAATATGCGAAGTAGTAGTTTTCCTGCTGCAATCCGGACAAATAAATCCAAGGTCGCCGGGAGTTTCCTCAGGGTTCACCAAGAAAATTGAATTGCATCTGGAATTATTACACTTTGCGAAATGCCATTTAATTGTATCAGAATTTGCGATAAGATTCTCCTTAAAAATTTTTGTTGCAAATTTAATCAGAGTATTTGTAAATGTCTATTGAAAAAAAAATCACCACTCACTTTTTCTTTGATTGTCCCGAACTCATTTTTTTATAAATTGAGCACCGATTTTATAAAGAATACGAATATTTCCTTCTTGTTAAATTTTAATGGAGAAACAATGGACAAACTAAATTCATTCAAAGCATACGATATACGCGGTAAAATACCTTCAGAACTTAATGCCGAGCTTGCGTACAAAATCGGACGAACCTTTTGTAATTATCTTAAAGCAAAAAAAATCGTTGTTGGACACGACGTAAGAATTTCGTCTCCGCAATTAAGTGATGCATTAATTTTTGGACTAACCGATGCCGGTGCGGATGTTATTGACATAGGCTTATGCGGTACAGAAATGATTTATTTCTCTACTCCACACTTTGATGCTGATGGTGGAATAATGATTACCGCCAGCCATAATCCTCCGGAGTATAATGGAATGAAGTTCGTGAGCAAAGGTTCAGTACCGGTTGGTTATGATTCCGGCTTAAGTGAAATTGAAAAAATGATCCTGAACAATAATCTGGGAGAGAAAGCAAGCCAAAGGGGAACTGTTACTCAATTAAATGTTATGAACGAATTTATAAATAACCTCTCCAAATTTTACGATCCAAAGAAAATCAGTCCATTCAAAGTTGTTGTTAATGCTGGTAATGGCTGCGTAGGACCAGCTCTTGATGCAATAGAAAATAAACTCCCGATCGAAATGATTAAAGTATTTCATAACCCCGATTCGAGCTTCCCCAATGGAGTTCCAAATCCATTACTCGAAGAAAACAGGAAACCAACCATAGATGCATTATTAAAATACGAAGCTAATCTTGCCGTTGCGTGGGACGGCGATTACGACCGCTGTTTTTTCTTTGATGAAACCGGAAATTTTATTGAAGGTTATTACATCGTTGGGCTGTTAGCTAAATCTATTCTTAAAAATAATCCCGGCGGAAAAATCGTTCACGACCCCCGTTTAGTATGGAATACGGTTGAATTAGTGAATAACAATGGCGGCATTCCGGTTATTTCAAAAAGCGGGCATGCTTATATTAAACAAAAAATGCGAGAAGTAAATGCTGTTTACGGTGGTGAAATGTCAGCTCATTATTACTTTAGAGATAATGCTTATTCCGATAGTGGAATGATCCCCTTCCTTCTTGTGATTCAACTTATGAGTGAAGAAAATAAAACTTTATCTCAATTAGTCAGCGAAATGATAGCTGCTTATCCCTGTTCGGGGGAAATAAATTCAACGGTACAAAATCCACTGGAAAAAATTGCAGAGATTGAAAATAAATTTCCCGGAGGAAAACGTGATAACCTTGATGGATTAAGTGTTGAATATGATGACTGGCGTTTCAATGTACGAATGTCGAACACTGAACCAATTTTAAGATTAAATGTAGAAAGCAGAAATAATATTGAACTAATGCAATTTAAAACGATTGAATTATTAGATATCATTAGGTCATAATTAATCTCGCTTTAATTAATGGCTGATATAATGACTGTTGAAAATAAATTTATTTTTTAGAACCTTCAACTTTAAATATTACTTTCATTTTTTCCCAGACCAATGAAATTAAAGCAGTGCTATCAGAAGTCTTGTAAAATGAATAAGTCAACCATTCCTGGAAATCAATGGATTGAGTTTTAACTTTTAGCCGAAGTGCATCTTGCGATTCATTATATTCGAAAGCTCCCCACTGGTCTGCAACTTTGTTAAAAATAATTGTCCATTCATTTTTATTTGGAATAACAAAGAAACTGTAACTTCCAGCAGAAAGCTTTTTGCCTTCAATTAAAACATCAGTGCTGAAAGTAATTTTTGTTGCTTCGTCAGCACCGGCTCGCCAGACTTTGCCATAAGGCACCAATTCGCCCCAAATGCTCCTGCCTTTTACTCCGGGGCGGCTATAAGAAATAGAAATATCAGTAAGCCCGACTGTCTGTGATACACCCGCCTTTGGACTAACTCTAATCTTTCTATCCTGAGCATAATTTCCATCAGCGAAGAGTAGAGTTAGAACAAGTATTAATGCTGTAAACGATACTGTCGAAAAAATTCTGATCATAAAACTCCTGAAACATTTTCTTGTTAATATATAATTCAATATAAAAATAATATTAAAAATTTTTACGGAATAATTTTCTACCAAATTTAACAGTACTTATTAAATTCAGAAATTAAATAATCTATTTCATCTTTAGTATTATAGAAATGAGGAGATATTCTAATAAAGCCTTCACGCGAGGATATAAATATTTTTTCCCTGGATAAACTCCGATAAATTTCTTCAGATTTCGGATGAGCAAAACTAACTATCCCGGCAATATTTTTTTCATTTAAACCGGTTAATGAGGAAGTAAACCCTAACTCATTCAGTTTTTGGATAACGTATTTTGAATTACGGATTACATTTGATTCGATGTTATCAAAACCGTAATCGAAAAAAAGTTTCAAAGCAGAATTGAGTGCATAAACCCCAAAATTATTTACGGTTCCGCCTTGAAAAGCAAGCGCAGAATTTTTCAACTTCAAATTATAATGAAGCAAATTCCATGCATCTTCAACAGATAGCCAGCCAATATTTTTAGGCTGCATAGTTTCCTGTAAATATTTTGCTACATAAATAAAAGCAAAGCCTTGTAGTCCTAACATCCATTTCTGTGAGCCGCAGGCAAGGAAATCAATATTACATTTTTTTACATCAATCTGAACAGCACCCAAGGCCTGTATTGCATCAACAGAAAAAATAATATTTTTCTCTTTGCAAACTTTCCCAATCAGTTCAATATCAGCGCGATAGCCTGATAGAAACTGCACAGTACTAATGGATATTAATTTTGTTAATGGTTTAATTGCTTCAATTATTTTTTCCGCCGAAACGATTCCATTTTCGGATTTTACAAAATCCACTCCCACTCCTTCACTTTTGAGATTTAGAAACGGATAGACATTCGCCGGGAATTCAATATCATTCAATAATATTCTATCCCCTCGTTTCCAATTAATGCCGTTCGCAATTACATTAATCGCATTGGTGGTGTTATCTAAAAAAGCAATTCGATCAGAATTGCCATTGATCATTTTACTTAAGAGTTCACGTGTCTCCACCATGATATTAAGAAATGATGGGTAGTCGTCAATCCGCTCAGTTGACTGCTCGGCGATTGCATTATTTATTGAATCAATCACTGGTGTGCAAAGCGGTCCTCGTGAAGCATGATTTAAGTAGATGATATTTCTTTTAATATGTGGGAAAAGTTCTCTGACATTTTGAAGGTTCATCGCAATTCCTAAATAATTTTAAAATTAACTAAAACTGTGAGCGTTAAAATAAAAAGGTCATCGAAACTTTCTTTGATAATAAATTTTTTAATGATTAGTTTTGAGAAAAGATTAAGAGAAAAATGCAAAAAAAATTATTAGGGGAAATATGAAATCACCAAAAACACTAAAACACATAGAATTAAATACGGAAGATTTAAGATGGCGTTGCGATCCTGCCATATTTGATTTCGATTCCACCATTGATGTAAAACCTCTCGAGGGCATACTTGGTCAGGAACGAGCTTTAAAAGCCATAAAACTTGGGGTGGACTTAAAAAGTCCTGGTTATAATATTTTTATCACCGGGCTTTCCGGGTCTGGTAAAGCAACCACTGTAAAAAAAATGCTCGAGACAATTAGCGATGATTGCTCTAGTTTATATGATTACGCTTATGTAAATAATTTTAGAAATCCCGATCAGCCAACTCTTCTAATATTCGAGAAAGGAAAAGCAAAAGTTTTCAAACAAGAATTGAATTCCGCCGTTTCAATTCTAAAAGAAAAAATTCCACAGTCGCTTGAAAGCGAAAACTATCAAAACAGAAAGAAAAAGATCATTGAAGATTATACTTCAGAAGAACAGAAACTTCTCACCTCTTTTGATGAATTAATTAGAAAACAAAATTTTTCGCTTGGGCAGATAAAAGTTGGCGAAAGTGCCCGCCCCGATATCCTGCCAATTATAAATGGAACACCCGTGCCTATTTACCAGGTGGAGGAATTACTGAAACAAGGGAAACTAACCAAAGAGCAAGCACAAGATATTTTTAAGAATTACACCAGCCACCAGGATAAGCTCCAAGAATTATTTAAGCATGGATTAAAACTAAGTCAAAAATTTCAACAAAAAATAGCTGAACTTGAAAGACAAGTAACATTGATAGTCGTCAATGCAGTTATTGGTAATCTAAAGGAGAGTTATAAAGATTCTAAAATATTGGCTTACCTTAATTCTGTCGAGGAAAATATTTTAGAAAATATCCAGGTATTTAAAGGATTAAAACCTGAAGGAGAAGCCACTGAAGAGGGATTTACCATTGATTACTTCAAAGAATATGAAGTGAATATTATTCTTGATAATTCCGATACAATGATGTGCCCTATCATTATTGAAACATCGCCCACTTATTCAAATCTCTTCGGAACAATTGAACGCCTTAATGACGGCAAAGGTGGGTGGTACAGTGATTTTACCAGAATTAAAGGCGGTTCACTGTTACGAGCAAATGGCGGGTATCTCGTATTAAATGTGCTTCATCTTTTCGAAGAACCTGGGGTTTGGAAAATTTTAAAACGTGTGCTTACTTATCGACAACTTGAAATACAGGATGTCCCGGGCCTTTTTCAAATGTCAACTTTGATACTTAAACCAGAGCCAATTAACATTGAAACCAAAGTTATTCTGCTTGGTTCTCAAGCAATTTATTCTTTGCTTTCAGAAAGGGAATATGATTTCAAAAAAATGTTCAAGATAAAAGCAGATTTCGATTATGAAATACTCCGTTCAGATAAAGTAATAAACGAGTACGTCAAAGTAATTAAGAAACTAATCAAAGAAGAAAGTCTGCTTGAGTTTGATAAATCTGCTATCGCTTATTTAATTGAAACAGCTGCAATTTTTGCAGGACAAAAAAATAAACTCACAACTCGTTTTTCTAAAATTGCTGACATTGCCCGTGAGGCAAGTTTTTGGGCAAAGGACGATGGTTTCAATATCGTTAGTTTTGCACACGTGAAAAAAGCTTATGAGTTTAGCCGTGAACGTCACGGACTTCTCGAAGAAAAAATTACAGAAATGTTTGAAGACAAAACTTTCTTGATGGATACTACAGGCGAAAGGGTGGGGCAGGTAAACGGTCTCGCAATTTACAATGCTGATTTTTATTCTTTCGGGCGACCTACCCGAATTACCGCAACTGTTTCACTTGGAAATGGTAATATTATAAATGTTGAACGTGAAGCCGGAATGAGCG
This sequence comes from Ignavibacteriales bacterium, assembly GCA_016709155.1. Classification (NCBI taxonomy): domain Bacteria; kingdom Pseudomonadati; phylum Ignavibacteriota; class Ignavibacteria; order Ignavibacteriales; species Ignavibacteriales bacterium. The sequence continues at coordinate 270,439 of JADJEI010000013.1, read as the reverse complement.
GAAGACATTATAATAAAGGTGTACTGATAATATCGGGTTATTTCAAAGAAACCTTTGGACAGGATTTACCGCTAAGCTTTAATGCCAACCTGGTTTTCGAACAATCCTATGGCACCGTGGACGGAGACAGCGCTTCTTGTGCGGAAATTTTTGCATTATTATCAACACTTTCAGGATTACCGCTGAAACAATCAATTGCCGTTACCGGTTCTCTAAACCAAAAGGGAGATGTACAGCCAATAGGAGGAGTGAATGAAAAGGTTGAGGGATTTTATGATGTTTGCAAGTCATTCGGATTAACAGGAACGCAAGGTGTGATTATCCCTGCACTCAATATTAAAGAATTAATGTTAAAGGATGAAGTGATTGATGCAGTAAAGAATAAACAATTTCATATTTACCCGATAACACGAGTTGAAGAAGGTATTGAGATACTAACCTCTACAAAAGCTGGAAAGCGAGGGGCAAAAGGATATGAAAAAGAATCTGTCTTTTACCTCGTTGAGAAAAAAATTAAAGATATGTACATGAAAGCACGAGCGGTGAGATATAAAGCAAGAACTCCTTTAGTCTCATCTGTTGCGAAAAGAGGTAGTAATAATTGAATGAATATTAATAGAGCTAATAAAACAAAAATTCTTTGCACTTTAGGTCCCGCGACATCTTCGGTTGAGTCAATTAGAGCGCTTATCCAAAAAGGAATGAGTGGAATACGCTTGAACTTTTCTCACGGTAATTATGAATCATACAGTGAAATTTATACTAATATCCATACTGCGTGTATCGAAGAAAATACTCCATTAGCTATCCTCGTTGATTTGCAGGGACCAAAAATCAGAATTGGTGAACTTGACCAATCTGAAATTATTCTTTATGCAAATGATCAAATTGAAATAACTATTGACGAAATAAAAGGTAATAGTAAAATAGTTTCAAGTTCCTACAAAAAACTAATTGAAGATGCATTGGTCGGTGAAAGAATTCTAATTGATGATGGACTTATTAAACTAAAAATCATCGAGAAGAAAATCACTTCACTTATTTGCAAAATAGAGGAAGGAGGAATATTAAAACCGAAAAAAGGAATGAACCTCCCGGGTATGAAACTTTCTACGCCTTCCATTACAGATAAAGATTTTAGAGATCTTGATTTTGCATTGAACGAAAGAGTGGATTATATAGCCTTATCCTTCGTACGAAAAGCCGAAGATATCATTCAATTAAGAAAATGGTTAAAAGAAAAAGGTGTTACTAAATCAATCATTGCAAAGATCGAAAAGAAAGAAGCCCTGAATGAATTTGAAAAAATTCTCGATGCTTCAGATGGAATTATGATTGCTCGCGGCGATCTCGGTGTTGAACTCCCCCCACAAGAAGTTCCTGTGATTCAAAAAAATATTATTAAGCGATGCAATGAAGTTGGAAAACTTGTAATTACTGCTACACAGATGCTTGAATCAATGATTCACAACCCTGTGCCAACGCGAGCTGAGGCTTCCGATGTTGCAAATGCTGTGTGGGATGGAACTGATGTTGTGATGCTGAGTGGTGAAACTTCTGTGGGCAAATATCCAACTACTGCTGTACAAATTATGTCCGATATAGTTTCAAATTCCGAAAAGAATCTGCCGGCAAAACCTTCAATCCAATTTGAGCTTCCGAAAGAATTAGATGAAAATCTTTTTGACTCTGTCGGTAAAGCAATTTCATTAATGAGTGATCAAATAAATGCAGCGGCAATAGTTGTCTTTACATTTCACGGGAGAACTGCTCGAATATTATCGAAGTATAAGCCTGATTCAAAAATTATTGCAATCTCGAACAATTTTGATACAATGAATACTTTATGCCTGCAAAGAGGTGTTATCTCTCTTTACATGGATGAAATAGATAAAGAGCATCTCGCAATTGACAAAGCAAAAAAAATTATTCTTGATTCAGGACATGTTAAGAAGAACGATATTGTAATATTCGCAGCAGCAGCCCCATACTCTGAGAAAAGCAGAACTAACTGGATTAAATTTGAAACCTTGTAATCAGTTCGTAAATATTTATTCTCAATGATGAAGGCAATAGAATTAAAACTTGCTGATTGGTGGGAAGCTTTACCAAACGGGAGAATAAAATGTACTCTGTGTCCGCGTTATTGTGAGATCGGAAATGGTCAAGTTGGATTTTGTTTCATACGACAGAACATTGAAGGGAAGTTGTATTCTACCGGTTACGGCAGACCTACAGATTTTGCAATTGATCCAATTGAAAAAAAACCATTGAATCACTTTTTACCAGGCAGCAGTGTATTAAGTTTTGGAACAGCCGGATGTAATCTTGGTTGTAAGTTTTGTCAAAATTGGTCAATCAGCAAAGCACGCCTCGATGAAACTAACTCCTTAGCTGCGACACCTGAAGACGTAGTTTCACTTGCGATAAAACATTCCACCCCCTCTATCGCTTATACTTATAACGATCCCACTATTTTTGGTGAATATGTTATTGATATTTCACGAATAGCTCGTGAAGTAAACATTAAAAATGTAATGGTAACTTCTGGTTACATTGATAAACAAGCAAGGAAAGATGTTTACCAGTTTATTGATGCTGCCAATGTTGACCTTAAAGCATTCAGCGAAAAATTTTATCACAAAATAACTTTCTCTCATCTCGATGATATTTTGGATACGCTGCTCTGGTTAAAATATGAAACTTCAGTTTGGTTTGAAATCACTACGCTGCTAATTCCGAACGAAAATGATTCCGATGATGAAATCCAGCGGATGTGCGATTGGATATTGAAAAACCTCGGGGATGAAATTCCATTACATTTCACGGCATTTCATCCTGATTTTAAAATGAAAGATAAAATTGCTACGCCTGCAAAAACTTTGGTTCAAGCAAGAAACTTAGCTCTTAAGACTGGTCTAAAATTTTGTTATGTCGGCAACATTCATAATAGAGAAGGGCAGACTACTTATTGCCCGGTATGTCATTATTCATTAATTGAAAGAGATTGGCATTCGGTGCGATTCAATAAACTTTTGGATGGTAAGTGCCCGAAATGTTTAAACAAACTTAATGGAATATTTAATAATTTTAAAAAATAAAGGATCATTAAATGAATAATCTTATCGGAAAAAAAGTTTTTATCACCGGTGCATCTTCCGGAATTGGAAAATCTTGTGCAATTGCGTTTGCAAAGGAAGGGGCTGATTTAATTCTTTGTGCCCGCAGGATTGAAAGATTGAATCAGCTAAAGAACGAACTAATAAATAAATATCAAATCTCAATCCTACCTCTTCAAATAAATGTTAAAAATTATACTGAAGTAAAAGCTTCAATAAATAAGATTCCAATTGAATGGAAATCAATTGATATTTTAGTAAACAATGCAGGACTTGCACGAGGGTTCGATAAAATATATACTGCAAATATTGATCACTGGGAAGAAATGATAGATACTAACATAAAAGGCTTATTGTATGTTTCCAGGGAGATAATCCCTTTGATGATAGATCGCGGATCAGGTCACATAATTAATATTGGATCAACTGCCGGTCATGAAGTTTACCCATCGGGAAATGTTTATGCTGCGACAAAATTTGCTGTTAAAGCACTTACACAATCTATAAGACTTGATGTACTTGATAAAAGCATTAGAGTTAGTTCGGTGGATCCGGGAATGGTAGAGACAGAATTTGCCGAGGTAAGGTTTTCCGGTGATAAAATACGAGCTAAAAAAGTATATGAAGGGTTAAAACCTTTAACCCCTAACGATGTATCCGAAGCAGTTTTATTTTGTGCTTCAAGACCGCAGAACGTTAATATTAATGAAATTATTTTGACTCCACTTGCGCAGGCATCTTCTACTCAAGTGCTCAGAAATCAATAAAAATAAATCCAGATTTATTGAAACAAGCTTACATCGCCGACACCTTCACGAATAATTTCGGGTGATTCGCCGCTTAAATCAATTATACTGGATGGGCTTCCGCCAAGATTTCCACTTGCCAGCATTAGATCCACTGAGGAATCGAGAATATTTTTTATCTCGAAAGGATCAGAAAGCACTTCCCCTTTTCTGTTGGTAACACTCGTGCTGATTATAGGATTACCAAGTTCCCGGGTCAATTTTAAAGCAATTGGATTATTGGGGACTCGAATGCCTATGGTTTTTCTTTTGCTCCATAATTTCTTGGGAACTTGTTTAGCAGCCGGAAGTATGAAAGTATATGGTCCGGGAAGTAATCGTTTCATGACTCTATAGGCATAATCAGAAACGAAAGCATATTTGGAGATATCTTTTAAATCCGCACAAACGAAACTAAGAAGTTTTGTCCCGGTTTCGCTTTTTATGCTAAAGATTCTTTCAAGTGCAGATTTCTCATAAATATTACACCCAAGTCCATAAATCGTATCTGTCGGATATATAATAACGCCCCCAGATTTAAGTCTTTCGACAGCTTTATTAATAAATCTAAGCTGTGGCGTTTCAGGATGCAGATCATAATATTCCATAATTACCTTCTATTTCAAATTACCTTTGTTGTTCGATCTGGTCTAATTTTAAGTGTAATAATATTATTAAAATTTCAAAATGCAAAATCAACTACTTAATAGAGAAATTTGTGATTTTTATTAATTGAAGAATGTCTTGATTTAGAGAAGATTTTATTATATTTACAATTCAATTTTGAAACGAGAAAAAAGGAGTTTAACATGGCAAGACGCTGCCAAATAAGTGGGATAGGTCCTATTTCGGGCAATCACGTTTCCCATGCACATAATAGAAGAAAAAGAAGATTTCTTCCGAATCTTCAGAAGAAAAGAATCTGGGTTCAGGAATTAAACAGATTTATAACTTTGAAAGTATCAGCAAAAGCTTTAAAAGGTATTTCCAAAAATGGCACGTCAGAAGTTGCCAGGCTTGTTAGAAGTAATATGATCTAAATTTCTTACAATCCATTTATAGGGCCAGATTTAAAATCAAAAAAGGAAAGCAATGCTTTCCTTTTTAGTTTTAAATATTGAATATTTATTCTCTAACTACCCAAACTTTGATTTGAGTACTAACACTTTGATGAAGTTTTATATTTACAGTATAAATGCCTAAAGCTTTAATCTGCTCTTCAATTTCAATGCGTCTTTTATCAATATCAAAGCCCTTTTCTTTAAGAGAATCAGCAATCATTTGGCTGGTAACAGTACCGAAAATTTTATCTTCTTCACCTACCTGAACAGGAATTGTCACAGAAACTTTTTCAAGTTCGGACCCAATTTTTTCAGCGGCTTCGATTTCTTTACCGATTTTTTTCCTGACTGTTTTTTTCTCTTCTTCAAGAGCAAATAAATTTCCCTTTAGTGCTGTGTAAGCGATATTTCTCGGTAGTAAAAAATTTCTGGCATAGCCATCTTTTACTTCAAGAACATCACCAATTTGTCCGAGTCCTTCGATACTTTGTCTTAAAATTACTTTCATGTTATTCTCCTAAATTATCTTACTGTGTCTGAAACAAAAGGCAGCAAAGCCAGGTGCCGTGCTCTTTTTATGGCAATTGCTAGTTCTCGCTGGTATATAGATTTAGTACCTGTAATCCGCTTCGGAATAATTCGACCTTGCTCGGAAACGTACCGCTGTAATAATTTGATATCCTTATAATCAATATACTTCACTTTGTTTTGTGTGAATCTACACACTTTTTTTTGTTTAATTTCTTTTTTCATTTTTCTTTCCAAATTATTTTAATAAATCAGATTCTTCATTTGATAAAAATTTATCGAACGAATCCTCGGTATAATCAATAGAACTGCCTTCAATATGAGAATCATCCTCGACGATATATTCATCTTCGACAAAAGAACCATTCCCATTATCGCCATTAGAGCCTTTCAGACGCCTATTAAGAAATTGAATTCTCCTCGCCTTAATTTCAACAATCGTCCTGCTATGACCTTCCTCCGGTTTCCATGTTCTGCTTTGAAGTTCGCCATCAACTAAGATAGCCGAACCTTTTTTTAAGCTTTCACGGCAACTTTCAGCAAGCTTATTCCAGGCAACTACACCAACATAACAAACATCCTCTTGCCACTGATTGTTACTGTCCTTATATCTTCGATTAGAAGCAACAGAAAAATTAACAACAGGTGTGTGATTATTTGTTTCTCTAAAGACCGGGTCTTTGGTCAAATTGCCCGCAATTATAACATAGTTTATTTCAGGCATTTTTAGATCAGCCATAAATAACTCCCTTTTATAATGAGATTTAAATCACTTTTATTCTTCATCACCCTCACCTTCAAGCACTTCAGGGACCACTTCCGGGACGATAACTTCCTCAGTCTCGGCAATAACTTTCGCTTTATTAATTTCGATTTGCTCAAGTGCTTCTTTAGTCAAACTGATTGTTAAAAATCTTAAAATGTTTTCATCAAGAGTGTACAGTCTCTCAAGTTTAGCAACGATGCTTGGTTGGGCAATGAAACGAAATATTGCATAGTAGCCAATTTTGTTTTTCTTCACCGTATAAGCTAAACGCTTTCTGCCCCAATTATCGATCTCCAAAACTTCACCACCATTATTTGTGATGTTATCCTTTATTTTGGAAAGGATCTGATCAATTTGTTCATCATCAAGTGCTGCGTTAATTAGAACAGCACTTTCATAAGTTTGTTTTTTCATAGGAACAACTCCCTTTGGTCATTAGGCCCTCAGTTTGCTGAGAGCAGGGTTTATGGATTATTTTGTTTATTTATTTAATAAGTGGTGCAATAACAAGTGCAACCACCGACATCAGTTTTAATAAAATATTTAATGATGGTCCGGAAGTATCTTTAAAAGGATCACCTACTGTATCGCCAACAACTGCGGCTTTGTGTGCGTCTGAACCTTTAAAATATTTCTGTCCATTAACTTCAATTCCTTCTTCAAACATTTTTTTTGCATTGTCCCAGGCACCTCCAGCATTAGCCTGAAAAATCGCCATTAGCACACCGGAAACTGTCACTCCAGCAATTAATCCTCCAAGCATTTCTTTACCGCCTAATAGTCCGGTTACAACAGGAACTACTATTGCAAGTAAACCAGGCAGTACCATTTCCTTGATAGCTGCCTTAGTTGATATTTCCACACATTTTTTATACTCAGCCTTACCATCAGCCAGTTCAAAAACATTAACATCTTCTTGAGACCATTCGGATTTCTCTTTCCCTGTATTCTTTCGCATTATATTTAAAGCATTTTTTAATTCGGGAATCATTGAGAATTGCCGTCTTACTTCCTCTATCATTGACATAGCAGCTTTTCCAACCGCCATCATTGCAAGAGCTGAAAACAAAAATGGAATCATTGCCCCAATCAGTAAGCCTGCCATAACCTGAGCTTTCGAAATATCAATTGCCTGTATATTTGCAGATGTCATATAAGCGCCAAAAAGCGCTAAGGCAGTCAATGCCGCTGAGCCAATCGCGAATCCTTTTCCAATGGCAGCTGTGGTATTACCAACTGCATCAAGCTTGTCTGTTCTTCCTCTAACTTCTTTTGGTAGTTCGGACATTTCAGCGATACCGCCGGCATTATCCGAAATTGGACCGTATGCATCAACGGCGAGTTGAATGCCTAATATAGATAGCATTCCAACTGCTGAGATTGCTATCCCATAAAGACCACCAAAATTAAATGCTATTATAATAGCAAAAGCAAGTATGATCACAGGTAAAGCGGTTGATAGCATTCCAATACTAAGTCCGGCAATGATGTTGGTTGCAGCACCGGTGACTGACTGTCTTGCTATACTTTTTACGGGACCCTTACCGCTGCCTGTGTAGTACTCGGTTATAATTCCAATTAAGGAACCCGATACTATTCCAACAACCGTCGCAATAAATATACCTGTGGAACTATAATAATTTCCTTTAATAGGATCAGCCCATTCAAATAGTGGATCCTGAAAATACCATGATTCGGGCAACGCCCACTTAATAATGAACCATGAAGAAAAGATCATTAATAAACCGGCAACTATATTGCCTAAATTTAAAGCTTTTTGAGGATCACCACCCTCCTTCACACGGACAAAAAAAGTTCCAATGATCGACATAACAATTCCAACTCCGGCAATTACTAACGGCAGGAGTACAGCGCCTAATCCATTGTGATAACCTTTGAATTCTTCAATAACAAAAAATGATGCGCCTAAAACCATTGTCCCAACTATGGAACCAACATAGGATTCAAATAAATCAGCGCCCATTCCGGCAACATCACCGACATTATCACCAACGTTATCGGCTATCGTTGCAGGATTTAATGGATGATCTTCAGGAATGCCTGCTTCAACTTTGCCGACCAAGTCCGCTCCAACATCCGCTGCTTTGGTGTAAATTCCACCACCGACCCTTGCGAATAAGGCAATAGAGGAAGCACCGAATGAAAAACCGGTGATGATTGTGATTACTCTTATTAAATTTTGTTGATTAAAATTTGCGCCGGAAGCAAACATATCAGAATACAAAACAAACAAACCGCCTAAACCTAAAACACCAAGTCCGACAACACCCATACCCATTACCGAACCACCTGCAAATGCTATTTCCAATGCCTTACCAAGACTGGTTCGTGCAGCATTAGTTGTACGAACATTTGCTTTAGTTGCGACTTTCATTCCAATAAAACCAGCCAGTGCCGAGCAAAATGCACCAACAACAAAAGAGACTCCGACTAATGGAGAAGACACATCAGAATCGGCGGTAAAGCCAAGGAGGAGGGCAACAATTATAACGAAGAAAATCAATACTCTATATTCAGCTTTCAAAAATGCCATTGCGCCCTCAGAGATGTGGCTTGCTATTTTTTGCATCTTTTCGTTGCCAGGATCTTTTTTTGAAATCCAGGACGATTTCCAAACTGTATAAATTAAGGCAAGTACACCAAACAATGGGACAATATGAAATGATAGATCCATAATTAATTCCTTTTAGAAAATTGAATTATTAATTAGGTAAAGTATTTGAATTACTATTTTTATCAAGTGCAGCTTTGATTCCAGCAGCTATAAATATTTCAACAATTGAAGCAGCGGAATTAAAAGTTTTATTCATTTTAATTTGTTCCTCTGCTAAAAAATCACCGAGTACATAATTTGACAAACTCTGGATTAAATCAACAGAGCCAATTCCAAATCTAATGCGAACAAACTGGTCGCTGTTCAAATGATAAATTAGAGATTTCAATCCATTGTGTCCGCCATCTCCACCAGAAACTCTAATTCTGAATTTAGAGAATTCAATATTGACATCATCAACTGCTACCAACAAAGCATTTAAATTCAGATTATATTTTTCAACCAATTGTATTGCTGCCAATCCACTGTTATTAACAAATGTGTTGGGTTTCACTAACAAAAATTCTTCATCTCCAATTTTGCCTGAAGCAAAATGGTAATCGAAATCGGAAGGTTGAAATGAAATTGAATTTCTAACAGCCAGGTAATCTAAAAACATAAAACCAACATTGTGTCTCGTTCGAGAATATCTGCTGCCGGGGTTTCCAATTCCAAGAATTACTCTCACAGAAATAAAAAATATTATTTCTCTTTTTCTTCTTCTTCAGAAGGTTTACCCTTGCCAATAACTTCTGGTTCTGTAATTTCTGCTGTTTCACCTGCAACCGGTTCTTTTTCAACTTTAGGATGTGTAACACTAATAATTACACTATCAGGGAGATTAGTAAACTTGATCGCGTCCATTTGCAGATCCTTTATATGTATAGAAGCACCAATCTTTAAATTTGTAACTTCAACTTCAATATGATCCGGGATGTCCTTGGGTAAACATTCTACCTGAACTTTGTGAAGAACTTGCTGAAGGATTCCACCATCTTTAACACCGACTGCACTTCCTAATATTTTAACCGGCACTTCAACTTCAATTGTTTCACCTTTAGTCAATCCGATTAAATCAAAATGAATTACTTTATCTGTAACAGGATCGAACTGAACATCTTTCAGGATGCATTCAGATTCTTCTTTACCTTCCAACTCTAATCCTATCAAATGAGTTTTAGCAGTATAAACTAAGGGGTTTATTGTATTTTCAGCAACTTCAATTGATATTGGTTCATGATGAGCTGAGTAAAAAACTCCAGGAACTCTCCCTGATTTTCTCGCTTGATTAATGAGTGATTTGTTCCCGGTCATTCTTTTACTTGCACTTAATATTATTTTTTTCATTTTTTCTCCAACAGATTATCCTTTATCAACATCAAAAAGCGAACTTATTGATTCATTTTTAAATGTGCGTCTGATAGCCTCTGCAAAAATGCCAGCTACTGACACGATGTTTATTTTAGTTTTAACAATTTCATCATTATGAATAGGAATAGTATCAGAAACAAAAAGACTTGTGATACCGCAATTTAATATACGCTCGGTTGCGGGTCCCGAAAGCAATGGATGGGTTACTGCACCAAACACATCCTTTGCTCCCTTTGCTTTGAGTGCTTCAATTGCACCAACAAAAGTTCCAGCAGTATCAATCAAATCATCAACTAACAAAACATTCTTCCCATCAACTTCACCAATAATATTTACCACTTCTGTAAGATTTTGGCTTGGCCTTCTTTTATCAATCACCACAAGTGGAGAATCTAAACGCTTTGCATAAGACCTCGCTATTTTTATTCCGCCAACATCTGGCGAGACTACTGCAAGGTTCTCTTTAATTTTATCAAACTCACCGATGAATACAGATGATCCGTATAAATGGTCAAACGGAATATCAAAAAATCCTTGAATCTGAGCCGCGTGCAAATCCATAGTCATCACTCGATCAGCGCCTGCAACAGTGATAAGGTTTGCAACTAACTTTGCCGTGATAGAAACTCTTGGCTGATCCTTTCTATCTTGACGCGAATATCCAAAATAGGGAATTACCGCTGTTATTTTTCTGGCAGAAGCTCTTTTAGCAGCATCAATCATTATTAAAAGTTCTAATAGATTTTCAGCCGGAGGATTAGTGGACTGAACAATAAAAACATCTGACCCGCGAATATTTTCGCGATACTTAGCCCAAATTTCTCCATCACTAAACCGCTTTAGTTCGATCAACCCCAGGGATTTATTCAACTGCCTTGCTATTTTTTCAGCAAGTGGATAGTTGGAACTGCCTGCAAATATCTTAAAATCGAAAAAGGACATTGTTCAATAGCTAAGTGGTAATTAAAATAGACGCCAAATATAAAGAATAGACCCTGTTATGTCAACAAAAGATTAAGTTTAATTTTACTGAATTAAACTTTTTACTCCTTTTTTTTCTTAAAAAGGAAGATAATGACTCCTAATAGCACTATACCCGAATGAGCATATATCCAAACTGGCGTTTCTTTGATTTTGTAAGGTCTAAAGGTTACCGAAATAGTTTTGCCGCTTCCGAGTTCGTCAAGCGAATATTGCCAGGTTAAAGACTGCTTATCTTGAGATTGTGCATTATGAGTTATTATTTCACCGGAGAAAGTATAAATATAACTAACTTGAAATTTTGAGCCGTCTATTCCAAATCCAGTTGCAATTGGAGATATAAATTGAGAGAATATTTTTTGACCGGAAGCCCCCTCCCTAAAATTAAAATGTGAATCCCGAAATACACGGGTTTGATTAAGAGAGTCAACGGACTGGAATGAAATTTTAATTACTGCATGCGTTGTACTATCAGTCGTATCGGCATACACGCTAATATTTTCAATTTGAATAAAGCTTGAAGTGAATTCGTGGTTAATAGAATCGGCATTAAAAATTCCAATCCTATTAATTACCCGCGAAAATTCCTGTTCGGAAGTTTTCATCCAGTAAGTTATTGTCATTTTCCCGGAACCATCCGGATAGATGCTTGTGTTCTGGATATAATTCAAGCAGCCAGAAATAAAAAATGACACTAACAGGAAAATAAAAGCAAGACTTAAAGATAATTTTTGATACAGAATATTTTTTTTCATAAATCAAATGAATCAATTTTGAATATTGGTGCATCAAATTTATAAAAAATTCGAGATAATTATTTATGTTTGAATAAATATTTAGGAAATTATTATGCCGACCTATGAGTATAAATGTCTGAATTGTGGGAATTTATTTGAAGTTTTTCAATCTATCAAAGCTGCGCCTGTGGAAAAATGTCCTCAGTGTGCCGGAAAGGTAAAAAAATTAATTAGTTCCGGTGGTATCCCTATTTTTAAAGGCAGCGGGTTCTATCAAACTGATTATAAAAATAAAACTGCGTCCAGCAGTTCAGTCAAATCAAAATCTTCTACAAATACAAAAACCAGCGTACCAAAACCAAAAGAAAATTTAGGTTAAGTTAAACACTGTGATTTTTTCTATCTGATATTTCTTTAATTCGACTATAGTTGATGGATTAAAAATCTGCCCCGATTGAGATGTAAAACTTAGGGCTGGAAAATTTATCCACATTGTATGCCCACGCAACATCAAATCGAACAAGGAAGTAGAGCAAATATAATCTTGCACCCACCCCTGTTCCCATTAGTAAATCTCTTGAAACAATATTGTTATTAATATCTTTCTCAAAAAATTTAAGATCTTGATTCCGATTCCAAGCAGTGCCAATATCAGCAAATACAACTCCAACAACATTAGAGAAAAGAAATGGTAATGCACCTGTTAGTAAGTATCTAATTAATGGAAATCTTAATTCAAGATTCAGCAAGGAATATTTAGTACCGATTTGCTCTGCATAATCAAAACCGCGCAAAGGTAAGGCAGGTGTAAGAAATGCGAAATCTGAAGCTGACTCAAGAGGGATAGTTGTAGAAGCAAAATTTCTGTTAATCCAATTCTCGATTCCACCAATAAAAAATCTTTGAGGATTTGCACCACCCGAGTAACCGCCTGATAATCTGAACGCAAACGAATAATCATTCCAGAACCTCCAGTATGTTCGATAATCTCCAAGGATGGAGTAAAAACTAAGATTTGTTTTGCCAATTCCCGGATTACCTAAAAGATCAAATCTATATCGAGTACCATCAACGGGTGAAGTGTAACCCCATAAAACATTGTCGTGAACGAAGCTTGCGCTCGGAATTACGTACGATACTTTATCAGTCGGCTCTGATGGATCGTCCAGATTTTCGCTAGATAGATTAAGCCAGCTAAGACCTGCGTCAATTCTATAAAAACGATTTATTGGATAACTTGCCGAACCTGAAATACCAAGATTTCTGAAGCGAAAAAGATTGTCACTGAATCCTCTTGTGAGGTAAACAAATCTTGCGGTATGAAACATTTCAATTCCAAGATTTATCCTCTTCGGCAAATAATAATATGCTAGCCCGTAGTCACTGTTCTTTAGATCAATTTGAAGACTTGTTAAACCAATTATCTTGTGATTGCCAAGCACATCACTAAAAGAAAGTACTGTTGTGCCGAGTAAACCATAGAGCGTACTGTACCCGGCATTGGCATAAATTAAGTCGGGTGAAAAAGTGATTTTATATTTATTCACATAATAATTTCCATTTTCGTCCAGGTTATTTACCGGTCTTATTTTCTCGCCCGATAATTCTTTAAGCGAATCAGAGACCAAAACAGAATCTTTTCCGAACACATAATTTCCAAAATCTATTTGAATATTATTTCCATAAACCTTGGTAGTATCGACATAATTGCCGGTAAAGAATTCCATTGTTCCTATTTTAGATGAATCGTTCTCATCAGTTGATGCTTCGATCTCTAATATTTTTTCATTATTCTTATTAAGCAGTTTTGTAATATAATTTGTTTTCGGAAGTTCATCGAGCTCCAAGTCTTCATCGAATGGATTTGTAAGAAGGAAAATATTAAACGATGATTCATACAAACTAGAAAACGTAAGCTTTTTCCCATCAGTAGAAGTTGAAAGCTGATAAATTCCACTGATTGAATTCGTTATTGGGATGGGGTCATTTTTCTGATCAAGGTTCAATTTATAGATATTGTTTATTCCATTTAAATCGGAGATGAATAATAATTCACTTCCATCAGCACTGCAAACAGGTGATGATTCTTTACTAATTGGTGTATCAGTAAGTCTAATGATTTTTTTTGTTAATAATTCAATTGAATAAATATCTGTCTGGCTATAATTGTGATTTTTAATTTTTACCGAGTCAGCGGTTAAATCTGCCCTTAGATAATTATCTCTGTCGGAGGAGAAAAATATTTTCTTAGCATCATTTGACCAGCAAAGGCTTAGATCACTAAAAATATCATTCGTAATATTTGTTAATTGCTTCGATTCAATATTATAAACATAAACGTCTGTTTGTGTTGCGGTTTGACCAATAAAAGCAATGTCGTTGCCATCAGGTGACCACGCCACAGTATGGATTCCTTCAAAAGTTAACGGAAGAATTTCTTTGTCTTCACTTTCAACATCAATAAGGTAGATCACATCCCAACCATTGCTTTTTGCAGAAAGTGCTATTTTAGATCCATCGGGGGACCAGCTAATACCCGGGGTCAAAATGTTTAACTCTTCAAAATCGGGGCTTCTGTTTCCTTCAACTAATTTTTTCACGACTTTTCCATCAATCGCATCCATAAGATAAACGTCGAAGTAATAATCTCGGTTAGAGATAAAAACAATTTTATCACCTTGCGGAGAAATTGCCGGACTTGTATTGTAAAATCCCCCCTCCTCTTCCGGATCGGTTAATCTCTTTGCAAATTCATCGGGGTCTTTCCTGATTGCAACATCAGGCCAGAAAGTTTTTTTAATATCCTTTTTCCAGCGCTCGTTTAATTCCTTAAGAGTTATCCCGATACTCTCTTTCAACCCATCCTCAAAATTACCTGTGCTTTTTATCTTATTAATCAGTTCGCTGATTTTTTGTTCACCGTACTTTTGCGAGATGTAATAAAATACAGATTGTCCGCCTCTATAAGCAAAGTATCCATTTAGATTTTGAATATCGGGTAGATATTCATTTGTGGCTGCATCACGGATAAACATATCCGTATCAACATCCCAACCAAGCGCCTGGTATTCAGCCATTCCTTCATTGAACCAAATTGGTAAATCGAGCGTTATATTATTCGAAATAATATTTTGAAGCGAACCACCATAAAACATATCGTTAATTACGGCGTGAACCAATTCATGGTGAATCAAGTGTTCGAATTGTTGATATGAACCATGAAATTGAATTACAACTCGATTCTTAAACAATTCAGTAAATCCTTCGATACCTTCAGGGAGGTAGGAATCAATTACGTTTGTCTCCTGAAAATCATTTGTCGAATTAAAAACGATAATAGTGATTCTATTGTTTACTGAATAGTCAAAACTTTTCTGAATTGACTCAATAGACTCTTCTGCAATCTTGGCAGTAAATTCAGTTAGTGTTTTACCTTCTTGCGAAAAATAAATATCAAAATGATTTGTCTGAATGTAATACCAGGTAAAATCTTTATACTGCACTTTGTTCTTCCCGAACTGCGGGAAAAGATTTATTGCACTTATGAGGAGTAAAAAAATTATTTTAATGATGTATCTGTTCATAATATTTACCAAAATTATTCTACAATGATAAAATCCAACTCATTTTTTTCAGAATCAACCCTAATTAATTTCACTATTATTTTATCGCCGAGACGAAATTGTTTTTTTGTTTTACGTCCAACTAAGGAATATTTCCTTTCATCATAAACATAAAAATCGCCCTCTAAATCCTTAACCCGCACCAAACCTTCTGCTAAGATTGATGTAATTTTAACAAAAATTCCAAAAAAAGTCACACCAGAAATAACTGCATGAAATTCCTCACCAAGATGGTCTTCAAGAAATTCGATTTGTTTTAATTTTACTGATAGTCTTTCAGCATCAACTGCATCTCTTTCAGTCTGTGAAATATAGTCACAAATTTCCTGCAATTCCTTAAAAGAATATTTTTTTACATCTGATTTTTTTGTGTATCCAAATAGCAGTCTGTGAACCAATAAATCCGCATATCGTCTTATTGGCGAAGTAAAGTGAGTATAGTATTTGAATCCCAATCCGTAGTGCCCGATATTTTGCGGTGAGTAAACTGCTTTTGCCATAGAACGTATAGCAAGTTCATTCACAACTGCTTCCTCCTCCTTACCACGGATACTTTCTATGAGTTCATTAAATTTTATTGACGACATTGATTGAGCATCAAAATGATAGCCAAGTGATTTTACGAATCGTGCAAATTCAATTATCTTCTCAGGATCGGGTTTATCATGAACACGGTAGATAAAGGAATTGGCTTTGGTAGATTTTGGCTGGGCAATATGCTGCGCTACAATTTTATTTGCTAAAAGCATAAATTCTTCAACAAGCATATTACTTTCTTTAGCTTCTTTCAAAATTATTTCAACAGGCTTGCCTGACTCATCTAATTTAAATTTTACTTCCGAAGAAAAAAATTCGATGCTGCCTTCGCGCATTCTTTTTTTCCGTAATGTGCGTGCAAGCGAATTGAGCGCAATCACTTGTTCCTTAAAATCTCCTTGTTCGGTTTCTATAATTTCCTGAACTTCGGCATAAGTAAATCTTCTTTTGCTGTGAATAATTGATTTCCCCATTTTATAATCCACTAACTTCCCACGTGAAGTAAGCTCCGCAATCACTGAGTAAGTTAACCGATCTTCACCCGGGACTAGTGAACAAACACCATTTGAAAGTTTTTCTGGAAGCATTGGAATCACTGCGCCAACAAGATATACACTATTACCGCGTTGAAGCGCTTCTTTATCTAGTTCTGAATCGGGTCTTACATAATGACTAACATCTGCGATGTGAATTCCAACTTTGAAGTTGCCGTTCTCTAATTTGTTCACTGATAAAGCATCATCAAAATCTTTTGCATCTTCAGGGTCAATAGTAAAGACGATTTCATCCCGAAAATCTAATCGTGATTTCAACTCTTTAGCCTCTGTGATCAATTCAATCTGCTCTGCTTCTTTCAACACTTTCGGTGAAAATTTATTTCGAAGGTTAAATTCCATCGCAATTGAAGTGACTTCTGAATCTATTGAGCCTGGCGTACCTAATACTTCAAAAATTTCTCCTTCGGGATTAAGCATTGATGATTCCCACTTGATATTTCCGACAACTACCTTTTCTCCAACCTTCGCATTATGCAAATATTCGGAATTGATGTAGATATCTCTGTGAATCATCGCTTCGTCAGGTTTCACAACATAAAATGAATTCGATTTTTTTAACACCCCCACCAACTGGCTTCGATGTCGTTTAAGAATATTTATTATTTGCCCTTCGGGATTTTTTCCTTTCTGTTTGGCAAATAACAAAACTTCAACCGTGTCACCATGAAATGCAGTAGAAATATTCCTTGATGCGATGAAAATATCAGGATTATTTTTAGAAGGTGTAATCACAAAACCATATCCCCCCTCGTTCAATTGGAAGATACCGGTCACTTTATTAGATTCGGAAATTAAATTGAGCCTGTATCTTTTTCCTGTCCGCGAAAGGTAGCCTTCTGAAGTCAGAGAATGAAGGACGGACTTCATTTCCTGATAATCGTGATCTGAAGTGTAATCTAATTTGTGTGCTATATCCTTTGTTTTAAAAGACGCAGAAGAGTTTTTCTTGAAGAATGAAACAATTTTCTTTTTCATTAAAATTCAAACCTATATTTTAATCCTAATTCATTAATCATTTCACTTGCGACTGTCGTTTGTGAGATGGCTTCTTTCCTTTCAATTCTAATAACAAAATTTTTGTAGAATGGATATTCAATTTTTACACTCGCCTGGCTCAAATCCTGAAATACATCAGTTGAACCGCCTATCTCGTATCTGAAATTTCCAGCTTTGCCCATAAGTGAAAACTTAGTAGTTGCACCCACCTGACGAAGCTGTAAACTTCTGACGTAATCGCCGAACTGTTTATTTAACAATCCCGAAAAAAGTGATCCTGCTAAGGAGGTGGCAGTTGAAGCTGCCGCGTTTCTATCCTGCTGACTAACGCCATCGGTGAAATTACCGGTTAAGATAAACATAACTGCATCTGAAGCATCTCTGTTTGCATCGGGAAGATCATTATCAATGTTATAATTTGTAGAATAGACTGCAATATTTTCTTTATCACTTATAAAATTTTTATTCAACTCACTTAATAAACCTTTGAGCTTGATTTTAACGGCAATCGGGATTTCGCTTCCGGAGGAACTTGAATCGGCGGGGTAATAAAAATCTCTGTACGATGCAGTAACATCGAGATAAGGATTAGCAATATCATTTTCAAATTTGATTGTGCCAGCGGCTTCAAATGACTTGAAGAACTGAAGCTGCGAGCCTTGCAGCAAATTAAGTTCACCTCTTGCAATAGTACTCCCTCCCGTATGCTCATACTCAAAATTGCCTCCAAGAATTGCAGTCAAATCCTGATTTAATTTTTTTGAAAGTACAAAAATGACCTTAGCTTCATCTTCAACATTTATACTGATTTTATAATCAAAGTAGCTTGGTTTTGATGCCCGCCTTACTAAGGTTTTACTTCTGAAATTAGCCAAAGAAATTAGGCTGTCAAAGTCAGGGCTCTGATTTACTAGTTGATTAGAGTATTTCGTAAAAACATAATTAAATTTTGCCGAGGAATTTTCGTAAGCACTTTGAGTTAAAGTAAATTTTAAATCAGCTTTTTGAACATCAATCGGAGCACTAAGATACATACGGGTGCCTTCACGTTTTAATTCAATAGTCTCGTGAGTAGCAATAACAAGATCACCAAAAACCGAGGGGCTAACGTACTTCGATTCTTCTCCAAGTATCTTTAGCTTACCATTTAATTTAATATTGATATCTTCTATTCCATCAGCTCCCAGAATAATTAAACCGGTCCCTGATATTTCACCCCCATCCTCTGTCTGATCAATGTTTCGAATACTTAACTTTTCAAAACGAACATTATCTTCTTCCATCAAAATATTTAAAGAAGCATTATACTCTAAATTATTGGCTGATGGAATAAAATACCCATTATCGAGTTGTATAAAACCAGTTGGTTTCAATGAACCCAATGTACCCTCTACTTTTAGTTCTGCATTTAACTTACCACTGATCTTTTTTACCTGGGGAATGATAGTGCTAAAAATATCTATGTCGAAATTTTTTGCCTGTACCTGAAAATCTACAGAACTATTATCGCCCAACCTTTCTTCATTTGTATTTAATCCCAGATCAATCGGGAAATTACCAGAAATCTTTATTCCGGTAGTAGAAGTAGCACTATCGAGTTCTGAAAAATTTATTAGTGTACTAAGATTTTTGCTTTGATAATCAAGCGCTGCTGTAATGCTACCAAAATTTTTCTCTTTATAATTTAAACTGTCGAGGCTTAAACTGCTGCTAATAACAGGCTTATCAAGTGATCCGGTAATTTGTGCTTCAAGATTTATAACGGCATCAGGAATGTCATTTAATCCTGCAATATTGCGTCCCAGATCGGCGGCTCGAAAATTATTCAACTTAATTTTGATATCATTCTCTCCATCAATAGAAACAAATCCTGACAAATTTAATTCTCCTGAAATTGGTCTTTTCAAATTAAATGTATTGAAAAAAAATTTGCTCTCATTGTAAGAGATATTTATTACCCCGTCGTTCTGGACAATAAAATCCTGATAACTGCCTATTAGTGTGTCCAATTCTAAAATAAAATTACTGCCGATTAAATTAATATTTCCGTCAATATTTATTCTTGAATAATCTTCTAAGGTTCCATCAAATGATATTTCAGCTTTTCCTTCTTTCATGTTCAAGTTAGACTTTAAGTCATAAAAATCACTGCCCAGAAAAATTCTTCGAAGATATACTTCTGACTTAATATCGAGTGCTTCAATCTGTGAGGCATTGTTAGGTTTTGCAATGTCGAGATTTGCGTTCATATCAGAAAGGAAAAACACATCGTCATTGCCCCAATATTTGAGATAGTCCAAATGGGTGGTGGAAGAAATATTTAAGCGATTATCTTTGTTTGAGATTGTTCCGTCTAAAGTTCCATCAAGTTCTAATTGACTATCACCCAGGAAAAGAGAGGCTAAGTAAAAATCTTTAAAATCCACAAAATAGCTCAGGTTAAATGGCTCCACTTTTTTAATATTATTAGGGAAATAAGGCGGATTAACTAATATTAAACTTTCATTGAATTGTAATTGTTCAGGAAATATCTGATCAACTTTATCAGAGAATGCTTTTGTTAAATAAGTACTTTCGTCCACAAGGTATGATATTGTTGGAAGCAGCTCATACTTGCCACTGATAGTTATGTCAGCAATATCAGATATTAGATTGATGATTCTTGTTCCATCTACTTCATTGCGAAGATCAACAATGGCGCGCGTGCTGTCAATAGTCTTGCCAGCATAAGTTGAGTTAGAAACGATGAGTGATAAAAATAAATTTGTCGAATCAAGATCAATTTTTTCGCCCGAGGCGTTAACATAAAAATTTAAATTTGATTTTTGTGTTGAATCCTGAAAGACGTTTGCAAGATTTAAATTTAAAATAGAACCGTTAATATCGTACATAGGGGAATTCTGATTCGTAAAATCAATCATACCGGTTAAATCAATATCGCCTGCATCAGAGATCAAATTAATATCATAATTAATTGTTTTGTTTTCCGCTGCTGCTTTTATATTGAACTGATTAATTAATTTTACTCCCCAGTAATGAATTTTCTGCACTCAAAATAAAATTTGTTTTCAAGGTAGAAATTGCTGTTCCGCTTCCAACTATAGAACCCTTCATATTAAGTTGAAGTGGAAATTCGGTGAATGTTCCGGCATCAAAATTTTTAGTTTCAAAATTTAGATCGTATTCCATTTCCTCTTTTTCAAGGTTTAATGCTGCAATTCCAAGTAGTTCGCCTTTGTCCGTTGTTAAATGAAAATTAGATTTGAAATCAAGGAGCTTTCCTGTATAGCTTAAACTATCAAAACGAAGCAAGCCATATTCATTATAAACCGGCAGCTTGAGTGAAGGAAGTAAATTGTTAATATCATTCTGATCAATATAAGTATCAAAAAATCCGCATTAATGTATAACTGATCAGGATCTAATAGATTATTCAGTTGTCCTTTTACGCCAAGATGGGTGTTATTAAATGCGACTTCAAGACTTGGAAAGACAAGGTTATTAAGTGTTCCATTAAGTCGTAAATCAAAAGCAGCATCTCCGTGTAAAATATCGGAGGATGGGGTAAATATTTTAAGATCGTTAAAGTTAAAGTTACTCACAATTAGCCGTGAGTTGATTTTGGCACTGTAAATATTTGTGCCGGAGGTGTCGAACAAATTAAAATTACTTAAAGCGCCATTCAGCGTCAATGAAGATTTTTCAGTTTCGAGAAGTAAATCTTTTATACCTATACCTTCATTATTAACGAGAAAATCTCCCGAAAGTTTTTTTAGACCAAATTGTTTAATGTTTGATGTGAAATTAAAATCCGCTAAGTCTAATGAATATGAGTTATTTGCTATATCTGCAAATGCCGAGAACGCAAGATTGATTTTATTAATTGAAAGATCATCCAAATTGAAATAATCATAATCCGAAAGTTGAGTGACTCCACTATTTCTAAAATTAAAATCTACATCTATAAGTTTAAAATCAGCGACCTGAATTTTGAAACGGAATGGCGATGAAGCTTCATCAGTATCCTCCGCCGCCGGGAAAAGTCTGGCAATATTCAATTCACCGTTTTCATCGCGAGTGAGATTTAATTGTGCATTTCGTAATTCAAATTTGCGCAGATAAATTATCTTAAATAAAATCTTAAGAGGACTGGTTTTTAATTCAATCGTTTCAGATTTGAATAGTGTATCACCATCCATTGTAATATTTGTATTGTGCAGAATAATTGAAGACAGAATGGTTCCATCTATTCTTTCAACATACACCTTTCCGTTTAATTCTTGATTGGCAATATCGATTAGTTTAGTTCTCAGCATTTCACGAAAGGTGGAGGTTTGAGAAAATCCTAATATGAGCAGGAAGATTACAAAAATCGTTAAAACTGTATAAATGAACACATTAACAATTTTATGAAACAAACTTCGTTTCGGTTTGATTTTTTTAGATTTCTCTTCCATGCCTTTGTTTGTGAGTTTGCTCATACATTTAATGAGTGTATCTCTTCAGAATTTTATCAATTATTTTGGAAGTAGAAACATCATTAACGAAAGTAATTGTTTTAACTTCACCCCCGTTTTTTTCAACTACTTCTCTGCCAATAATTTTTGCGACCTCCCAATCAGCACCTTTAACAAGTATATCCGGGATAATCTGATCTATAATTTCAGCAGGAGTATTTTCATCAAATAGGATAACGTAATCTACGGGTTTAAGGTTTGATAAAATAAAAGCTCTGTCAACTTCATTCATTATAGGACGCTTATCGCCTTTAATTCTTTTGATTGAAGAATCACTGTTTACTCCAACAATAAGGATGTCTCCTAATTTTTTAGATTTAGAAAGATAATCAATATGACCGGCGTGTAATATGTCAAAACATCCATTCGTGAAAACAACTTTTTTATTTTCGGACCTTAATTTATTTCTAATGTCAATTATCTGTTCTAACGTAACTATCATTATTTTTTTACCTCTCCATATACAGCACCAAATAATTTTTTATGTTCAATTGGGACAATACCCACCTCCTCACAAACCAAGCCTCCTGCAAAATTGGCAAGGTAGCATGCTTCATAAATATCAGCACCTGCGGCGAGTGCCATAGTTAGAGTTGAGATAACTGTATCTCCAGCTCCAGAAACATCAGCCACCACTCTTGCTTTTGTTGGTAATCTTCTCTCCGGTTTATTTTTTTCCAAAAATAGCTATACCCCCCTCTCCAAGAGTCAGGAGCACATAATCTGCACCAAGTTTTTTTTGAATTTCTTTTCCTGCGAATCCAATTTCTTTGTCGGAACTAATTTTCATTCCAAGTACATCTTCAGCTTCTTTTCGATTAGGTTTGAAAACTCTTACATTTTTATATTCGTAAAAATTATTAAACTTTGGATCAACCGTAATCATTATACTGTTCTTTTTCGCTAATGCGATTATCGCCTTAATCAATCCCGCAGTTAGCACCCCCTTATTATAATCTTCCAGAATTATTCCATCAGTCCAGCTAATTTTTGATGAAATGAACCTCAGAATTTTTGCCTCAATCTTATCATTGATATTGACTTTTGTTTCTTTATCAATTCTAACCACGTGCTGCCCTTGAGCTATCACTCTTGTTTTAGTGGTTGTTGGTCTGTTCGGGTCAGGGAAAATCCCATCATCAGAAATTCCTGACTGTTTGATTAAATTTTTAAATATTTTTCCATCGTTATCATTACCGATAACTCCAACCGGGAGAGCATTGCCGCCAAGCTTGGAGATATTTAATGCTACATTTGCCGCGCCGCCAAACCTGAAAAATTCATTTTCTATTTCGATCACAGGTACGGGAGCTTCGGGAGAAATTCTTTTAACATCGCCCCGGAAATAGCAGTCAAGCATCATATCGCCAACTACAATAATATTTTTACCAGAAAATTTTTTCTCTAAATATTTTATTCGCTTAAAAGCAACATCATTCATTTGTAATCCATAATAATTTAATTGAATAATTTAAAATAGTTATTATTTATCCACTTATGAAGAGGTTGGTCCTAAGAATCATTGAATAAATGATGGCTTAGCCCAACGATTGTACTATTTACTTTTCTTTTTTTTAATTTCTTTTTTTAAAGTCCAGTCGGCAAGCGGATTTCGCAAATTTATTTTAGCTAACCCGTCATCCGTGCCCAGCCAGATTGCATTACCATCAAAATACATTGCGTGGACAACAGAAGAAGTGATATTGAGTTCATTCAACTCTATCGTTTCAATTTTCCCATTTAATCTATTAATAATGGTAATTCCTTTTCCATATTCCTTTCGCTGATTCCTATCAAAACTATAAACCCCTGCCCAGATATAATTCCCGGATCTTTCGATACAATAAATTCCATTACCAGCAAGCCCATTACCTTTATAATATTTTTTCCAATCAAGTTTTCTATTGAATTTGAAAAGACCTCCAAGATTAAATTCCGGGTCTTCTTTTGTTACAAACTCATCAGTTGCAAACCAGATGTTCCCACCTTCGAATAGAAAATCAGAGACTGATACTGATTTACCCTCACCATTAAAATATCTGCCTTTGTTTGTTAAGTAGTACCATGATTTAGGGTCAGGCGCACTCTTTTTTTTATAATATTTATGTATGCCTGATTCTGACCCAAACCAAATTAAACTATCACCATCGAGATAGATTGCTTTTATGGTATTAGATTTCAAATCGGTTCCCTGAGTACGATCTATATCGGTGTAGGTTTGCTTTTTAACATCATAAAATGAGATGTTTCTGAATCTGCCAATCCAAAGTAAATTTTTATCGTTATCAAATTCTAATGCCCTGATCCAATTTCCGAACTCCCCTCCCTGTGAAAATTTTTTCTTTGTCCATTTGTTTTTCTTTTTATTAAAAATGAATAATCCTTCAGCACTGCCAGCCCAAACAAATTCTTTGCTTACCGCAATACAATAAAATAAATCATTCTCAAGATTATTATTCTTAGTTGAATAATTTTCCCAAACTAAATTTTTATAGGAGTATTTATAAATTCCCTGTCCATAGGTTGAAATCCAAAGTTCGTCGCCGAATCGTTCGATACCGTTAACTGAAGCGCCTTCAAGAAAGATTTGAGTATTCGATTGAGCGAAGGAAACTAAGCTACAAAAGAGAAATAGAGATGCGCGGATCACTATTTTTTTAAAGCTGCTCATTGATTAGTTCAGGTTGGATTTTAAAGTGTATTGCAGTTTAATAGCTTTCGTCTGGGCACGGAAATTTTTTATCCCTTATGTCTTCAATATATTTTTTAAAAGCTTCTGTCATTGTATCAGCAAGGTTTGAATAATGTCTCACAAATCTTGGATGAAAATCCATATTCAACCCGAGCATGTCCGGTGTTACCAAAATTTGTCCGTCACAATAAACACCGGCTCCAATTCCTATCGTTGGAACAACAACTGAAGCCGAAATTTTTTTCGCAAGTGAAGCAGGAATTTTTTCTATCACAATACAAAAAGCGCCAGCCTGTTCAATTGTCTTTGCATCGTTTAATATTTCATCTGCTTCGGCTTTAGACCTGCCGCGTTCCCGATAACTTCCGAATTGATGGATGCTTTGCGGAGTTAATCCAACATGTCCCATAACCGGAATACCGGCTTCGGTAATTTTTTTGATTGTTTCGGCGACTCTCTCACCCCCTTCAAGTTTTACAGCGCTCGCCGATGTTTCTTTCATTATTCTTCCGGCGTTTCTGAAGCCTTCATCAATACTTAGTTGATACGACATAAAAGGCATATCAACCACAACCATTGCTCTGTTTACTCCCTTTGCCACTGATTTTGTATGGTAGATCATTTCGTCCATCGTAACCGGAAGGGTGGTTTCATTACCTTGAAATACATTGCTGAGCGAATCTCCAACAAGTATAATATCTATTCCGGCATTGTCTAAAAGTTTTGCAGTGATAAAATCATAAGCGGTTAAAGCAGTGATTTTTATCTTTTTCTTTTTTAGCAAAGCAAGACTTTTTGTTGTGATCCGTTTGATTTCCTGTTCGGTACTCATTTTAGTTATGCCTGAAGTTATAGTGTAAATTCAAATTGGGCTTGTTTGTCAAACGCACAATCAAAATATTTTTCAAAGCCTTTTAAAATTGATTCTGAAAGAATTTCGTAATCAACGTTATTGCTTAAAATTTGACCAAGTGTGGTTGTAGAGTTTTCAATTTCATTTTTTAATTTTATTTTTTCTGCATCAGATATTTTCATGTAATTCACAATATTGAGATGATAATCGCCGCATAAAATAGAACCATGCTGCAGGATGGTGTTATCTAATTTTCGCTGCGCACTCCCAACTACTTTTCTTCCATTGTATTTTAATTCGCTCTTTGCCGGTACTGCAAAGCAGATTATCCCTTTTGTTTCTTTATACAAGGATTGAAAATCTGCTTGCACACTCTCAAGTTGAATAGCTTCAAGTTTTGGGTTAAAAAAAGTCAGTCCTTTTTTAAGTGCAATGTTTATCTCATGATAAATATTTTTTGCTGACGAATTTGAATTAATTGGTAGTATGACTGAGTAGGTCAATTCTTCAGAATGCAGAATTGCTCTGCCCCCGGTCGGTCTGTTAACAATATCAATATTGTCTTTATTGGCTGAGTAAATATCTATAGAATCTTTTTTTTGATTAGCGCCTAATGAGATACAAAAAGGCTGCCATCTGTAAGTTCTTAAAACGGCTGTATCTTCCGGTAATGATTTGGCAATTTGTAAATCAAAATTCATGTTAAAAAAACCGGTATTCAAACCAGTGTCAATATGCTTCCATTTCATTTTCCTATCAAACCACGCTTACTATTATTTATAAATTCAATAACATTTTTGACAAATTTATTTTCTATCATCTCATTTTCAATTTTAGTTTTTGCCTGGGAGACATTTAACGAATTATCATAAATATATCCATAAGCTTTTTTTAATGCGAAAATATCTTCGTTTGAAAAGCCTCTTCTTCTTAAACCGATAACATTTAATCCCGAAAACTTTAACGGGTAGCCTGCGGCAAGAATGTACGGAGGCAGATCCTGTGTAATTCTAAAACCGCCGCCAATCATGGAATGTTGACCAACAGTGCAAAACTGATGAACTGGGGTTAATCCACCAATAGTCACATAATTTTCAATATGCACATGACCGGCAAGCTGCACTCCATTAGCAAGTATTACATTATCTCCGACAATGCAGTCATGAGCAACGTGGGAGTAAGCCATCAAGTAACAATTTTTACCAACCTCAGACTTGCCTGTTGATTTAGTCCCTCTATGTAATGCAACAAACTCGTGAATAATACTATCATCTCCGACATAAAAATTTGTGGGTTCATTTTTGTAACCGATATCCTGAGGCGCATTTGCTATCGAGGCTGATTGTTTTATCTTAACTCTGTTACCAATTCTTGCTCCGTTATAAAGCACGGCAAAAGGACCGACTTCGCAATCGTCGCCTATTTCGACATCATCTTCGATTATGGTGTAAGGGTGAATGATAATTCTATCACCAAGTTTTGCTTTTAGACTAACTATAGAGGTGGGGTGAATTTGATTCATAAACTAATTCTGATCCTTCATTGATTGTTCTCTATCAACAACACCCGCCATAAAATCAGCTTCGGCTACCAAAGTTTCATTTACGAAAGCTTTCCCGCTCATCATCACAACTTTGCTTTTCTTGCTTGTCAATTCTATTTCCAGAAC
The DNA here is from genome assembly GCA_016709155.1 of Ignavibacteriales bacterium. Classification (NCBI taxonomy): domain Bacteria; kingdom Pseudomonadati; phylum Ignavibacteriota; class Ignavibacteria; order Ignavibacteriales; species Ignavibacteriales bacterium. Next base: position 243,033 of record JADJEI010000013.1, on the reverse strand, counting down.
CAATTGGTCGCCCGGCACAACCGGCTTTCTGAATTTAGCATTATTTATCTGCATAAAATAAACTAATTTTTCTGCTGGATTAATAAACGCATTGAGAAGCAGCACCCCTCCCGTTTGAGCCATAGCTTCGATGATCAGTACTCCGGGCATAATTGGCTGACCCGGAAAATGCCCCACAAAAAAGGGTTCGTTAACAGTAACAGATTTAACTCCGATCACTTTCTTATCAAGTTCGAGGTGAATAATCTTATCAACAAGTAAAAAGGGATAACGATGAGGAAGTATTCGTTGAATTGCATTTATATCGAAGACAACGCCTTCAGTTTTAACAAACTGATATTTTTTAACTAGTTTCTTCTGCTGATATAGTTTTCGAACCATCTTTGCAAATTCGACATTGGCTCTATGACCGGGTCTTGCCGCAAGTATTTGAGCTTTGATTGGTGCGCCGATTAGAGCAAGGTCGCCAAGCAAATCGAGAAGCTTGTGCCGCACGGGTTCATTTTTAAATCTGACTTTGACATTATTTAATATTCCATTTTCGCCAAGCGTTAGCTTATTTTGTATTCCAAGTTTTTCGCTAAGAGTATCAAGTTCCGGCTGAGAAGGATTTCGATCAACAATTACGATTGCATTGTCTATATCACCACCCTTAATTAAACCAGCATTGACTAATTGTTCTATCTCACTTAGGAAACAAAAAGTTCTTGCCGGTGCAAAATCATTTACAAATTCTTTTTCAAGATCGAACATACCGGTGTGCTGACTTCCCAAAGCCGGATTCTGATAATCGACCATTACGGTTACGCGATAACTATCAAGTGGAAGTGCAACTATATCAATTTGTTTTTCTTCGTTGTGGTACATTACCGTTTGATCAATTATCAAATAATCTTTTGGTGCTTCCTGCTGCTGAAAGCCGGCTTTTAATAATGGCTCTACATAAGGCATCGCGCTGCCATCACCAATAGGAGGTTCGATCCCATCTAGTTCAATAATTATATTATCAATTTGAAGACCTACAATAGCAGCCAAAACATGCTCAACAGTATAAACTTTCGCTTCACCAATTCCAAGAGTTGTTCCGCGGGAAACATCAACTACATTATCAGCCGTAGCTGAAATTTCTGGTCTTCCGCCCAGATCCAGGCGAATAAATCTGATTCCATAATTTTCGGGTGCAGGTTTGAAAGTCATTGTGCAAAACGTTCCTGTGTGTAACCCCACCCCTGAAATAGTCATTGATTGCGAAATAGTTCTTTGTAGCTCAAGCATTTAGTTTCCTGAAAGTTTTGATTTTATATTCTTAATGTATTTAAAAAAATAGTAAGATAGATATTGAAATACAATTAAAGCGACATTCAAATATCTTGGGTCACATTTTGTAAAAATGATTTTGTGAAATCAAAAATATCTATCGAAAGTAAAATGCAATAACTCGGTGAAAAAAAATATCTATTTAGAGGCTATTTTTCACTATCGATTTTTTCTTTGAGAATAGAAATCTCTTTTTCCAGCATTTTTATTTTCTCCACGTACTCCGGAAGATTTCGAAGATGTGCCTCTATTCGTTTTGCATGGCCGAACTCTTTTGTCGGGCTTCCGAAGTACATACCGGGTTTACTAATTGATTTTGATACGCCGGACTGAGCAATTACGATTACATTATCACCAATTTCAATATGACCAACAACCCCCACCTGCCCGGCAAAAATGCAATGCTTCCCAATTTTGGCACTTCCAGAGATTCCAGTTTGAGCCGACATTACAGTATCTTCTCCAACTACAACATTATGAGCTATTTGAACAAGGTTATCTATCTTAACCCCTCGTTTTAAAATTGTTGAGCCAAGTGCTGCGCGATCAATTGTAACATTCGCACCAATTTCCACATCATCTTCCAAAATTACATTTCCAATTTGAGGAATTTTGTTATAAACACCTTTTTCGTCCGTAACATATCCAAAGCCATCAGATCCTATAACTGCACCTGCATGAATAATTACTCTGTTTCCTAATTTGCATTCTTCTCTGATGCTGACATTTTGAAAAATAACAGAGTCACTGCCGATGGAGACCTTTTCAAGTAATACTGAATTGTGAAAGATTTTTGTGTTATCTCCTATTCTACAATCAGCAGAGATGACAACATTTTTACCAATCGCAACGTTGCAGCCTATTTTGGCTAAGGGATGAATAAAGGCTGTAGAATCAATGCCCGCAAGCGGGAAATCCGGAGTGAAGTAGTGAATTAAAATTTTTGCGAATGCTTTATTCGGATCGGCACATTCGATATAAGTTATATTATCTCTGGTTTTATTGAATCCAGGTTTAACAATTATAGCGGAAGCTTTTGTAGAAGTAAAATACTTTTCATATGCGGGCAAGTAAAGAAAAGTTAAACCGCCGTCAGATGCTTCTTCAATTTTTGAAAGTCGCCGTATTTCAAGTTTATCATCACCGAAAATGCTGCCTCCAATTAAGGAGGCAATATCCCTTATTTTAATTTTCATTTTTATTCGAGCTTTAATCTCTCTAAAACTTTTGCAGTAATATCATACTCTTCTTTAGCATAAAGCAGAAGTACATCGCCGCTGCGATCGAAAACAAAATCAAGCTCTTCTTCTTTAGCAATATCGGTGATAGCATTAAATACTTTATTCTGGACAGGTTTCATTATTTCATCCTGCTTCTGAAAAAGTTCACCATTATTCCCGAATTTCTTTTCGCGGAATTCACCCACCTGCTTCTCAAGTTTAACAAGTTCCTGCTCAGTTTCGGCACGGGTTTGATCCGTCATTATTAATTTTCTCTTATCGTAATCATCATACTTGGTTTTCCATTCCTGCTCGAGTTTGGAAAGTTCTGTTTGCCACTCCTTAACCAAAGCATCCAGCTTCTGATTTGCATCCTGGGCATCAGGAAGGTTCTCCATAATTGTATCCGAATCAACATAACCAATTTTTAACTGTGCAATTGATGATCCAGCAAAAAAAAGAAATGCACAAGTAATAAGCAAAGAGATTTTTTTCATCGTTTCCTCAAAAATTTCGTCACAAAAATATTTAACCTAAAATTTGCACTGCGTATTATTTACAAGCCGCGCTTTAGTTTATCAAGCACTTTAAAAGTTATATCGAAAGCGGAATCAGCATATAAAAGAATTATATCACCGCTTTTATCGAAAACAAATTGCATTCCTTCTTCTTTAGCAACATCTTCAATCGCTTTATAAATTTTTGCTTTTACAGGGTTGAAGATTTCTTCCTGCTTTAAATAAATTTCGCCTGTTCCTTGTCCAAATTTAACCTGTGAGAACTGTCGCAAGTCCTGCTCCATTTTAATAAGATTTTGTTCGGCTGCTGCTTTTTTATCAGGGGCCATTGTTTCGGCTTGTTTTTGATAATCAGCATAACCTTGTTGAAGAGCAACTTGCATAGAGTCGCGCTGTGCACTCCATAAATTGGTAATAGCATCAAGGTCTCCTTGAGCTTTTATAGCTTCAGGAAATTGAGTAAGAATTATTTGAGAATCAACATAGCCTGTCTTTTGAGGCGCTTGAGCAAAAATAATTGTTGTTTGAAGAATCAATAACACAATTGTGATCAGAAAGTTTTTCACTTTTTTTCCTTTTATAATTTAATATTAAATAATTAACTAAAATCCTTTGCCAAACTGAAAATGGAATAACCATGCAGGGTCTTTACTATCTGTAAGCTGCCTGTCAAATCCATATCCAAGATCAAAACCAATTAATCCTAAGGGATTAATAAAAATTCTTGCACCGATACCAACTGAACGACGTAAGTTGAAAATATCTGTTTTGTCAAAATTTTCAAACACATTTCCAGCTTCAGCAAAAACTAATAAATAAAGCGGAATCGGTTCGAGAGCAACTGCAAATCTAAATTCGGTTGTAAATCGTGTCATCACCCTTCCTCCAATAACATCACCGTTTGCATTTCTCGGTCCGACAGTTCGATCATCGTAGCCGCGCAAGGGGGATGTAGCAATTACTAATCCATTGCCGCCCATGTAGTAAAATTCGAATGGTTGGATCTGCGTGCCTTTAACTATCTCGTCAATGTAACCGAGGTCAGCAACTGTGTAAAGAACTAACCTGTTTGAATTGAATAATTTTCTATACCACTCAGCAGTAAAACTAATTTTTAGATAATCAACGTCACCAGGTAAGAATGGACCTCCGGAAATTTCACCATCTAAAGAAAAATTTGAACCGAAGGAGGGGAAGATCGGATTATCAATATTCTTTCTGCTCAAAGTTGCTCCAACGGTAAATTGATTTGTCACGCCTTCTGCATAAAAATTCTGTCCTTCAATAACATTATTGTATTGATATTTAAACCCAAGCAGAGATAAAAAAAGTCATCAGGCCATTTCAATCTTCTTCCCAAACGCAAAGTTCCGCCGGACTGTCTTAAATCATAAATATATTGCTGACGTGTATCGAAAACCTCAAAACCTGCTAAGGTTGGGGTATCAAATAACCAGGGCTCGGTGAATCCGACAGTAAATGTTCTATAAATTGAACCGACACCAAACTGCCAGTTGAAGCTTAATATTTGTCCACCCCCCAATGAGAATGGTTCGGCAATAGAAAAATTGGTAAGGGTTATTCCCATCGCACCGCTGAAGCCGAAACTGCCGCTGTAACCAACGGAAGCATTCAGGTAATCACTGGACTTTTCTTCAACATTGAATCCGACATCTACTGTGCTGTCGCTGCTTAGTTTTGTAGAGATTCCCGAAGGTCCATAAAGTTTTTCAACATTAAAGTATTGAAGGTTTGCAAGCTGTTGAATACTGCGGAAAAGAAAGCCGCGATTAAAATAATCTCCCGGCACCGTATAAAGTTCGCGACGGATAACTTTGTCTTTTGTTTTGTCATTTCCGGCAATGTTTACGTTTCCAATTCGAAATTGATTTCTTTCTTCCAACCTTATTGTAACATCAATTGAATCTTGCGGGATCTTCGTTTCGGTAGTAGTAAGATTGAATGTTAGATATCCATTATCCAGATACATTGCATAGATGTCGCTCTGCTTTTCATTTCCTTTCAAGTTTTGTTCGAATCTCGCATAATCGTAAATGTCACCTTTTTTAAAATCTAATCTTTCGCTCAACTGATTTGCAGTGTAAACCGTATTACCAACCCAATTGATATTTCTTATTTTGTATTGTGTCCCTTCGAATACATTAATTACAATCCGCATATCTTCGTTATTGTTGTAATATTGAATTGAGTCGCTAATAATGTCAGCATCACGATAGCCATTTCTTCTGTAATAATTTATGATAGCTTCTTTATCTTTTTCGTAATCGTCGGGGTTGAACTCGGCACTGCTCCAAAATTTCCACCAAACTGATTCTGAAGTTTCATCCATCGCAGATTTCAAATCATCATCTTCAAGTGAAACATTACCGTTAAAATCTATTTCGCGGACAGTTGTTGCCTCCACCTCTGTAATTTCCAATTTGAGTAAAATTCTATCTTTTATTTTTGTTAAAAGATTAGAATAATAAGGATCATTAGGCTCGTAGGATAATTTATATTCATCGGAAAGATCAATCGTATTTCGCCAGGTAACTTCGATTTCGTCGTCTAAAGAATCTGCGGCGAAAAACGAATAATATTTTGGATTGATTTTAGCATTTAGCAATCCTTCTTTTTTATAATCCTGCAGCAATCGTTGTTTCAGATTCGCAACATCCTGAGGTTTTAAAATTTGCCCGCGAATGAAGGGAATTCTTTGCTCAATATCTTTCTCACTAAGCTCATCATTTCCTTCAAATACAGTTCGTTCAATACGAGGATATTCCTGAACTTTAATTAATAGAAAAACTCCTTCAGAGACTTCTTTTTCAATTTGAATTTGAATGTCCGAAAAAATATTAAGCGACCAGATCTGACGAATTGCATTTAAAGTTTGATCACCGGGTATTTGTATTTCATCACCAACTTTAAGTCCGCTGTTTACAATAATTGTAGCGGCATCAGCGGATATACTTCCCTCAACCGCAATACCAAGTATTTTATAACTTCGGGGATTTACCTGAGCGAATAAAAGACTACTAAATATGAATATGAATAAAAATAGATTAAGCAATTTCTTTAGGGGAATCAGAGACATTCTTTACGCCTTTATCATTCTTTTTTAATTGTTCACTAACTTTACCGAATCTTCTTTCACGTTTCTGAAAATTTCTAATAGCATCATAAAGATGTTCTCTGTTAAATTCAGGCCAGTACACATCGGTAATGTAAAATTCCGAATAAGCAATTTGCCATAGCAAAAAATTACTTACTCTAAATTCTCCACTTGTTCTAATAACCAGATCCGGATCGGGCATGTTGCATGTGGTGAGGTGATTGGAAAATATTCTTTCGTCAATCTCACCAGCATTTATTTTTCCTTCTTTAAGTTCCTCTGAAATATTATTTATAGCTCGTAAAATTTCCCATCTTCCGCTGTAGCTCAACGCAAGATTCAGAACCATTTTTTTATTGTTTTTTGTTTTCTCAATATCTTCTAATAATTGATTCTGAACTTCAACCGGCAGAGCCGAAATATCGCCAATTGTTGTAAGTTTAATATCATTTTCATGAAGTTCGCTTGTTCTATCTTTCAAACTTCGAAGCAGTAACCTCATCAAAACTGAAACTTCCTCTTGCGGTCTTTTCCAGTTTTCGGTTGAAAAAGTATAAAGAGTAAGATATTTAACTCCAAGCTGTGTGCAAGTTTCAACAATATTTCTAACGGTATCAACACCTCTTTTATGACCGGCGGCACGCGGCAGACCACGTTTCTTTGCCCACCTTCCATTGCCATCCATAATTATGGCAATGTGTTTAGGAATTTCACCTGATGACTTGAGTTTTGATTGAGTATTTTTATCTGATTCAGTTTGTTTTTTAGCCAATTTATTTCCTGTTTCCAAAAGAGCGCCCAAAAATAAATTTATAGCACTTTAATGTCAAGGTAACTAAAATAACTAAAATATATGAATGCACGAAGAAAATCACCGCTGCTCCGGGTACGAAGCAATGAGATATTTGCAGGATTTAATAATCTGAGGGTAATAATTTTAGGAAAAAAGAGTTCTTTGCTTTTTTCTAATAACTTTCTGATTTATTGAAGGGTCAATAATTTGAATCAATCGGATATTTTTTTTCACTTCCTCATTAAGGCTTTGAATAATTGATTTTGCTTTCCCATAAAGTTGAAATGGTACACCAACAAACAGAACTACCTTTTTATTTGTCCACCTGGTTTGACGCGAAGCGAGGAAAGTCAGTTTATCCGATAATGAATATGATTCAAGATCATCTTCACTTAGGATGATTCCAATTGCATAATCATTTTTGTACTTTGCAATTATATCAACTTCATGTCCCCCGATTTTTGTCGGTTCCGGAAGATAAGTCCCAAATTTTCGGCTGATAGTTAAATACCCTTGTTTCCAGAAATGGTCAATTAATAAATCAATATTTTTTTTCTGTGTTAAGTTCATATGGCATCATGATATTATTGGAATTATTGGTGAAAATCTTTTTTTATTTAAGATCTTAATATTAGCTATCATTTTATATTCAAATCTTTTTACTTCGCTGGACTTTTCCATTCTGCCGTAGATAACTTTATTGCCAAGTTTATCTGTGCTAATAAAGTAAGGGTCTATCACAATTTCATTTAAACCGTATAAAAATTGTAATGAAGTTCTTCTTTTAATTGCGTTTGAAAATATTTCAGATTTCATTTTTAATTCCTTTTAGTTTATCCAGCGAAAGACACCTAAGACTTTTCCAACAATTGAAAAATTTTTCTTGCTGCTTACTTCAATTGGTTTATAATTATCATTTTCGGGCATTAGTCTTATCGTCGAATTTTTTCTTTCAAGTTTTTTAACAGTAACCTCATCATCAAGCATTGCCACAACAATATCACCGTTGATTGTTTCTTCATTTGGTGAAACAATCAAAAGATCATCTTCAAAAATGCCGGCATTTATCATACTATCTCCTCGCACTTTTAAAGCGAAACAATCTTCAGATTTTTTTATGAATTGGGGATCAATAACAATTGATCCTTCATGGTTTTCTACTGCGTTAATTGGTGTTCCGGCTGCTACTCTTCCGACAATTGGTACTTGAGTAAATGTATTTGTTCTTCTCAAATAGTTATCGTTATTCTGAAGAATTGTTATCCCTCTGCTCGCATTGCTTTCTATATTCAAATAGCCTTTTTTTACAAGAGCGTCTAAATGCCTTTTAACTCCAAAGGTTGAGGAGATGTCAAATTTTTTCCCAATTTCACGAAGCGTTGGAGGATAGCCTACTTCATCCCGGTATTGTTCGATGAAACTTAAAATCTGCTGCTGGCGGTCTGTTAATTTATATTTCATAAAGTGTTCCTTTGTTCACTACAAACATAGTGAACATAAAAGCACTTGTCAAGAGAAATTTTGAGAATTTTAAAAATTATGAGGTGGGTAAAGTTTTTATTTTTTTTAGATTTCAGAAAAAAGCAAAAAAAAGGATGAACTAATTTTTTTTAACTAGTTCATCCTATTCATAGAAAGGTTATAAAATAAAGCTTATGAAACTACAACTTCCTTTTTTTCTACATAAGTCAATGATGATGTGTGTCAGGTTTTAATCCATAATGTAAAGAAGTAAGTTCATTAAATAGTTTTACTGCGAGTTCACCGGGTTGACCATTATTTATTGTCATTGTAAAATCTTTATAAGTAAGCCAGCCAACTGAAGTAATAATTGCGGCTGTGCCGGTGCCGAAAACTCCAAGTAGATTTCCGCTTTTATACTTATCAATAACTTCATCAATTGAAACTAACCGCTCGTTGATAGTCATTCCCCAATCTTTTAAGATTTGAATTACCGATCTTCGTGTTACACCGGGAAGAATACTGCCGGTAAGTTTTGGAGTTACTACTTCATCCTTAAAGCGGATAAAAATATTCATTGTGCCTACTTCTTCAATATTTTTTTGTTCAATTCCATCAAGCCACAAAACTTGAGTAAAACCTTTTTTTCTTGCTTCTTCGGCGGCAAGCAAACTTGCTGCATAATTAGCAGGAGTTTTACATTCGCCCAATCCCTTGCGAACTCCACGAACGTACTCATCCTGAACAAGAATTTTTACGGGTTTAAATCCTTCGGGATAATAAGCACCAACTGGAGAAAGTAATATTATCAGCTTGAAGTTTGAGGAAGGCTTAACACCAAGCACCGGATCAGAACCTAAAATAAATGGTCTGATATAAAGTGCTTCACCTTGCTTTATTGGAATCCAATCTTTTCAATTAAGACTAATTCTTTCATTGCCTCAAGAATAAAATTAGCATCAACATCAGGGATGCAGACACGACGTGAAGAATTATTTAGTCTTTCAATATGAGCTTCGGGTCGAAATATCACTACTTCGTCATTAACGGTCTTAAAGGCTTTCAATCCTTCAAAAACAGCCTGACCGTAATGCATAAACATAGAGGAGGGATGAAATGATAAATCATTAACAGGTTTTATAACTGCGTTATGCCAGCCTTTTACAGGATCATAATCCATTTCGAACATATGATCAGTAAAATATTTTCCAAACCCTAAGTTTTCAGGAATGACTACTTTACCGACTCTTTCCCGAATCTGATATTTTATTTTTTCCATTATGCTGCCTGAATTTTTTGATTAAATCTTTGGTTCAATTTTACGGAAATTTCTTCACACTTAAAAATGATAAAGCTAAACTATTCACCATTAAAAACTGACAACGACAAAGAACTGAGGCAGAATCTATTTCATCTCCCACCTGTCTTTTCTCTTATAACTTCCTTAAATTAAAAACAAAAATCCCGGGCTTTACTATGAAACCAAAAATATTCCTTCCTCTCCTGCTTTCATTCTTAATTCTTAATTCTTCATTGTTAATTAGTACCGTTAGGTACGTCAGTCCCACTGGCAGCAGCACCCCACCCTACACAACCTGGGAAACCGCCGCCGACAGTATTATGGAGTGCATTAACATCTCCACATTTGGCGATACGGTTTACGTTGCCAATGGCACTTACAAAGAGCAGGTAGTTATGATTCCCGGATTGTCGCTTATTGGTGCAGGTATGGATAGCTGTGTGATTGATGCTTTAATTTTATCTTTGAGTGGAATGATATAGTTGTTTTTGAAGATAACTGCTTACTGAAAGGTTTTACTGTACTTGCTAATGAAAATTTAGTACCTGGTATCGGGATAGGGAATTGCTGGCACAGGAGACAAAAACTGTATAGTAACACTCAACAAAGTTAGGTTTGCCTCTACTGCGATTGCACTTAGTAAAACAATTACCGGGATTACTGATTTAACAGTCTATAAGAATATTTGTGTTGATGCTGGCATTGGCATTAATATTTTTAATTCAAGTCCTTCCGTTAGTAATAATTATGTTTCAACACTTACCTATGAGGATGGGGGATATGGTATTTATTCCGGTGGTTTCACAAGCTTATATTATCCGGAAATTGATTCTAACTTTATTTTTAAAAGGAATGGGAATATTTAAATCATTTGGATCGAGACCGATAATATCAAACAATACTGTAATAGTCTATGATATAGCTAGTTCTGGAATAGTATTGGTTGATTCCGACTCAGCAAGCGTTTTTAATAATGTTGTAATATCGAAAAGTGATGATATTGGTCATGGTATTCGTAATGCAGGTGTACAAAACCTTCAGGCAAATAATAACTATATAATTGGACCCTATCGTTTTTCAGCAATCTCAACAGGAGATCAATCAGTTTTGAAAAACAATGTTATTACAAATTCAGACATTGGTGTTGAAATATTCAGTGATTATAACATATTAATTCAATACAATAATTCTTGGAATAACGATGTTAATTATATTGGTTTCACACCAGACAGCACAAACCTTGAAGTTGACCCAATGGTAATAAATGACGACTCAACAAAGGGCGATCTTGATTTTCACTTACAAAAATATTCTCCCCTGATTGATGCCGGAGATCCCAACATACTTGACAGGATGGAAGCAGAAGTGACATTGGTCTCTATGGCGGTCCTTACGGTTGGAGTTACACGTATAATGATTTAGCACCACGTCCTCCGCATAACTTAAGCGCTGTTGTTGAAGATGGATTGATAAAATTAACCTGGAATAAAAACACTGAAGCAGATTTTTCACATTATAGAATCTACCGCGACACAGTAACTAATTTTATCTATGACACTACCCGGATAGTTGGAATAACAAGCGACACTTTATTTTATGATAATCTCCCAATCACTAACAAAGAAAAAAAATACTATTATTTAGTTACAGCATTTGATAATCAGAATAATCAATCAGAACCAAGTGAAGAAGTGACAGTGACAATAACAGGAATGACAGAACATCCCCCCATTGGCGATGATGGATTTAGATTGTTGAGTAATTATCCAAACCCGTTTAACCCCTCAACAATAATTCCATACAGGTTAAAAGAACCGGGATATGTAAAGCTCTACGTGTATGATATAAAAGGCGAACTAGTAAAAGTCCTTGTCAATCAGTGGCAGAATAAAGGTTATTATGAAGTAGTATTTCAGCCCAACACAGAAGAAAGAGAAAGAGCAAACAGTTTTGAAGCCCCGATGGGACCATATTACAGCGACATAGCCACAGGCATATACATCTACCAGATAATGGTAAGGGGGGAAGGAGACATTCCCGTTTTTTCAGATATGGGTAAGATGATACTTCTGAAATAAAATATCCATTCTCAGAAACCTCAGATGTCAATGCCATCGGAGGTTCGTTTTTCGCTCATTTTAATACTTTTCTAACTCTACCAAAGCTTGGTTGGACTGCACGCCTTTTCCGTTGGACTCAACCACGCTTAAATCATGCCCAACCATTCCGTCGTCAAGCTTGACCGAACTTGCGTCAATCTTCACCACACCTGCGTCAAGCTTCACCTGACTTGCGTCATGCTTGACCACACCTGCGTCAAGCTTCACCTGACCTGCGTCATGCTTGACCACACCTGCGTCAAGCTTCACCTGACTTGCGTCAGTCTTCACCACACCTGTTTCATGCTTGATCACACTTGCGTCAGTCTCATTCGCAAAAATTTTTTCCCTAAACAATTTAACAATTCAGCAATTAAACAATTAATCATTCTTCCCGCCAAAATTTTATTTGATTTATTTAAAACTCGTATTAACTTGAAGCATCAAGTAATTAGAAGAAAATATAATGGAAAAAATATTTCAAAAAATCGGACTCGCGGTTACTTCTTCGCCAACAGGGAAAGCTTTGCTAAAAGAAGCTGTCAGATTGAAGGATTTGTTCTCGGCTGATTTATCTCTAATTCATGTGAGTGAAAAAAACGAATTCTCAAAAAAAATGATTTCGCAATTGATCGAATCCGCCGGGCTGGTAGAAAGTCAAACTGATCTTACCTGGGCAACAGGGGATCCGGCAAATGAAATATTAAAATTTTCAGAGCAAAAAAAACTCGACCTTCTAATAAGCGGTGCACTCGAAAAGGAAAACATATTAAAATTTTACCTCGGTTCGGTCGCTCGTAAAATTATGCGTGAGGCTTCGATGTCAACTTTGATATTGAAATCGCCTTCTATAAACCCCACGGGGTTTAAAAAATTTTGTATCAATGTAAATTTTTCGGAACAAAGTGAAAAAACTATAATGACGGCTTACCAGTTCGCATTAGCAGACTCTGCAGACGAATTTATTTTAGTAAGAGATTTTAATCTTCCCGGTCTAACTTCAACAACAATTGATTTTAATTCCGCAGAAAAAATTGATAAACTGAAAACAGAACAACTTCAATCTGAAGAAGATAAACTTCAGTTGCTTGTAAAAGAATTGAACCTGAAAGGTATTAACATCAAGACTAAATGTATTTATGGAAAAGAAGGTTGGGCTTCGAGTGACTATGCAAGGCAATCAGCAGTTGATCTTTTTGTCGTCAGCGCACAGAAAAGGAAGCTGAAATTCATTGATAGAATTTTCCCAAGATGAAGAAGAATTTTCGTACGAAAATTTGCCTTCTAATTTATTGATAATCCGGTGATTGAATGAATTTAGATTCCGAGCAAGTAACTTTATTTTTAATTAGCATTTCTCTGCTGCTAATTTTTAGCCGATTGTTTGGGGAGATTTTTATTAAGCTAAATCAGCCGGCTGTTGTAGGCGAAATACTTGCAGGTGTAATTCTTGGTCCGACTGTTTTTGGAATGATCGCACCATCCTACCACGAAATAATATTCCCGGATTTTGGACCTCTCAAATCTGCTCTTGAAGGATTGACAACAATATCCGTTATACTTTTACTTCTTTCTAGCGGAATGGAAGTTGATTTATCTACGGTAATCCGTAACAGAAAAGTTTCTTTCAGTGTCAGCAGTTTAGGAATTTTGATTCCATTTTTATTTGGATTCACCGTAGCATATTTCTTCCCTGATTTATTGGGAATGAACAATGAAAATCCAAAAATAATTTTTGCATTATTCATAGGAATTGCATTATCAATTTCTGCATTACCCGTCATAGCAAAGATGATGATGGATATGAATATCTTTAAAACTAAAATTGGTAATATCATCATTTCTTCTGCGATGCTGAACGATTTAATCGGCTGGATATTTTTTTCAATATTACTTGGATTTATCGGAACTGACGACAGAAATTTTGGTTTAACTTTTACTCTTTTCGCAATTTCTGGTTTTGTTTTGATTGTCTTATTTCCTCTTCGGAAGTTATTTAGTTATGCAATCAATTTTATTCAATCTAAATTTTCATTTCCAGCAGGCATATTAAATTTCATTTTAATTTGCGGATTTCTTGGCGCTGCTTTCACAGAATACATTGGAGTGCATGCAATTCTCGGCGCATTTCTTATCGGTATAGCCGTTGGAGATTCTGTTCATCTTAAAGTACGGACAAAAGAAACACTTCATCAATTCATCATTAATATTTTCGCCCCTTTGTTTTTCGCCTCAATTGGTTTAAGAGTAAACTTCATTTCTAATTTTGACATTGTTATCGTTGTCATTATAGTATTCCTCGCATTCGCAGGCAAACTAATTGGCGGTTTTTCGGGTGCAAGGCTGGGTGGACTAAATAAATCAGAGTCGTTCACTATTGGATTTGGTTTGAATGCTCGCGGTGCAATGGAAATTATTCTTGGAATTATAGCACTTGACTTCGGTTTGATCGGTGAATCTACTTTTGTTGCGCTTGTAGTATTGGCATTAGTAACTTCGATGGTCAGCGCTCCGTTAATGAGCAGGTTTATTTCGAATGAAGATTTATTCTCCTTATCCAATCTTATCAAAAATACTTCTATCATTAAACCTATAAAGAAAAATAAAAATGATGTAATAAAAGAATTGGTAGCTGCAATAAATTTTAAGAATAATAAAGATGAAATTTTAGAAGATGTTTTGAAACGTGAAGAATTAACACCGACGGGAATAGCGAATTATCTTGCAATACCGCATGCAAAGATGAATATCAAAAAACCAATACTGGTAATTGCCAGAAATAATTTCGGCGTTGATTTCCAATCTGCCGACGGATTGCCGGCAAAAATTATCATTTTACTTATCACGCCTTCTGACAATCCCGAGCTTCAATTAACATTGCTTGCAGAAATTGCAAAGAAATTTTCAGATAGGGAAAAAATAGAAGAATTATTAGAAATAAAAGATGAGACAGATTTTATCGAAAGATTGAAATCGCTTTAGAAAATTGTCATCCACAAAACATAATCCAGAATCAGAATCAACGCAGCAGAAAAAACAAAAGAACGAATAGTCGCTAATCCCACTCCCTCTGCTCCGCCCTCAGTTCTAAATCCGATATGACAGCCCATGAGCGAAGTTACTCCGCCAAAGAAAATTGTTTTTACAAGTCCGGCTACCAAATCAGGAATAATAAAAAATCTTTTTACTGAATTAAAGAAAACAGCAAATGAAACACCCAAAAAATAATTTGAAACAAGATAAGAGCCTCCAATGGCAATTACGATTGCAAACGTTACAAGTATCGGCATCATAATAACGGAAGCTAAGAATCTGGGCATTGCTAAAAATCGGACGGGACTAATTGCCATCGTTTCTAATGCATCAATTTGCTCGGTCACTTTCATTGTACCAAGCTCTGCAGCGATTGATGCACCAACTCGACCGGCAATAACAATTCCGGTTAACACAGGTCCTAATTCGGTGATGATTGCCCGACTTGTTGCCCCCCCCAAAAATGAAATCGGGGCGACACCTTTAAGTTGATACGCCGCCTGCCATGCCGAAACAGCTCCGGTAAAAACAGCAATGATTAAAACCAATGGAATTGAATTTACACCGATGTGTTCCATCTGGTAAAGAATTAATCTTCTGCTTTTTGGAATAGAAGTAAAATTTCTTATTATTTCCCAAAATAGTCTGGCAACTTGACCAAACTCCTGGAAAAACAACAAACTTTTTTCGCCGAGTTTTTGTAATAGCTTCATAGATAATTTTTTAATGTTTGCATTCAAATTTATAAATTTTTTGCTATTCCACTTTTTAGCGCTTAATAATTACTGTCAAGTAAAATTGGATTTAATGTATTTAAAAGAAAATTAAATTGAACTTGAACTTAAAATGAGACAAAAGCCGATGCTTAAAAAAAAATTGTGCAATTTTAGTTTCAAAACTCTTTATTAATAATAATAGTGTTCTGAATTCATTAATCCTTGTAAGGGTTTTAATTTTAAGCACTTAAAAATTCATTTTTTAAAGCTCCAATGAATTGGTTTACGAAAGGAATGATAATTTCTTAAGTGCATTAACCAACAATGTTTTGCATAATTATTGATAAAGTCCTGTCGTTAGTAAAAAATATATGGGATACTTAAGCTTAAACATTAATGGATTATAATATATCAGATAAATTAAATTCTGCGCCAATTGGCATTTTGATTTTTTCAAGAGATTATGTTGTTACGTACATCAATGCTTCTTTAGAAAATCTCGGGGACTTATACAATCTTCCATTTTCGAATCTTCTAAGCACTCAATTCGACGAATCTGAATTGTGGCATCTGTTTTCCCTCGATGATCATATTGAAGAATTAAAAAACGGGTATGGTTTTCAAAAAGACATCCGGAGCGTTCAATCATCAAATGGCAGCACTGTTAATTTATTATTAAAATGCACCCCTGCCTTTGATAACAAAAAAAACTTTGACGGCGGAATAATTGTGTTTGAAGATTTCAGAATACTTGCCGAAACGAACGATGAGTTAAAGTCGCAATCGCAATTTGGTAAAACATTTTTAAAAAATTTTCCCGGTTTAGTGTTTGTCACAAATAGATTTGGAAATATTGTTTTAAGTGGTGGAAATAGACTCACCCGATTTCCTGTGTTTGAGTCTGAATTATTTAATATTGAGATAACTTCTATTTTTAATTCTGATTTTGCCCTTACAGAAAAAATTGAACAAGTTAAAACTGAACTAACGCAGCAATCACTAAAATTGAATTTAACTCTGCAACGGGAAAATTTGATTTTTGATTGTAATATTTATCCTCATCTGACAGATTCAGGTTTACTTGATTCTATCTATTTCTTTTTGCTCGATATCACTTCTTCCGAAGAAGAAAAGAATTTGCTCATTGAGAATTCTAAACATTATGATCAATACAAAATTGCAAACTCACTTTTGGGTTTTTCTTTAATTATACTTTCAGAGAATAATCTTATTAAATATTGGGATGAGGGGTGCTCCGATATATTCTTGCAGGATTTTGAAGCAATCAATCAGAAACCTTTGACTGATATTTTTAAAGAAATTACGCCCGAACTATTAATAGAGATTAGAACTGAACTTCAAACAAGCGATATAAAAAAACTTAATCTGATTTGGACAGTCGGGGATACTAATAAAACTGTAGAATTAAATTTTATAAAATCAATTGTTGAAAACGAACTGCTTATCTATTGTTTAGACATTACAGAAAAAAGATTAGCTGAAAAAGAAATAAAAAATTCGCAAATGAAATTGATGGAAATCATCAACGATTTTTCCGAAGCATTTTGTGAGATAGATAAAGATGGAAAAACTGCATTTTCAAATAAATCGTTTCAAAATATTATTCAATTAAACAATACGGAGTTATCCGGTAAAGATTTTTTTTCAATTGTTGACCCCTCCTCCACATTCAATTCTTTTGATGCACTAAAAGGTTTTATTAAAAATGAAACTGTAAAAATAGAGTTGAATTTGCTTGGCAGAAACGAAATTAAAACTGAAGTGACTGCATCTTTCCTCCCAAAATTTGACAGTCAAAATAATCTTTACTGCATCTTTTGCTTTCTGAAAGATAACTCCGCAAATAAAAAAATTGAGAGCCAGCTTAGTTTCTATCAATCCCTATTCAACTCCGCATTCGACGGTATGGCAGTTGAATCTGAAGGAAGAATAATAATAGCAAACAATGCTTTCTCAGAAATATTTGGTTATGAATTAAGCAATCAACTTGAAAATAAAGATATTCTCGATCTTGTTTCGAACGATGATATTTTAAAAGTTGCTGAGTACTTTCGACTTCGCGAACGAGATAAAGATGCTCCACACAGATTTGAATTTCTTGCTAAACGAAAAGACAAATCATTTTTCTATGCTGAAATTTCTGTTGCGAGATTCGAAAAAGACAACAACGTTTACCTCGTTATAATTGCGCGCGATGTAACCGAAAGGAAAAGAGCACAAAAAGCTATTCGTGAATCAGAAGAAAAATATAGAAGCATTACTGAAAACATTGACGACTTCTTGTTCACCTTCGAGCGATCAGGTAAATTTTTACTGCCGGTTTTTTATACAAGCTCCGTTGATAAAATTACAGGATACTCACAGACAGAATTTTTAAGCGATGGCAGGCTATTCATAAAAATTATTCATCCCGATGATTTTTCCACTCTCAAAAAGAAATTAAGGAATCTTCTTAAAAGTAAAATTCAAGAAACCGGCGAGTTTGAGCTGAGAATTATCAGCAAATTTGGAAATGTTGTTTGGGTAAGAATAAAAGTAAATCTTGTCCGCAATGATAAAGGTATTATTCAAAAAATTTATGGATTAGTCAGCGACATAACGTACCGGAAGAAAGCTGAAGAGGAATTAAAAAAGTCAACCGAAAATCTTTTGAAAGTAAGCGAAACAAAAGATAGATTTTTATCAATCGTTTCTCACGATTTGCGCACGCCTTTCAGTTCAATTCTTGGATTTACCGATTTGCTTTTAAATGATGAAGAACTTAGTGATGAAGAGCGAAAGCAGTACGTTCGTTATATTCAGGATTCATCTAATTCAATGCTCCATCTTGTAAATTCACTTCTTGATTGGACAAGGCTTCAAGCCGGCAGAATAAAATATGAACCTCAAAAAATTTCCGCAGCGGGAATTATCAAAGATGCTTTAACAACTATCACTGGATCTGCAATAGTTAAAAAAATTACGGTCTCCTCTTCTGTTGGAGATGAAGTTTTAATATTCGCAGATAGAAATCTGATTTATCAGGTTTTTAACAATTTATTATCTAACTCTGTCAAATTCACTGCCGCCGGCGGAAAAATAATTATCTCCGGCAAGAAAGCTGCGGAACCCCGGTTTATTGAATTTTCAGTTAAGGATGACGGGGTGGGGATAAAACCTGAAAACATAAAAAAACTTTTCAGCATTGATTCTAAATTTACTTCGGAAGGAACTGCAGGAGAAAAAGGAAGCGGATTAGGATTATCACTTGTTAAAGAAATAATTGAGAAGCACGGTGGTGAGATTTCTGTATCGAGTGAATTTGGTGCAGGAACTGAATTCAGATTTACCTTACCTGTCGCTTCATCAAAAATTCTTTTGGTAGATGATAATAAAACCGACAGGCTTCTATATACTAAAATTTTAAGAAGCATAACTCCTGAATATGAAGTTGAAATTGCTTCGAATGGAAAAGAAGCAATAGAAAAATCATTGCCGAAACACCCGCCCTTGTTATTTCTGATCATGATATGCCTGAAATGAACGGCATACAATTAGTTAAAGAAATTTCACGTTCTGAGGTTAAGGAAAACCGCCATTAATAATTTTAAGCGGCGACGTAGACTTGAATCTTACCGAATATTATCACGAGCTTGGTATTGAAAATGTATTCCGTAAACCTGTGAACATCAGTGTACTGAAACAGGCTGTAGAAAAATCGTTGCGCAAAGGACTGAGCGGCAATTAGAGTTAAAGAATTATTGACTAATTTTTCTTTAAAACCAAACCAGACGATGAGGGGACGGAAATTATTCCATTAACTGTTTCAATCACCTCTATCCCGGCTTTTTCTGAATTAACTAGAACATCCCATTTACCTGCTGGCAGTTCGGCAACAACCTCTTTTAATGGATTAGCATTAAACAAGACTACGAAATCCTCATTTTTGTGTTTCACTTCATAACCGAGTGCAAAATCATTATCGTGAACAGGTATGAAAATAACATCATCATATTCTGCTCTTCTGAATGATTTAAATTCTTTCCTCAGTTCGATTAAGCCTTTATAGAAATCCCATAAATCCTGATTCAACTTTGTGATGATTATAATTAATATAATTTGCATCGTTATCTTTATCGTAAGTATTGTGATCAATCATTCCTCGATGCAGATCGTTTTGATTTGTGAGAGGAATAACTTTGCTTCGTGCAAACTCCTGCCCTTCACTAATCATTGTAATTCCACGCGAAGTGAAAAGGAACAGTGCACCAAGTTTGTTAAGCTTCAGTTGTGTTGGAGTAAGCTTAACATTTTTATCAATGTCGCTAATTATCTCATCCGGTCTAACATCACGAAGGGCTATTCTGATAAAATCGCCAAAAGAATAACCATCATGAGATTCGAGATAGTTTACAGAGTGACTTGCTTCTTGAAATAAGCCAAGCGAATCTTTTGTAAGAGTTCCGTTCACATAACTTTTAATTCTTTGCGGAGAATTATTTCCATACCAATTTCCGAAAATCCAGCCAGGACCGTTAATCGGATTTTCACCTTTTATTCCATTTCTAATTTGATCATTCCATGCACCCCACCCGCGCAAAGAAAATCCAGCCGGATCATATCCCCCGCCCCATGGTTCGCAGACAAAGATTACAAAGGGATTTATTTTTTTTGCTTCATAGATTATTGTTTCGATAGTCTCCCAGTCTATTAGTTTTCCAAGATCAAAACGGAAGCCATCAACGTGATACTCTTTCATCCAATATAAAATACTTTCAATAATTAAGCGGCGAAGCATTGGTCTTTCAGTTTTAAGATCGTTACCGCATCCGCTTACTTCCGTGCAATTTCCCTTTTCATTTAATCTGAAAAAATATTCTTTATCAATTTCTTTTAAATTACCATACTCATATTCGGAAAGATGATTATATACAACATCCATAATTACAGCAATATTTTCTTTATGAAACGCTTTCACCATATCCTTAAAATCGTTGACAGCTTCTGCATCAGCGCCGCTCCATTTATTCATTTCTATCTCACGAACATTTTCAGAGTAATATGACTCGGGCGCAAAAAATGCAGCGGTCATATATCCCCAATGGTTGCGTTCGTATGGATTCCAAGTGTTATACTTTCCACGCAGAGAATCTTTAAATGGAATTTCGATGTTTGCAAATTCCTGAGCAGGTAAAAGCTCTACAGTATTTACGCCCAGATTTTTTATATAATCTATTCCGCCGGTTTTTCCTTTTCAATTAAGCCCTTGTAAGTTCCTCGTTTAGTAACACCAGAGGAGGGGTGCTCAGTCATGTCACGAATATGCATTTCGTAAACGATTAGATCGCGCCAATCTCTTTGTATCCATTCATCATTCTGCTAATCGTAATTATCTTCTTTTACAATAATGGATTTTCGTGGAGTAAAATATGTATTATAGCTTGCCACCGCCTTTGCATAAGGATCAAGGCAAATCACAGCGTTTTTATTTTTATGCTTTACGGCAAAGTTGTAAAACTTCCCGAAAAGTTCACCATAAAGTGAAGTTTCCCACACGGCATTTTCATCTCTTGACATTTCATATTCTTTCCCATTTACTTCATCAACTTTATCAAAGATTACGAGAGAAACTTTTTCGGCATTTGGAGTAAATAATCTAAAATATGTTTTCCCATTTTCAACAAATGAGCCAAGCTTTTTGTCTGAGTAAAATTTATCAAGTTCATTTTGTTTCAATTGAAACTGTGCTTTTTGTTTAACTGCTTTTTGGGTTATCTGAAATGTACAAGGCACTTCCTAAAAATGTTATTGTTATTAAAAATATTATCGAACGAAAAAATAATTTTTTCATTTCTTTTTTGAAATTTTAGTTATTGTGAATAAATCTCACCATCAACTACGGGAGTTACACAAATCAATGGATGTTCGGGTACACCGAACTTTTCAAAAATTTCTTCGAACAGTTGAATATGCATTCCGCGTTTTTCAAGTTTATAAAATTTATTATAGCTCATAAATTTTCCATTCTTGTCCGAAGGTGCGTCAAAGAAGATAGATTTATTAAAATCTTCTTTAGCGTGACTTTTTAAGAATTCAATTTTTTTATCATCGCTGCCATCGTGTTTGTAGGAGACGGCTCTGAATTCTTCAACTATGCCGTTGTTTACTACGAAATAAATATTTAAAATAATTTCGTCCATCGTTAAAAGGTGAATTATATAAACAAATAAAACTTAAGCACACTGCGTACACAAATGCAAACTTGCACAATATACTTTCCATCGCAGAGATGACCGAATAATTGCCGGCGAACATTAAGGTAAATCCAACTAAAACCGGAACGCTGATAAAGATTGATCCAAAAAGTAAAACTTTGGCAAGCAGTTTTGACGACATAGACTTTGCTTTGCCATTTTCAAGTCCAACCTGACGAAGAAATTTTACTAGTAAGGCTATCGAAATCAAAATTGGCAAATAATAAAATGCACCAAACAAATCCCCTAAAGGATAATGATAGCTTGCATATAAAACAGTGCAGCTTGTTACGGCAAATTTAGGAATAACGAATAAGTAATAGATTGAAAATGTAATTGCCGGAATGAAAATCAAAAAATAATTTTTATTTAGTTCATTATTTGAAGTTAGTGTAAGCGACAAATACAAATTTAATGGCGGAAGAAAACTTATTACCACAAATGCAAGATATGGATAAAATGAAGCCTGTAAGCCTGCCTGGCACATTAAAAATTCCATAGTCTGATATGATGCAAGCAGTGCAATCATTATCATTGCAATAACATTGATTCGATTCTTCTCGATAAATACGATAAGATTGAAAAGCAACAGAAATTCTATGCAAGCAAATAAAAGTGATACTATTCCATTCCAATTATCCAAAACTTATTCCAGATTTTTGAAATCAAAAATAATGATTTCTTCCAGCAATAATGCTATAATTCTTACCCTAAAATAAACTCCGTTTCATTTTTTAGTAACCCATTATTCAGGTATGTTCATTTCAACAATTAAAAAAAAGGATATTCAGTTGAAAAAGAAAATTTTATTTCTCTTTGCTCTTTGCGTGCTTTTTGTTTCAGGATCGCTTACTACAGTTTTTGCTCAAAGTGAACCTGTTCTTTACTTCTGTGAAAGATATGATTCGAATGATGGCGAGGTTGGAGTTAGCGATAGATTCACAACAGGTTATTTGACCGTAATGGTGAAATCAGATAATGCGCTCAACCTTACGGATGTTCATATTCAGTTTGACAAATTCAATGAAAGAAATAAGGACTTTGAATTTTATAAAAAGTTTGATTATACAATCGAACGTGATATGAGCTACGTCTTCTTTGAGAAAAATTCCGACAGCGATATGAAGTTTACCGAACCGGGATTATATCGCGTGTTCCTGTTAGACAACAAGGATAGAACGGTAGCAAGCGCTTTGATTGAAATTATTTCTAAGTAATTATTTTTAATATTTAACTGTCACACTCAGTGGTTATTCCCTCTAAGTGTGACAATTAGATTATGTCAGTCTTCGACAAGTTCAGTCTGGCAGCAAATTTATATTTTATTTCCCCGGTCCAACCATTTTCTCCGGTCTTACCACTTCATCAAACTTTTCTGGTGTCAACAAGCCAAGATCCATAGCTGCTTGTTTAAGGGTGGTGTTTTCCTTATGAGCTTTCTTTGCAACTTTAGCTGAGTTGTCATAACCTATATGAGGATTGAGTGCAGTTACCAGCATCAACGAGTTGTCTAAATGCTTTTTGATATTCGTTTTGTTCGCTTCAATTCCAACGACACAATTATCTGTAAAGCTTCCGCAGGCATCAGAGATTAATCTTATTGAATTAAGCACATTGAAAATGATAACAGGTTTAAAAACATTCAACTCGAAATTACCCATCGCACCGCCGAAGTTAACTGCAACATCATTTCCAAATACCTGTGCACATACCATCGTCATTGCTTCGCTTTGGGTGGGGTTTACTTTTCCCGGCATGATAGAACTACCCGGTTCATTTTCAGGTAGATTAAGTTCGCCTAAGCCGCAGCGTGGACCACTGCCAAGCCAGCGAACATCATTTGCAATTTTCATTAAGGAGGCGGCAAGCGTTTTTAACACACCGCTGAATTCAACAAGTGCATCGTGCGTTGCGAGTGCTTCATATTTATTAGGTGCAGTAACGAATTTCTTTCCTGTCAGCTTTGCGATGTGCCCGGCAGATTTAACAGCAAACTCGGGGTGGGTGTTTAATCCTGTGCCAACGGCTGTACCGCCGAGAGCTAACTCATATAATCTTGGAAGTGCGGCATTTATTCTATCCAAACCGTTATTAAGCATTTGAACATATCCGCTGAATTCCTGTCCGAGTGTTAATGGAACTGCATCCATCAAATGCGTTCTTCCGATTTTAATTATGTCTTTAAATTCTTTTTCTTTGACGGCAAGAGCATCGCGAAGTTTTGTAACCATTGGAATTAATCTGCGATGGACTTCCTCAACGGCGGCAATGTGCATTGCAGTGGGGAAAGTATCGTTCGAGGATTGCGCTTTGTTTACATCATCATTTGGATGGATGGGTTTTTTACTTCCCATTTCACCGCCGGCAATTTCAATTGCACGATTTGAGATAACTTCATTTGCATTCATATTTGTCTGCGTACCGCTCCCAGTTTGCCAAACGACCAATGGAAAATGTTCATCAAGTTTTCCCTCAATAACTTCGTCGGCAGCTTTGACAATTAGATCAGCTTTATCTGCAGGCAGTGTGCCGAGTTCTTTATTAGTTAGTGCGGCAGCCTTTTTTAATATTCCAAGTGCACGGATTAACTCGCGTGGAAATCTCTCTCCCCTATTTTAAAGTTCATTAACGAGCGGGCGGTTTGAGCGCCGTAATATTTATCTGATGGAACTTCGATTTCACCCATTGTGTCTTTTTCAATTCGGTGTGTCATATCACTTCTCCTTGTTTTCCTTTAAAAATAATTTATAGTCTATCTAAATTATGTTTGACTATTTCTTAAAAGTAAAATTATGGAAATATTTTCAGATAGTAAGTTAGTGAGGTCAACTTTTGAGCCGGGAAAAGTGTTTAATCGTTGGTTGAATAACAAAAAAAACCCATCAATAATTTGACGGGCATTTAAATTATTCACATGACTCCTATTGAATCACCTACTCAACAGGCATAACCGTTCGATAATTAATATTTTGTTCACGGATAAACACTTCGTCGAGCTTAAAGTTTTGAATCAGTTTTTGCAAATTATTGGTAAGATCATTTAAATTTTCAACTGCATGAGCTATTTGACTAACTCCGACAGCACTTTGTTGCGTAACATTTGTTATAAGTTCGATGCTCTGCGAAATTTGCTCAGAGGTTCGTGACTGCTGTTCACTTGCCGCAGCGACTTGTGAAACAATATCAGCGACATTTTCAGCTCCTGTAATTATTTGCTTCAATGAACTGCCCGCTTTTTCTGCAAGTTGCTTACCATGTATCACTTCCTCAGTCCCAAGCTTCATTGATTCCACAGCGTCAGCAGTATCAGTCTGAATGCGTTTAATCATTCCAGCGATTTCCTTTGTTGCTTTTGTTGTTCGCTCTGCAAGCTTTCGGACTTCGTCCGCCACAACTGCAAACCCCCTGCCTTGTTCGCCGGCGCGAGCTGCTTCTATAGCTGCGTTTAAAGCAAGTAGATTAGTTTGATCTGCAATGTCGTCAATCACTTTTATTATTTCGCCAATTTCATTACTGCTTTTACCAAGTTCAATAACGGTTGCTGAACTTTTACTAACAACTTCCACTATTCTGCCCATGCGTGCGATTGATTCTTCGACCACCTTTCCGCCATCTCTTGCAGTAGTTCCAGCATTCCTGCTCACCTCAGCCGCTTCAGTAGTGTTACGTGTTGTTTCAAAAATTGTTTTTGACATTTCTTCAACCGCAATTGCAACTTCGCCAGCTTGTGCGCTTTGTTCTTGTGCGCCTGCAGCCATTTCTTCTGTACTGGAGTTTATTTCATCCGCAGAATTTACAGCTGCACTTACAACTTTTGAAACTTCTTTTAATGTTTTGCTAAGTGATTCAGAAGCATGATTAATTGAATTTTTTATTCTTTGATGATCTCCCTGATAATTTTTCGTTATTTCAACGGTTAAATCACCTGCGGCTATTTTTTCCAGTGCCCTTACTGCCTCATTGATAGGGTCATAAACAGCATCAAGAGTACCATTCATTCCTTCAATTATTTTTTTATATCCGCCTTGTAAAGTTTCCGTACTTCCACGGGCACTGCTGTTGCCTTTGATTGATTCGTCTGTGAGTTGATTTATTTCGAGAACAAGTTTTTGAAGGTTATCAAGCATTTTCTCAAAGCTTTCAGAAAGCAGATCATTTTCGGAAAGAGAATGCAGTTTTACCTCGAGATCACCCGCTGCAATTTTTTCAGCAGCCGAAATCTTTTCAAGCTGTGATTCGCGAAGTTTATTCAGCATGTTTGTCATTTGACCAAATTCATCATTGTTTTTACATTCCATTGTACCGGTAAAATTTCCGAGTGAATATTCGTGAAGTAATTCTTTGAATTTACTAACAGGTTTTGTCATTGTGGGTATAATTTTAAAAAAGGAAATTAAAAAGACGAGTGTACCAATTATCATCCCGGCAATCATCCCAATTAAAGCCCGTGACATTGTCATCTGGGCTTGCTCTTCATATTCACTTTTTAGTTTTTCTATATTTGAAGTTACCTCGTTTAGTTGATCATTAAATTTCTTACTCAGTTCTTCTCCAGAGGAAGTGGCAATATAAGAAGCCATCTCAAAGTCTTTCATTGCGGCTGCACTTAACGTTCCGTCCACAACCAATCCAAAATATTCATTTAAAATGCCATCAAGATCTTTAGAATTATTTTCAAATATTTCTCTCATAGTCGAATCTCTAAGAATATTCATAACTTCCAAAATTTTTTGTTTATCCTTTTCGACCCTTTTGAAATTGGTATTGAACTGATCCTCAAATCCAGTGATTGAAAATTTCAATAAGTTCAATTGTAAATCCTGGAATTCAGTTTTTAATTGAGATAAATGATCGCGGGATACAATAATTTTTGTGTTTAAAGCTTCGTTTATTGAAGTAATAGTGTAAAAATTAATAAGGTTATTTACAACCATCAATGTTGCTATTACGGCGACTGCGAAAAGGGTAGTCTGAATTTTAGCTCTAAAAGTTATATCACGAAATTTTTTCATCTTTAACTCATTTCAATTTGAAAACCACAGATATCGTTGTTTTTACTTTTACGGGTTTACCTTCGTGCATTCCCGGTTTGAACTTGGACGCAAAAAGAACTCTAATCACTTCTTCATCGCAGCCGCCTCCTAAACTTTTAATGATTTTGACTTCATCTACATTGCCTTTTTCATTGACATAAGCCATTGCGAATACCTTTCCTTCGAGCCCGGTTTGCTTAGCGATAGTAGGATAATTAATTTTTTTTATCAATACACTCATTCCTCCTTGCAGTTCGGGCATCACTGAAGCAAAGGCTAAATATCCATTATCATCGGAAGACTTTGATTGAGAAAATGCCATTGCACCTAAAAGCAGAAACAGCACTAAAGTGTAGAACAATGCAAAAGTAAATTTTAATTTCATTACAAAACCTTAAGAATAATTATTTATTTCTTATAGAGATATTCGAACAAAAATTGGTTTTGTTGAGAACGAAATAATATGATTAGTTTCCCTTATTGACTAAAATGTAAATCAAATCCAATTAATATTCTAAGTGACTGATGTACAGGTTAAGTAAATAAAAAAGAAGAATTACGGTTAATGAATCAGCTTGTGCAGCAGCCCCGATATATTTACTCTTTACTTTGGCGGGATTTATTATCTTAGAGTTACCAAAATATTCGCTGGACAATTATGAAATTATTATTTACGTTTAACCCAAGCGATTTATTAACTATGTGGAGTTAGTATGAAACGATTGGTTATAATTCTCACAAGTGTATATGCCTTAAATATACTCGCTCAGTGGTCAAGTGACCCAAGTGTAAATAATCCGATATGCACCATTATTAATGATCAGTACTATCCTCAAATGATTAGCGATGGTAAGGGGGGTGCTATAATCATCTGGATTGATGAGCGAAGCGGGATTCTTTATAATTTTGATATTTATGCACAAAGAATAGATTCAAATGGAACAATTCGCTGGCCGCTTGAGGGTGTGGTTGTGTGTGAAAGGACTGCCGCGGGATATGTACGTCCGCGAATAACTAGTGATATGAATGGCGGTTGTATTATTGTCTGGCAGGATCTCAGGAATGGTGAAGATTATGACCTTTATGCACAAAGGATTGATTCAACCGGCACTGTGCAATGGATAACAAATGGGGTAGCGATTTGTGTAGAGGATAATAATCAGAAACATCAGACAATAACAAGTGATAATAAAGGCGGGGCTATAGTCACCTGGGAAGATTCTCGCATATTGACGAATAGTGATATTTATGTACAGCATATAAATTCAGAGGGGATGATTCAGTGGGCATTAAATGGTATTTTGGTTTGTAATTACGAGCATTCTCAAGGTTCGCCTAAAGTTGTGAGTGATATAAACGGAGGGGTAATAATAGTATGGGAAGATAGTCGCAGTGAATCTTTTTCTGATATTTATGCACAAAGTATCAATTCAAATGGCTTAGTTAAATGGAATGCGAATGGAGTACCTATTTGTACATCTACACAGACTCAAAAAAATACTCAAATTATCTCTAATAACAGTGGCAGTGCAATTATAACGTGGGAAGATTTTCGAAACGGGATTCAAGAAATATTTACTCAAAAAATTGATTCTAGTGGCGTTGTTCAATGGAAAATAAATGGAGAATCTGTTTGCAGATATCCAGCTCGAGGCTATTCACCTGCAATTGTAGGCTATAATCACGGTGGCGCTATCATTTGCTGGAATGATTATCGAAATGGTTTAAATTCCGATATCTATGCGCAAGAAATTAATGCAGATGGAGTTGTAGAGTGGACAACGAATGGAATACCAATTTGTACTACTCCATTCGAACAAAGTGATCCCCAACTTGTTGAAGATGAAAGCGGAGGCGCTATTATTACTTGGGGTGATGGTGGAGATCAAGGAAGTATTTATGCACAAAGAGTAAATCAGGATGGTGTAATTCAATGGAAATTGGATGGTGTTCCGATCTGTACAGCAACTGGTGATCAAGCATTTGCCCAAATAGTAAGTGACGGTAAAGCCGGCGCTATAATAACTTGGCAGGATCATCGCTTTGGTAATTGGGATATTTATGCTTCAAAAATAGATTGTGCTGGAAATTTAGGTAATCCTACGTTGTTAGAAAATGAAATTAGTATACAAAAGAATTACCTGTTAGCCCAAAACTACCCCAACCCTTTCAATCCATCAACAAAAATTAATTATCAGATTGGCAATGAGTCAATAGTTCAATTGAAGGTGTATGATGTTTTAGGTAATGAAGTTGCAAGGTTGGTGGATGAATATAAAGTCTCAGGAAGTTATGAGATTGAATTTAATGCTTCGCAATTATCATCGGGGATTTATTTCTATAAACTTCGAGCAGGTGGTTTTGTGGAAACAAAGAAAATGATTTTGCTTAGATAAATTTGTTCAAAAAAATTTACTTCTAAATGCCTAATATAATAGGGAACGGACTCCCGTCCGTTCCGTTGTGGGTCGCACTGATTAATCGTTCAAAAAAACATTTCAGCTTTGTATCACCTCTTACCGGATCGGTCAGGAGACCGATCCCTACATTTGAAAAAAGGAGACTGCTCTCTACATCTCAAACACATCCCCCCGCCTGGGGAAATGAACTCCCCGGTAGCCTTTGCTTTTTATTTTTGCTTGCAGTACTTCTGCTTCTTCCGGATCGCCGTGCACAAGAAATATATTTTTGAGTTTCTGCTGCGGGCAAAAATCTAAATAATCCAAAAGTCCACGTTGATCTGCGTGACCACTGAAGTAATCCATCTTTTTTATTTTGCTTTTTACTTTGTATGGCTCGCCAAAGACATTTACTTCTTCTGCCCCATCCATAATTTTTTGTGCGAGTGTATTTTGTGCGGCATAACCCACAAACAAAATCAGGTTGTTCGGATTACCGATATTATTTTTCAGATGATGAAGTATCCTTCCGCCTTCCGCCATTCCCGAAGCGGAGATAATAATACAGCTCCCTTTAAAGTCGTTCAGTTCTTTAGATTGCTGCACATCGCGGATATAAGTAAGCCTGCCGAATCCAAAGGGATCTTCGTGGTTCTGAAGGAACACTCTGTAAGTTTCGCGGTCGTAACATTCGGGATGCATTCTGTAAATATTAGTTACATCAACAGCAAGGGGGCTGTCAACAAAAATCGGCAGCACAGGAATTCTATTCTCATTAAATAGTTTGTGCAAAACATAAACGAGCAGTTGGGTTCTTCCAACAGCAAAAGCAGGAATGATAATCTTCCCCTTCCTTTCTACCACTTCCATAATAGTTGAGATAAGAACCTCTTCCACTTCATCTGCTACTGAGTGAAGTCTTCCGCCGTAAGTGCTTTCCATAATCAATGCATCAAGCTCGCGCGGGAAATTGGGGTCGTGAATGATCGGCATTTCGGAGCGACCGATATCGCCGCTGAAACCGAGGCGGGTGCTTTTGCCTTTTTCATTTATATCAAGAATAATTCCCGATGAGCCGAGTATATGTCCGGCATCGGTGAAAGTCGCGCGAACTCCGGGCACAACCTCAACGGCGCGATCATACTGCACACCGATGAATTGCTGCATTGCTTTTTCGACATCTTCCTGTTCATACAGCGGTTCGAAGAGATTTTTATTTTGTTTTTTACGGCGCTTGTTCACAAACTCAACATCTCTTGCCTGCAGATGCGCTGAGTCGCGAAGCATCGCCTGACAAAGATCAACAGTAGCCGCAGTAGTATAAATGGAGCCTTCAAAACCGCTTTTAGTAAGGTTGGGGATGTTGCCGCTGTGATCAATGTGTGCGTGCGATAAAAGCATCACATCAATATCAGAGGGATTAAAAAGAAAAGTGCGGTTTGTTTCGAATGCATCTTTTCGCTTGCCTTGAAACAAGCCGCAATCAAGTAAAATTTTTTTACCATTGATGGATAATAAATGCTGAGAACCTGTTACTGTTTGAGCCGCCCCGATAAATTGAATTTTCAAATCTGCACCTTTAATGTGAATGAGTGTTCTGCAAAAATAAGAATGATAGTTGATAAAAAATCAAACTGATATTTGATTTAACTCAAATATTATCTGACTTTTTGTAAGTGATTCATTTGCTTTATTAATCATAAATTTAGCAATAGTTTCTGCCTCAACAGGTTTGTATTTTTTTAAGGGGGGTATTATCATTGAGAGGATATTCATTGCGGCGATGCTATATTTTTCAGCGGTACGTTTTTCATTTCTTTCACCTGCAAGAATTGAAGGTCTGAATATTAAAATATTTTTAAAGCCAAGAGAAGAAACCTTTCTATCTAGTTCACCTTTCATTTTCAAATAAAAATTTCCCGAATTTTCATTTGCCCCCGCTGACGAAACTAATAAATATTTTTCGACCCCATTTTGAAATGCTGCGAGTGCAGATTCATATTGATAAGAAAAATCAATTTTGTACTGAACAGCTTTACTTCCGGCTTTTTTAATTGTCGTTCCCATAGCAGAATAAAGTTCATCGCCGGTAATTTCATTTTTCCAATCGTGAAGTTTTTCAAAATCGACAATATGTTCACTTAGTTTGGGGCTCGTAATTCCAAGCGATTTTCTTGTAAAAATTTTTACAGAAGAATATCTCTCGTCAACTAACAAATTCTGTAAAAGAAATTTGCCTACTAAACCCGTGGCACCAATAACGATAGCGGTTTTCAAATTTTTACTCAAGAATAATTACAATATTCCAACTGTAAACACAAATGCTCTATCATTAAATTTGTTGAAAGTCATTATGTATTCAAAATTAATAAGTATCTCGAAGGAGTAAGTACGGAATGCTCTGATGCCGGTATTAATGGAGAACTCAAAACCATCGGCTTTGTCGCTGTAAAAATCGTGCGAAACCCAATGAAAGCCAAGCGCACCTCCGAGGTAGGGGCAAAAGTCAGTTTTGGTAAATAGATACTGCCCATAAATATTCATTGCAAATCCGCTTCTGATTCCAAGCATTAAACCAAGTGCAGCTTCATCAAGTTCAAAGCCGTAGCGTAAATCAAATACAAGTGAATTATCAATTTCATCGTAGCCATTTGATGGATAAAGATACCCGAATGAAACGCCAAAATTTTTATTTGAGCCGCGTCGTAATGAATTTTTTGTCTCCGTTTCAGTAACCTGTCCAACTTCGACATCTTGATTAATAGATTTTTTTTCGTTAATACTTTTGGCAATTCTTTTCATAACAACTTCAAGATCTTCAACATTAGCCGCAGTTATCTGATCAATAATAATATCTTCGGAAGTCAACACATCAATTAAAAAATATTGCACAATTATTTTATCACCGAGTGCAGATAGGTTACCGGTTAAAACTTGTTCAGCGCCTAATTCATTTCCAATTTTTACTGCACAATCATTGTCTGAAAAAATGCAATCATTATTTAAGAGCACTTCAGAAGTAAGCTTTTGCTGAATTAAGTTGAATGAATCGAGCCTGCTGATTTCAAGTCGAAGCATTGCGTCAGCAGTCTGCACAAAAACAGAATCTACTCCGTTATAAGTGAATGGCAAAACCGCAATTTTTTTTACCTGCGTTTGCTGAGCAAGCGATACTATTGTAAATAAAAGTGGAAGGACTACAATGGCGATTATTCTTTTAATTGTATTCATACAGACCCCTTTGAAAATATTTTATTCATAGATAAATAAAGAAATTTCTTCAGACAAAAATAGCAACAAAGACAGTTTATTCAATTCTCATTATCGGGTATAAATTTAGCTGCTCATCCCAGTAGGGCGAACGTTGATAAAAGAAATTTAATCTTTCGTAAGAATTGCTGCGGAAGGATTCATCGGATTTTAATTTCTCTTCAAATTCTTTTCGAAGGTCTTTATTATTGTTTAACATTTCTTCGGCAATTTTTTCCATCACATAATTTTCAAAATATTCTTTTTGTTCGAAGATAGCATTTATAAGTCCCCATTGAACAAATGAGTCGCCGCTTTTTGGTTCGAGCAATTGAGCAATGATTCTAACTGTTCGCTGATCGGTTGGAACGATAAATGATCCTGCCGCAATTTTTACTTCTTCTGTAAATGTGTCGAAGTCAAGACTGACATGCTGTCTTCCTTCGTAGGGGAACGGATCAAACTTCACATTTTTAAATTTATAACGTGTTACTTGATATTGTTTCTCTTCCGAAATCTGGCTAACTGAAATTCCGTGCAATTTCATTTTATCAACAAGTGATGAATACTCCTGTGGAATAATATATGCATTAGGAATTGAAACTGAGTCGGTTGGTTTGACATTATTAAAAAGTTTTACATAAAAATCCTGAGGTTCAGAAGTGTAAACGATTTTATCCCCACCCGAAATAGCTGATGAATCGTGATAGAATTTATATCCTTTAAAATTTGTAAAAGAAAAATCATCATTAGTTTTAAAATTGAGGGGAAGATATTTTTTATCAATAGTGAAGTCTTTTATAGAATTTTCATCGGCATTTTTATTTAATTGAAGAAGCTCGGTAGAATTATTATTTACAATCTGCAGCACTGCTTCAAGCACAGCCTTTGTCGAATATACTCTATCTTTATAAGGTTTAAGCATGTGTGTTTCGATCAAAAGACAAATGCGATTTTGCTGTGCAAAATATCCGGTAGAAAATCTTGGAGAAGACGCCCAATCCACAATTCCAGATTCAACACCTTGCGCCCAATCTTTGAAGCCGACATATTGAAACATAGGGAAGCCTTTTGATTCGACATAACTGATCATCTCAGGAATCAACTTTTTTTTGTTCCACTCAGCCAGCCCGTGATAAATGTTACCGTAAATCTCTAAGCCGTACGTTACTTGATATTGATAATCAGCACCGTCAGTTGTATGAGTATCAACAATAAAATCCGGCTGCCATGCTGAAACTAATTTTAACATTGCCTGCATTTCGGGCGCATCTGCTTTCATCCAATCACGGTTGAGATTTAAGTTTTGAGCAGTAGTTCTCCATCCCATATCAATTGGACCATTTTGATTTATCCTGTTGTACTCGCTAAATCTTTCGTGTCCATCAACACTAAAAATAGGAATAACAAACAGGTTTACATTATCTAAATATTTTTCCGATTCTTTTGTTACGAGAATATCGCGAAGCAAAAGCATTGAAGCATCTTTGCCTTCAATTTCACCGGAGTGAATACCACACATAATCAGTACCAGCGGTTTGCCGGATTGTTTTGATAACTCGAGTGAGAATGATTTATCCTTCGAAACGACAAGACAATTTATATCCCTTCCGTGTGGTGATTTACCAATCGGAAAAAGAGTTGCATATTCCGACGCTGCATCAAGTGCTTTGAAGTACTGCATGGTTTCGTCATAGCGTTCAGTTTCAAGGTAGTTTGAAGTTTCAAATTTAGTAAGCCAATCGGGAGAGAATTTATCCTGCGCGAACAATGAAGCAGAACAAACAAAAAATGCCGTTAGACAATTGCTGATCATTTTTTTCATTTAAGAATTTCCATTTTGTTTTCGATGATTAAGAGTGATATAAAAATAATATTTAAATAATAAACGAAATAATAATTGAATTTTTATCTCACATAACTTTTATTATGTTTAGCCATATAAAAATCAAAAAGGTAGAAATGAACATCAACTTATTGGATAAAAGTAATTACCTAAAAGGCTTGTTTATCACAGCAAGAAAAGACAAGCAATTAACCGAAACAGAAAAAAGTATTCTTAAAAAACTTTGTCAAAAGCTTGGTTTTGCAAATGATTTTTATGAAGAGACAATCAGCGGACTGCTTGCTAATAAATATATTCCCGATGATCCAATTAAGTTTAACGACAGCGAAGTTGCTAAATCATTTCTTGGTGATGCTTTGAAATTAATCTATTCTGACGGCTGTATTTCTGATGTTGAGATTAATTGGTTAAAAGAAACTGCTGAAGTAAATAATATTGATATTAGCTGGTTTGAAGAGCAGCATAAAAAAATAAAAGAAATTCCTGCTCAAAAAATTGCTTCAGAGTTTTCTCTTTATTCTATAATCTGATTTTTGAAGTTTTCACTTCAAATTTCATTTGCAATTTTTTTTCAAAGCCAATTCGATTTATTGTATTTAAATTATTCCACCTCTTTAATTATCCTTTGTCAGTTCAAAATATTATTTTTGATAAGCAAGGAATAGAAATTAATCAGTCATTCATATTTTATTCCTCATTAATCACTTCTTAAAAGGAATGCACATGAAAAAAATGAAAGCACTCGTAAAAAAATATGCTAAACCTGGAATCTGGATGGATGAAGTTCCCGTCCCGGATTACGGACCAAATGATGTACTAATAAAAATTCATAAAACTGCAATCTGCGGAACTGACATTCATATTTATAATTGGGATGAGTGGGCACAAAAAACTATTCCTGTTCCAATGCATGTCGGTCACGAGTATGTTGGAACGATTGAAGCATTTGGCTCAAATGTTCACGACGTAAGGGTTGGAGACTTAGTCAGCGGTGAAGGACATATTGTTTGCGGAACTTGCAGAAACTGCCGCGCCGGTCGCGGGCATCTTTGTCCAAATACAAAGGGTGTGGGAGTTAATCGTCCCGGCTGCTTCGCCGAATATCTTGTTATTCCTGTTCAAAACATCTGGCATTGCGATCCAAAAATTTCCACAGACATTTTATCTGTTTTCGATCCTTTTGGAAATGCTGTTCACACGGCTTTAAGTTATGATTTACTCGGTGAGGATGTTCTTATTACAGGGGCAGGACCAATAGGAATAATGGCTGCTGCAGTAGCAATTCATGCGGGCGCACGCAACACTGTAATTACAGATATGAACCCCTACCGTTTGGAACTTGCACGAAAAATGGGAGTTACCCGCGCAGTGGATGTGTCAAAAGAAAAATTGTCAGACATCGTTAAAGAACTTGGAATGAAAGAAGGCTTTGATGTTGGATTAGAGATGTCCGGCAGCATTCGTGCGTTTAATGATATGATTGATGTAATGTTTCATGGTGCAAACATCGCGCTGCTTGGAATTCTTCCTTCAAACGGTGCAGTTGATTGGACAAAAATTATTTTTAATGGTCTGAATATTCGCGGTATATATGGAAGAAAAATGTTCGAGACCTGGTATAAGATGCAAGCAATGGTACAAAGCGGATTAGATATTACTCAAATCATTACTCACAGATTCAAGATTGATGATTACCAGGAAGGATTTGAGATAATGAAATCGGGTAATTCTGGTAAAGTTATTCTTGAATGGTAAACTGAATACTTGATACAGGACTTTAATCCTAAATTCTCTATGATGAAGTAGAATAACCGATACCTGATTCATGATACCAGGTATAATGTAATTGAAATTGTAAACAATATATGTTATTGAGTGACTATTATGAGTTATAAAAACTTTGAAGTTTGAAAACTGGCAAGTGAATTATCTATTGAAATTCACAAGGCGATAATAACATTGCCTAAGTTTGAAATGTATTAAGTAGGCACTCAAATAAGCATATTTTCAAAATGAATTAGATATTGAATGGTTAAGGGTTATGGTAGAAAAAATATAAAAACCATTTATGCTAAACATTTTGAGGATCTAGATTCCTTGTCAGTTAAATAATTCTTTTACTACACAATACCTAAAAACTTACCATAATTTTCGGTAGTAATAATTTCTGATTCTTTAGTGCCATAAGCCTTTAAAAAGGTTAACGGGATTTTCTTTTTCTTATTTACATTCCACGAAAACTCATAGGCAAATAAATCATTTTCAATTTCTTCAATGTAATCAATCTCCTGCTGCTGTGAAGTCCTCCAGAAATATGTCTTCGCATCAATGTTTAAGTAAGAATTCATTTTAAGTTTTTCGGATACTAAAAAATTCTCCCACAAAGTTCCTTTATCATTTCTTGAAGCAAGTGAATTAAAATTTGACACCAAAGCATTCCGAATTCCGGTATCATAAAAATATACTTTTCGCATCTTTGTAATTTCAGTTCTGATATTCCGACTGAATGGATGTAACCGGAAAATCACGAAAGCTTTTTCTAAAATATCGAGATATTTATTAATAGTATCTTTATCTATGCCAACTGTTCCTGCAAGTTCATTGTAAGAAACTTCGCTGCCAATTTGTGCAGCAAGCGCAAGTAAAAGTTTATCCAGTACTTCCGGTTTACGAATGCCCTGATAACTTAAAACATCTTTAAATAGATAGCTTCTTGTAAGATCCTTAAGCAGATTTTTCTTTTCGTTTGGATTGAGAACAACATCCGGATACATACCATATAGTATTCGGTCCTCTAAAAGTCTATTTGTTTCAAGCCACCCAAATTCATTACTCAGTTCTCTCATTGATAATGGATAAAGAGTGTATTCAAATTTTCTTCCGGTTAACGGCTCGTTGATTTGATTTGATAAATCGAATGATGACGATCCTGTTGCAATTACCTGAACATCCTTCAATTCATCCACAAAAAGTTTTAACGTGATGCCAATATTTTTTACTCTCTGTGCTTCGTCAATCAATACAAGTTTTTTCTGTCCAATAATATTTTTAAGTTTTGTTGAGGTTGCATCAGTTAATAACTTCCTAATATCCGGCTCGTCACAGTTGAGATAAATTTCCTGGTCAGAATATTTTCTTCCAATCTCTTTTATAAGAGTAGTTTTACCGACCTGTCTTGCACCATAAATTACAATGAGTTTTCCCTTGAACATTCTGGATTCAATGGAATCTTGAATTTCTCTCTTTATCATAGGTTTTTATTTATTTTTGGTTCAAACATAAGATTTTTCGATTATAATCGCAAATTCTTATAGTATTTTTCGATTACGATCGCTTATTGTTATGAATTTGCTAAACGATATGAATCAAGGCAGGAAGAGAACTGAATTATACTCTATAAATAATTATCTGGTATCAGGGACCTGCCTGTCGGTAGGCAAGGTTTGTAATCATCCTTAATATATCCAGCATCCAGCAACAACCAACTAGTATCCAGAATACCGTATTTGGTTCTGCGGTACATAGCATCACTTATGAATTGTTATTAAAAACTATTGGCAGCTTTACTACACACAACGTTCCGTGAAGCAGGTTTAAAAGTATTGAAATTGGGGGAGATGTGAAATTGGAATTGATCAAAAAATCAGAGATGATTTCAATCAACTCTGATCTAAAAAGTTGATTTGATTTCTCACATCCCGTACTTATCAATAATCTCCTGCTTAGTCTTTCCGGGAATATCATACTTCGTTCCTACTTTAATAAAAGAAGCGAGTGCTTTTTCAAGATGATGTCTTTCGTGAGCAGCGGATAACTGCGTGCTTATTCTCGCCTGCCCTTTCGGGACTACCGAGAAGAAGAAACCGACAGCATAAATTCCTTCAGCATAAAGATCCTTTGCAACATCCTGCGAAAGCTTTGCATTGAAAAGCATAACGGGAACAGTAGCAGTTTCACCTTCTTTAATAATAGAGCCGGCATCGGTTAAACCTGTTCTCTAAACTTTATATCTATACATATCAAATATTTTATTCTTAATTTTAAGAAACAAATTGAAAATCAAAATAAAATTCAGGTATCCGGGATATAGTATCCAGAGTCCTGCATCAAACATCCAGATTCAAAAAATTGAGGAATCATTATGAATGAACACATAAAACAACATTACGCAAACATTCTAATCAACATCGAAAAAGAAGGGCTCTTTAAAAAAGAAAGAATAATTACCACCCCCCAAAGCGCGCACATTGCAGTTACAACCGGACAGAAAGTTCTTAATATGTGTGCAAATAATTATTTAGGATTAGCTGATAATCCTGAAATAATTCAAGCCGCTAAAGACAGCTTTGATAAATGGGGATTTGGAATGTCTTCTGTTAGATTTATTTGCGGTACTCAGGAAATCCACAAAGAACTTGAAAAGAAAATATCTGAATTCCTGGGAACGGAAGACACAATACTTTATACATCCTGCTTTGATGCAAACGGCGGATTATTTGAAACTTTGCTCGGTGAAGAAGATGCAATCGTAAGCGATGAATTAAATCACGCAAGCATAATTGATGGAATAAGATTGTGCAAAGCTCAGCGCTATCGTTATAAAAATTGTGATATGAATGACCTTGAAGAAAAACTCAAAGAAGCAAAAGCGAATAATGCAAAAAATATTCTAGTTTCAACCGATGGTGTTTTTTCGATGGATGGATTTATCGCACCCTTAAATAATATTTGCGATCTTGCGGAAAAATTCGGCGCAATGGTCATGGTTGACGATTCTCACGCAGTTGGATTTATGGGTAAACACGGCAAAGGAACTCACGAACACAACAATGTTATGGGAAGGGTAGATATTATTACAGGGACGTTAGGCAAAGCACTTGGCGGTGCAAGCGGCGGTTATACTTCCGCGAGAAAAGAAATTGTTGGTCTGCTTCGACAGCGCTCGCGTCCATATTTATTTTCAAACACTGTTGCCCCAAATATTGTTGCGGCTTCAATAAAAGTTTTAGAAATGTTATCTTCAACAACTCACCTGCGTGATAAACTCGAAGACAACACAAAATATTTTAGAGAAAAAATAAAAGCTGCCGGTTTCAACATAAAGGATGGTGTTCATCCAATCGTACCAATTATGCTTGGCGATGCAGTTCTTGCTCAAACAATGGCAACAAAAATGTTAGAGAAAGGTGTTTACGTTATTGGATTTTTTTTCCCGGTGGTTCCAAAAGGTACGGCAAGAATTCGTGTGCAAATCTCTGCGGCGCATTCAAAAGAAGATTTAGACTTTGCTGTTGAAAAATTTTCTGAAGTGAAGAAAGAAATGAGCATTTAAAAACAATAGAACGCAGATTTCGCCGATTAAGCAGATTTACTCTGATCAGTGTTAATCAGGGAAATCTTAGAAATCTGAGTTCTAATCCTATTTTGGACAATGATAAAATTAGAAATCGTAAAAGGTGATATAACAAAACTAAAGATGGATGCAATTGTAAATGCAGCAAACTCCTCTTTACTTGGTGGGGGCGGAGTGGATGGTGCAATTCATCGTGCTGCCGGACCGACATTACTTGAAGAATGCAGAAAATTAAACGGCTGCGAAACAGGTGAGGCTAAAATTACAAATGGTTATAATCTTCCCGCAAAATTTGTGATTCATACTGTTGGTCCTGTTTGGAATGGCGGCGAATATAATGAAGATAATCTGCTTGAAAGCTGTTATAAGAATTCTTTAAAACTGGCTGTCGAAAATAAAATTAAAACAATCGCATTCCCGGCAATTTCAACCGGCATTTACAGCTTTCCTCTCGAGCGGGCAACTCAAATTGCAATCAAGATCGTAAAGGAATTTATCAGCACCAAGCCAGGCATTACAAAAGTTATATTTGTTTGTTTTGATACTAAAACTGAATCGGTTTACAAAAAATATTTACTTTAAATTTACAAAACACTTTCGGTAATTTTACTCAGTCTTATGAGCATAACTACTTTTCGAAAAAATAATTTTAAATAAAACATATCAGCCAGTGATGGTTACATCTAATTTTTAAACCTTCCAATCAAATCAAATGATTCCGAAACATTTTTTTTCCATCGCATTATTTTTAATCAGTACTTTAAACATTAATTTATTCGCACAAGTTGTTAAAGATCCGATTGCATTAATCAGCGAAGAGATCATTAGTTCAAAAGAATTCAAAAACAGATTTGAACTGATGCCCCATCCTATGCCGGGCGAAACTAATCCTGATTCCATAAAAATTAATTTTCTTTACACACTTATAGCTGAAAAACTTTGGGCTACGCAGGCAAAAGAACTCGGTTTGGAAAATATGGACTATATTAAGTTTAGTCTTAATTCGTTGAAAAAACTTTTTGTACGTGACGCTTTATTTAACCTTGAAGTTAAAAATAAATTTACTGTCTCTGAAGAAGACTTAAACGACGGATTACAAAAAAGTTTAACGATTTTGAACATGGATGTAATCAGTACTTATGATTCTTCTAAAGTGTTTCAATTATTTAATTCTATCATGCTGCCTGATATTTTTGACTCGTTAATTGTAAAACACGATAGCACTTACCAAACCAATAATGTCAAAATATATTTTGGTGATCTAAAAGATGAAGAGATAGAAAATCAACTTTATAATTTGCACATTAATGAAATCTCCCCACCTATTCATTACGAAGATGGATGGTTTATTTTCAAGTTGATTGAAAAAGTCCCGCAAAGTTTAAATGAGCAGCAGCAACTTGAGTTGACAAATAATGTAAAGAAAATTATAAATGAAAGAAGAAGCATGAATAAAGGAAATGCTTATCTTCAAAAATTACTTTCAGGAGTAAAAATAAACGCCAACAATGATCTTGGAAAATCCCTTTCTGAAAAAATAATTTTAAGAATCAACGAAAATGCAAAATTTCTGTCAGCTAATGATTCTTCAAAAATTTATTTGTCCGAAACTGATATTTACCAAATAATGGATGAGTTTGGTGCAGATACACTAACAATGGATTTTTTACTATTTGATAAAAATCCTGTGAGCTTGAAAGAGTTTTTATACGATTTGATCCAAACAGGTTTTTCTGTTCGATCAAGTGACAGAAACCAAATACTGCGTGCTCTTTCCTCAACAGTTAAGTATATGATTAGACAGGAATTAATTACTCGTGAAGGATACCGATTGGGCCTTCATAATCTTCCTGAAGTAAACGAAGACATGAAAATCTGGGAAGACACCTACCTTTCGCAGGCTCTTCGTAATCGTTTTCTCGATTCAATCGAAGTGAGCGATGATGAAGTATATCAATTCTATATGAACCGAAATGGTGCGCAATCAAATCTTCAATTAAAAATTGTTGAAATTCTTTGTAAGGATTTAAGAACGATTGAAACTGTTCTAACAGAAATGCAAAGTGGAAAATCATTCGAAGAGCTTGCTGCTAAATTTACTGAACGAGAATTAACCAAAAATGCTAATGGTGAATTTGATTGGTTTTATTCAAATCAATACGGAGATATTGGAAAGAATGCTGCTACTATGGAGGTGGGAGAGATTTTTGGTCCCATCTTTACACCGGAAGGATACTCATTGTTTAAATTGATCGGGAAAAAGAAAATAGAAAAATTACCCGACGAAACATTTGAACAATTAAAACCCCAATTAAAAATTGATGCTAAAGCAAATAAGCTAAGTGAAAAGTTTGATTCTTACACCTCATTGCTTGCAAAAAAATATGGAGTTACTATTTATTCTTCAGCTTTAAATAATTTAGCTACAACACAGTTGAATATGTTCACATACCGGTATATTGGTTTCGGCGGAGCTATTAGTGCATTCCCCTACCTTTCTTCCTGGTATAACTGGGCGAAAAAATCTGGAAAAAACATTCAACTTTTACCCTAGCAGCCCGGAATACTTTTTTCTAATATTAGTCTATTACAAAGCATTACGTAAATGATTTCTTGTTAATTTTCTTCAACAAAAAATCTCTACTCAATTTAAGGAGAAAAAGTATGGCAAGATTAGTGATTCTTGGTGCGGGAATAGCCGGACAAACTGCGGCACTTCAAGCTAAGACACGACTTTCATCCAAACATGAAGTTGTGGTGATTTCACCTAACAGCAAATGGAACTGGATTCCCTCAAACATCTGGGTGGGGGTCGGTGCTATGAGACCAGAGCAAGTAACATTCGAGTTGGCGCCGGTTTACAAAAAAACGGGGATATACTTTCATCAGGCTCGCGCCGTTAGTATTCATCCTGACGGAGACCAATCAACTTCAAACCCCTTCGTTACAATCGAGTACACAAATGAGAGTAGAAAAGGTGAAACAGAAAAAATCAGCTATGATTATCTAATTAATTCTACCGGTCCAAAATTAAATTTTGCCGCTACAAAAGGTCTTGGACCAGAATTTAACAGCCTATCTGTTTGTACTTATGATCATGCAGCAAAAACTTTTAGCGCATTAAATGAATTAATTCAACGAATGAAGAAAGGCGAGAAAAAAACTTTATTGATTGGAGTCGGACACGGCAACTGCACTTGTCAGGGTGCTGCGTTCGAGTATATTTTTAATGTTGAATATCTGCTTCGTAAGAACAAAGTACGCGATAAAGCAAATTTAGTTTGGTTATCCAATGAAAAAGAACTTGGTGATTTTGGAATCGGAGGAATGCACATTAAACGGGGTGGTTATGTTACTCATTCCAGAATATTCACTGAATCACTTTACACCGAAAGAGGAATAAGCTGGATAACACAGGCACACGTGAAAGAAGCTGCACCGGGTGAAGTATTTTACGAAACTCTTGACGGTGCTGAACATTCTATAAAAAATGATTTTGCAATGCTTCTTCCTCCATTCTCCGGTGTGGGGCTAAAATCATTTAACAAACAAGGAGAGGAAATAACTAAAGATCTTTTTGCAGCAAATAGTTTTATGCTTGTAGATGCTGATTATTCAAAGAAGAATTATTCAGATTGGAAATCGTCTGATTGGCCAAGCATTTATCAGAATCCGAAGTATAAAAATATCTTTGTCGCCGGAATTGCATTTGCGCCTCCGCATGCTATTTCAAAGCCAATGCAAAGCCCGAATGGCACAT
This sequence comes from Ignavibacteriales bacterium, assembly GCA_016709155.1. NCBI lineage: Bacteria > Pseudomonadati > Ignavibacteriota > Ignavibacteria > Ignavibacteriales > Ignavibacteriales bacterium. Next base: position 199,567 of record JADJEI010000013.1, on the reverse strand, counting down.
CTATATTCCCCACCCCTCCCAGAACCGGGATGCCGTCGGGGGTTATGGCAAGACAAATTGCATTAAATATTACTGATATGATGGAAGGCAAAGCGGATAGACCTACCAGACATGCGTCAATGGCTAAAATGGGGGCAGCTTGCATAGCTTCTGCAGGTGCAAATTTTTTCAAGGGTACTGCTGTTTCTATGACTATGTATCCCATTATTCCGGATTTTGAAACTTATCCCGATACTGGCCGTCAATTAAAATATACTACTGGTGAAATTGGTTTAGCGGGGCATTGGATAAAACATTTTTTACACCATGCTTTTATTTATAAAGCCAAAGCAAAACCATTTTGGAGAATTATTCCCGAATAAAAAATTGGAGAGATTATGAACGAAAGAAAACCTTATGAGCAAAGTTATTATCCGCCTGTTCCAACAGGATTTACAAAATTTATGAGAACAAATCTGATTTATCAGTTTTTCAGATTTATTATAATAAATATTAAAATGCTAAGGATGGTAAGAAAACATTAATTTATTTTTCTGCCGGGTGTTTATCTATTTATAAATTCTTGGAACACGAGTATTTATATTTGTAAGAATTTCGTACGGAATTGTTCCAGCGAGTTTTGCTAAATCTGCTGCAGATATTTTTTCCTTTTCACTTTCGCCTAAAAGAATTACTTCATCACCATTGAAGGCGCTGTCACTTTCAATATTAACGACAATCTGATCCATTGAAACAGTTCCTATCACGGGGTATTTTTTGCCGCGGATAATTACTTCGGATTTATTTGACAAACTGCGGAAGTATCCATCGCCATAGCCAACAGGTACAGTCACTGCTCTTATTTGATGATCGCTTTTCCACGTTGAGCCGTAACCTACTGGATCCCCGGCACGAATTACTTTAAAATAAACTATTCTTGATTTCCAAACTAAAGCAGGTTTGACTGAAATATTCTTTTTAATTTTTTCTGATGGATAAATGCCGTAAAGTAAAATTCCCGGTCGTACCAGGTCAAAATTAGCTTCAGGCATTTGGACTATTGCCGCTGAATTAGAGATATGTTTTAAAGGAATGTTCATAGAATATTTTTGAAGATAATTTAGCACAGAATGAAATCTTTCAAGCTGTAGCTTCGTTTCGCTTACATCACCTGAATCAGCATTTGCGAAGTGAGAATAAATACCTTCGATAAAAATATTTTTAAACTTGTGTGCAGCTTCAATAAATTTCTCCGAAGAGTAATAGTGAACACCAATACGCTCCATCCCGGTATCAATTTTAAGATGCACTTTTGCTTTTAATTTCATCTTTGCTGCCGTATCATCTATCTGATTTAATTTATCTATTGACGAAGCAGTAATAGTCAATTTATGTTTTAAGAACAGCGGAATTTGATTACCCCAAATTCCACCAAGTACAAGTATGGGGACATTGATTCCATTTAATCGAAGCAGCATCCCCTCCTCAACAACTGCAACACCAAGATAATCAGCATTTAATTGTTGATACAATTGAGCTGTGCGAATTAGTCCGTGCCCATAAGCATTAGCTTTTAAAATCGGCATAATTTTAGTTCGCCCAATATAGGATTTAATATTGATAAAATTATTTTTGAGAATATTCAAATCCACTTCGACAACTGTTGGGCGGATTACCTCATCTAAACTTATTGTTGGATAATTAACTGCTTTATTCATTTACGCTAATATTATTTTATAATAAGACTTAACTAACTCTAAATTCACATTTTAATCCAACGCTGGATTACTTTCGAAAAAGATTGCTTCTAGATCCAATTATTCATTCATTTCCGCTGTAACAATTACCTCCTCCTTGAAAAATATAATATTTGAAAGGACAAGAATTAAAAAAGTTTTATACCTCTCCAAACCTTTTCGATCAGCAGTTAAAGAATAACTTTCTGAAACAATCATTTTAAAAATCGGAATCAAATTTAATATCTCATTGATTTCATTTGCGTGTTCTGACTTTTGCCGGCTATAGTATTTAGAAATATATTTATTAGCAAACGGGGCAATTATAAAATACCAAATTATTGTGATTCCAAATGAACGAAGCAGAATAATTATTATAGTTAGATATAATGAGTTTTCAGGCTCATTAAAATATGAATAAACCGCCGTTGCAGCTAAAATTAAGATTAAAATAGCACCTGTTGATTTCCTCCACCAAAATTTTTTTCCGCCTGGATTTTTTATCAGCAGTTGCGCTTTTAATAATTGTTTTGAAATCTTTTTTGATAACATGTACTTCAGAAATATTTTTTAATAAGCTTACCGAAAAAAATCCACTCAGTAAACCAACGATAAAATGAACCGCTAAATAAATACTGATAATCATTTGTGAGAATGAAAAATCAGATTGCGCATTAATGGTGATAGGAAATTCAGTCAATACATATTTGAAGAACGAATCAATTGCAGTCCACAAGCTGAATCCAAATAATAAAGTAAGTACTAATATTTCTTGGGTTGCTGAAAGCAAAGCAGTTATCACAGCAAAGAAAACAGTAGTGATGGTAAAATATTTTTTTGAAGCAAATAGGATTTCACCAATCAAGCCTTGCAGTAAAACAGCGAAATGAGCATTGATTGGAGAATGCGGGCTTACAACAACTTTTACAAGAATAACTATTAGTGTGGCTTTTAGAATCTCCCCCCTCTTAAACCCGTAACGAGCTATTCCCGAAATTATCAGAACAGCAGCGCTGCTGACAATTAATCCTGTAAATGGAAGTTTAAAGGCATGAAGAAATCCCCCCAAAGCAGACTCACTAAATGCCCAAAGAGCGGTGAGTCTTTGCTGAAGTAATTTTGTATCAATGCTTGATTGATTTTTTTCGAAATGCAATTAAACTGCAATCATAATTATTTGTACCCCCGAGAGGAATCGAACCTCCGACCAAAAGTTTAGGAAACTTCTGCTCTTTCCACTGAGCTATGGGGGCAGTCTTATTTTTCTCTTTTCAACTCCGACCAATCCCAGTGGGACTGCTCTTTCCACTGAGCTACGGGGGCAGTTATATTTTTTTTTCATCTCCGACTGACCCCGCTTTGGTGGGGATGCACTATCCACTGAACTGATCCAGAGATTTAGAATCTAAAATTAACTAATCTAAAATACTCACAATTGATTTTACAGAAAAGAAAAAGGCTGCCTTTCGACAGCCTTACTTAAAAATATTCTAAAAATATTAATTACATATTGAACCAATAAGTGAATTTTACCATGAAAATATTATCTGGACGCGCCGATCCAAGTCGATCAATTGAGCTGCCAAAATTAAGGTCACCAGTGTTTTCAAAATGTGTTCGCGTTTGCGTCCACACAAAATATAACACAGACCCTGGCAGATACTCCCACCTTAATACCGCATTTCCGCGAAGAGATTTAAAATTAAAATCAGGATTGCCGATATAAATTTCTGTTGCAGGTCCATTTCCATCTGCATCAACGATATAATTATCTTCATCGAAAGTCGAATTGCCCTCGCCATAAACAAGGTAGTCATAACTCTTAGGAGTTAACAACTCTTTAAATTTAGAATAATCACCCGATGAAATTAAAGGCTGGACATAAAGCTGTAAACTTAATTGTGGTGTGAAAGTCCAGTTCAATCTTATCCCTGCTGAAATGGTTGACTGATTTAGTTCAGCAAATACATATCGTTTGTCAAAGGTAGAGACAGCAGTTGGATCATCGAAAGCACCTATCCATTGAGTATTAGTAAATGACTGATCAAAACCAGGTTCAAATGAAAATGAGAGATTTGAAAGAGGTCGCCAGGTGATACTGAGGCTGGTACTATAATCATCTTCGTCCGCTGATAAATATGTGCCGTAATTCAATTCAAGAATTAATTTATTGCGATTATCAGTTCCTAAACTAAGATTAGCCGAGTAGGCTTCGTGATTTAATGTCAAAGGACCGCCGCGAGTTCTTCTATTATTAATCGAGGGGGCATAGTATGCAAGATTCCAATTTGCGTAGTAATAATTTAATAGTTGGACATAACCGAAGTGAAATAAACCTTCACCAGTTTTATTTCCTCCGAAATCATAATTCCTGAAATAAGCTCCGCCTAATTCAGCAAAGCGATAAAGTTCAGTTGGCTCAGTCCAGGAATATCCCCCGCCAATATGAGCATTAAGTACATCGGAGCGGAATAAAAACCCGACATCATTTACCTCAAACTTGGGTGTGATAAAACCAAAAGCAGAGTTAAAAAAGAAATTCCCCTTTTGTTTATTCAAATAAAATCTGCCAGCATAGCCTGTTAAAGATGTTGCTGAAGAATCAACTCCAAGATAATCAGCATCGGGCCGCTGAAAATAGTGAGTAGAATTTCTTTGAAGATTAGTCATACGATCTATAGAACCGGATACATTACTTAGCCCCATCCATCCGGTAAATACCCATGCTTTAGATTCATCAAGAAATGTCCATCCATCCACACCGCCGGTGAATGCATTTTTGTTCAAATCACTGTTTAAATTTTGATTCTGAAATGAACGTGTGGTTAGGGTTGAAATAAACCCCAACCCCTGCTTACCCTGATCAAATTCATTTTGCGCCCGAAATATTCCGTAATATGTAAGCGGTTCAATTTCTTCTTCAGATTGAAATCCATTTAAACTGATATCAGCATATTCTCTTTGCGTCAGTGCGTTAAGAACACCAATATTCCAGCTATCATTGATCTTTCCATTCAATTTTACAGCGCCAAGAATGTGAGTACCTTCAGGAACATCGACATAGTCTGCAGAGGAAATTCTTCCCTGCGGCGGACGACCAATTCTTCGGCTGTAAAAGAAGTCAGGTCCTCCCCAATTAAATCCCCAATAATTACTTGCCCCACCCACTCCGAAATCAAAAATCGAAGACCCTTCAATAAAGAACGGTCTCTTTTCAGAAAAAAAGGTTTCGACATCGCTCAGATTTATTACCGCTGGATCAATTTCTACTTGCCCGAAATCGGGATTCACAGTTGCATTCAAAGTCAAATTGGAACCGAGTGTGGTTTTAAGATCAACACCAAAGCCGGGGGTATAAATCGAACCATCATTAAATGGATCTCCCGGCTGATGCTGCAAATACTCTGCTCTACCGGTTACATAAGGAAGGATTTCTAATTTGCCGGGTGGATTAATATTTTGGAGTCCGTATAGTTCAGCAAATCTCGATACAAAACCATTTTCATTTTTAGGGACATAGATTAAATAATCCCGCTCATTTTTCCTTGCAATGTCCCGTTTAAAATTTATACCCCATCGTGCATCAATAATAGAATTAAATTTTAACTGAGAGAAAGGTATCTTCATTTCTGCAGTCCAACCCTCATTATCAATTACTGCCTTAGCTTCCCACACCCCATCCCAACTATCATCATCCCAATTATCGTTATAAAGAACTCCATCAGAAATTGAACCGGCAGCATTAATTGTAAAATAGAATCCACTTCGCTTGTCGTTATAGGGGTCAAGAAAAAGAGAAAATCTATCGGAGCTAACATACTCATCCCGGCGGGTTAAAGTTTGAATTATTGAATCGGGGAATGAATCAAACATCCGAACGCCAATGTAAATTGCATTTTCATCATAGGCGACATAAACGACTGTCTTCTCGGTTGGATTTGCGCCCTCGATTGGATCTCTTTGTTTAAAATCAGAAATACTATTAGAGTTTTGCCAGACATTTTCTAAAAGCATTCCGTCAATTTCAATAAGTTCATTCAAGCGAATAGCTTCAATACTTATCTTTGGAGCTATCAGAGTGTCATCTCCACCAGCAAATAAATTGAATGAAAGAAGCAATACTAAAAGTAAAATATGTTTAATCATATAAATCCTTAAAATTTTTTCTGTCGCTCATAAGAAAACACGCGTATAGTAATAAATCAATTTTCTAAAATCTTTTAGGTTAATCTAATTCTAATGTTAGGAAGACATAATTAGTTTTAGATAAGCGGTGATAATAATTGATAAGGCAGATAATTTTAATATTATAGTTGCAAAAGTGAGGCTGATTTTACAAAATTATCCTTTGGAAGAAATATACTGAAAAATATTTCTCCCACTTTGCTACGGAATAGCTTTTACAAATTTATTAAGAGATCAGCAACTGAATTGAGGTGGTAGGTGGGTTTGATTAAAGGAGTTCCATTAGCAAAAAATTTTACGCCTGTGTCAACAAGTGCAGTGTCAATTTCAAAATTAAATCCAATTGTGATATCGGTTTCCAGTCTATCGCCAATTAAAAGAATTTTAGAAGGAGCAGTGTTTAATCTTGAAGTCACTTCATCAAACATAAATTGCGAGGGTTTGCCAAAATTCATTTCAAGTTTTCTGTGCGTACGTTTTTCAAGTGCGGAAATAGTAGCACCTGCATCCAAAACTTCACCGCCATCCACTGGGCAGGTATCATCAATATTTGCGGCGTAGAATCTTGCACCCGCCTCTAAAGCACGGGCTGCTATTTCAAGCTTTTCATAGTTTAATGTGCGGTCAAGCGTGACTAAAAGTAAATCAATTTTATCCGGATTGTCCACAAATTTTAATCCTGCTGATTCAATCTCTTTGATAAATATTTTCTCACCGATGGCGTAGAATGATTTCGAAGCATGATTTTCAGTTAAGAATTTTTATAAGACCACAGTGGCATTTACTATCTCATCTTTAGTTGTATTAATTCCGTAATTATTTAATATCGAGAAATAATCATCAACATTTCCTGTAGTTTTGTTTGAAATAAAAATCACCTTTTTCCCCAACGCTTTAATAGAATTTACAGCCTTATCTGCATCGGGTATTAAGGAACTGCCGCGGTAGATGGTTCCATCAAGATCAAAAATAAAAGCGTCGTATTTATTAATCATAGTTTATTTAGACTTTATCATTTTGAATATTTTTACTTTGTGCGGAAGTATAGATACTGATAGAGACACTTCGGCAGTTTCATCAGAATTGATTATTCCTTCTTCACCTGAGAAAATTTCTTTGAACAAAACCGCTTTGGCATCCAGCGGAATAATAAAATTATCCTCAACATTTCCAACATTGAAAACAGCAATAACTTTTTCATCATTATATGTCCGGGAAAAAGCAAAAACGCTTTTTTCATCATTCGAGTAAAGAAATTCCAGTGAGCCTTTTTGAACAGCCAGATTTTTTGAACGAAAGTTATTGATCAATTTATAGTACTCAAGAAGTCCTTTGTTTTGTTCAACCTTGTATGATCCGAAACCTTTTTTAAAATCTGATTTCTCAGTTATAATTTCATCATCATATTTTAATTCACTCCAAATCATAGGCTTCCGCGTGTGCGGATCGTCAGCACCCCACATACCCACTTCGTCGCCATAATAAATCATCGGTGAACCACGGTATGTCATCTGAAATGCGGCAATAATTTTTTGAATTTCATAAGCCGCTGCATTTGGTTTCCCGGGATTATAATTTTGATTTCCATTTGAGCCGTCGCGATCGTACTGCCTGTCAGGATTCTTAATCATTGAAGATATTCGTTCTGTGTCATGGCTATCCACTAAGTTCTGCAGAAGGTTCAAATAATCTTTCGGATAAGTTTGGTCTATTTTTTTTAGTTCCTCGATAAATTTTGAAACAGTCACTCTATTTTTTTGAGCAATAAAAAAATTATTCACAGCGAAAGCAAAATTATAATTCATCAGAGCATCAAAAACCCCATCCTCGGAAACGTACTCGGGAGACAGTTCCCACAACTCGCCAATAATTACAGCCTCGGGATTTATTGACTTTACGAGTATTTTCCAGTCCCGCCAAAATCCAATAGGTACATCACGAGCAACATCAAGCCTCCAGCCGTCAATTCCATCGTTACAATCACCATCGTTATTTGGGTCCATCCATTTTTTTGTTGAATGAAATATATATTGTTTCGGTCCGGGATGTAAGTCTTCTTTTGTTCTATTAAATTCGGGAAGAGATTTTGCGTTCCACCAGCCTTTATAATCAAATTCATTTTTCTCTGTTGATGAATCATCGAATGATTTTATAATATACCAATCAGCATATTTTGAATTTTTACCCCGCTTAACAATATCTTGAAACGCCCAGAACTGCACGCCGGTATGATTGAATACACCATCAATAATAATTTTCATTCCTTTTGAATGCACTTCTTCGATTAGTTTCAGAAAGAGCAAATCAGCTGATGTCCACTTCCAGGTGGACGGATTATCCGGAATTTCCGATTCAATTAATAATCTATCCCCCTCAGGATCCGGTCCAAAGTTTATATCAATATGATGATAGCTTGATCCATCGTATTTATGCATAGATACAGCCTCAAAAATTGGATTGAGATAGATAGCCCCAATACCAAGTTCTTTGATATAATCAAGATGATCAATTATTCCCTGAATATCACCGCCATATCTTCTTTCAACAAGATGATCGCTGAATTTACCACCCGCCTTTTTTTCCCAATCAGATTGTGCAAACCAGTTGCTTGTCCAGGGAGTAATCTTCCAGCCATCAGGAATCTTAATCTGATTAATAAACACCTTTTCTGGCTTGGGGTCGTTGTTTAAATCACCATTTGCAAATCGTTCGGGAAATATCTGATACCAAATAATTCCTTCAGCCCAGTTTGGGAAGTTGTTTTGTGCAGATACTTTTGAAGAATGATTCAGCATAACTGTTAAAAAAATAAAGAGAAAATAATATTTCATAAATTTAATTCCTCCTTCATTCTTGTGAGAGCTTCATCTATTGTGTATGGTTTATAATTTAATTCGGCTTGAGCTTTTGTAATTATCAAACCGCTTTTTAATGGTCGTCGTGCAGGTTGGTTTAAATCTTTAGTAACAATTGCAAAAATTAAATCTCTATTTAAGTTAAAAAAGTCGGCAATCTTCAAAGCGAAATCATATCTTGAAATGAACTCGCTTCCGCCAATATTGTAAACGCCATATTTTTTAAATTCTATTATTTTACTTATAGCCTGAACCATGTCATCAATAAAGGTGGGGTTGTTTATCTGGTCAGTTACAATATTAATTTTATCATTAGATTTAAGTTTATTTATAACCCACCGAACAAAATCAGGCCTGCTGTCTGCTATGCCATACAACACATTAGTTCTGATAATTGTAAAATCAACTCCACTCATTCTTAAAACATTTTCACTTGCAAGTTTAGTTCTCGCATAATAACCAAGAGGATTTGGCGGGGCATTTTCGTTGTACGGCCCACTTGTTCCGTCAAAGATATAATCTGTTGATATATGGATAAGATGGTTACCGAGCACACGGCAGGCTTCAGTAATGTACTCAACAGCTTTAACATTTATCTTCCAGCATTGTTCGCGCTCTTTCTCACTAAGATCAACATTGGTGAAAGCAGCAGTATGAACAACAACGTCGGGATAAAAATTCAGAATTAGATTTTTAATATCATCTCTTATTGAAATATCACAAATAGCGTAGTCAATATTTCTTATAACTGATTCGTTTTCAACTGAAGTTGCAAGAAGAGTATAATTATTATACTGTGAAAATATTTTCACCAGCCTTTGTCCGAGCATTCCATTGGCACCGGTTATCAATATTCTTTTTTTAATTATTCTGTTCGGTAACATTTATTAGTAATTTTTAATTTCATCTGGAGTTAATCCTGCGGCGGTCAATGATGCAGCATGAACGGCTTTGTGAAGCGCAAGATTTATATTTTTAGTTTTAATATAATTATAAAAAAATACTGCCCCAAAAACATCACCGCAACCGATTGTGTTGACAGCTTTTATTTTTAATGATGAAATGAAAAGAGAGGAAATTTCTGTTTTATTTTTATAATAAACACGGACTCCATCGGCTCCTTTTGTAACTAAAATTATTATAATTCCAAGGCTGAAAAGTTCTTCAACAATTTTTCTTTCCGATTCCAATTTACTAATGGTCTTAATTTCACTTTCATTCATTTGGATTATATCAACTGACTTCGCCCACTTTTCAATGTCTGGAATTAATCTGAAATTTCTATTGAAATGTTTATCTAACCCTCGTGAAAGCGTATGAACGTCTAAATAAATTTTTCCTTTAAAATTTTTTCTAATGTATTCAGCCTCCTCAATCGTTACATCAAAACCGGTGATCATGTTAATAATGATTCCATCAAAGTTATTCCAATGATTGATGTTTAGATAAAGGTTTTGATTAATACTATCGTACTTTTCTTCACGCTCCCTATCCGGATAAATGGTTAGGTGAACGTGAGGGATTTTATCTACCTTCGTAACATATTTGTTATTAAAAATAGAAAAAGACTTTTCAAACAATGATTTGCTTTCTTCATCGAAGGATGTGCATAAAAACATTTCATCATCTTCAGATCTAACAATCGAAATTCCTGCGCAAACATGATGGATTCCCCCCGGGAGCAATAAAGTTTTACCGTCTATAAATTCTATTGTGTCAACTACAGCTTGCCCAATAATCAAGAGTTTCATTTTTTATAAAAGATTTATTTCAGTAATTATAAAACAGGGAAGTCTATCTACAGTATTGATAAAAATTCTTTTTGTTTGTGCCAATGCTCCGTAACATTTTGAGTATTCGGCTGGAAGAATTTTCACGGAAGTTTTATCTGCAGATGATTTAATGCTTATTTGAACCTCAGCATCATTATTAACAGCTGTAAAATCATTAGCATTAGTCTGGGTGACCAACACATCCGGATGAAAAGTAAGGTTCCCTGAAATCTGATGTTCTGCCCCGCCGTAAAATTCGTCTTTAATTCTTAAAATATTTTTATCCTTTTGGAAATGAAAAGTCCGTTTGATAATCACCGGATCAAAAAGACGAGCATAGGCATGGTGTTGTACAGAAAGTAAGTCTTCAGTTTCTGAAGTTTGCCAATCCAGGATTTTTGGTTTTGTAAAATCCTCTTTTATTTTGAATGAACCTTCGAATTCGGCAAGTAATTTGTTATCAATATAAAAAGTGTTATGCCGCTTGACCGATCGGAGTTGATTCCTTAAAATTGGATCGGCATAAAAAGAATACGTCCCGGGGTCAACTATAATTGGCTTATTTTTATAGTACAGCTCAAAAGTAAAAGTATCATTATGCCCTGGCGCACCCCTGCCTTTGTTTCCAATTTCTCCTGCTTCAATAAATATCTCAACATTTTCTTTTCGAGAAATGAAATGCCCGCCAGATAAAAATCCAATGGATTTAATTTCAGTTTCAGAGGCAGCCATTGAAGAATACTCTTCTGCAGATTTTATTCCGTATAGAAATAACACTTCGGCTGTTAGATTTTGATCGCCAATTTTTAAGGCGGTATCGCTAAATAATACTGCCCCGATTGCCAAAACATCGCTGTTTCTTTTGCAATGATTGAAAGGAGCCAATGTAAAATTAAGGTCGTCGCCAATTGCAGGCACAGTGCCATTTTTTCGCAGATATTCTTTTTGAACTAAGAATAATTTTTTCAAAATCGTTTTATAACCCTCTGAAAATTTTTTGCCCGGCTGTTGAAGATACTTTTCTGCTAAACAAAATATTTTAATAATCAATTCGTGATACGACACAGACTGATGGATACTTACACCATCTTTGTGAACTTGAGAACGTATTTCCTGTTCAAGTTCTGCGAAGGCAAATTTCAGATTTCTTTTTCCATATTGCGTATCGGCAAAAAGAACCCCCACCATTCCAAGACTTAACAGGCTGAGGAGATACTCATAGCCGCGGTATATTTTTGTTTCAAGATTGTTCTCTATGTAAACAGCATGAAGTAAAATTAGTCTTAGGAAAGAATTTATTACTGTATCATTAATTGATGGAGAATGGATAACCATTCCGAAACTTAACAGGCAGTTGATAAGTCGAATTGAAACTTCTGATGATTTGACCCACTGAATTCCTGTGCAATATGTCGCCATACTGCTAAACTCACTAAGGAAGTCAACATATTTTTGTAAATATTTTTCATTAGACGTAAGCAAATATGCTTTAGCTAAAATGAAACCAAATTCAAACCTGCCAAGGTGCCATGCATATTCCGGATCGACTCCCTGTGGAAAGTTTAGATAATCTATTTTCCAGCTTAAATCTTCAGCCCATGTAAATTTAGATTTATTATCTGTATTCCAATTAATTTTTTCATCAAGGGAGAATTTCTCTCCATTAAAAAAAGTAAAAATATTATCAATCAGTTCATCTGCCGATGAAATAGTATTAGCATTATTTTCAATTCGTTCAAGCCATGTAGAATAATCAGCAGAGGAATTTCTCGCATAAAAAGAAAAAGGAAAATTCATTTTAAAACTATCAAGCGACTCTTTCGTTGCATATTTTACTTTAGGAAGAGCATAATTTTTACCGGTGGGGAATGAGTTTTCAATCTCACGCCTAAATATTTTCTCTTTTAGGTAATTACTATCGAATAGTTTCAGGTATTTGTGTAATTGCATCAAATTCAACTTAATAAATTGGTTTAGTTTAAAATAAAAAGAATAAGTATTTTTTGACTGGTATATATCAATATTAAATCATTAAATAATTCTTATGAAAAAAATAATTGGATTAACGCTTATTGTTCTTACAATAGCTATGGGTTGCAGCAGCAACTCAATAATTAACCAAAAAAATGATGATTTTAACATCAACAATATTAAAACAAATCTGGAATTTCTTTCTTCGGATGAATTAGAAGGCAGAGAAGCAACGACGAAAGGCGAAAGATTAGCGGCGCTGTACATTTCCACTCAATTAAAAAATACGGTGTGAAGCCGTTCTTTTCTGACTCCAGCTATCTACAACCATTTGATGTTTCGGTTAGCTCGATTGATACTAATTCCACTTTGAATTTCCTTGATGATAATAATCTTGTCCATAGTTTTAATTTCCGCGAAGATTTTTTCAGCCGAATGGAAGACGCGTTTGATGCTGACACAACAACCGCACTTGTTTTTGCGGGTTATGGCATAACGGCACAAAGAAACAATTATGATGATTATTCTGATATTAATGTCGCAGGAAAGTATGTTGTTTTATTTTCCGGCGAGCCATCTGACGAAAGTGAAGATTTTTTTAAGGGGGAGGACGAAACCGACTATTCATCAAATGAATATAAAATTAAAAATGCCAAGGACCACGGCGCACTTGGATGCATAATTCCGATATCCGAGCAGTATCAAATGTATTGGGAATTTATCAAACGCTTTGCCGCACGTCCAAATTTTAAACTTTACGATGCAGCGTCAGACAAAGAGAATTTCGTCTCACTGTCATTTAATAGAAATTCACTGCCAAGACTTTTTGATAATCAACCATTCAGTTATGATTCGCTTGTTTCAATTTCAAAATCAAATTCGAGGCTGCCGCATTTTATAATGAGTGAAAAATTTAAAATTAATTTTCACGTATATTCAGAAATTCGAAAAGCATATAATGTAGTCGGAGTCATTGAGGGCACAGACGAGCAACTGAAGGATGAATATATTGCTGTTGGCACACATTACGATCATCTCGGCGTTCAGAATGGAGAAATATACAACGGCGCAGATGATGACGGCTCCGGCACAGTATCTGTTCTTGAAGTAGCCAAAGTCTTAGCAGCCAATCGAAATAATAAACGATCTGTGTTGATTGTATTCCACACTGCTGAAGAAAAAGGATTATTTGGTTCGGAGTATTTTACTAATAATTTCCCTGCACTCGAAAAAATTTCTGCGCAAATAAATATTGATATGGTGGGTAGAGAAAGTATAGACACTATCTTTTCTGTTGGCTCTGATAAACTTAGCAGCGAATTAAAACAGATTGTTGAAACTGAAAATAATAAAAGTACTCAGTTCGTCTTTGATTATAAATTTGATGATCCTAATGATCCTGAAAAAATTTATTATAGAAGTGACCACTATAATTATGCTAAGCATGGAATCCCGATTGTTTTCTTTTATGATTACATGCTGAGTGATTATCATAAACCTTCAGACGATTTTGAAAAAATTAATTTTAATAAAATTGAAAAAACTGTAAAATTGGTTTATAATATTATAGACAATATTTCCAATCTTGATCACAAAATAATAGTAGATAAAAAAGTAGAAGAAAAATGAAAATAGGAATAACCTGCTATCCCACTTACGGCGGCAGCGGAGTAATTGCAACAGAACTCGGAAAATATCTTGCGCAGCGCGGGCATGAAGTTCATTTCATCAGTTACGCTTTGCCTTTCAGACTAAATCATTTCGTAGAGAATATTGTTTTTCACGAAGTTGAAACAAGCAGCTACCCGCTGTTTGAGTTTCCACTTTATGCACTTGCTCTTGCAAGCAAAATGGCCGAGGTTGCTCAATTCGAAAAATTGGATCTGCTGCATGTTCACTATGCTATCCCACACGCTATCAGTGCTTTTCTTGCCAAACAAGTAATGAAAACAAAAAAGGATTTAAAAATTACCACTACCCTTCATGGAACTGATATAACTTTGGTTGGACTTGAACCATCTTTTTTGCCGCTTGTAAAATTCAGCATTGAAGAAAGCAATGGGGTTACTGCAGTATCTAAATTTTTGAAAGAAAAAACTTTGACCAATTATGATATCGAAAAGGACATCGAAGTAATTCCAAACTTTGTGGACACATCAATATTTAAACCTCTTGAGCACTGCATACACAAAAGACACATTGCTCCGAAGGGTGAAAAAATTCTAATTCACACTTCTAATTTTCGTCCTGTTAAACGTGTTCCCGATACGATCAGAATTTTTGATCTTGTTAAAAAAGAAGTGCCATCAAAACTTTTACTTGTTGGAGATGGACCCGAGCGATCTGAATGCGAAAGACTTTGCCGTCAGCTTGATCTATGCGACGATGTAAAATTCTTAGGCAAACAAGATGGGCTTGTAGAAATTCTAAACTCGGCTGATTTATTTTTGATTCCTTCTCAATCCGAAAGTTTTGGATTAGCTGCACTTGAAGCAATGGCATGCGGTTTACCTGTAATTAGTTCAAGCGTGGGGGGGCTGCCGGAACTTGTAAAGCATAATGAGAGCGGATTTATCGCTGAGATCGGTGATGTCGAACGTATGGCGAAATATGCAATTGATCTTTTGACTAATGAAAAAAAATATTCCCTCTTTTCAAAAAATGCACGAGAGCGCGCTGTACAGTTGTTCGATGTTTCAAAAGTAGTTCCGATGTATGAAAAACATTATCAAAATATTTTAGAAAATTAAAATGATTATCTATTGTGCTGGTGCTATTAAAGGCGACACCTCTTATCAAAAAAATTATAAAGAAATTATCGCGATTGTTAACTCTCTCGGTCATACTGCACTATCAGAATTAAATTCTAATTTCAAACCCGCCTTCCCTCTTACGGATAAGCAGATTTATAAAAGAGATATGAAATGGTTGGAAAGTTGTCAGATGGTAATCGCCGAAGTTTCCGGAGCATCTTTAGGTGTTGGATTCGAATTAGCCTATACTCTCTATCAATTGAAAAAGCCTGTGCTGGCATTATACAGCAGCGATGTTGATAAAGTCTCGGCTATGATCTCCGGGTGCAATTCTGAACTTTTAACTGTCAAGCAGTATCTCGAAGTTGACGAAATTACTAAGTGTGTTAAAAATTTTATCCGGAAAAATGCAGTTGAATGATAAAGAATTTATTAAGCAGTATGTTGAAAAAATTATTACCGGGGAATAAAAAATTTTCCGGATGATTTTATTTCAACAGATAAATTGCAAAAAGTAAAACTGCCCGGTAAAGCTTTGCATCTTGGTGAAGAATTTTTCGGGAGTTTTGAAATACTAAATTCAGACGGCGAGAGTTTTCTACAAGTTAATGATTACAACCGCGCCAAATATCTGATCTATTCAAACAAAAAACTGCCGGCTGAAATTTTGATTCCAAATGATGGAGATGAAATTAATAAGTCAGTAAAAAAATATGAGTTATATCTTGATAACATTATCAAAGATATTCTTTCAACCTTATCAAAAACGGGTATAGAGATTAAATACTCCTCAAACATTATTAGTGAAATCTTTCGAATGCTGAATCTGGTAAGATACTAAATGGCTATACCTGTAAGCGTAGAAATTATCGCCTATCTAAATTCTCTTTATGGAGAAGATGCATCAAAACAATATCTTGAATATATAGAGAAAGACTACGCTGTTTACATCCGGGTAAACACTCTTAAAACAACCACAGAATTTCTTCGTAAAAAACTTTATGATAATTATAAAATTGAAACTGAAGAATTAGATTTTCCAAATAATCTACTTAAGATTAAAAGCGGATTTATTTATGTTGGAAAAACAATTGAACATATAATTGGGCTGTATTACATTCAAAGTCTTTCATCAGCAGTACCTGCAATGATATTAAACCCGACAGAAAAAGATTTGGTTTTAGATCTATGTTCCGCCCCGGGCAGTAAATCCACACAGATGGCTGCAATGATGAATAATCGCGGCTCACTTCTCGTTAATGAATCGCAGACTGATAGAATCAAAAGTCTGAGTTACAATGTTGAAAGAATGAATCTTATAAATACCGCAGTGATTCACAATAAAGGAGAAAATCTTAGCAGATATTTTTCAGGATACTTCGACAAGATTCTTGTTGACGCCCCCTGCAGCGGTCTCGGGATTATGCAAAAGCGGAATGAAGTTAACAATTGGTGGACTCACAGACGTGCACTGCGACTTTCAGACTTGCAAATAAAATTACTTGTTGCCGCAATAAAAATGTTAAAGGTAGGTGGCGAAATTGTCTATTCAACCTGCACAATGACACCCGAAGAAAATGAATTTGTTATTGATAAAGTCCTTCATAAATATCCATTGGAACTGGTAAGCATTAATATTCCGTTGAAAACCCACGATGGGTTTGTCCAGTATGGTGGTCAGCACTATGATACTTCACTTAAATTTTCGAGGAGAATTATACCCTGGGAAATTGACAGCGAAGGGTTTTATATTGCAAAACTTAAAAAGACCGGCGAAACTAAATCGCCCAATTTGATGCCAATACCCTATGCTTCAATAAGATTGATGGAAAGCACCGAT
Source organism: Ignavibacteriales bacterium (assembly GCA_016709155.1). Classification (NCBI taxonomy): domain Bacteria; kingdom Pseudomonadati; phylum Ignavibacteriota; class Ignavibacteria; order Ignavibacteriales; species Ignavibacteriales bacterium. Next base: position 182,476 of record JADJEI010000013.1, on the reverse strand, counting down.
AAACTAATCAGCGATAAACTAAATTATCTTGCTGACCATTTCGGTATTGATCATACAGAATTTAACAAGTATTTATTTGTTCAGCGCAATGAAGACTTATACATGTTGAATAAAGATTTTTCAGAACAAAGTTTTTCTTTAATGAGAAGATACGGAATTAAATTGGCTGCTTTCGACAAGGATGGGTCATTGGTGCTTCAAACTCAAGCCGCTGAATTTTTAGAGAATGTGATCACAAAAAATGTTTTTCAAATTAATTCAACATCAGGATTAAAAACCTATGTGGAGGGGGGAACAATAAAAACCAAATCAGATTGCACCGGACAATGTGCAGTTAAATTTCAGGAATATCTTTTAGGCACCGCTGTTATTACCGACACCGGTATTAAAAGCCGCTTCCCCCGCTCTAAACGAACGCAAGAAATTACGAAGGACTTTCCAAAATAAACGAGATGGCTATCCAAATTATCGGCACAAAGAAGTGTAAAGAAACTCAAAAAGCTGAGCGCTACTTTAAAGAGAGAAGAATTCCATTTCACTTTAGAGATTTAACTGAAAAAGGATTGGCTAAAGGTGAACTTGATAATATTTCCCAGGTAATTCCTTTAGACGATTTGATAGACAGAGAGAGCAAAAGATTTAAAGATCGCGGAATGCAGTTTATGGTTTTTGATATTGAAGATGAATTGTTAGCTGATCCATTACTTTTAAAAACACCAGTTGTAAGAAATGAAAGATTGGTTACTGTTGGTTACAAACCGGAAGTTTGGAAGGAATGGATAGAAAAATAATATTTGCATTCCTCTGTGTCTCCGTGCCTCTGCGGTTATTTTTTTTCACCACAGAGTCACGGAGATTAAAACTTAAACATCGTAATACAGACTAAATTCATAAGGATGTGGTTGAAGAGCCATTGGCTTAACTTCTTTATCCATTTTATATTTTATCCATGTTTCGATTACATCTTCAGTAAATACATCACCTTTTAGTAAATACTCGTGATCATTTTCCAGAGCTTTTAATGCAGCTTCCAAACTGCCAGGAGTTGAAGGTACATTTTTTAATTCTTCCGGTTCCATATCATAAATATCTTTATCAAGTGGTTCACCGGGGTCAATTCTGTTTATCACTCCATCTAATCCTGCCATAAGCATTGCAGAAAATCCGAGATAAGGATTGCCTGAAGCATCTGGACATCTAAACTCAACACGTTTTGCTTTTGGTGAAGACGAGTACATTGGAATTCGTATTGATGCACTTCTGTTTCTTTGTGAGTATGCAAGATTAACGGGAGCTTCAAATCCGGGGACTAATCGTTTGTAAGAGTTTGTAGTTGGATTTGTAAATGCAAGTAAGCTTGCTGCGTGTTTTAACAATCCACCGATAAAGTATAATCCCATTTCGCTCAATCCTGCATATCCTGATCCCGCAAAAAGTGGTTTGCCTTTTTTCCAAAGTGAAGTATGAACATGCATACCGCTTCCGTTATCGCCAAAAATTGGTTTAGGCATGTATGTAACGGTTTTGTTATTCTTCTTTGCAGTGTTCTTCACTATGTATTTAAACATCAATAACTGATCAGCAGCTTTTACAAGAGGCATAAAACGTAAATCAATCTCACACTGCCCGCCGCTTGCAACCTCGTGATGCTGCGCTTCAACATCAATTCCGCAATTGATAAGATTGGTTACCATTTCATTTCTTAAATCCATTAAAGAATCTGTTGGAGGAACGGGAAAATATCCTTCTTTAAATCTTGGCTTATAACCAAGGTTTGGATTTTCTTCTCTTCCACTATTCCATTTTCCTTCTATTGAATCAACAACGTAAAAACTTCCGTTAGGCTGCGAATCAAATCTGACATCATCAAAAATAAAAAACTCAGCTTCGGGCCCGTAATAAACTGTATCAGCTAATCCTGTTGAGATGAGATAAGCTTCAGCCTTTTGCGCAATGTTCCGCGGGCAGCGTGAATATTTTTCTTTTGTTGCCGGTTCATATACATCACAAATTAAACTGAGTGTTGGGGCTTCGATAAAAAGATCAACAAACATTGTTCCCGGATCGGGAATTAAAAGCATATCGCTTTCGTGAATTGCTTTCCATCCGCGGATTGATGAACCATCAAATCCAAACCCCTCCTCAAATGAACCTGCGTTGAATTGTGTGACAGGAACTGTAAAATGCTGCCACTGTCCGGGGAAATCCATGAACTTTAAATCCACAAATTTTATCCCTTTATCTTTTATAAACTTTAGAATATTATTTACTGCAGTTTCCGATTTAGCCATAAGTTGTTCACCTTTCTATAAAATAATTTAGATTGTAATTGAAGTTGTTTCTTTGATTGTAGATAAAACGTAAGTAGTCTTTGTTGAAGTAACGCCGGGGAAAGATTGGATCTGACTTAATAATTTTTCGAGAGCTTCTCGATTTTTAACGACAGCTTTCAATAAATGTGAACCATCACCTAAAATTGAATGGCATTCGAGAATTTCCGATATTTTATCAACGCGGGAAATTAAAGCAGGATAGTGTTTTGAAGACTCCATTAAAACATAAATGTAAGCGGTTATGTCATAACCAAATGCTTTTCGGTTTAGTTTTGTATAGTATCCTTCAATGATTCCTTTTTCTTCTAGTTTATTTAATCTTTCACTGACAGAGGGAATTGATAATCCTACTTCTTCTGCCAGTTTATTTCTTTTTGTTCTTCCATTTTTTTGGAGCGTTCTTAGTATTTTAATATCTAAGTCATCAAGCATATTTAGCCTTATTTATTTAACTAATAATACAATTACACTGCAAAGATAAAGGTGCAGATTATATTATGCAAGAATTTTTTATAGTGATCGCTAAATTTTACTGAATTATTTAGGATAATCACCCGATAGAATTAAATAATTAAAGAAGTGAATATTACGAAGCAGTTATTTTATGCCAAATTTTGAGAAAGCTTGCTTTTCTGTTTTTACGGTTTCGAATAAACGAAGATTTTCAATTGGGCGGGGTTGAAGTTTATGATAAAGGTGATATTGCACGGCTATATTATTTAAAGATCGGACACGAACTCCAGCTAATTCAAGCCTGAACTGAACATCACTGTCTTCACCAATGGAAGGGGCAATGTATCTTTCATCAAAACCATTAATTATTAATAAGTCATTTTTATAGATTGAAAAATTACAGCCAAGCAATCCTCTTTTTTTCTTATTGAAATATTTTCGGAGAAATTTATTACGAATAAAAAAACCTTTTTCTACATCAGTGGATTTACCTAATAGTCCGTCCTTTAATAAGAAAAATTGATTTTCGAGAATTCCTTCTTTCACTTTTTTAGTTGAAAGACTTTCGGAAAGTTTTTGTGATAAATTGACCCGCCTTCCGGTTAAGCAAATGTTTAATTGACGATGGCTGAAATGTTCTGCGATAAAATCACGATGAGGAATACAATCCCCATCTATAAATATTAAATAAGTTGAATTAGAATTAACGATAGCCTGATTTAATATTTTATTCTTTCGAAAACCTTTATCTTCCTGCCAGATATGAGCAATTGGGAAATTGATCTCACGAGAAAGTTTTTCAATTTCATTCACGACTTCTTCTTTTGATCCATCATCGGCGATAATGATTTCGAAGTTTTTAAAAGTTTGTCTTTGCAAGCCGGCAAAAACTAATTTCAGAAAATCAATCCTATTGTAAAAGGATATAATTAGTGAAACTTCGGGCTGATTCATTCTTCACCGGAAATCTTTTTACGAGTTTTCTTTTTCTCCTCATCTCTGTCATAAGCTTTCGGATTCTTTTCTACCTTTGGCGGTTTCTTTGGAACAGGAACGCGTTTCTTTTTCTTTTCTACAATTATTTTAGTTTGCATAAATCAGCCTCACCCAAACCCTCTCCTAAGGAGAGGGCTTAAGGAAATATTTAAAAATAAAATTACAACATTTAGATTAAGAGTATTTCAATTGCCCTAAGCCTCCCCTTAGGGGAGGTTTGGTGGGGCTTTAAAATATTGCATAAATAAATGGAGCTAATGCAGAACCTTGTGTAAGAATAATAAGTCCGCCAAGCAGAACCAAAAATAAAATGATAGGCAGAAGCCACCATTTTTTTCTTACTTTCAAAAATTCCCACAACTCAGATAGTATAGATAATTTGCTCATAAAATTTATTCCTTAATAATTTCTTTTTTGGGGAGAGGCCAGCCACTCCCCTACATTTTGATTTTGTAGGGATAGGGCTTGCCCTGTCCGCATTTTAGAACTGTCTTTCATAATCAATTTGCTGTTTAGCTGTATTTTCTCTCTTCTCCCAATAAGTATTTGCATTTTTATCAAACCCCAATGGTATAAACTTTTTGCCAACAAGCTTTGCTATTAAACCAATAGGAGTTAATACAAGATAATAGAGTATTGTTAAAATAACCCGCGACATCACAAATCCCATCAACAATGCAAGCATCATCCAGAGCTTATGAAATGGACGCAAAACAGGAATTGCAATAAACGCAAGTATAACAAACAATCCACCAGCTATTGAGAAATACATAAAAGAATATTTACCAAGATACCACAACAATAAAGAAACAAGAATTAATACCACTCCAACAGTTAATCCTGTTTTCTTAACTGCTTCATCAGAGTTATCAATATGTTTTATTTCATCTTTTAACATTTTTTAATCCAATACAAATTCTTTTTTCCAATCACTATCACTTTCTAAAGGTTTCTGATCTTCCTTGCTTAAAATATAATTGCCTAAAACAAGATAATCCATACCAGTTCTCATAAAACATTTGTAAGCATCTTTTGGAGTGCAGACAATTGGCTCTCCTCTTACATTAAAAGAAGTATTAATGATAACTGCACATCCTGTTTTTTCTTTAAACTTAGAAATAAGTTTATGGTAACGAGGATTTGTTTCCTTATGAACTGTTTGAAGTCTGGCTGAGTAATCAACGTGAGTAATTGCAGGAATATCTGAACGAACAACATTTAGTTTTTCTATTCCCCATTTTTTATGATCGTCATCTGTCATTGCGATTCTTCGTTCTTTTTTTACATCAGCGGTAAGAAGCATATACGGACTTGCTTTTTCAATCTCAAAAAAATCACTGACCTTTTCAAAAAGAACAGAAGGAGCAAAAGGACGAAATCCTTCTCTGAATTTTATTTTAATATTCATCGTAGCCTGCATCTTTGGTGAACGTGCATCACCAATAATTGTACGTGAACCAAGTGCGCGAGGACCGAATTCCATTTTGCCATCAAACCATCCAATTACTTTTTCTGAGTTGATGAGATTTGCAACATTTTCTATTAGCTGCTCGTCATCATATCTTTTTGCAGCAAGATTGTTTGATTGAATGAATGAATGAATTTCATTTTCATCAAACTCAGGTCCCAGGTACGAACCTTTTTGTGAATCTGATTTTTCATCAGCAATTCTTGGATTGTTGTGATACTTGTACCAACCGATTAAAGCTGCACCAAGTGCTCCGCCTGCATCTCCTGCTGCTGGTTGAATCCAAATATTTTCAAATGGTCCCTCACGAAGTAATCTTCCATTCGCTACACAGTTAAGTGCAACTCCTCCCGCCAGGCAAAGATTTTTTAATTTGGTTTCTTTGTAAACGTGCTTGCCAAGTTTCAATACGGTTTCTTCTGTAACTTCCTGCAACGATCTTGCAATATCCATTTCCTTTTGAGTTAAATTAGTTTCAGGTTCTCTTGGCGGACCTCCGAAAAGATTGTTAAACTTTTCGTTTGTCATTGTAAGTCCCTGGCAATAATTAAAGTACTCCATATTCATTCTGAATGAACCATCTTCCTTTACATCAATAAGATGATCATAAATCATTTGTTTGTATTTTGGTTCACCGTATGGAGCCAAACCCATTACTTTATATTCACCTGAGTTTACTTTAAATCCTGTATAATAAGTAAGAGCAGAGTATAGCAATCCTATCGAATGCGGAAATTTTATATCTGCTAAAAGTTGAATATCATTTCCATCACCAATGCCGTAACTTGTTGTTGTCCACTCACCAACTCCATCCATAGTAAGGATGGCGGCTTTGTTGTATGGCGATGGATAGAATGCTGATGCTGCATGAGATTCGTGATGTTCCGGGAATATAATCTTGCCTGTATATCCGAGTTTGTTTTTTATCATTTCCTTCATCCAAAGTTTTTCCTTTATCCACAATGGCATTGCTTTGATGAATGATTTTATTCCAACCGGGGCATAAGCAAGATAAGTTTCTAACAATCGTTCAAACTTCAAGAATGGTTTATCATAAAACGCAACAAGATCAAGCTGCTCAGCTTTTATTCCCGCATCCTTTAAACAAAACTCTATTGCCTTTTGTGGAAAGTTATGATCGTGTTTTTTTCTTGTAAAGCGTTCTTCCTGAGCAGCAGAAAGGATTTCTCCATCTTTTACAAGACAAGCTGCGCTATCGTGATAAAATGCTGAGATACCGAGGATGTACATAAATATTAGCTTTTAATTCTTAAAACCAATCAATAATTATTCTTATTCTTATTATAAAAATACTTTTTATTTTTTATTTATAAAGCTATTTTCGTGAAGGAAAAACTATTTCAGATATATTGATATAAAAATTAAAGAGGGATTCGCTATTAAAGCACGTAAAAAAGAATCGCACAAAACTGAAGCCGTACAAAAAATTGCACCGGAGTATAAACCTCCGAAATATTATTACCTGTTTCTTCTTTTTATACCAGTAGTATTTTTTGTAATTCTTGAATTATCACTCCGCCTTTTTGGTTACGGTTACGATAATTCTCAGTGGGTCAATGCTGCAAAAGGTAAATTATTATTAAACCCGGAAATAGCGCGTCGTTATTTCTTCTCAACCGAGAACCTTCCTTATTCTAATCAAGATGTGTTTGATGCTGTTAAAAAGAAAAATACTTTCCGCATTTTTGTATTGGGGGGGAGCAGTGCCGCAGGTTATCCTTATTTGCCGATCGGCTCATTCTCAAGATATTTGCGGCAAAGACTTCAATTAGTTTATCCTAATTCCACAATCGAAGTAGTTAATATTGCAATGACTGCCGTAAACAGCTACACCCTTCGTGATTTGATGCCGGGCGTGATTGAACAAAAACCTGATCTTGTAATTATTTATGCCGGACACAACGAATATTATGGTGCGCTTGGCGTCGGCTCAATGGAGTCACTCGGAACTTCAAGAACAATGGTCAATCTTATTTTGTACTTAGGTAGATTTAAAACTGTGGAATTGCTCCGTAATATTATTAAAGATGTAATGGGTTGGTTTAGTGATGATCCGCAGGAAAATGAAAATGGCACTTTGATGTCGCGTATGGCAAAAGACCAATACATCGAACTTAATTCGGAGAAATATAATCTTGGGCTTGAACAGTTTGAAGGAAACATGCAGGACATACTTGAGATGGCTAAAGACAATGACATTCCTGTGATGATGGGAACCCTCACAAGCAATTTAAAAAATCAAAATCCATTTGTTTCGTTAAAACATACTACCCTGCCTTCAGCTAATGAAGTTTTTAATTTAGCTAAAGAGATGCTGCTTCAAAATAAAATTCACGAAGCTGATTCACTTTTCCGCCTGGCAAAGGATTTAGATGCTTTACGTTTTCGTGCACCCGAAAAGATAAATGATATAATCAAACAACTCGGCAAAGAATATTCGGCTGAAGTGCTTGATTTAGATTCCGGGTTAAACTCCTTAAGCCCAGATGGAATTATCGGTGATAATTTAATGACCGATCATCTTCACCCCACCATTGAAGGTTATAAGTTAATAGGAAAACTTTTTTATGAAAGGATGGAAGAAAAGGGACTGCTGCCAAAAACAACTGCTCAAGAATTATCAAACGAAATGCAGGATAGTTTAACCTCAGCCAATTTTTTATTCTCTGATTTTGATTCTGTCATGGCGGATTACAGAATTAAACTTTTAAAGAATGATTGGCCTTTTATTCAAAAAGGGAAAAAGAAACTTCTCTCAGAAATAATTGATCGAAAAAGTTTTATTGATTCAACTGCCTACGATGTTGTAGTTGATAAGATAGCATGGGAGCCGGCGCATCGAAAAGTTGCTGACTATTATCTCAAAAAAGGTAATTTTGATTTATTCAAACAACAGGCGGATATTCTGATTTCACAATACCCTGTTGTGGTTGAGTATTATAATTTTTTAGCTAATGAGCTGCTGAAGATTAATAAGTATGATGAAGCCTATTCATACTTAAAAATCAGATATGATCTTCAACCCGATGCATTCTCAACAAAGTGGCTCGGTATTATTGACTTATCCCGGAAAAACTATTCCTCAGCAATAAATTATTTAAGTCAATCTAAAAACTTCATCAACAAAGATGATCAATTACTATACAATTTATGCGGCGCTTATATTGGAATTAAGGATTACAACTCAGCATTAAACTCCATTAAAGAGTGCCTGAAAATAACTCCACACTACCCCGGCGCTGCAAACCTTCTTCAACAATTAGAAACTGCGGTTAAGCAAAAATAATTATTAACTCACCTTACGCAAAAGACATAATTATGTTATTCGATGGCAACACTATCGGAGGTTTTTATAATTCGAGTAATATTCACTTTATAATCCCTTCCCACTATCAATCATTCCCTCTAAAAATCATCAAAAAGCTCGAAAATCGTTAAAATTCGTACAGTTTATCTCACTCTCTGCGCCGGCGGATCCGTCACCGGTACTGATATTACCTTCATCAGTACTGGGCGAGTCGCTATCAGTACTGGTGGAACTCTCTATCATGCCTCTATCAGTACTGGGCGAGTCGCTATCAGTATTGGTGGAATCTCAATCAGTACTGAAAATGCCTCTATCAGTACTGACGGTGTCTCAATCAGTACTGGTGGAGCCTCAATCAGTACTGGTCATGCCTCTATCAGTGTTGGTCACGCCCCTATCAGTACTGGTCATGCCCCTATCAGTACTGACGGTAACTAAATCAGTACTGGTGGCAACTCCATCAGTTACATTTATAAAAAAAGTCCCGCCTTAACAGCGGGACTTTTTATAAAGGAGACAATCGAGCCAAGAAAATTATTTAATCAATAACATCTTCTTTGTAGAAGTGAAATCACCTGCTTTAATTGTGTAGAAGTAAACTCCTGTGCTAAGATTATTAGCATTGAAATTAACTTCGTGAACACCGGCAGTTACTTCACGATTAACCAATGTAGAGATTTCCTGTCCAATAGCATTGTAAATTTTAATAGTTACAAAATTGGTTTTAGGAACACTATACTGAATTAAAGTAGAAGGGTTAAATGGATTCGGGAAATTCTGAGCTAAGTAGTAAGTGTTAGGATTAAGCTGAGGATCTTCAACACTAACTAATGAAGTATAAGGATCAGATTCCTGATCGGTTTTAGTTTCAGCATTAGTCCAGGTATCAATAGGCATTACCCAGGGGTTAACCGGGAAACTGCGAGGTAAATCCTGTCCGATATAACGGATCCTGTAGGCAAAGTCACCAAAGCCGGCAGGTTCTAATGTCCAATTACTTCCGTTTTTCCATCCATATCTGTATTGGAATGAATTAAAAGTTGGGTCAACAAGATCTCCTGTTGCGGTATAAATAAGATCAGCATCAGGATCAGTTAACACTAAGACCATCATGTTATCTGTATCAACCCATCCCTGACTTCTAACGAACGAGGGCTGTTCGCCAATCCAATATAATGTATCGGTAGCAGGATCGAATGGAACAGCTTGTAACAGAGGATCGGTAGCAGGAGTCATATCAACTCTGAACTCTACAGAAAGATTTTTACCATCTTCTATTACCCAATCAGGATCAACATCATCATACCAAACTTCAGGAGCAACTTGATTATTGATACCTTCAAAATCAATGTCTCTGTTTCCACCACCCTGTGATAATGGTCTTTCCCAACCATCAACCCAGAGGCTTGGATCAACTAAGTCAACATAGAATTTATAATTCTGTGTAGCTCCAATTTCTATTGAAGTAAATGAAACATCAAGGAAGAATTTATTAGGATCAATAACATCCTGATTCAGTTTAGATCTTAAAGGCTCACCATCACCCCAGCCGTTAAAATTTCCTCTAACTTGAACCGAATCAGATACTATATCGAAGATTCCAATCTCTGCCATTACGGACATATCAACCTGGAATAAGATGTTTCCATCAGCGGTAATATTAATTACGCTGTCACGATCGAAATAATCCGAAAATTCACCGCCGCCTGCAGGAGCAGTAAATTGACGGTTAGGATCACCTTCCCAGGTATCAGGATTGGTATAAAAGAATTTGAAATTGAAAACACTATCCACTGCAATACCAGTGAATTCGTAAGAGTAGATTAAGTCAGCCTCGGGGTCTGTTAATACAACACCGGCACCCCAGCCGTCAAAATCACCTCTCATCTGAACTTCGGAAGTTCCGGGAGTAAATTGACCCTCGGCTTCCTTTACGGACATATCTACGTTAAATGTCACATTAACTTGTGCATTAACGACAGCCACTGCACCAAGTATTATAAGTGCAAATAGTAGCAGATTTTTTTTCATTGTTTATTCCTTTCTTTGTTTATTGGAATATTTTTTAGTTGTTTGTTTTTCTCAAAACGCCAGACTTATACCGAAGCTGTGCGTATTACCTAAGAATTCATATTCTTGATAGGCATAATCTACTGAAATTTTTAGATATTCTAAACCACTATAATTTATACCTGCACCGAGAGTCAATCCTTCCTGGCTATCCTCGAGGAACAAGGTTTTATAACCTGCACGAAGAAAAATTAATTCATCAAGCAATGCTAACTCGCCGCCAACATTAAGATATTGACCATTGTCGTTCGGATGAATTCCATCAACTGCTAAAGTTAATCTTTGGTCATCCATAAAATGGAAATCTTTGGATATGCCGATCTGTAATCGAAGGGGGAGTTCAAACTGATCGGTTGCGTATCGAGCATCTATTGTTTCGTTATTACCGTTTACAGATGGATCGGGATCGTGCCTTACTAAAAGATCATCGCCTGTAATTTGCATCTTCGTTCCGTAGTTTGTTATGCTGCTCGAAAATCTTACTCCGTAAAACGGGGTGGTAAAGATTGTCCCAATGTCAAATGAAAATCCATCGGCGCTTGAGTTGTAAATATCTTCTCGAATGTATTTGATATTTAAACCGACAAGGAAATCTTCCGTTATCTGTCTTGCATAAGAAACTCCGAATGCATAACTGCCGGCTGTGAATTTTTCACCTGTACCTTCGGGGAAGAATTCGGTTGTTACATCCATTTGACCAAAATCAAGTGCAGTAACGGCAAACCCAAAAGTACCCATTTCGCCTGCGGGAACTACGAATCCAAAATAGTTAAGATTTATATCTGCAAATAGTTTTGTGTAAGTAAACATACCTTCGTAAGTGGGAATCAGTGCAATGCCCGCAGGATTCCAGTAAAGTGCTGATACATCATTTGATAAAGAGGTAAATGCCCCGCCCATTGCATTTGCTCTTGGACCGATGCCAATGCTTAAAAACTTTGCAGCGGTTGTGCCGGTCTTTTTAACTTCTGTTGCAAATACATCAGGTTGAAATATTGCAAGAGAAAGTACAACTAAGATTATTATTTTTAATTTTTTCACTTTTATACCTTAAAGTTTTTTTCCATTCAAAAATTATTTTATCACTGCAAACTTGCCGATCTTTTCACCAATCCCGGGAGCCTCGATATGATAGAGATAAACGCCGTAAGAAATTGACAAATTATCTTTTGTAAGCATGTCCCATTCAGCAGTGCCGTCATTAAACTGACTCTCGTGCTCAATCACATCTACAAGTTCACCATTAACAGTGAAGATTCGAATAGTGCACTTGTTTGGCAAGTGAGTGAAATGCAATGATCGAGGACCTCTGCCGCTGTTGTAAGGATTTTTAGGTTCCCATAGTGCTGTTGCAATATATGGATTTGGAACAACTTTAATATTTTCCAAATCTTCTTTAGCTAATTGATTATTTATTTGTCCTTCGTGAGCAACAAATCTAAAAACATCAGAAGCCAGAAATGGTTTACGTAAAAAGATTGTGGCTGTATCACCACTAACAGGATAAAATTGTCCAAGTGTAGTATCGGGTTCACTGCCTAAATAAAACCACCACGTAAATATGAGCGAATCATTGGCATCTTTTTCCAAGAAAATAATTCGATCTTTGACAGCGCCATTGGCAGTTAATTTGCCAGGACCTCCGTAAGTTGTATCGGCTTCTATAAATCCATATTGAATAAAATCGTTAGTACTTCGATTAAATACTTTAAAGTTTACCGGTTTCGATGGAAAAGTTAATGTCCCTATTTTTATTTCTGAAGAAGAACCAAATCCGACATCTCCAAAAGAGACTACATAATCGTTTGGAATAGCTTGACCTCGTAATGATGGGTTTGGCCATACGAACGATTCAAAAACGAAAGCCGGTATATTTTCATTATTCCATTTGGTAGTTTCGGGATTTTTTTCAACTCTTGTTTCATTGTCAAATTTTAATCTGAATCCATCTACAAGGGGCTGTTCAACACTTGCGCTTACTGAATTAAACTGATCTATAACTACAACGTTATCAGTTGAATCTTTCAGAGTGTAAGATTTTGTAGTTAGAGTATCATCTTCTGAAAGGACGGGGTTGCCAATTTTCAATGTGTCTTCAAAAGATATGTAATAAACATGTCCATCTTTTATTTTATTTATATCTACAATGTCATAAGATATAGTGCTCGTTGTTGTACCTTCCACAAGAGAAATATCCCCTAAGGTTGGAGGGATGTACCCCGCAGAAGGTGCTTCAGGAGTTACACGCACAACATTGGGACCAAGTTTAACCGATCCATCAGATTGCAAAGAAACTCGCACCGGACTTTCAGATGGAATAATATTTCCTGCATTGTAGCCAAAGTCATACGAAACCAAAGCATAATAATAAGTAAAACCATTCTGCACGGTTGAATCTATGTATGAATGCTTTAATCCTGAATCATTTCCTAATTGATATTTGACGCCATCGAAACCGATTGAGTCCAATCCCTGAATTCCATCAATAAGATCGAAGATAACAAGCGGGGTTCGAAATACTTTTGAGCCATAAGCACTTGTGATATCAAGTGGATCTTCGAATGCCGGATCGGTTGAGCGATAAATTCTGTATCCTTCAAAGTCATGTCCATTACCGCCAATAGCGTCAATGTATGCATCGAAGGAAGATTCGGCAACATCATCCCAATAAAGTATTATTTTGTTATCACCGGGAATTGCGGTCAGGGTTGGGGTAAGAGGTGCGTTAGCAAACTGATAATCGTTATTGTATGTTTCCTGTGCACGTCCACGCTTCTTAATAATTTCTGCTTTCCTCAATTCGCTGTTAGGATCGGGCAACGGAGCATTTGCAAAAATTACTGCAAGAGAAAAAGGTTCGGTCTGCCCGGATCTTAATGGGAAGAACGAAGAAGAAACAAAAAGATCATATTCACCTGCAACAACTTCCTGCGGATCGTAAAATTTTCCCGGAATCATAAAGTCAAACCACATGGTTGCATCACTTTGAATATTCAAAGCGCCGGCTGGTAAATAATCAGCGTTTGATATACCAATCTGATCTGTTTCTGAAACATCGGTTACATCAATATTGGGTTCACCGGGTAAACCTGTTCCTGCGCCAGAGGTTGGCTTACCATCATTTTCACCAAAGTCACCTGTTTGAGGAACGCCATCGAGTCCAACATCATCAGTCAGCACATTCCAATCAACATCATTGTCAACACCATCGAATCTTGCTTCATCAACCATTTCATCAATTCCATCATCCAGAAATTCATCAATTGCCCCATTGAGATCGTTATCAACACCATCAGCATATTTATTACCAAGATCTTCAGCTTTAACATCATAAAGAATGACATTGTCTGAAACTTTATAACGGTAATAAGGAGCATCAAGTGCGGCAGCATCAATCATTGCTTGAGTTATAACCGGGCTGCCATCCTCACCGTTGCCATCGTTATCAATATTATCTCTAAACGCCCGACCTAAATCATCGGATTCAATCATTAATAAATGAACAATACCATTTTGAAGCGGATCATTTTCAGGATTTGCGGGCCATCTTTTCCATTGATCGCCGCTGGCAAGATTAATCATGTCTGAAGTGACAACAGGGGAATTGGATTCGCCATTACCGTTATTATCAATATAGTCAGCATATTGTACACCCTCCTGCTGATCAAAAACGATATGAGTTTTATTTTCATCAATTAAGCCGTTTCCATTATTGTCAACCCCGTCCGTTCTTCTTGGATCGGAATCAGTAATTGAAGGATCGCTTTCACCAACTAACAGAGCTTCGGTGACAATAGGTCCGAATAGTTCGCCGTCACCATCATTATCAATTCTATCCCCTGCGTTGCCCGGGGTTTCAAGAAAAGTTATTGAAACCATTCCAACAGGATCACTTCCAAAATCAGGAGCGTGATTATCAGCGTCACGAGTCCATGCAATATCCTGCATCAAATCAAACTCGGAAATATCATCCTGCGAATCGCCGTTACCACCCACGAAGTCAGCATACCAAATAGTAACACCAACCTTATTAATATCCTTACTCCCATCGTTTGTAATGCTATTCAAAATGAATAAAGCATCTTCGACTAAAACCTGGCTCCACGCAAGCACTCGTACATCAAGAAGAATTCCTAATCCTTTTCGAGTAAGATCGGTTTCATCGGGAAAGTAGGCTGTGTATCTACTGTAGCGATCGTCGGAAGCGCGATAGAACATTTCCTGATCCGCATTAAATTTATTTTTACCGAAGTATCCGTTCCAACTGCCGGGCCAGCCAGGATCAACTTCATCAACAAGCTTATCGGGCCAGAAAGCAGGCCATGTGCCTTCATCAACACTTGTGGCTATTTCCTGACGATCAGAGCTGTAATATCCAGGCACAGGTTCGAAGTTCCAACTGTTACCTTCGGGTGAAGTTCTGTAGCTCATCACATCAATAATTCTTTGAAGTTCGCCGTTATCATCTGTCACTTCACCGCCGACAAAGATACCTTGCAAAGCAAGATAAACCTGTCCGGTATTTTTAGGCCATTCATAAGGAGTTTGTACAGAAATAGGAAAGGTTCCGCTCTCTCTTCCTGTCAATCCAAAATTAAAAACAGAAGTACGAATTCTGTTTCCTTCCATTTGTCCTTGAGCACGGAGACCAGGATCCCCGCGCTCTTTGCCGGGAATATGCTGTGCATAGGCACCGGAAGAAATTGTTATGACTAAAAGTGTTAGTAAAGTTATTTTGATTAAAGATTTCATCAAGTTATCTCCTGAATAAAAAATCATAGTTGTTAAAATGAAAATTCAAAACCAAGTTGAACTAAACGAGGCTCGCCATAATTCCATGGGAATCGAAGATATTCTTCAACTGAATTTGGGCGGTTAGGATCTTCGCCAATGTTTTGCCCCTGGGTTGTATAGTCCGGTTGACCTGTATCCCCAAATACATTTACGACTGTACGGGCGTCGAATAAATTAAACACACTTAAAAAGACATTGAGATTGTAGCCAAAAACATCAAACAGTTTATTGATTTTTACATCAACTGTAAATTGATTTGGTCTGCGGCGGCTGTTTCGCTGCAAGCCTGATGAGATACCGCGATCCGCAGTGAACTGGGTAATGGAGGGTGTGTAAGGTAAACCTGTTCCGTAACGTGCGAGAAAACTTGCGCCCCAATCTGCACCGCCGACGTACAAATTAAAATTGAGGATATGTCTTTGGTCCCAATCTAACGGTAAAATGAATAAAGCTGGTTCGCTGTTGCCGAGTTGAGAGTTAAACTCATCTTCCGGGCTTGAGTTACTGCCGTCGGCAACCTGATATGTATAGGATATATCAAAGGAATAATTATCAAGGAATCTTTTATTTACGGTAAGAGTAATTCCTTTTACGTTTGAATAATCTTTATTGATGTATTTGGAATATGTAACAAGATTTCTTGTCGGGAAAAATGGTCCTGCAGTAATCCAGTTACGAACGTCTTTATAAAATCCTGTAACATCAATTAAAAAAGCCTCCATAAATTCTTGCCTGAAACCAATTTCGTACATAACTGTACTTTGAGGTTCGAGATCAGGATTACCGTAAATTCCATAATTACTCCCTGTCTCAGGGACTTTGTATGAGCCATTATTAAATAAAAATTGGAATGTCGGAATTTGTAAAAACTGTCCATAAGAAAAATGTACCACCCCCGTAGCACTTGTAGGATATGCAATTCCAAACCTTGGACTGAGCTGCCACTTGGGAGTTGACTTTTTATAAAAGAATGGTTCTCTTTCACTAATAGAAAGAGAATCTAAACCCGGTCTTAACGGCAGGTAAATATTCGGATCGCTTGGATCAACTAAAACATTACCTCTTGCATCAAGATAATCCAACCTTAACCCGATGTTAATGATTACATTATTAAATTCAATTTTATCCTGCGCATAAGCAGCAAATTCGATTGGTTCATTGGTGTATTTTGTTCTGTTCGTTGCACTCTCGGAAGGAATTGCCGGAGAGAAAACAGAATCTTCAACTCCGTTTATTCTAAGCGGTTCAAGATTGTAATCATCAAAATTTAATTCGTGATACTTTCCTTCAATTCCAATTTTCAGCAAGTGATTTTCTTGCACCTGGCTTGTGAAATCAATTTTACCGATTAAAGAATTTGTCTCGCGGAAAAACCTGTGAAGGTTAGTTCCTTTATCATGAAATGCATAAGAAACAGTGCTTAAAGAGTCCGGATGTTGATATCTTGAGTCGAATGGATTATCGTAAAGATATTCATTAAAATCTTTAAAGAAGTAAGAACCTTTGACTGTGTAGAAAGTGGAAGAGGAAAGTAAGTGAGTGATAGTCAGTGTGCTGTTATAGCTATTAGAAAAATCTTTTACATTTCCATCGGGAGTCCATTTCCAATCGTGCCCGTAATTCTGAAAATCTTCTTTAGAATAAAGAAGTTCGCCGTTTAGTTTTACATCAGAAGTAGCCCAATAAGAAAGGTTTGCTTGACCGAGATATCTTTTGCTCCAATTCATCGGGACAAATTCACCGTCGCCGGCAGATCCATCAACATTAAATTTTCTGATCCCATATAAAAACCCATCATCATAAACATATCTTGCATTTGCAAAAAATGTTATGGCATTATTAGTAAAAGGAATCGGTCCGTTCAAACTTCCCTGCAAATTGTAATTTGCTAAAGGATTGAAATCGTCAATATGAGTGAAGTAAGAAGTGAAGTTGCTTGCGTAGTCACTGCTGTAAACTTTAATGTCTCCGTGAAAGTCTCGCCCCCCTTCTTTAGTTACAGTATTAATAATGCCGGACATCGCATTTCCGTATTCGGCATTAAAAGTTCCGCTAATAACCTGAAGCTCCTGAACACTGCTGTTGTCTATTTCAATACCCCGGCTGTTATCGTAGCCATCGGTGATTGAAATACCATTTACCCAATAAGCAATCTCACTTGTTCTGCCGCCGCGAATGTGAAAACTGCCGTCTGCACCCTTAGTAACACCAGCTTGTAATTGAAGCACATCATTAAGCTCAAGTACGGGGAGGTTTTCAATCTGATCAGAAGAAACCAACGACTGGCTTGACGTAATATCTTTTTTGATTAATTCTTTTTGACCCTCAACAATAACAGCTTCAAGTTCAACTGCCGATTCGCCTAATTCAAAATTTACTGTGCTTGTAAGGTCGATGCTAACCTGGACATCCTGCGCAATAACCGCCTGATAACCTATGTATTGAGCCTTAACATTAAACTTACCCGGCGGAATATTTAGTATCACATAATTACCATCAAGATCAGTTGCCGCGCCGTAGTTAGTACCTTCAACTGTAATATTAACAAAAGGAAGAGCCTCGCCGGTAATTTTATCTGTAACTTTTCCCGCAATCTTTCCGGTGGTTCCCGCAAAGGTATTGGAGTTAACAGAAAAAATAAGGGCAAGAAATAATAGTAAACATTTTCTCATAGATTACTCCTTAATTACGCTTTATTAAAAGTATAGCTAATCAAACTATACTATCCTAAAATATTAAAAGAAGCCAACAGTTTGTAATCAATTTTGATTTCCAAACCATTTCGAATCTTATTAATATATTCATCTCTTAATTTAGTTCTTTGTTCGAAGATGAATGCATCCCGAACACTTTTTTTTATAATCGAAAACTCAATCGGTCTCGGATCTTTTTTACCTAAAATTTTAAATAGTCCATAATAATTTTCAATTCTAACCGGACCTATTAATTCACCAACATTTGAATTAGAAAATGTTTCTTTCAGGTTTCCAAATTTGTCAATTGGTGAAAAACCAATTTCACCGTTATTTTTTGCTGACCAATCTCTCAGCGAAAAATTTCGGGCGAGTTCACCAAAATCTTTTCCCGATTTTATCAATTCTAATAGACTGTCACTCAGATCTTTTCGATCAACAATAATTTCCTGAAGATTTATTTCTTCGGGCAACGTAAAATAATGAATATTATTTTTATAATAATCAATCAATTCAGAATCGGAAACAATTGCCGCATCAAGAATATTTAGCAATTTAAATTTCAGAAAAGTATTATCCTGTAGTTTTTTTATAGTTTTTTTTACAACCAATTACTTTGCTCTTGTCGTAAATCTGATTCAAGTAATTTCGCTCGAAAGGATTTCGTTTACGCAATCTTAAAGTTTGTTCCAGTTTGTTTTTTTTGGTTTGAAATTCGTATTCGGTAAGTAAGGGGTGGGGTTGTCTGTCTTCTAATTTTATTATACTGTAACCGTGCGCTGTTTTTACAGGTTTGGATATTTCACCAATTTTTAGTTTGAAAGCTGCATCTTCAAACTCAGGATCCATGTCGCCCCAAGTAAAATAACCAAGGTAGCCGCCGTTATTTTGCAGAACCGAATCTGTAAAAACCTGCTTTGCTAATGTGTTAAAATCAAATCCCATTTGAAGCAGGTTGTACAAATTGTTTGCTTCGTCATCCGTTGCAGTAAACAAATGACGTGCTGAAATATTTTCATTAACTTTTACAAAAGCATCACGAAGCTCATCTTCGGTTACGCTAATTTTTGCATAAACTTCCTGATCTTTTAAAAATGCAAGTATCGCTTGCTTGCGCACCCATTCCATCTCGTTACTGTATTCCAAATCGTTGAAGGTTGATTTATTATCGTCATAATAATAAAGGATAACTTCGTTGATCAGATTATTTAGAATTGCTTCGCGGATATAATATTTATCCTGCACGCCGGCGGATACTAAATAATCTGTGTATCGGTCAGAAAATTCGGAGAGTGTTATTTGATGTGAGCCAATCGTGGCTAATACGGGGTCGTCTTTTTTTTCTGTGCCTGCAAATAAATTGCACCAAATCATTACATATAAAATGAGAATTCGAAACTTCATATTTTATTTTGCGATTAAACGCATAATAAATTTTTTCCAAAACCACTAATTGTAAAAATTTACTATCTGCTTTCTCCTGCTATGCTTATAAAATTTTGGAACTAAAAAATTAAACTTTGTCAAATGACATTTCAATAATTGTAAAATTAATAATTAGTTGCAAGGGAAAATTTAATTTACAGATGTATAAAAAAAATTATTTTCAAACAGCCTAAGTAATTTAAGCTGTTAGCTAAAAAAAACTTAAAAGTTAATGAAGGAATGGAGAATACAACAATTCAAATATCCAATGAGCAAAAAATTATTTTTGATTGATATATTCTGTCATGCCGCCCAAAACATTTTTAGCTTTAAAGCCATTTTGCAGCAGAATTTTGGTTGCAACCCCAGAACGATTTCCGGTGCGGCAAATTACTGCGATTTCATTTGATTTATATTCTTTTAATTCCCCCAGCCTGCTTTCTAATTCCTGAACAGGGATGTTAATCACTCCATCAATTTGACCGAGTGGACCTTTAAGCTCAGCCGGTGTTCGAACGTCGAGAATAATTAAATTCTCATTTGCTTTCATCTCTTCTTTTAGCTGCTGAACGATCATATTATTTTCGTCCGCCTGCTGAGCACATCCAAATATTTGAAAAAGAAATAAGAATACAATTACTGAATTTAAAGTTTTCATTGTGCACCTTGAATTGTGAATGATTTATAACTAATTTAACCCACACATTCCAGATGCACAACCACCGGAATTTGGTACTGTACAATTCCCATCACTGCAACCGCCGTAAGAATCGCTCCCAGAATTACTCACTGCCGCGCTAAAAGTTGAAAACAATTTTCTGCTTTTATCTGAATTACATTTCGGACAATTTATTTTTTCGGTTTGATTTTGAGATTTATGAAATACATCAAATTTCGTTTTACATTCCTGACATTGATATTCAAATATGGGCATTGAGAACTCCTTTTAATTTTTAATTTATTTTTCTTGATCGTTTAAATTGAGAAGTAACATAAGTTTATTGTGGGCTTCATCCGGTAATTCAATATTATATTTTTTATACCAGTCAATCGTCACCTCTACAGTTTGAAAATAATTTTTACAGTTGGCACATTCATCAAGATGTGATTTTATAGCAATACATTTATCAGAGTTTAAATCCTCGCCGAGACTTTCGCAGATATGATGAATCACTTCTTTGCAGCTTACTTTTTCCTTTTTCATTTTCTAAATGCCTCGTTAATTTCATTTCGTAAAAATGCCCGCGCTCTATGAAGCCTGGATTTTACAGCAGGCACACTAAGCTCGGCTATTTTAGCTGTTTCTTCTGTCGAGAACTCTTCAACATCTCTCAAGAGAAAAACCATTCTATATTCCGGTGAAAGTTTACTAATTGCTTCATCTAATATTTTTCGAAGTTCAATATTCTCGGTGCTTTTATATGGCACCGCAGACCAATCAACAACTTGTTTGTTTTCGTACATTCCATCTTCGTCATCATCAAGTGAGCTAAAATGACGGTTCTTAAATTTTCGTGCTTCCATCAAACAATGATTGGTAACAATTCTATAAAGCCAGGTTGACAACTTAGAATTGCCGTCAAACTGATGAAGAGATTTTACAACACTAAAAAAAGTTTCCTGCATAATGTTTTCCGCTTTATCTCTGTCGCGGCAAATTTTAAATGCAAAGTTGTACACAGTCTTTTCGTACATCTTGACCAGTGAAGCGAGTGCTTTTCTATCTCCGCTTTTAGCAAGCTCGATAATTTTTATTTCGTCCATACTTTTGATGCATTTCTGAATTCAAAGATTCAATAATCTTGTTAATTATGTTTTCGGAATAGCTATTTACTTTTCTATTTTTATACAAAAGTTTTTTGAGATTATTCTATTTCAAATATAAATAAAATTATGACTCTTAATAAGAAGACCTTTGATCTGCTCAAGAAAAATAAAATCTTTGAGGGAATCTCGATTGATCGCACCGGAATTGATTTCAGTCAGGAAGGTGTAAAAATATTTAAAGAAGGCGATATTATTTTTCAGAGGGGCGACCAGCCTGAATTTATGTACTTGATTGTTCAGGGCAAAGTTAAAATTAAATTTTCTGAGAGAAATATTTTATTGAATAAATCTGACTTTGATTTTTTTGGCGAAAAAGAAATTACAGATAACACTCAAAGAATTTCTTCCGCGGTTGCAGATACCAATTGCACTGTTTATTGCATTGCCCCACAATTAGTAAATAAACTTCTGGCAGGAGGGACAACAATCTCAGACAATGTTCTTCTTAATAATCTGAAAAGTGAATCAACCGATATTTTTAATTCATTAAATCCTGATCAAATACTTGAACCTGAACCTGAACTTGAACTTGAACCTGAACCTAACCTTGAACTTGACCTTGAACTTGAACCTGAACTCGAAATAGACACACCTCCCTCCCCCGACCTGGTAGAGAAGATTGATGATGAAATAATTGCTGAGGGATCAGACGAGGCATTTCTAAATAATAGAGACGAAGAAATACGTTCATCATTAGTTATTGATGAAGATATTTTTGATGATAATCAAGGGAGAGATCTTTTTGAAATTCAAAATAAAATCGAGGAAAAGATATCTGAGTCTTCTGACAAATCTCAACCTGAAGAAATTAAAATCGAACAGGCAATTGTGGAAAACATTGTTATCAATGATTATGATACTGACAGAGTGGACCGTGAGAAAAGATATGTTACATTTATTAAATATAATTTCGATTCCATCCAGCAAGTTTTTAATACTGATATCGAAACTGAATCGGAAAACATCAGAAATATTGCCATCAGTTTGGCTTTCCTTTCTAAAAATATAATTTCAAGCACAAAAAAACTTTTTACGCACACTCAATTCTTCAATAGTGAAATTCAATTAGTTGAAGATTTATTAAACAATTCTCTGCCTACAATTAAGGAAGCAATTTCCCGGAGTGATATTAAAATTCTCAAAAAAATAAAAGCGGAGAAAAGTGTAAAAATTAACCTGGCAGACTTTTCAGTGGCTTGCTATCAGATTATTAAAAATGCTTACGAAGCAATGCCGCTTGGCGGAAATGTTTTTATTTCAGCGGATGAATTTGAAGACAACATTGAAATTAAAATTAAGGATGAGGGAAATGGAATTCCTGAATATCAGCTCGAAAATATTTTTGATGAATTTTTCACTCACGGAAAAAATAACTCCGTTGGATTAGGTCTTTATCTCGCAAAAAAAATAATTGAAGACTGCGGAGGTTCTATCTCTGCTGAAAGTGATCTTGGAGAAAGCACAACTATAATTATTAAACTCCCTATCTCTTGATTTTTTTATGGACTTTGTCACCATCCTTGGTCCTACCGCAACGGGTAAAACAAAATTAGCTGCTGAACTTGCTTATCATTTTAACGGAGAAATCATCTCTGCCGATTCTCGTCAGGTTTACCGCTCAATGAATATCGGAACAGGAAAAGATTATGAAGACTATTTAGTAGAGACGGTGAAGATTCCTTATCATCTTGTTGATGTTTGTGAACCTACTGATGATTTTAGTCTTTTCGATTTTCAGAAATTATTTTACAAAACTTTTGATGACATTGCTTCGAGGCAAAAACTTCCATTCCTTGCAGGTGGAACAGGACTTTATCTTAGCTCTATTTTGCAAAATTATAAATTGAAAAAAGCAGAGTTTAATTCTAAATTAAAATCTGAACTTGAACATAAAAGTATTGACGAACTTCGTCAATTACTTTTAACAACTTCCGGGAATCTCCACAATACAACCGACTTAATTGATAAAGAAAGAATTATAAAAGCAATTATCATTAATCAAAGCGATGATGAGCCGCTATTGAGATCCGAAAAACTATCTTCATTAGTAATCGGAATAGCTCCATCTCGATCTGAGGTAAAAAACAGAATCACTAATAGACTAAAAAAAAGATTAGGTGAAGGTATGATTGATGAAGTAAAAAATCTTTTAGAAAAAGGTATCACACCTGAACGATTAAATTATTTCGGACTCGAGTACCGTTGCATCAGTTTATACTTGACCGGTGAATTAAGTTTTAACGACATGTTTCAAAAACTTAATAGCGCAATTCACAACTTCGCAAAAAGACAAATGACGTGGTTCAGAAAAATGGAACGAGAAGGTGTACGAATCAATTGGTTTGAAGAGCCTGATTTTGCAAAGACGAAAAACTTAGTTGAGCAATTTTTCCCGGTTATAAAAACGTGAGTCAGCTTCCCGAAATAGTTCGTAAATATTTAAACAAATTTTCTGCAAGTGATCGAAAAATTATTTGTAGTGATTTATCGGCAATAGACAATGTAATAGTCATCCCTGCGATTGATGAATATCAAAATATTATTTCTCTTCTGAACAGCCTTTCCGAAATGGATAGGAAATATTTTTCGTCTTCTCTTTTTCTTTTTGTGATAAATAATTCTGCTTCTTCTTCAAATGGAATTAAAGCCGGAAATAAATCTTCGATTGAATTAATCAGTAAGATTATTTTTAAGATAAATGGAGCTGAGTTTTTAAATAAGATTATCGAAAGTAATTTAAGAATAGCATTGATAGATGCTTCTTCTTCAGGAAATGAACTTCCGGAAAAGGATGCCGGGGTAGGGCTTGCAAGAAAAATTGGAATGGATACAGCACTCAATATTTATAATTATAATTCATTACTAAAAAAATTACTAATCTGCCTCGATGCTGATTGCAAAGTTGAAAAGAATTATCTCACAGCAATCATTTCTTATTTTAATTATAATAAATCCAACGCCAGTGTAGTTAGATTTGCTCATGATATCTCGGGCAATGATGAAAACACCAAAGCAATAATTTGTTATGAAACTTTTCTTCGATATTATGTGCTCGGACTAAAGTACGCTGACTCACCATTTGCATTGCACACTCTCGGGTCAACTATGATTTGTGATGTTGAAAGTTATATCAAAGTTGATGGAATGAATAAACGTAAAGCTGCAGAGGATTTTTATTTTCTTGAAAAACTCGCCAAACATTTTTTTGTACAAACTATAAATGGAACCACTATCACTCCCTCCTCACGTTCTTCGTGGCGAGTACCTTTTGGAACAGGACAAAGAGTGAATCGTTTTTTACAAAGCTCGCGTGACGAATACAAACTTTTTAATCCTGCAAGTTTTGAAATCTTAAACAATTGGCTGCGGATATTCAACTCGCAAAATATTTTGACTGCTGAAGAATATTTGAAAGAAGCCGAGTACATTCATATCGAATTGAAAAATTTCCTGATTCAAAAGAAATTTATCGAAAGCTGGAATTCGATTATCGGTAGATCAAAAAGTACCGAGCAAATTAATAAGCAAAAGATATTTTGGTTTGATGGGTTCAATACATTAAAATTGATTCATCATTTAAGAGACACTTCGTTTCCCGAAATAAATATGTATGAAGCTCTTGATATATTATTTCATTTGATGAATCTTAATCCCGAAATAAAGATGGATAAAATTGGTGTCCCGGATTTAATAATTCAAAAAAAATATCTGAATTATTTGAGGGAGATTATTTAATCATTCAACTTGATTGCATCAAGAAAAACCCGGAAAGGATAGCCACTGATTTCACTAATTGACACTAATTTTAATTCGTGCAAATTCGTGTAATTAGTGGCAAAAATTATGTTGATAAAAAAATCACAAGACGAAATACAGAACTTTTTGACTGATGCCTCAAATTTCAAAGGATGTTGCGATGCTGTTTATTTTCCTGTTAATGAAAATGAAATTACAGAAACGAATTTCACTAATTGACACTAATTTTAATTCGTGAAAGTTCGTGTAATTAGTGGCAAAAATTATGTTGATAAAAAAATCACAAGACGAAATACAAAACTTTTTGACTGATGCCTCAAACTTCAAAGGATGCTGCGATGCCGTTTATTTTCCTGTCAATGAAAATGAAATTGCAGAAATCATTGTTGAGGCAAATCGAAGCAAAACTTCCGTCACAATAGCAGGCAACGGCACCGGCTTGACCGGCGCACGCGTACCTCAAAACGGAATTGTAATCTCAACTGAAAAGCTGAATAAAGTTTTAGAAATAAATTCTGAGGGAAAGTTTGCTGTTGTTCAACCCGCTGTTATTCTTGCCGACCTGCAAAAGCAAGTGAAAGAAAATAAATTATTTTATCCGCCCGATCCAACCGAGACGAATTGTTTTATCGGCGGCACAATTGCTACAAATGCTTCCGGAGCTAAAACTTTTAAGTACGGTGCAACAAGAAATTTTGTTGAAGAATTATATATTATTCTCCCAACCGGTGAATCGCTTAAACTCAAACGTGGTGGGGGTAAAGCAGATCATAATATTTTGGAATTAAAAACTGAATCGAATAAAATTATCACTCTCAATCTTCCTAATTACAAGATGCCGCTGACAAAAAATGCCTCGGGGTATTTTATTAAAGATGGAATGGATGCGATTGATCTATTCATTGGCTCGGAAGGAACACTTGGAATTATAACGAAAGCGAAATTAAGATTACTGCCCCTTCCTGAAAAAGTCATTTCCTGTGTAGTCTTTTTTAATAATGAAACTGCGGCATTTAATTTTCTTGACTCTGCACGGAGTCTTTCATTTGAGGCAAGGAATAATAATTTTAAAAATGAAATTGATGCGCTCGCACTTGAATTCTTCGATGAGCATTCACTCAAATTCTTATCTGTAGATTTTCAAAATATTCCACAAGATGCAAAAGCAGCAATATGGTTTGAGCAGGAAGCTGACTCTGCAAGCGAAGATATTTTAGTCAACAAATGGCTTGAACTAATAAATCAAAACGCCGGCAATGCAGAAACTGCGTGGTTTGCATTTACTGAAAATGATAATTCAAAGATCAGAGAATTTCGTCACGCAATTTCTTGGAAGGTGAATGAGTACATTGTAAAAAATAATTTTCGCAAACTCGGAACTGATGTTGCTGTACCAGATAAATTTTTCAGGCAGCTTTTTTCTGCTTCACGAAAATTAGTGCAGGATGCAAAATTAGACTTCGTGGTTTACGGGCATTTTGGAAATTCGCACCTGCATTTGAATATGCTGCCTAAAAATCAAAATGAATTTGAAACCGGTAAAAGTATTTATCACGAGATTTGCCTTGCAGCAATAAATTACGGCGGAACTATCTCCGCAGAGCACGGGGTGGGTAAAATTAAAACAGATTACTTACTGGAAATGTACGGACGCGAAACAATTTTAAAGATATTTGAAATTAAAAAAGCGCTTGATCCAAATCTAATTTTGGGAAGAGGGAATATTTTCGGACAGTCTTTTATATAAAAAGGCAGCCGGCTAAGATTGCCCTTAAATTTAATTATAACTTTTTCCTTTTACGTTACTCGTTTGACTTTACTTTAACAACATTAGCTTTTTCGAAGCAGTAAAATCATTTGATTTTATTGTGTAGATGTAAACTCCGCTTGCAAGTTTGCTTGCATTGAAGTTTACTTCGTACCTGCCTTCATTCTTAAATTCATCAACAAGCGTAGTTAATTCTCTTCCAAGGATGTCGTAAACTTTTAGAGTTACATTTCCGGCGTTTGGAATTTGATATTTAATTGTTGTTGACGGATTGAAAGGGTTGGGGTAGTTTTGGGAAAGAAGATATTCTTCCACAATATTTTTTTCACTTTCCACACTTGTAGGTTGGCTATAATATAGAAATATTTCTTCAGCTATGAACCCGATTAAAATACCATCTGGGTTTGTAACTCGTAGAGGTTCATTTTCCGGTACCCACTGTCCATTTACCCATTCTTCACCAAATAGATGAATTAAAGTATTATTATCATCATATTCATAAAATATTCTACACCAATTTTCCCAGGTATTATTATATGCTATTTCCCAATTTTCTAACACTAAATTATTATTAACATCATACTCAAATTTCCCCGAACCAAAATTTAACCAATTATCTTCTTGCCATCTTTTTGCTAAATTAGAAATGATATTAAGCTCTTCATCATACTCATAAATATTCAACTGGTAATTTATCCACTGGTTGTTTGTCCAAATCTGAAATAAAGCTGTATCAATTACATTCTCTGGAGTATATGTATAAATAGATTTAGAACTGTTTGTCCATATACTATCTATCCAATCATAATTTACTGATGATACTAAATTGTTTGAAGCATCATAAAAATTTTCATATTTAAAATCATTCTCAAATTCCTGACCATTGAAATACAGACGTAAATAAACAACCCTATTAACTAAAGAATCATAATTATAAACATCCTTCGCGTATTTAAACCATTCTCCTGATGAAGAATTAAACCATTCCCAAAGAACTAATTCAAGATTTCCTTCAGAATTGTATGTGTTTGTATGTTTATCGTAAATGATCCATTCGCCATTATACCACTCAGCCATTGTGAAAAAATTTAATGATAAATCAACATTATAATTATATGTAATTTTAATTCTAATTCCGTTTAAATATATACAAATAAGACTATCTAAAACTTCGGCAGAATTATTATTTTTCAATTGAGTAATGGTTGATACATTATAAATACTTCTTTTGAGGAATGAATTGTCAATATTTCCATTTGTTGAGATATAAGATTGTTCCTGAGGAAAAATTTCAACTGCTAAAAAACCAAGAAGCAAAATCCAAAGAGTTTTATTTATTAAATCCATTTCTCTACTACTTTAAAAATAAACACCTATAATGATATGGTGCGTGTTGACTATCTTACTATCGTATTTGAACAAGTATCTAATATCAAGATTTAATTTTGAAGAAATATGATATGATGTGCCTGCTCCCAATATTATTCCATACGAATTATTCAGCAGCTCTTCCTCCTTTTGGTTTTCCTTAAATTCATCAGGTATCTCATCAATTGAATTATAAGACCAGACTTCAGACGGTGAAGTCTCTATGAATGTATTCATAAAGTTATAAACTGCATCTACCGAAAGATATGGCGAGAAGATACTATTAACAATCAAATATTGAATGCCTAATGTAATCAGGAAAATATCATAATTTTTGCTTACTAAATTATATTTAGCTGCAAAAAATTTTGGAAGAGTATCAATAATATTTTCAGAGTATTTTCTTACAGTGTAATTGTAAGTATAGGGTTGTATTGTCCTAAAATAACCTGCAGAGGCTTTCAGTTTAAGTGAAGATATGAGATTCGTTTTAAACTCTACAAGAAAATCACCTCTAATTTTGTCTGTATTATAAAAATTAATACCACCATAAAAACCGATGTCAAAATTAGAAAAAGGTTTGTTTTCCTGTGCTTTTAAAACGTTAAATGAAATAAAGAGTAGAATGAATAATACTTTTCTCATTTTTTCCCCTTTCAGAATTATTACTGACAATTATAAAAAATATTAATTAGGAGAAAGCCAATTAGTCTAGATAATTTAGCTTAACTCCATTTATACTTAATAATAATTTGCCAACAACTGTACCACAAAACTAAAATATAAAATCAACAAAAAACAATGGATATATATTTCTGTCTTCTCAACATCGGGAAAAATCGTTTTTTTTTTCAATTTTGAGAAAAAGAAATTTGCTGCCAGTTGATTATTTGATGAGCTATATCAATGTAAATTACACTACACCCCGCGTATCTTATCTGCAAGCAAAAAGTTTTTTTCTTTTTTAGCATTGTTACGCAGTTCAATTAAAAATTTAATTAAAGCATCTTCAAGTTCACCACCACCTTTAACGGTTAAATCAAAATTCATAATTCCTAAAACATCAACTGCAGTTTTTGTTAGGAAATTTTTTACATCTACAAAAAAATCTTTTTTTATTTTTTGATCCGAGGCAATGATTCTATTTACTTCTTTCGCAAAATCAAAAATCACAGCAACGCCTTGCGCTGAGTTAAAGTCATCATCCATTACGGTTTCAAATTCATCCAAATATTTTTTAATATCTATTTCAGGATAAACTCCTTCGGAATTGTCTTTATTCAATTCATCATTAATTTTCTGAGCAAGATTAACAAACTTTTCCACTCCCTTTTGTGCTGCCTGCAAAAGTTCATCACTAAAATTCAGTGGACCACGGTAATAAGCCTGCGCAAAAAATAATCTAATTGCTTCTGCTGAATAATTTTTCAGAATATCTCTTGCAGTTAAAAAATTACCGAGCGACTTTGACATTTTTTCTTCATTGATATTCAGAAATCCAAAATGCAGCCAGTACTTCACGAAAGGTTTTCCAGTAGCGCCTTCGCTCTGCGCAATTTCATTTTCGTGGTGGGGGAAAATTAAATCATTTCCGCCGGCGTGAATATCAAAAGATTCGCCGAGATGTTTGCAGCTCATTGCAGAGCACTCGATATGCCATCCGGGTCTGCCTTTGCCCCAGGGGCTTTCCCACGAAGGTTCACCGGGTTTTGCTTTTTTCCATAATGCAAAATCAAGCGGATTTTTTTTAGTTTCGTTTATTTCAACTCGCGCACCAGATTCAAGCTGCTCTAAATTTTTGCTGCTGAGTTTGCCGTATCCTTCGAATTTCGATACATCATAAAAAACATCACCATCAACATTGTAAGCGATTCCCTTTTCTTCGAGAGTCTTGATGAGATTAATTATCTCTCCAATATGTTCTGTTGCTTTAGGATTAACATCCGCAGGTTTTAATTTCAATGCACTTATGTCTTCTAAAAAAGCTTTGGTGTATTTCGAAGCAACTTCATTGAAACTGATTTTTTCATCAATGGATTTTTTTATTATTCGATCATCAATGTCTGTTATGTTCATTACAAATTTTACTTTGTAGCCTTTATAGATGAGATACCTTCGCAGCATATCTGAGATTATAAATGAACGTGCATTACCGATATGGAAGTAATCATAAACGGTTGGTCCGCAGATATAAAAATTTACATTCGGCGGATTGAGGGGTTTAAATTCTTCTTTCTTTTTTGTAAGTGTGTTATAAAGTATCAGCATAATCTTTTCTTATTAATTATCAAATTTCATTTTCATTTAAAATATACTGAAATAACTCAAAATTATTTTTTAGAAAATAGGTTTAGTGTTTCTTTGTGTCCTGGAGCCTTGGTGGCTATTCTTTAATTACTGCAAGGAATTTTCTGCACTAAAGCGCATAGGCACTAAGTTTCACAAAGGAAGGGACAAATCATTTTTCCTCAAATAAAAAAGTATCCGTAATTTTGAATTAAGATTAATTACTATATAGAAAGAATAACAATGGCAGAGAATTTTTATGAAAGAGTAAAAGCATCAACCTCCTCGGTCAAAAATAAAATGGTTGACTTAAAAGAAAATTTGTGGGATGAAGAGAAAAAAGAAATAATTGAGCAATTCAAATCCGGCAGCGAAGTTAAATTGCAGGAAATAATCAGCAGCCTGAACACTAACACTTCGCTTTTCTCTGAGGCAGGATATCAATTGAAGGGGATAACTGTCGGTCTGGCTATTCCTCCTGTAATAAAAATTGGATTCAATTGTCTTCAGTCCATACCTGAAAACGAACGACAAAAAATGCTTGATAAGGCAGGTGAAAGTAGAATTACCGTTTTGATGCTTAAAAGCCTTTTCAAAGCAAGCGACTTTTCGGATACAATAAAGATCGGTGAAATAAAACTTAGCGCTATCGAAATCACTCTCGGATTAATTCCAGGAATCAGCATCACATTGGCTTAAAAAATAAAAAGGCGATCCGAAGACCGCCTTAATTTTTAATTATTCATTTTTAATTGTTAATTAATCAAACCACTCCCTGATCCATCATTGCGTCGGCAACTTTAAGGAAGCCGCCGATATTTGCACCATTCACATAATTACCCGGTGTTCCAAATCTGGCAGATGTATCCACACAAGTTTGATGTATGCTGTGCATTATCATTCTTAAGCGGTTATCAACTTCTTCTCTTGTCCATGGATAACGCATGCTGTTCTGCGACATCTCTAATCCTGATGTTGCCACGCCGCCGGCATTAGCCGCTTTACCCGGACCATAAAGTATTTTAGAATCGAGGAAAATATTTACACCGTCAGGGGTGGTGGGCATGTTTGAACCTTCACTGACAACCGTTACTCCGTTCTTTACAAGATTCTGTGCATCCTTCGCATTGATTTCATTTTGTGTTGCACTCGGAAATGCGCAGTGAGCTTTGTGATTCCATAATGGATTGAATGGAGCATTCGGATCAAGGGCGGTGTAAACAGCATTTTTGTATTTGTCTGTGTATTCTTTTATCCTGCCCCGACGTACATTTTTCATTTCCATAACGAATGCGAGTTTTTCTTTGCTGATGCCTTCCTCATCGTAAATATATCCGTTTGAATCTGAAAGCGTAACGGGCTTTGCACCAAGCTGCAAAAGTTTTTCAACTGTGTATTGTGCTACATTTCCGCTGCCGGAAACAAGACATGTTTTTCCTTCAAGTGTTTGTCCTTTAGTAGATAACATTTCCGCAGCAAAATAAACAGAACCGTATCCGGTTGCTTCGGGACGAACAAGTGAACCACCCCAGTTTAATCCTTTGCCTGTCAGCACTCCGGTAAATTCATTGCGTAATTTTTTATACTGACCGAACAAATATCCGATCTCTCTTCCGCCTACACCAATGTCGCCTGCCGGTACATCTGTATCAGGACCGATGTGGCGAAATAGTTCGCTCATAAATGCCTGGCAGAATCTCATGATCTTCAAATCGCTTTTACCTTTGGGATCAAAATCAGATCCGCCTTTACCCCCGCCCATCGGTAATGTAGTCAGGCTGTTTTTAAATACCTGTTCGAAGGCGAGAAATTTTAATATGCCAAGATTGACTGACGGGTGAAATCGCAATCCCCCTTTATATGGACCAATTGCGCTGTTCATTTCAATCCTGTAACCTATGTTAATCTGCACCTCCCCTTGATCATCAACCCATGGAACACGGAAGATTATTGTTCTTTCCGGCTCAATAATTCTTTCAAGAATTTTTGCTGCACGGTATTCCGGGTGTCTTTCTAAACAAAGTGAAAGTGAATCGGCGACTTCCTGCACAGCCTGATGGAACTCAGGCTCGGATGGATGTTTGGCTTTTACTTCTGCCATTAGATCTTTTACGTAATCGGACATAGAGACCTCCTTGATTGTTTCAGTTATTTTAGTGAAAGCTTTTGATTAAATAACGCTTCCATTTTTGATGTGAAACTATCACCTTGTTGAACCAAGCGAAAGAGTAATTTCTGTGAAAGTTGTGTAGTAAAATTTATTACAGGAAATTTTTCACCGAGTAACTTTGGCAAAGCAATTATCCATTTGCCCTTCCATCAGCATGTGCAATCAAAACTATTTTTAATCTGCTATCAGATAAAATCTTATTGTAAGAAATTACTTATTTGCGATGTCCCATTGCAGCTTCAACAGCAACTAAATAAAACGAATACTAATTCAGCCCCGGAACCCACGGGGTATTTTATAACTTTTAGTCTGATCGTTTGATCTGATTATTAGGAGGCTAAAATGAAATGCTTTTACAGTATGCTCCTGTTACTTTTCATGTTGTTTTATTCATTTTTAGTTTTAAAACTTGTCCATAATAATATGTTTATGTAATTCTATGTCAGTTAAAATTATCTAATTAGGTATAAAACGATTATCCATCGCAGCGCTCCAATAAGTCTAGAATTTTTTGCTTTCTCAATAGCGTAAAATTTAAGAGCGCTGTGTTGGAGATTGTGAATTGTAGAAGAGTCCCATCGAAATTATAGCTCACTTGTTAAATTATCTATTCCTATGCTAGATTATTACGACAAATGAGTGATTAGATTAAATTATAATTTTCCCATCTTTGTCCGCACAAATGGCAATGCGACTAAAGCAGAATTAATAAATCACCTTACGCATAAATTGAATTTACAAGAATTCTCCTTAGTGAAACTTGGTGACTTAATTTCTTACTTTTTCTTTTGCCACCAAGTCACAAAGACACTAAGAAATCACAAAGTGCGTAACATCAGTTAATAAATAACTTTTTATTTATTGTATTTACCTGAATGAACTTATTTTTACCCGAACATTTATTTACAAACTTGAAATATTTTCAAAACACTTTCGTACTTTATTACTGATTGATTTTTTAAACAAAATTCATCTTTGTTGTAACAAAAATTTTTGGGGGAGTAACGATATTATTGTTGCTCTAACCAATTCGTTGTCTTGAAATTATGGAGTGCAATTTTGGTTACGGATAATTTTTCCTGCCATTTAATTTTCACTCCTTATTTTTCTTCAATGTGTTTTTTGATGGAGGTGCTTTTATGGTACGCTTGTTCGGTTATCTCAGTTTTGCTTTGTTTCTGCTCATTACTTCACTTTCCTGCGACAGCAGCGAGCCGCCTCCTGTTTTGCCGCCGCCGGATATTATCAAAGATACAATCACAGTAAGTATTGAAAGCTTCACGCACAGAAGTGTTACTTTTAGGGTACAATCAACAGTTCACGGTCTTCAGTCTTCAATAAAGGTATTGAGAAGTTTTAATAGTACAGAAACCATAATTGCAGAATTTCCACTTGAAGTTGCCGACACAACAATAACTGATGACGATAACGGAATAGGGCTGATGCTTGATACAACTTACACATACTTTGCAGTAAGGGTTGACAGTCTTGGTGAAGAAACAGACACAAGTAATATAGTAATGCAAAAAACACTAGCCCCCACAAGCCACAATTACACTTGGCAGGAGTTTACATTTGGAGATGCGGGTTACCCAAATACACTTTATGATGTTTGGGGCACTGATGAGAATAATGTTTGGGCTTGTGGTGGAGTTAAAATAAATGATACGGTTTATGGAATAATTAAATGGAATGGAGTGGAGTGGAAACCAATCAGTAAAGCCGGCGGCGTTGCGATTTACGGATTTTCAGATAATGACATTTGGACAGTTGGAGGTGCTGTCTATCATTTCGATGGCACAGTGTGGAGCGATCTAACCGAAGATTATGATGTATTCATAGATAACATTCCTTACACCAGCCTGTGGGGTACGAGCAGCAGTGATATGTATTTTGGGAATGCGTGGGGAAAAATAATTCACTGGGATGGGGTAAATGCAAATATTGTTTACGAAAACTCTGACCCAATTCCAATTACAGATATTTATGGCACTTCAAATAATTTTATTCTTGCCTGTGGAAGTGCATTGAGTACACCAAGCATTGCGTTAATATTTAATGGAACGAGCTGGGATCAATTGCAGGGATTGAATTATGGTAACACACTCTTTAGAACAGTTTTTGGATGGAATCCCTATGATTATTTTGTCGGAGGTTCAAAAACTTACAGATATTTGAATGGTGTAGTAACAGAAATACTTCAGCAAGCTCCAGGCATTTTAGAAAAGATCAGAGCAGATAAATCGACTGGAGAAATAGTTTCAGTTGGCGATGGATTTACATTACTTCACTTCAACGGTGTGGATTGGAAAGACTACTCATATGATCTGAACCAACCCAACAGTGCATTTTACGGTGTGTATTTAACTAATGGGAAAATATTTGCTACTGGCGGGGCAGGAATAATAGGCAAAATATTTATTGGTACTCAAAATTAATCAAAAGGAGAATCAAACGATGAAGTCGATTTTAAACACCTGTTTAGTTTTATCCGTTCTACTTTTATTTTCAGCTCGTAATATTTTCAAAATCAAACGTTTGTCCAACAGGTGGACCAGAACTTTACACTAATATAAAAGACTATCAAAATTCCAGCTATAAAATAATAGCAATTAAAAGCGACAATTCACCAATTTATGGTGTTAACTACGAATACACAGAAGAATTTGATGCTGCTGAAGATGTTTTCGAGGTTGACGCAAATTTAACAACAGCTTGCGAGGGATTTGATTGGATTGAAGACCCCGGGGCACTGGATGATGATTCTAATGACGATCTCGGATATGGATACTATTACATAAAAGTGATCAGAAATTATTCTACTGAACCAGAAACAATCATTGCATTTTATCTTGATTTAAGAATGGCAAAAGAAAGATTAACTCATTCTCCAGATATTCATATAAGAATTACAATTACTGATGAATATAGGACCGTTGAATATTCATATTATGATGAGAATTATATACTACACTATGGTCCTCTGTTAATGAATAGTACAATAAAAATTTGGGAGAATCACGGAAATCTTGAAAAAGATTTCACCCCATTTTTCAGAAACATCGAAATTACAAATGATTTAAGCGGAACATCTTTTTCATCAGAAAAAATAGTATTAACACAAGCAGAATTTGGTTTCCCGAATCAACAATATTCTATAGGTGATCAAGTTACTCCAGGTGAGCATATTGATTTCTGGCACGGAGTCGAATATGGATTTAGTGTTAGTTCGAATATTGTTTTCAACAATGGAGCTGATTATTTAGCCCGTCATTGGAACACTTCAAATAATATTGGAACTTATCAGGATCCTATAAATGATAGATACACCATCGAAGCCCTGCCAATAACCGCACAACGCTATGGGACAAACTGGACATTTCTTAATTGGAATACAGGAAGTACAAGTACGACACTACAAAACATAAAAGTACCTGACGACATTCCCCTGGGGGGATCATTCATTGCCAACTACAAAGGGCATTTCACTTCTGCTCAATCAGATGCATTTACAAGTAACGGGCAGAGAAAGATTGTTTTAGACAGTCAGGGGAAATATCATATTGTTTACCCTTCTTATGGTAAAATCTGGAGCACACAAAGCAATACCACGGATTTTAACGGCGCCTGGTTAAATGAAATTATCTTTGCCGAAGAATATGATCTTCAATTGAAAAATCCATCTATTGATGATTTTGATGGGTATACTTCTGCAACAGTTTATGAAGGGGGAATGACCGGTTTAGCAGGTATTTTTCTTGCTGAAAAGTATTTGTTGAACAACGATATCCCTGTTATTACCCAGATACCGGAAACCGGAATTGATCCAAATTATTTCGGGAATATTAAACCCGTAGTAGCATATACGGCTCACGAGATTTTTGTTGTTTACAAACCATCTTCATTTTCTCCCTTAAAGTACTGGCGTAAATATTACAACGGCGGTCAATGGTTGACTGAAGGTCCACTCAATTTACCAACATCAAATCAATACTCTTTAAATCCGTCCATTGTCGGAGATAACAGTGATAATCTTCATATTGTATGGCAGCAGTCAAATTCTTCAATTAGATATTTACACAGCTATGTCAGTGGTGTTCCATACGGCAATAGATATTTTGAACCTAATTCATACAACGTTTCAACGGGTGCCGGCTACAGTACAAACGAATACCCCTCAGTAAGTCTCACAGATTTTAATCAGGCAATCATTAGCTGGAAGGCAGGCAGACACGAAAATCCCAGCAAAGTGGTAGCGGGAGAAGAAACAGACTTAATTTGGGTATCACGGGTTTTAGTCAGGCCCTTTTGGATAACATCAGGGGGTGATTTTTATGCTGCAGGTTTTAAATGTAAATTATTCTAATAACAATTCTACAACAGAAAATGGAGTCACTAATTCTGTAATTGCTTATTCTCAAAACAATGGTGAATCCTGCAGATGGATTAAGCGTACTGCTTTTGGTTATACAGCGGCAGGAAGTTTTAATGAAAACGGAATACAAGTTCAACTATCAAGCGGCGGTAATTTTTCGCAGATCAAGGCAGTAGTTTTTGAGAATGCAACCGCTCCTTTTCACCTTCAGAAGAGTAATACAAACTTTTTGTCCAAAATTACTTCCCTCGAACCGGGATATTCAAGAACTGGGGTTGTGAGAAAGGAAGAGGCTGAGTTCGTATTCAGCTTTGGAGACTTAAGGTTAGATGGTGAAAATATCCTTTTTATTGAGAAATCAGATACTTTGCCAATACCGGGGGTAAGCGAATTTAATCAATATTTTAGAACAGAAAATTTTTATATTGATCCAACCTCCCAGCTTTTATTCTCTGTATACTATTTTGTTTTAAATCCTGAGGTTGCCCAGACTGTTTTAAGTGATAATGATGAGATAGTATATAAGATAGAGTTAGTAAATGCAAATTCCGGTGAAGTCGTCGGGCTGTTTGATGAAGTTACATTCGATAAAAACACTCTCTTTGATCACGATATTACCAACTACTCTGTTGATTGTAGCGAAGTAACAGCAGATGAATATTATTTTAGATTAGTTACAGAAGTTATGGGTGAATATTATTATCATCTATCCAATGAACAAAATGATTCGGAAACACTTGGTAAAAAAATCTACGATAATATTTCATATCTAGTCAAACTTGAATCGTTAACTTATGCATTAGCACAAAACTACCCCAACCCATTCAATCCATCAACAACAATTAAATATCAAATTCCAAATGCCGGAAACGTAACTCTAAAAGTTTTCGACATACTCGGCAGAGAAGTAACTACTCTTGTTGATGATAAAAAGATGATCTTAATTAAATAATTATAAACAAAACAAATTAGTTTAGAGGCGAAGAAATCCTTCGCCTCTAAAATATATTTTTCTATTTCCCCGCCCCTTCTTATTCTATCTATCAATTAAAAAAGGACAAACAAAAATGTCCGATCATTACTATCTCTGATAAAACAATTCATACACAAAACTTTTTAATAAATCCAACTAATGCTTTTATCAAAACCGCTTTTTTATTCAAAACAATAACATTAAAAAATATATTTTGGTCAAATGTCCCTAAATGTGCTAATCGTCAACTAAATAATTATCGAACTAATTCAGCCCCCTTTAAGGGGGGTATTCATTAACTATTAATCAACTTTTATGGTTGATTAAATAGGAGGTTAAAATGAAATACTTATTCAGTATTGCTCTTTTCGTTGTTCTTTTCATTTTTATTTCTCCTTCTTATTCACAACAGTATGTTCTGGTTGGTTGGAATGACCTCGGAATGCATTGTGCGAATAAAGACTTTTCAAAAAATAGCGGTACTGCCGCCATACAATAACATACGCTCAACTGATCTTGAAATCACCTACGGGTGATCCTCAAGTGGTTACTTCCGGTTACACAATTGAGTATTCAATTCCCGGGAACACTTACTCAGTTGGCAAAACTAATTTCTGGGATTACGCCCAGCAGTTGTTTAATCTTCCCACTCCCCTTCCATTAAATGTCGGACTAACCGGAAATGGATTGACTGGCTCGCTTCTGCCAAGCGGGAACTTCTTCGTTGCTACAGGAATTCCTATCACGCCTTACACGGATGCAAACCTCGTAACTGAAAATCCATATCAGTTAATTCATCTTGTAGCAAAGGCTGTGGGAAGCAGTACGATACTTGCTACCACCGATGTGGTTATTCCTGTGAGTAATGAGATTAGCTGCGTTTCATCAGGCTGTCACAGTTCACAGCAGGATATTCTTGATGAGCATGAAAATGAACCGGGCTTTAATAAAAACGGTCCTAATCTTTGTGCAAATTGCCACGCTGATAATGCACTCGGCACAACCTGCGATCCCGAAGCAGGAATATTTTCTGAAGTAATTCACGACAAGCATAAAAACATTTTCCGCAAAATGAAATATCCACCTGCTACAAATGTCACCCCGGCGAAAACACTCAATGTTTAAGAGATGTAATGGGAAAAGATCCGTAAAACCCGATGACCTGTCAGAATTGTCACGGAACAATGGGCGAAGTAGCTTCATCAATAAGTAACGGTAGAAGACCCTGGCTTGATGAACCAAGCTGCGGTAATCCCTTGTGTCATGGAAGTAATTATGCTGAAGAACCCGGCAAGCTGTTTCGTGAGTCCCAAGGTCACGGCGGATTAAACTGCTCTGCCTGTCACGGCAGTCCACACGCAATTCTCCCCACCATTCAGGCAAACGACAATTTACAAAACATAACTTTGCAGGGATATGCGGGAACACTTAAAGAATGTACAGTATGTCACGAAACCACTCCAAGCGGTCCCGGACCTCACGGAATCATGGCAACGAATAACGTTACTGCAAGTCTAACTCTTACACCCACCTCGGGTAATGGAATATTTGATATCAATTACTCCACGACAAATAACGAATCCGCTGCACAGACTTATGATATTTGGATAACTCAGAAATCCCCCAACGGAAGAACCAAACAAATATTAAATAAAAATATTACTCTGAATGCAGGACAAACTTTTTCACGAGTAAAGCACGCAGATATTTCTGCCAAACCAATGGGCAGTTACACCTACACTTTGAATGTCGGAGTAAATCCTTCAACTGTTTGGCATAGCGATATTAAAATCTACAGCAAAACATCAGCAAGTCTTAACAGCGAGCTTGCATTAGATGACAACAGTTTGGATGAGGAAGCTACCTTCGTTGATCAGACGGCTAACTACCCGAATCCATTTAATCCAACCACAACAATACAATACTCTGTTCCATTGCAGGGTAAAGTAAAGTTGACCATTTTTGATGAGCTTGGAAGAAATATAAGGGAGGTAGTAAACGAATCAAAAGAGACCGGTACATATCAAGTCCAATTTGATGCATCCGGTTTACCTTCCGGAATTTACTACTACACCGTTGAAGCAATTGCAGTTAACGGCGGAGAAAATTACAGAAAGGTAAATAAGATGATTTATCTGAAATAAAGTTTAGTATAATTTATTCTTAACAATAAAGGCAGCCATATCCGTCAGCTAACGGAGGCTGCCTTTTTTTGATGTTTCGGAGACTGCTGACTGTATTGCCATGGTAATCTATTGATTTCTCTCTGGTTGACATTGCCATTACAAGAATTATTATTTTAATTTTTCAGAATTCTCATAAAATTCTTGCTCCATTTTTTATTCGAAAGCATTTTCGTAATAGTTGATCTGAGGTTTTGCGCTTTGTCCAAACTGGATTGCAACTACATCAAACCTGCAGTCGGCTTCTTTAATATTTTTTTCGTAAAGATAAAGCTCGGCAATTTTTTTTATCTGCTTAATTTTCTTTTGCGTTATAGCGTATTCCGGTTCACCGAATTCCAAATTCTTCCTTGATTTGACTTCGATAAAAACCAAAAAATCTTTTGCAGTATCTTTTGCAATTATATCAATCTCTCCTTTACCGTAACGGTAATTTCTTTCTACAATTTCAAATCCTTTTCCTTTCAAAAGTTCAACTGCTAATTCCTCGCCTTCATCCCCCTTTGCTCGGGTAGAAGGAAATTCTTTTTCATTTTCATCGTGATTCATTTTCAACCTCAATAATATTTTGCTGAAATGGATTTAATATCCTTGTTAAAAAAGTTTTACGGTGAAGCGGCGAAGCACCGTATTTTTTTATTGCATTGATATGATACCGTGATGCATAACCTTTATTGTTTTCCCAAAGGTACAAGGGGTAATAAACAGAAAGGCGCTTCATAATTCTGTCGCGGGTTACTTTTGCAACTATCGAAGCAGCAGCTATCGAAAAAGATTTCGAATCTCCTTTAACAATTGTTAGAACAGGAATTGCTGAGTTAAAAGATTTATTTCCATCAACTAAAATAAGATCAGGATTTTGCTCCATCCTTCCGACAGCAATCTTCATTGCAAGCAAAGATGATTGAAGAATATTTATCGTATCAATCACACCATGACTAACGGATGCAACTCCGACACAAATTGCTTTTGAAATAATTTCAGGCAAAAGTCTTTCCCTCTCCTTTTCACTCAACTGCTTCGAGTCATTTACTCCGTCAATAAAAATATTGTCCGGGAAAATCACTGCAGCAGCAACTACAGGTCCGGCAAGTGGTCCTCTTCCTGCTTCATCAACGCCGGCGATAAATTTTACTTTATCACTCAAATATGATTTGTCAAAATTTTTCATTTGCCAAAGTAAATTGCCGCTAAACCAAAACCATTGCAAGTTTTAGTAACCCGCTTAGTCTTTAAGATTTTTATTTGTATAATTATCATAAAGTGATTTAACATTATAAAACGAGCATCGGGTTTACAATCATCATCACTAAAACAAAATATTCAATTTTATAAAAATTAAATATGAATGGAAAGAAAGTAAACACGATTAAAATTATCGAAGAGACAAGAACTATTTTTTTGCCGAATCAAATCCATTTTTCACTGGATAAGTTATTACCTGATTTTTGCTATCCCTCTGCATCCTGCATATCTTTAATTATTTCTCGAATGAAATTAATCAGCAAAGCAACCTGCAGGGACGAGGGCAAAGCTAATATTTCCAGCAACAACTCCGCCATAAATAAAAGTCAGTCCGGTGAGAATTGATACTACAAGATTTCCAACCAAAGGAATTTTTTTTAGATAGAATGAATAAAGCAGGAGTAGAGTATTTGCCGTGCTTACAAGAATGAACGAATTAAGATTTATCATTGATGCTAAAACAATCGAAGCAGCTATCAACAAAACATAAAAGATGTACGCAGTTCGTTCCGATATTAAATTTGAAGCAAGCGCTCTTTCGGGATGACTGATCTTATCAATCTCAATATCAACAATATCATTGATAACATTACCTCCTGCGGAACTAAAAGCAGCGGACAACATTGCAAATAAAATTATCAGGAATGATGGCGGCACTTCAGCACAAATAATTACACCCACCAATACTGAAACTGCGGTGATTATAAAATTAACCGGACGCGTTAGTTTTAGTAACAATATAATTTTATTAAAATTCATTGATAATTCCAAAATGGATTTTACCGTCGCTGAATGAATCGCCTTTAGCCAATGCGAAACTAACTGCTAACACACCGAGTCCTGTTTCGATACTTA
The DNA here is from genome assembly GCA_016709155.1 of Ignavibacteriales bacterium. Lineage (NCBI taxonomy): Bacteria > Pseudomonadati > Ignavibacteriota > Ignavibacteria > Ignavibacteriales > Ignavibacteriales bacterium. The sequence continues at coordinate 140,110 of JADJEI010000013.1, read as the reverse complement.
AACCAATACCGTAACCAATATTGAAATCTTCGCTCTTTAAAATATTTCTTTCTTCATCCGCATTACGAAGATAATAGCCTGTGTCGAAAAAAGCGAAAGCATAACTGCGGCGCGTAAGAAGAAATCTATATTCAAGATTCGACCATGCAACACGCGAACCGAGAAATTGTTCTTCGCGATAACCGCGCAGAGAATTGTTTCCCCCCAGCCTGAATAAATCACTCTCTTCAAAAAATGACCCGCGCAATTCTTTGCCCGTTACTCCAACCGCAATTACCTGATTTGTAAACAATTCATAAAATCCCCAGAAAGAGAAAGTGAATCGTTGAAGGTTGATGTTCGTTTCAAGATCAGGGGTAATAAATTCTTGCGGCCCAATTAGTTTTTTTCTACTCAACGAATAACTGTTGATAAACATAACACCACCCTTTGGTGCATAAGGGTCATCACGTGTATCAATTTTCAGATTTACTCCGGTAGTTAGAATTGACGAATTAAATATCCGCGTGTAATTGTTAGCATTTTGAGAAGGGATAATTGATTCGGTCCCCACTAAAACCGCGGCTGATATATCTTCAGTTGCAAGATATTCAAGACTGCCTTCCAGTTTTCTCTGCACATAAGTTGTGTCCTGTTTCCGCTGATATAAAGTTCCATTAATATTGAAAGGATAACCAAGCAGCTAGGGCTCAAGATATTTTATTTCAATATCCTGCGAGAAACGATTGAACTGCTGCCAGTGAAATGCTGCCGCCCGTCCGGTACCGAATAAATTACGAAGAAACATTAACCAATCCTGTGACATAACCCTTTTCACCCTCCTTCGATGCAGGGATGTATCCGACAATTCCATCAAAGTTATTTGTCTGTTTTTCTTTTACCTCTATCAGAGCACACCTTCTTTTTCTGTATTAATTAAAAATTGCGGTGTTGCAACTGGTTCAAAATACCTTAATCTATTTAAGCGATTAGGAAGTTCTTCAATCATAGTTTGTGAATATTCCTCCCCCTGCTCGATTCTTAATTCCGCGTAATTACATAATCTTTAGTTGATGTGTTTCCTTTCACATCTATTTTATCAATTGTGCTTTTTTGTCCATCATCAATCAGTAGATTTATATCAGTGAAATGTTCACCTGAAGCAGAATCATCATAAAGAAATATTCCTTCAATTTTGATTTTTATAAAAGGGTAGGAGTTATTCTCGGCAAATGTTAATGCTTCGTTGATTGATTCTTCTAATGAATATTTATTAAAAATCTGTCCTTTCAGAAAATCGAAATAAGAATTAAAATCAATTATCGAGGAGTCCTCTCTTTCAATAAAAATATTTTTTGACATAAGTCGCTTCTCCTTCGGTAAAATTTATTGTAAGGTTTACAAACGCCGAATCATAAAGGTTCAATTTGAATACCATCGAAATTTGAATTGAGATAGCCGCGGTTACTAAAATTAAAGCTAATCTATTTTTAATTGAATCAGTTAAACCGGGATAAACCGAAAGTGAAGGAGATACCTGAGCCCATTGCAGTATTTGTGTTTCGGTGAAAGTGTTGCTTCCAACTACAATTTTTTTTATTGATTGTGGAAATGACGATGAGAAAGAAAATAAAATAAGAAGTAAGCTATATGTTATTCGGTGTAACATCTAACAATTTCATTTTTTTTCCCGATTGAGAGTATCTGAACGATCATCCAAATATTTTTCTGCCTGCTGTTTAAGAACTTCACAAACAGAAAAACCGCCGGCATTAACACTGCCAAGCGAGCAGGCAAGTTTAATCGTTTCGTCAAAAGTTAAATCGTGATGCCAGCCATAAACTATCCCGGCAGTGAATGCATCGCCGCTGCCGGTTGAGTCAATTGCAGCAATTTTGGGAGGAATAATTTTAAATTTATAATCAAGAGTGGAAGCATAAATTTCCTTCTCTCCGTCAGTAAGATAAGCCTGTTTAATTCCCTTTGAATACAGCGATTCGAGGTATTCAGTTTTTCCTTTTTCAGATTTTAAGGAAATATTCAGCGATGATTCTACTTCGTCAATATTGTTGTGTACAATGGTGGGTGATTTTTCCAGACAGGCGCTAAGATGAGAGCCGTATGTATCACAGATGGAAATTTTATCATATTTATTTGCGGCTTCAATTCCAAAGGGGAAAATATCATCAGCTTCTTCACACGGCGAACTGCCGGAGAACACAACCATCTCACAATTCTGAATAATCTTATCGAGTTTTAATTTAAATTCGTTTGACTCTTCAATTGAAATAATTGCATTAGGAGAAAAGAAGGAGGTGGCAATACTTTTGCTTTCATCAATGATAACTGAGCAATTTCGCGTTTCTTGTTTTGTGCTGATTGCGGTAAAAATTATTTTTTCATCATTTAAAGTATTTCGGAGAAGTTTGCCGTTTATTCCTCCAAGGAAAAGAAAAGCAAGGTTTCGAATTTCAAGTCTGTTCAACTGACTGCTTACATTTATGCCTTTTCCGCCGGACTTAAGAAATTCTTTCGCGCTTCGGTGCGATTTTCCTAAGGAGACTTCTGAAAAATAAAGTCTTCTTTCAAGGAGAGGGTTTATGGTTACAGTGAGGATCATTTTTCAGCGGTACCTGTAATCATCACCGTAAAGTGGAGTAACTAAACGATAATCTCCAAAACCCGTGTCATCAAGAAAAACAAATTGACGATTAATATCGTAATATTGCCAAACTTCGTAGGGCTTTGAATCATAATCGAAAGGGTGACGATCAATATTGTTTGGCGGACCCAAAAGAATATACACCATCCCCGATCAGTTTGCCAGCCTTCGTTGTAATGCGAAAACTGTTCATTTGCATAAGCCACGCGGCGATAATATTCGTTAAAGACTTCATTCTGTTCATCCTGCGGGTTGGGGTCTTTGCTTTTCCAAAATCTAAAATCGTTTGATTTTATCCTCACGTGTTTGCTTCTTCAATAACATCAAGCTCATCGTCCGAGGCAATGTAAGTCATCTGTTCAATAGCTTTTTCCAGATCCTGAACATTACCGGGCACGCCGCTCCATCTTGATATAAAAATTTTCGAGGCGGAAGTGATGAGTTTACTTTTAAATCGAATATTGATACCAGTAGTTTATGAGATCCTAAAGATAAAGCCGAGTCTTTTATAGTTTTGAAAATCTGATTTGTACCGGCTTTCAGATTAATAATTTCATTTTGTTTATGAACGACATTTTCATCATTGTCAGTAATAGAATAATCCATTAAAACATCAGTGGATGAATCAGAATAAATCTCATAAAATAATTGAATGCCGTCACGTTGAACCAGAATATCCTTTGAGACATTTGGACGAATTTTATTACTCCCGTCAATAACTTCCTGTTTCGCTATCAACATCAAATCGCTAATGTTTACGCCAGAAGAAAAATCGCGAACTGTAAAATTATTATCTACCGAAAATTCTTTTCGTGAATCCTTATCCTCCATTGCAGTTCGAATTACATAATTTCGGGCTTAAGCTCAACAGATTTTAAACTGAGATTAAAATTCTCTTTAGATAAAGTTTGATCAAAATCATCAGCAATAATTTTCTCATTCCATATTTTTTCATTAATGAGCTTCTCGCGATTTTCATCGAACACGGAAATAGTAAGTGAATATTGAGCAATAAAGCTCTGCCCGTTTTTTACAAATTGAATTTCCGAATACGGCACTTGAATAAAAACATCCACCCTTGTTAAGTTTTCTTTGCCGGAGGAAAAACATAAAAATTCCTGGTAATATTTCACCCTTTGCTTTTTATTCAACGAAGTATTATCCGGTTGAGCAAAAGCACTTGAGATAAATAATAAAACTGATAAGGCAGTTATAAATGCTTTCATACAATTGACTTTCAATTAAAAAATAATTTTTCCGAACAAATCATATTCATTATTATCATAAATTTCCACATCATAAAAATTACCAATATCTAATTTATTTCCCTCGGACAGTATTAATACTTCGCCATCAACTTCAGGTGCATCACGATATGAGCGACCGATATAATATTGTCCTTCCAGCGATTCAATAAGAACTTTTATTTTTTTGCCGACGAACTTTAGGTTATTTGAAAAAGAAATCTCCTTTTGCAACTCCATTATTACTTCTCTTCTTCTCAATTTTTCTTTGGATGAAATTGGATCGCCAAGCGGGAAGCTTGTAGTATTCTCTTCCGGCGAAAAAGTAAATACACCCAGCCTGTCGAATTTTGATTCCTCAACAAACTTTATCAAGTCGTTAAAATCTTCTTCCGTTTCATTTGGATAACCAACTATTATTGTAGTACGTAAAGTTAAACCCGGAATTTTTTCTCTCAATTTTTTGACGAGTGCTTTTGTATTTGCTGAAGTAACACCACGCCGCATTGATTTCAAAACTTTATCCGAAATATGCTGCAACGGTATATCAATGTATTTACAAATTTTGGGGTTAGCAGCAATTTCATTGATCAATTCATCGGGAAAATGAGATGGATATGCATACATTATTCTTATCCATTCTATTCCCACCACCTTGCTTAATTTATCGAGAAGTTCAACAATATTTCGCCTATCATAAATATCTTTCCCATAGTCAGTTGTATCCTGAGCAATTATTACTAATTCTTTTACCCCTTTTGCCGCAAGAGATTCTGTCTCTTTAACAAGCTGCTCAATGGGTACTGATTTATGCCCTCCCCTCATAATTGGGATGGCACAAAAGGAGCAAGGATGGTCACAGCCTTCTGAGATTTTCAGATAAGCTGTGTGCGCCGGTGTAGTTAAGCGGCGTTCACCAATTAATTCACGTTTTAATTCGCCGCCGAGTTCTTTTAATATTGCTTCGTAAGCTTCAGTCCCGAAATAGCTGTCAACTTCCGGAATCTCTTTTCGCAAATCATCTTTATATCTTTCTGATAGACATCCGACTACCATCACCTCTTTCAACTTACCCTCATTTTTAAGAGCGACAGCGTTTAGTATTGTATCAATAGATTCCTTTTTAGCCGACTCGATAAAACCGCAGGTATTAATAATAAGTGTATCTGCATTTTCAGGTGATTCGGAAATACTGAAGTTATTCAACTTCAATTGGTTAAGCAGCCGCTCTGAATCAACTGTATTTTTTGAACAGCCTAATGTAAGTACATTTATTTTATGTTCGCGTGACTTCATTCTTTCTAATTCTAATAAAAATATTTCAACAGTAAAAAAATAATCGGTGCTGAATACACCAAGGAATCAAATCTATCGAGCACTCCGCCATGTCCGGGAATGATTGATGAAGAATCTTTAATGTGTGCATCTCGTTTAAACAATGATTCAATCAGGTCGCCAATTTGTCCAAACACACCAACAGTAAGTCCAATTATAAATATCAAGTTGAATGACAAGAATTGCAACACGATTTCTTTTGCGAGAAGCATAGTTAGAATGGCAAAGATTAAACCGAATATTGCCCCTTCCCAACTTTTGTTTGGACTGACCCGGCGAAAAAGTTTATGTTTGCCCAAAGCTGTGCCGCCGAAATATGCTGCAGAATCACAAATCCATATTGCTGCCATTATGCTTATTATCAAGTATCCTCCGCGATAATAAAATGGGTCAATAAACATCTCTCTCATTCCAATTAATGAACTCATAAAAAATCCGATGTAAAATACACCCAGCAATGTGGCGGACAAATTCATAACAGCCGAATTATTATTTCTAAAAAGTTCAACTAAAAGCAAAATAAGCACTAACACCAATACCGATGAATACACATCCCAAATCGAGTAGTATGAATTAAGTATAAAATAAATTACTGCCGCATACCCGATTGATTTATTCACGAATGCATTTTTCTTTTCAGCAATCTGACTGAACTCCCGGAAAGCTGTCAGTGCAATCGCACAAATAAACAAAAGAAAATAAATTTTACCGAAATAGCTTGCAGCAATAATTATCGGAATACCAAAAATAGAGACAATAATTCTCGTGGCAGTATTGCCGGCTTTCATTGATCCTCGTCTTCTGTTTCTTCTTTGCTATCAAGAAAATTCTGGATGAAAATCAATCCTGTTTCCAGATCTTCTTTTTTAATCAACAATTTCACAATAGATAAATCTCCAGGTGCAGGAAAACTCCTATCTTTTTGTGAAAGCATAGCAGCAGCAATTCCTGCACTTTCCAGATTATCGCGAAGCATTTCAATTTCATATTCTTCGCTTGAAGTATAAACCACCACCCATTGCTCTTCACTAAGAATGTGCTCTTCAATTTCTGAAGGCTCGACAAGTGCAGTCTGACAATCAGGACAGAATTTTATCCCCTGCACGTATTCACTTTTACAATTCGGGCATACCGGCATTTTCTTCTCCTTGCGATTGTTTATTATAATATTTCGTTATTGATATGATTAAAGCTGTAAAAAATAATATTAGAATCAAGAATAAAATCGATTGATTAAGTAAATCCTCGCCGCTTAAAACAGCGGAGTTGTTCAGCTCTTCTTCGCCAAAAATAAAATAAAGAATGACAGCAGTAAGATTATTAATAAAATGTAAAAAGATTGGAATTAAAATCGAATTACTTTTATAAGCAGCAAATCCAAAAAACAAGCCCAATGCAATTAGCGGCAACAAACCATAAGGATTAAAATGGTACAGCCCAAAAAATATTGCAGTAATTAAAGCTGCATAAAATGGTTTTATCTTCAGCTCGAAACTTTTTTGGATGAACCCGCGAAACATTGATTCTTCGCAGAGAGCGGGTACAATTGCAGCAGCTATTATTACGAACAACATTTCGGGGAACGAGTTTGCATTTAGTAATTCGCCGTAAGTTTTTTCAACAAGCTGATCGAGAGAGTCAAAAAATGATTTTAGCGTTTGAACAGACTGATTATTTTTTGCAAGAACTTCTATAAAATAATTTTGAATATAAAGATATGTTTGAAGCAGGGGAGTCAGTAATACAATTCCAATCGTAAAAAGACTAAACTCTTTTAGTTTAGGAATTTTAATTCTCATCACTGCCGAAACATTATTGTAAAAAAACTTTGCGAACAGCAGTGCCGGGAGAAGTATAAATAAAATCTGTCCTGCAATTGTCATCAACCGCATCGGAGTGACGGGTGCATTCTCAATATCAAACCCTAAAACCAAAAGAGTTAAAAATCCGCCAACAAATTGGTAAAGAAAAAATCCGCCGAACAGTCCAATAAATCCTGCTGCTATTGGTGAAAAATCAAAATTCATTTCAATATTATCTGAATTTTTCACCCGCTGAATTTCACCGGAATGCTTTTCGTTTGGATCGTGATTATCAGGTTCTATTTCTTGTTGTCCGTCCATTTAAAACTATTTTTATAATATGATAATAGTAAGTTAGCTATTGGAAGGAACACACTCAACAGAAATAAAAGTGAGAATCAAAATCTTTCTAATGATTCCTAAAATTTCAGTTAAGTCAGCTATTTCTTCGAAGTAAGTTTTCCTGCAACTCCCTCGTATTTAGTAAGTTCAGCATCAATCGAACCAATAACAACTTTTGTCTTTACCTTTATTGGAATTTTTAGTGCATCATTGGTCAACCAAACTACAATACTCCCCTCGTTTTTGAACAACCCTCCTTCTTTAACAAGTGGTTCTACAATTATGCAATCAAACTTTCCAGCTTCAACACTGATGGTTTCCCTGCCGAGATATTTTACATCAAGATCATAAACTTTATCTTTATAAAAATTTTGCAGATGAATTCTATCATCAACTTTCATGCTTGAATAGTCGAGAGTTCGAGCATAGTACAAAGCTGAAACAATATCGTGAGTGTAACGCGGAAGATCATATTCGCCTTCGGAGGTTTTTGCTTTACCTTTGCGCTGATCAAAGAAAGCAGAGAAATCACGGCTGTAACTACCTTCACGAATGTGTTGTTCAAAACGCCATGGGAAAATTCCCTCGACATCAAGATAAGTTTCATAACGATCACGGACTTTATAGACCCAGTCGAAACTTGGAACTGTGTTTACTTCGAATGTTACATGATAGGTATTTCTTCCCGATATTTTTTTTATTTCCGGGATTTCCATTGTCGCAATGCCGGCTGTAACAAAACCATACTTAACATCAAAAGTAAGTTTCTCACCCTCCTTAAATGCATGGTTTTCTAACTTTCTGAAATCAACTTGAGTAGTTTGCGCAGCCACTACAAATGGAATCAGTATTACTAATTGAACAAATATTTTTGTCATTTTACGATTGAACATTTTTAGCTCCGTTGTGAAGATAAATTATAAATAATTTCGTTTACTTTATTTAATACATCATTTGTATTTATAGAATTCATACACTTCAATTGCTCGCACTGCCGGCGGTTGCAATTTGAGCAGTCAATTGCTGGTTCAAAAACAAAACCTTTTGTAGAATAAGGTCCCCACCTTTTAGCAGAACATTCAACAATTTTAGGATAAAACCCAATCGTGTATTTATCGAGTGCTGCAGCAATATGAATAGGTCCGGTTGAGTTTGAAATAAAAATATCGCATAAACTTATCAGTGCTATTAATTCATTCAGGTTTAAATCACCGGCTAAATTAATAGCTTGAGTATTGACAGTTAATTTATCAGCCAATAATTTCTCCGACGAGGTGCCGGTAACAATTAAGAGATGATTTTCCATCGGACTTAATTTATTAATCAGTTCTCTAAATTTTTCTTGAGAAAGATCAACCGAACTTCCGCCGCTTCCAGGATGAACAATGATAATTTTTTTATTTGGCTGCCATCCATTTAACTTTAAAAGTGTTTTTAATTTAGATATCGAATTAGAATCAACACTGATATTGAATTTAATACCTTCTTGCGTAATTGATTCATCTATACCGAACCTGGTAAGCATCTTTATATTAAACTCAAGCTCGTGATGCTCTGCATACTTACGGTGTTGAAAAACTTTGTGATTGAATAAAAAAGAATACCACCTGTAACCAGTGCCCACCCGGTGCTTAATTCCAGTTTGATAGATAATCCATGCAGTTGGTAAGGTAGGGTAAACCACCAATGCAGAATCAAAATGTTTCTTCTTTATCTGATTAATATTTTCATTGAGTGCTATCTTCTTTCCTTTTTCCTTAAGAATTATAATTTCATCAATATCGGGGTTGTTACAAACGATTGACTCGGTATAATTTCTAACGAGGAAAGTCACTTTACAAGCAGGATAATATTTTTTAATTAATCTTGCAATCGGTAAAGAAAGAACAACGTCTCCGATTCTATCTGTTCTAACTATAAGTAAACTTTCGGGTACGATCATTTTCGTGAGACAAACTTATTGTTAGTAATGAAGAATCGCCAGGGGAGATCAACCGATTTACTGATGCCTATTCTTTTCGAAGTTGAAATATTTCCTAATTTATTTTTATTAGAATTAAGTATGAATATTTGATCATCGCTTAAGTTTGCAGCGTTATCTTTGAGATCAATTGAAAATGCTTTACAAAGTTTCCCCGGCCCATTTGTAAGATTTAATAATTCTTTATCTGAAATAGTAGATTTAGAATATCTATTTATTGTCATTGTTTTAATATCATTTATTGGTTCTACTGAACGAATAAGAACTGCACAACCGTCACCAGGATTACCGGTTACAACATTGCAGCAATAATGGTTCCCATAAGTAAAATATACATAAAGATAGCCTCCACCTTTAAACATAGTTTCGTTTCTTTTTGTCATCCCGTTAAAGGAATGTGCTGCCTGATCTGTTTTTCCGTTGTATGCTTCTGTTTCCACAATAATTCCCGCAAAAGTTAAATTATTTTTTTTTCTGATTAGAGTCTTACCGAGCAATTCCCTTGCCACAATTAAAACATCACGTTTATAAAACTTTAGAGGTAATTTATCAAAAGTAAATGTAGTTTTCATTATACAATGAAAAGGAAATTTAGGCAGGTAATTTATTGATTGCCCAATTCAGAGCGGAGTTCTAAAATTTTTGAAGTGAAATAATCCTTTTGAGAAGGACTCTTGTTTATTAGCTTTTCGTAGACTTTAATCGCCTCTTCGATTTCGCCTTGAGCGGCATAAATTTTCGCGAGAGTTTCCGAGATAATAATGTTTTTTTCAGATAAATCTACCAGTGAAACGTTGTTGTCTAAATCAGTGCTTTCGCTGATATTAATCTTAGCGCCCGATATTTCTGAAGCAAGTCTTTCAAGCCTTTCTTCAATTTCAATTATATTATCCTCACCAGGAGAACCAGAGAAACTGAATTGGTTGGTTATTGGAGGAGTAAAATTATTATCCATTAAAAATGATTTTCTGGAGCCTGTTTCAAAAAGCGATCGTTGTTTGCGAATACTTTCAAGCTCCTTTAAGTAATATTCAGAGGTTTGCGGTGAGTTGATTAGATCACCAGAAAGTTTGAAATCATTAATTGCATCATCATAATGTCCGAGAAGAGTTTCAGCTTTGCCTCTTAATATTAAGGCGATGGGGTTAATAGGAAATTCATTTAGCCGCTGATTTAATATTGTCAGAGCTTCTTCAACATTATTTTCTTCAATTAAATTTGCAGCTAACTTAACAAACAAAGGACTTTGTCTGTCGTACTCACAAATCAGCCGGACTTTTGCTTCAAAAATTTCTTCTACCTTTTTGCCACTGATACTGAAATCAGGTTTTCTGAAAGGCATGTTTGATTGAAGTTAATGATACGAAAGAAAAACCTAAGAAAAATAAAAACTGAAACGGCAGTGCGGCAATTTCTAAAAAGTACAAAGATGAAATTATTCCCACTAAACAATAAACTGCCATAAGTAATTCAACATAAACCGAAAAATTGATTTTCTTATTGAGGTATTTATTTCCTTTCCAGCTATCACCATCCTTTTCAACTTTGAATTTAGGGGTGCGAACAAATTCACTTTTGCGGCTTAGTAATCCTTCAATCACTGCACGCGAATTGTTAACAGCAAAGCCCATACTTCCAGCCATAAATAGTGGAAATAAAACAATCTTCTTTCGCCAATCAGTGCGAATATCTTTTTGTGAATAAAGATAGAATAAAAAAGAGCTTATGAAAGCGAGAACAAATAGAGACATAATCGCAAAATATGCTTCGTGCGAACCACTATTCTTGATAAATATTAATGGAACATTTAAAATAGCTGCAAGCAAAATAAAAGGGAAAACCAGGTTGTTGGTTAAGTGAAAAGTAGCTTGCAATTTTATTCTTAGTGGAACTTTTGACTTCCAAACAAGAGGTAAAACTTTTTTAGCAGTTTCAATTGCCCCTTTTGTCCATCTAAATTGCTGTGCTTTGAGAGCATTTATTTCGGAAGGAAGTTCTGCAGGGGAGGTGAAATCTTTTAAGAAAACAAATCTCCATCCGATAAGCTGAGCACGATAACTTAAATCAAGATCTTCTGTCAATGTATCTGAATGCCAGTTGCCTGCTTCCTCGATACACTTCTTGCGCCAAACACCGCCGGTACCATTAAAGTTAATAAAGAACCCTGCTTTGTTTCTTACTGTTTGTTCAATTACAAAATGACCATCCAGAGCGAGAGCTTGTGCTTTAGTAAGGATTGAATAATCACCGTTGAGATGCTCCCATCTTGTTTGCACCATACCAACTTTTTCGTCAGCGAAGAATGATAAGGTCTTTTTCAAAAAATCTTTGTGCGGAAGAAAATCAGCATCGAAAATTGCGATGTAATCTCCCTTGGCACTTTTCATAGCTTCTTTTAAAGCACCTGCTTTGAATCCTACTCTTGACTGACGTCTAACATGTTTGATATCAAAACCGAGATCGAATTTTTCTTTAATTTTTTTTGCGACAACATTAATTGTTTCGTCAGTCGAATCATCAAGCACCTGGATTTCCATTTTATCTTTTGGATAATCAATTTCACAGACAGCATCAATTAATCTTTCAACTACATAAATTTCATTATATAGGGGAAGCTGAATTGTAACAATTGAATCTGTATCAATTTCTTTTTTCTGTTTATGTTTAACATCACGGTACTTATGATGATAATACATCATAATAAATCCATGAAGTCCAAAGATGAATAAAATTGTTAGCGAAAGGAAATAACCTATTAAAACTATGTCTTCCATAATAAACCTAAAAATAATTACAAAATATTACCAACCTGAAACGGTATCCAAAAGGATATCTTCAGTAATTTTATCAACCGCAGTTTGAATAGCCTGTGCCCGATCTGTAATCAAAATATAATCACCATAATTAGAAAATGTTTTTTCATAAATTACAGTTCGCTTAACAAGGTCACGGTAAATCACTTGTATTGAAATAGTAATTCTTCTTGAGCTTACATTTTCGCCTGCCGTAACAATTGCGGGGGCATCTTTCAAAGAGGTTATTGCACATTCAAGCACTGCGTCTGATTTTAACTTTTCAGCTACCTGAAAAGTATTGTCATCAATAAATTTTTGAACAAGTGTGTTCGTAAAAGATTCTCTTAATCCTGGTTCACCAGATCCGCTTCTATCATCAGCAATTGGAATCGAAATAGTTTTCAAGTGCTCGGGAACTGAGGCGCCAGTAAAAGAATATGAACAGCACCCGACAAAATTAACTAAACCTACATTGATTGACAAGATAAGAGTCAACCCGATGAATAATTTTTTCATTCTCTGCTTCATTCGATTCGTGTTGATCTTGTTTGATTCAAACATACTAAAATTCAAATTTCGTAGTCCTTTAATTTGCGATAAAGAGTTCGTTCACTCATTTTGAGCAGTTTTGCAGCCATTCGTTTTTTGCCTTTGGCAACAATTAACGCATTTTTGATGGCTTCTTTTTCTAATTCTAGAATCGGAATTACTTCCTGCGGAGATTGAAAAGCTGGGGAAACGAGAATTTCTGAATTTCTCTCCTTAATTAAATCTTTTAATTCAATCATATCTTTTTTTAGTTCGAATAACGCACGATACATCAATTCACGGTCAACCTCTTCTGAGGATTTTTTTAGAAAAACGGGAAGTGATCTTTCAGAATCTTCTATAGGCGGTGATTGGATTAGCAAATGTTGTAATGCTGAAGCATCAATAATTTTTCCGCGATTTAAGGTCACAGCAGTTTCGATTGTATTTTTAAGTTCTCGAACATTACCAGGCCAATTATATTCCTGTAATACCAATATTGCATCATTAGTTAGCTGCGGCGGCATGATACTATTTGCACTACAATACGCCTGTATAAAATGTTCCGCAAGTAAATCAATATCTTCTTTTCTCTTACGAAGGGGGGGTAACTGCAGTGTGACTGCTTTCAATCTAAAATATAAATCTTCTCTAAACTTTCTTGCATTGACAAGCTGCTGTAAATCTTGGTTAGTAGCAGTAATTAATCTAACATCAGCTTTGCTAACCGTTTCAGCCCCAACCTTTATATATTCTTTCATTTCAATTACGCGCAGCAATTTTACTTGCGTGGTTAAAGGTGTTTCGCCAATTTCGTCAAGAAATAAAGTACCGCCGTCAGCAATTTCAAAATATCCTTTGCGGCTTTCAACTGCACCTGTAAATGAACCCCTTTTATGCCCGAATAATTCACTTTCCATCAATCCTTCGGGGATAGCACCGCAATTAACGCTTATTAGTGGCTTCGATGCCCGCTTACTATAACCATGAATAGCACGGGCAAAAACTTCCTTGCCAACTCCACTTTCTCCATAAATCAGAACCGATATTTCGGAGACAGCAACCTGCATTATGATATCGGCAAGATCATTTATTTCTTTCGATCTGCCAATTATTCCAAATTTTTTTTTGAATTCTTCTAATGTCATTTATTTTTTAGAATATAATTTATTCTACAAGAAAATATAAGATTTTTTAAAACGCAATTAAAGGCTGTAAAATGCAGTACTAATTCGAAACTATAAGCCCATCATTGGCAATTGTAAATTCCCTGATGAGTTCTTCGCTATGATTTTTGATCATTAGACTTAATGATTTGCTACTTATTTCATCAAGATGAACAAGGAAAATTTTTGTTGATTTGTGATTGAACTTAAATTCGATTAGACTTTCGAATTTGAGATGAGTCACTTCGCTGATCAGTATATCAATCAAATGATCATTAAATATAAGCAGATCCTTTTCGCTTCCTACATCACCCGTGAAAAAAATATTTACCCCTTCACAAGTGAATAGGAAACTGCCGCTGTAAAAAGATAATTTATTTTCTTTATCGTATTGTTCGTATTGAACGAGATGAGAATTTTTCCTTGAAATAAAAGCAAGGCTTTCGGCAACTTCAATCTTATCATTTTGAATAAAAGTTTTATAAATAATTTTGAAATCCATTCGTTCATAAAAAAGATAGGATTGATAAATAAAATCTTCAACGGGCTTTTTTAATTCCTGATGAATAAAAATAGTCAATGGATTTTTACGCTTACAAAGTTTCATCTGCACAAGCAAAGATGCAAGCCCGCTGAAATGATCAGGATGTAAATGAGTTAATAAAATTGCATTGATTGAATTGAAGTCAATACTCGATTTAAGCAGAGCACGAGAAATTCCGTCGCCGGTATCAATCAATAAATTATATTTATGGGAAGAAATTAAAAGCGAAGTATGATAATTATTGAGAGAAGTTTTAGCCGAACCGGTTCCGATAAAATGGATTTTCAATTTATACCGAAAAGTTATTTAAATTGAAGTTCAACAGCTCTGCCTTCAATTCCAAATTGTTTATTTATTACTGGAAGTGAATCATCCGCTTCGAGCTTTGATTCATAACGCCCAACAAACACAACATGAAAAATAGTACCGGCAACTTCTTTTTCATTTATAAATGAATACAAACCGGCGCTTTGGAATTCATTTTTCAATTGCTCGACATTTTTACTGCTGCTGAATGCCCCCGCCTGAATGGTGAATTTATAATTTTTAGAATCAGATTTAATTTCGTCTTCTATTTTTTTATTTGTCGTAACCGGTTCATCATTTTTTAATGGTTCGTCTTTAGAAGGAATATTTTGATCCGCAATTTTAATATATGACGATTGAGGATATTCCCGTTTTAGTTTTTCGAGATAAGTTTTTGCTGTTTGATATAAGCCGAGTGCATAATAGTAGCTGTAAACTCTAAAAATAGCCGCATCAGCGTATCTTGTGCCGGGATAATCATTAATAATTTTTTGATAGAGCACAACTGCCTGCTGCCCGTTTTCTGTCAATACAGCTTGCAAAAATGTAAGGTTGGGGCTTTCGGGATTTTCTTCATTTAATTTCGGAAGTTTTTGCAAAACAGCATCCCGCTCACCATTCTCGATCATTTTTAAATAGGGAACAATATCAATATCCTGAGCTAAAGATGGTATGCAGCTAAACAGCGAAATAATTAAAAATAAAATCTTAACTTTTTTCATACTATCACTGAGAATAAATCAGGCTGAAATGGATTCAAGTATAATATCATTATTTCCTAATGAAATAAAATCGGCAAATAAAGTAGCCTGGGTTGCTTTAGTAATTACTGTTCGAACATAATCACCGACTTTTATTTTATCATTTGCAGGAATAATTACAACCTTGTTTGAATCGGTTTTTCCAGCAAAGAAATTTTTCGACTTACGGCTAAATCCTTCAATAAGCACTATCTCTTCATGTCCTACAATTTTTTGATTAATATCAAAAGCTATTTTTCCCTGCAGTTCAATAATTTCCTGAAGTCTTTTAGTTTTGATCTGCTCCGATACATCATCCTTCATCTGAAACGCTTTAGTACCCTCGCGGGGAGAGTACTGAAACATATAAGCGCCGTCATATTGTACTTGTCTCAAGACATCCAATGTCATTTGATGATCGTCCCCGGTCTCTGTTGGAAAGCCGGAAATAATATCGGTTGAAAAGCTAACTGCAGGAATTATTTTCCTTGCTTTATCAATTAGGTTTAAATAATGTTCAACAGTGTAAGTTCTGTTCATCAATTCAAGAATACGATTTGAACCGGACTGCACCGGCAGATGAATATATTTGCAAATGTTTGAGTGCTCTGCAATGGTATAAAGAAGTTTATCGGATAAATCCTGCGGGTGGGATGTAGTGAATCTTATTCTGATCGAGCGGTTTACTAAAGCTGCGGCAGCAAGCAAGTCGGCGAAATCATTTGCCCCATCCATGTATGAGTTGACATTTTGCCCGAGAAGAGTAACTTCTTTAAAACCTCTTTCGGAAAGAATTTTAATCTCATCAATAATTGAATCGAGCGAACGGCTTCGCTCCCTTCCGCGAGTAAATGGTACAACGCAGAAAGTACAAAACTTATCACAGCCGCGCATAACCGATATCCAGGCTTGAAGACCATCCTCGCGGTAAGGGATAATATCATCATAAGTTTCTGTGCGTGAAAGACGAACACCAATTCCTTTTTCACCTGCAAAAGCAACTTCGAGTAATTCCGGTATTCTTCTGTACTCATCAGGACCAACTACCAAATCAACAATTTTCTTTTCATCAATTAAATCTTTTCTTAATCGTTCTGCCATACAGCCAAGAATACCTACTACCAGTTCGGGTTTTGAATTTTTTAAATTTTTAAAATTGCCAAGCCTTCCGTAAATCCTTTGTTCGGCGTTATCGCGAATGCTGCACGTGTTCAATAACACTACATCAGCGTTAGCCGGATTTTCAACCACTTCATAATTATTTTTTTTAAGAATGCCGAGCACTATTTCGGTGTCGGCGACATTCATTTGACAACCGTAGGTCTCTACATAAACTTTATCTTTAGTATGCATAAATACTATTTGCTATAAATTCGTTCACAGATTTAAGTGGAAAAATTCACACCTTTGTCAGCGCCCAGAGAATTAAATTCAGGATTATAAATCCGAATACAAGCAGCACGATGGAGACCATGCGGCGTTTTCTGCGTTGTTCCTGAACTATCTCCCCGCCTATTTGCAGGTCCTCTTTATCCATTTTTAATAAGCTAAACATAGTAATCTTAAATTATTTGTAGTTAATTAATTGCAATAATAATAATTTCAAAGCTAAGAAGCACTCACTAAATTAAGGGAAATTTTTGGCAGAGGGAAAAATAGCCCGCCTGCCATTATTAAATCAAGACTAAGCGGGACTATTATTAAATTCTAAAATTAAGATCTCACTGTTGAGATGCACCTATAAAAACACAACTCATTTACAATGGTCAATAAGCTACTTATTAACGATGGCAGCTTCTGACGATGAAATTTGATCTTGTCCATTCACATGATTATTCTGTTCTTGCTTCTCAACTTTGTTTGATGAAGTATCTAAAAACCCGATAACAATGGCAAGAAAAAGAAATATCACCGTAATAAGAATTGCTTCACTGTTCATAATACTACTCCTTTAATTTTTATGAGTCATTTCTGGCTCCCCTTCCAGGATTAGTAATTAATTGTTCAATATATAAATGCTTGATTGTTAACGATTATGAAAATCCAGAAAAACTTGTTAATCAATGTATTGCGTACAGCAATCCGGATTTCCCAAAAATCGGGTCTTAAAAAATAATTTTGATTTTGAAATAGTTTAATTTTACAGAACAACAAATCGAATCTAAGGTAGTCTATTGATTCAGTTTGTCTCTACAATTCAATTAAGCACAAGTGAAACTACAAATATTTTTCTCCAATGTCCAATATTTTTTTATTAAATCTGCAAAAAAAATATTTATCTCATAATAAAACTGTAACTAAACTTGTGACTCAATTTGTATTACCAACTTTAACAAAAACTTCAAATAACATTCATAATTGATGATTTACGTACCAGTATTACAAAATAAATGCCGTGTTTATAAAATTTTATTTCGTCCCGATGAATCGGGATCGGAATCTAATGCTTCAATTCTGTTTTTATATTTAGGAGGCTGTCTTAAAAGTCTCATTTTGTCAGCCTGAGCTTGTCGAAGACTGACATTATTTAATGAATTCACACTTCGACTGGCTTAGTGTGACAGTAAAAATTACTTTTGACACAGCCTCGACAAAAACTGACTTTTGAGACAGCGGCATTTCCATAAACGAAATCACATTACAATAAAAATTATCGCAGTAATACCATTTTTTTAGTATCTATAAAACTCCCGCTTATTATTTGGTAGTAATACACCCCGCTGGAAAGTTTATCAGCATTAAACTCAACTTCGTATGTTCCGGGCTGCTGTTGTTCATTTACGAGTGTTGCGATTTCATTTCCCAAAACATCGTAAACTTTCAATGTTACATAAACGTCACCCTTCGACAAGCTCAGGGTGACAGAGGGGATGGTGTATTTTATTTTTGTTGTTGGATTAAATGGATTGGGATAATTCTGCTCTAATGCAAATGCATCTGGTTTAATAAATGAAACTTCTACTGTTTTGGAGTATTCAAACTTTCCATCATTATCAATTTGCTTTAGTCTATACGAATAACTTCCGGCAGAAACATTATTATCAACAAAAGAATAACTTTTGGGTGAATTAGAATTTCCATTACCATTTACAAATCCAATCTTTTCCCACATACCTTCAACTTCCCCTCTTGAGAGGGGATTGAGGGGTGTGTTTCGTTCTATTTCAAAGCCATAATTATTCACTTCAGTTGCCGTCTGCCAGTTAAGTCTTATTGAGTTCCCAATAACCGAAGCAGTAAATGATGTTAACTCGACTGGTAATGGATTTTCATTTTCCACCCACACCGCATAACTGCGTGCAGGAAGTTTAATATTCACTCTTCCGCCAGAAACCGTTAAAGTTGACAGCATTGCATTACCAATTTGATCGCCTAAAAATGCACCTTCAGATAAGCCGCCTGGATTTACACCGACCCACATGTCGAGTGGATCGCCGGCATAATTAATCCCAACAATTACATCTTTGCCGGAAGGAGTACTCATCAACTGGTAAACAAGTGTTGTAGTTAAAGTTCCAGAAAAGTAAAAAGGGTCGTATGTCGTTCCTACTTTTGTCAGGTAATCTCTGGCTGAAGATCCATAAATATAATTTTTATGAACGTTTATCAGCGCATCAATTTCCTGTTTCAATCCGCCATTTGTAAAGCCGGGGACTTCAAAATAATCAGGATAAAAAACACACGGCAAACCAACCTGATTGTTTGTCAGTAAATATGCATAAGCAAGAATAGGATCATTATTAATTTTTTGAGTGCTGTCTCTAAAATCATGATTGTTTGCAAAAGTAATTACATTCGAGCCGTTGACTCCTTGTGCATCAACTACACTTGCAGTAAAAATATTTCTTACGTCATTCCCATAAGAATCAGAGGCATTTTTCAAAGCGTCACGAAGAGAAAAATCAAACACTCGTGGAGTGATTGATAATTTAGTCGAGTTATCCATATAGGTATAAACTTGATCAAGCCAGTACTTTAACGAGCCAGTATTAGCATCATAAAATTCACCTACAACTAATCCGGGGTCAATTCCGTTTGAATGAAGATTGTCCAAAAGATCGCCAACAAATTCAGGCGGAAAATGTTTTACAGCATCCATTCTTAAACCGCGTAAGCCGACATCATTCCATAACCACTTTGTCCAATCAATTAAAGCAGTTTTAGTCGCCGGCACATTTTGATCGTAATCATAAAAGAACCAGAGCCAGTCCCAATCGCCGTCAAGTTTAGTTGTGTTTGTAGAGTTTGGTTTGAAGTTTTCATAATTCATCGCCCCAGAGCTGCTTGGCATGGTTGTAAAATCAGTGTAGGTTTGATAGATCAATTCGCTTACAATATCTGCACTTCTTGTTCCTGACCACAGACCGTAAATACGCATATCCGAGTAATCACTGCTTGCTTTACTGAAATAAATAAAAATAGTATCACCGGCAGAATTAAAATCTCCGGCTGTTAGAGAAAGATGAAATTCATCAGTACGACATCCGGAATAATCCTCATTGATTGCATCCATATTTCGTCCAAGTTCTATTTCATTATTTGTTTGATCAGGATCGCAATCTGATCCGCCATTTGGTTCTAACTCACTTTGGTTTGATAAATCCTGCCAGCCTTTAAGATTTGTTTGCATATAAATGCGATAGTTAAAATTATCAAACCTGCTGTGCGCTGATGCTGAACTAACTTTAAAGTAGTAATCCCCCGCCCCATTACCTGTTGAGCCTCCAATTGGAAGGATAACTCTGAATCTATCAAAGGGAAATGGATTGTAGCCGTTGTCTGCTTTCGGCCAGTCAAAAGAGGTGATGTAAGATTTTAATGGTGGATTATCTTCAGCGCTTCCACCGTCTCGATGATTATAAACAACATCTGCAACTGCTTTCAATCCAACTAAATTGAATTGAGTGATTAATTCATCAACATCGGTGCGGGTTCCAAAGCCGGTTGCCCCCTGCCCGTACTCGCCTAAATCATAAAGGTCTTTTGGATCATAACCATTGCTGCTGTTACCGAAGCTTGCCCGTGAAAGTGGAGGAAGCCAAATATAAGTAAAGCCTGCGTTTTTCAAATCGGATGCTTTATTTGTAAGCGTATCAGCCCATAAAAATCCACTTGTAGTTTTTGGATAATCCCAATACCATCCTTGAATTAAAAAATCCTGCGCAAAAATAGAGGTCGCAAATGTGCTAAGCAATAGGATAAGTAAAAGTGCTGATATTTTTTTAAATGAATTTAAAAGCATGGGGAGGATTAAAAAAATGTGAATTAAATACACTGCCTTCGAAATTTCTGATTAGCAACCCCGAAGGCAGCATTAAGTTATTTTACCAATGTCATTTTGCGTGTTTTGACTAAACCGTTTGCTTCTAATTTATAAATATAAAGCCCGCTGTTTAAATCGCTTGCGTTGAAGTTTAATGTGTGCACACCGGATTCTTTATACTCATTTATTAACGTTTTGATTTTCTGACCGAGCAGATTAAACAAAGTTAGCTTTACATTACCTGCTTGAGGCAGAGTGAATTGAATTGTAGTTGTCGGATTAAATGGATTAGGATAATTCTGCGCCAAGCTAAACTCCGAAGGTTTCATAAATGAAACTCCAATAACTTTGGAATATTCAAACTGTCCATCATTATCAATTTGCTTTAGTCTGTATGAATAACTGCCAGCAGAAACATTATCATCAACAAAAGAATAACCTTTGGGTGAATTAGAATTTCCATTGCCATTTACAAAACCAATTTTTTCCCACATATCTTCAACTTCCCCTCTGGAGAGGGGATTGAGGGGTGTGTTCCGTTCAATGTCAAAGCCATAATTATTCACTTCAGTTGCAGTTTGCCAGTTAAGTTTTACAGAAGAACCAATAGTAGTTGCTGAGAAGGAGGTTAGTTCGACGGGGAGAGGGGTATTAGTTGTTCCATTCGGATTAATTCCTGATGTAGTTTGAAATCCACCAAAATAGCTCCCAAAATTTTTGTTAGCACCATTTCCATTTTGTGTTTCGTTACCAAATGGAACGCTGGCAAAGATACCTGTAGAGTAGCTGATATATGCTAGAAAGTAAATTTCATTTGGTTTTGATCCATTTCCAATCTCAGTCCAAGGAATACTAACTTCTCTTATTGTTCTTGTTTCACCGTTATTAAAATCTTGAATGTTATTAGTAATGGTTGTCCAGCCTGAACCATCCCAGCGATCCGATTGTTTATAAGATCGTTCAATTCTTGCAGAATAATTTGCTGAAAATGGCAATGTAGCTGTAACACCTTGATAGAGATTACCAGTTGTAGAACCTGTACCATTGGCAGGTGTTAAATTTGCATCGGTGTCAATAAATATTGTTAAAGCATCTTGGTTTCCAAAAGTACTTCCAAATGTCCTCTCTGCTGCAAGATAAAAATTAGAATTATCCCAGGTAAAGTACCAATTAACATTCTGTGAGCCTGGCGCAGTATATTGCTCTGCACCATTGTTCCAATCAGTTAGAATGGCATCAAGCGTTATAGTGTGATATGTTTGAGCAAAATTAATTGTAGCAAAAACAATAATTGTTAATAATATTCTTTTCATTTTCTCACCTGATAATATAATTTCATTTTCTTTTAATATTAAAGTAACAATTACATTAAAGAATATCAATTGATGTAATAAAAAAATGCCCGGCTGCCCGGGCATTTTTTAAACCAAAAACTTCAAGTTTGCTATGCAGAAACCTCGAAGGTTACAAAATATTATTTCAGCAAAGTCATCTTACGACTTATCGATTTACCACCCGCCTGCAGACTATAATAATAAACTCCGCTGCTGAGTTTGCCTGCATCAAATTCGACTTCATAGGTTCCTGCCGCTTTGTATTCATCTACAAGTGTGGCTACTTCATTTCCAAGTACATCATAAACTTTTAAAGATTGCCAACTGCCTACTGGAGACTGCCAACTAATTTTTGTACTTGGATTAAATGGATTTGTATAATCCCTGCTTAACCCAAACCCATTTGGCTGATTGAAAATTACTTTTACTGTTTTGGAATACTTGAGTAGGGGGAGTTTTGTGTTAAGACTGTGAGGGGCACAATAGTATAAATCATTAAAGCTATACTAAATAAAAATTAACCAGTAGAATCTTCATTAAATTATATTAGTAGTGTTAATTATATAATTCATTTTTATATGCCTTTAAGTTGGAATGAAATAAAAACCCGTGCTGTTAAGTTCTCTAAAGAATGGCAGGATGCATCTAATGAAGAAGCTGATGCTAAGCCTTTTCTTATTGAGTTCTTTAATGTCTTTGGTATTTCCAGTCGAAAAGTCTCCACCTTTGAACACAGAGTAAAAAAAACTTGATGATACGGATGGTTACATAGATTTACTGTGGAAAGGGACCATCTTAGTAGAAATGAAAAGTCGTGGAAAAAACCTCGACAAAGCCTATAAGCAAGCCAAAGATTATATAGACGGACTTAAAGAATACGAAATACCCAAATACATCCTCATATCCGATTTTGAAAACTTTAGACTTTATGATCTTGAAGAAGAAACTGAAACTGATTTTACACTTAG
Organism: Ignavibacteriales bacterium; assembly: GCA_016709155.1. Classification (NCBI taxonomy): domain Bacteria; kingdom Pseudomonadati; phylum Ignavibacteriota; class Ignavibacteria; order Ignavibacteriales; species Ignavibacteriales bacterium. The sequence goes on along the minus strand of JADJEI010000013.1, from coordinate 117,121 downwards.
CCAACTTGTAAAAAATGTTCAGCATTTTGGTTACTTAATAGGTCTTCAAAAGAAAGTTTACAAAGAACAAGATCCGGCAAATATTAAAGCTGCCGAACTTATGGGCAAGTTGCACGATCAGCTTAAAGCTATTGGTTATGATGGTCATCCTTTAGAGGTTTATTTAGTTAGACTTTTATTCTGTCTGTTTGCAGATGACACTACCATCTTTAATAAACAGCAATTTCAGGATTTTATCGAGCAGCGGACTGGTGTAGATGGCTCCGATCTTGCACCAAAACTTCAGGAATTATTTCAGGTATTAAATACATCTAAAGAGGATCGTTTCAAAAATCTGGATGAGCAGCTTGCTGAGTTTCCTTATGTAAACGGTAAATTATTTGAAGAAGCATTGCCAACTGCAAGTTTTGATTCTAAAATGCGCCAGGCTTTGCTGGAATGCTGTCAACTTGATTGGAGTAAAATCTCACCTGCTATTTTTGGCTCTATGTTCCAGAGCGTAATGAATCCAACCGAAAGAAGAAATCTCGGTGCTCATTATACCTCTGAAAAAAATATTCTTAAGGTAATAAAACCTTTATTTCTTGATGAACTTTGGAATGAGTTTGAGAATGCCAAGGGAAGTAAAAACAAACTTGAAGCATTTCACTCAAAAATTTCTAAATTAAAATTTCTTGACCCGGCTTGCGGCTGCGGCAATTTCCTCGTTATCACTTACAGGGAATTGCGATTACTTGAACTTGAAATAATAAAGACCACTCTCTTCACACTTTATAAATACAATAAAGAAGCTCTCGATGAAGCTCAGATAAATATTAACCAGATGGTTAAAATTGAAGTTGACCAGTTTTATGGTATTGAGCTTGAAGAATTTCCAGCACGTATTGCTGAAGTCGCAATGTGGTTGATCGACCATCAGATGAATATGAAGGTATCTGATGAATTTGGTAAATATTATATTCGCTTGCCTTTAAGAAAAGCAGCTAATATCCATAAGATTAATGCACTCCGTTGTGAATGGGATTCTCTTACCAATGGAAATAGGTTTTCATATATTTTTGGTAATCCACCATTCATTGGCAAGAAAGAACAAAATCCAACGCAAAAAAAAATATGGATGATATTTTTGTCGGTGTAAAAGGTGCAGGGGTTCTCGATTACGTTACCTGCTGGTATATCAAAGCAGCTCAATACATACAAAACACAAATATTAAAGTTGCTTTTGTTTCTACCAATTCTGTTTCGCAAGGTGAGCAGGTTGGTATTTTATGGAATGAACTTTTTAACAGATACCAAATAAAAATACACTTTGCTCACAGAACATTTAAATGGTCTAACGAAGCAAGAGGTAAGGCCGCAGTACACGTTGTCATAATTGGCTTTGCTAATTATGATACTAATGAAAAATATTTATTTGAATATGAAGATATTAAAGGCGAGCCACACGAAATAAAAGTAAAAAATATTAACCCTTTTTTAGTGGAAGGTAAAGACAACACATTAGTGAATAGAAAAACACCAATTTGTAAGCTTCCTGAAATGAATTATGGCAGTATGCCAATAGATGAAGGACATTTGATATTAACGGATGAGGAAAAAGAAGAAGCAATTAAAAATGAACCATTCATAAATGTGGCAATAAGGCGATACACAGGTGGTGATGAATTTATAAATAATAAAAAAAGATGGTGTTTATGGTTACAAAACATTGATCCAGTTTTGTTGAAAAAATCAAATTTTATCATTGATCGTGTTGAAAAAACAAAAAGGTTTAGATTAAGTAGTAAGAGGACGGCAACAAATAAATTGGCAGATCAGCCAATGCTTTTTGGGGAGATACGTCAACCCACAACCAATTATATTATAATTCCAAAAGTCTCTTCAGAAAGTAGAAAATATATACCTATTGGTATTTTAGACCCTTCTTTTGTATCGAGCGGTAGTGCTTTAATAATTCAAATGCTGATTTCTTTATTTTTGGATTAATGACTTCTCTAATGCATATGAGTTGGATGAGATCAACTTGTGGGAGGATGAAAAGTGATTTCCAATATTCGGCAAGTATTGTATATAACAACTTTCCTTGTCCTAATAATCCAACAGACAAACAAATAAAACTTGTAGAAGAAAAAGCACAAAAAGTTTTAGATACAAGAAAAGATTTTCCTAACAGCAGTCTTGCAGATTTATACGATCCGCTTACAATGCCGCCATCATTAGTAAAAGCACACCAGGAATTAGACAAAGCAGTAGATTTATGTTATCGCCCTCAACCATTCCCAAACGAAACTAAGCGAATAGAATATTTATTTGAACTTTACGAGAAGTACACAACACCTTTATTGGCAACCCCAAAAAACAAAAGAGCTGCCCGATAAAATGACAACTCTTTTTTTGTAAATATAAAACCGAACATAGCACCAATTTTATTTTTATTTCACTCCACCGTGGTGGATGTAATTGCATAAGCATAAACATGGGTCATTCTGGCGTCATCACTGCCGCTGCCCCCTTCGGTTTGTAAATTTTCCACTAAATATTTTTGAACACTTTTTGCAGCTTCATTACTCCCGGCATTTACATGAGCCCAGGTTCCGTCTTCTGAAACTTTATGTTCCGTAAATAGCCGCTCTTTTGGTTCTGAAGCAATACCAACATACCAGGAAGAATATGGCAGTCCCGAACGATTAATTTGTTGGGTTATCTTTTCTATAATCTCCTCAACACTTCTGATCATTGTATTGGTTCCTTTATTTTAAGTGTGAAATAATTTAATCTCATCTCTTATTAATAATTTTAACGATTAGTAATACTTGCTGAAACACTCTCAATTTTTATAATACAATTATCGCAATTATACTTGGCTGTTTTACCAGCTTGTGTTATGGATTGTTACTGTAATAATTTAAGCTTGTTGAACATACTAACTTCCAAATTCAAATTCAATAACACATCAACAGAAAATAACAATATTTTTTTACTCAGCCACTGATTGCGTTTGTTAATAAAAGTCTCCGCCCAGCTATATTAAAGCCCTTCTGATAAAAACTCCATTTTAAGTAAAATTTACTTCCATTCTTTCTTATCCGCAATCATTTCCTCTAAAAATCACCCCAAACCTCGAAAATCGTTAAAATTCGCACATAAGATGACATCTTATGTACCCAAGATGGCATCTTGGACACCCAAGATCACATCTCGGACACCCAAGATCACGGTCTTGGACACCCAAGATCCCACATCTTGGACACCCAAGATCATATCTTGGACCCCCAAGATCATATCTTGGACACCCAAGATCACATCTCGGACACCCAAGATTACATCTTGGACACCCAAGATTACATCTTGGACACCCAAGATCATATCCCGGACATCCAAGATAGAATCTTGTGTACATTTTTTACAATCTTATCCAAGTAAAATTAGATCATCTAAACATGATTCTTTTTTATTGGTCTCGAATTCAATGTTTTATCAATTACAGAGTGATGGGTTAATGAAATATCAGATAAAAAAAAAGTCCCGCTAACAAAGCGGGACTTTTTATAAACAGAATTATTTGGGAAATAAATTATTTCAGCAAAGTCATCTTTCTTACCTGCGTAAAAGATCCTGCTTCAATTTTGTAAATGTACATTCCGCTGTTTAATTCTTTTGCATCAAAATTTATTTTATGTGTGCCTGCATCTTTAATTCCATTTACGAGAGTTCTAACTTCCTGTCCGAGTAAGTTGTAAACTTTCAAACTGACTTTTGAAGCTTGAGGAATTGTGAACTCAATCGTTGTAGTTGGATTAAATGGGTTGGGATAGTTCTGAACAAGCTCATATTTGTTGGGTTCAACAACTTCAACCTCAACAGTTTTAGAATATTCATAAGCGCCGTTGAAGTCCAACTGTTTTAATCTGTAGCTGTAATTTCCAGAATTGATATTGTTATCTGTGAACGAGTAATATTGTTTTTCGGTGGTAGTACCACTTCCTTCAACAAATCCAACTCTTATCCAGCTTTGGTTTGAAGATTTTCGTTCAATCTCAAAGCCGCTGTTGTTAGTTTCGGTTGCAGTCTGCCAGTTAAGAACTACTGCCCCATCCTTAACATTTGCTGTGAAGGAAGTTAGTTCAACCGGTACAATACCAGCCCACGTATTACCGATTCTGATTCCATCAACGACAATATTTTGGGAAGAGCTGTATTGTCTTAAGTTAATTGATCCAGGATTGATATCTGCACTTGTAGTTGTATTTAAAATAGGACCAACTGTTGGAGTAACAGGCTCCGTTCCGGGGAATGGATCAGTTTCGTCAAAAACGTAAAGACTGGCTATATCATTCTGTGTTCCATCAACAACTTCATACTTAACAACACAAAGATATGTAGTGCCGGTAATGTATTCGTGCGGCGTAAAAAGTGTATCAGAGCTTGCATAGCTCAAACCGATTCCATAATTAGAGCCAGTTCCTGTAATCCACAGTCTTGCTCTAAAATCAAATGTGTTGTGCGGGTTTGGTGCAAGATGAATAAAGTAACCGGTAGCAATAGCATCAACTTTCACCATTAAAGAATAATAAACTGTCCCGCTTGTAACTTCATCGAAAAGTCTGTGGGTGTCTTCGCTTGTGTTGTCAAGTAAAGCAGAGTTACCAATCCCTGAAGAAGGATAATTTGTAAAAGTTAAACCCGACACATCAACTGTTTGAGGATTTGTGCCGCCTGAACTATGAGCCGTCCATCCATGAAAAGTTAAATTATCTCCTGCGGGAAAATCAAAATCTTCAACAAAGGGGAAGGGAACCGAAGTAGAAAATGAAGCTATCATAAGTGTGGGATGAATCATGCACAAATATTCATACACGCCGGCAACAGTAATTACATAACTGTAAGTATCTCCGGCACCTGCAAAAGTGTAATCCCAGCTTGATGCTCCAAAAGGAACTGAAGTTGAAGTGGTTGTGTGAAAGCCATTTATAAGAGTCCACGTAACGGTGTCGCCAACTGCTGCATCAAAAGAGGATGGTGAGAAGAAAAAATTATCTACCGATACATTTATTACTGTAGCGGTTGATGTTGTAACCATGAGAAGAGAAACCAAAAGTGTGAAAAGTAAAAAAAACTTTTTCATAAAGTCTCCATTGTTTATTTATGAATTGATAGAATTCTTATTCATAAATTAAAAATTATTTTAATCTAAATCACTAAATAAATATTAATTTTTTGTTAAGCTAAATAAATGGATTTTGATGATTTACAGTCAAATAAAATTATTTAATAGAGTCTTCTGATGGCAATGCCATTAGAAATCTGAGAATAAAGTTAAATCCCGAAGGCAATGCTATACAATTTTTGTAATTTTACTTATCAAATTTTTAATAAACAGGAGAGTTATAATGGATATTTTACTTTTAGAAAATATTAAATCAAAAGCCTCACAAAAAAAAGCACAGTTAGTTCTTCCCGAATCCCACGACGGTCGTGTGTTAAAAGCTGCTGAAATTCTTCAGAGAAATGGAATTGCTTCCGTAACTACTTTAGGAAATGAAGAAACAATTTTATCAAGCGCAAAAAAAAGCCGGGGTAAATTTACAAGGTGTTAAAATTATTGATCACCTTAAATCACCGGACTTTGAAAAATATGCTCAGGAATTTGTTGAGATTAGAAAACACAAAGGCATGACGATTGATCAAGCACGTGAAGCAATGAAAAGAGATTTGTTCTTTGCTGCAATGATGGTTCGCAGCGGCGTCGTTTCGTCAAGTGTAGGCGGTTCGACGGCGTCAACTGCGGATGTTATGAAGGCGGGTATTCAATGTGTTGGAATGCCGAAGGGAATTTCAATTGTCTCAAGTTTCTTTTTAATGATTTTCCCGGAAAAAGTTTACAGCTTTGCTGATTGCGCCGTGGTGCCAAATCCCGACAGCGAGCAGCTTGCTGATATTGCAATTTCCACTGCCGATAATCATAAAAAACTTACTGGCGAAGAACCTTTTATTGCAATGCTTTCTTTTTCAACAAAGGGGAGTGCAAAGCATGAACTTGCAGATAAAGTTATCAGTGCAACAGAATCAGTCCGCAGGAAAAGACCTGACTTAAATGTTGACGGCGAACTTCAGTTTGATGCGGCGATAATTGAATCCATTGGAAGGAAGAAGGCACCGGGCAGTAATGTTGCCGGTAAAGCTAATGTTTTGGTTTTTCCGGATTTGAATGCCGGGAATATTGGATACAAAATTGCACAGCGTCTTGGAAAGGCAGAAGCAGTCGGTCCAATGGTGCAGGGATTGAATAAACCATTCTTCGATTTAAGCCGTGGATGCAGTGTGGATGATATTGTGAATACAGCGGCTATTTCGATTTTGATGGCATAGGAATATTTTGGCGGGAGGGGCAATCCCCTCCCCTATATTTAAATTGTTTCGCCTTTTGTTACAAGGTAGCGTTTAATTTTTTGTGTGGTGGTTTTTTCAAATTCTCTTTCGCGAATGTAAAATTTTCTAATCCGCTTGTATGAGGCAAGCTGTTCGTTTGCTTCCTTAATAACTTCGGAGATTTTTGAGCGGATGAATTCATCGGTTATTTGAATATTATTTTTCTCAGCATATTCAATAAATGCTTCAGCATCAGTAAAAATTTGTGCAGCAATAATTTCATCATGCTTTTCGTCCTTTTCACCAAAAATTAATGACTCTTGAATGAAAGTGCTTCTATTCAATATATCTTCTATTTCTTCCGGGAAAACATTTTTACCGTTATTTGCAATGATCACATTTTTCTTTCTTCCGCTGATGTGTAAAAATCCATCCTTGTCAAAGTAGCCGAGGTCACCTGTTTTAAGCCAATCATTCTCGAATGCCTCAGCAGTCAGTTTTTCATTTTTAAAATAACCGGGCATAACGTTTGGACCCTTTGCATATACCTCACCAATGCCGTCGGAATCAGGCAGATTGATTTTTAATTCAACTCCCGGAAGAGGAATTCCTGCGGCATCATTTTTAAAATTATTTATCTGGTTTAAAGCAAGTATCGGGGAAGTTTCAGTTAATCCATAACCCTGTATAAAATTGAATCCAAATTCCTGCAGTCCTTTTGCAACTTTGGGATCTGGCGCCGCCCCCCCTGCAATAAATAATCGAACAGCTCCGCCAAATTTTTGGTGCAGTTCTTTAAAAACAATTTTCTTAAAATCTTTCCAGCCAACTTTTGCAGCAAAATCCGAAATCTTTATCAGCGGAGGAACAATCTTCGATTTTATTTTATCTTCTTGAATTGATTTATAAATCTTTTTAAACATTTTGTCGTACAACAAAGGTACTCCGAGAAGAATAGTTGCTTTAACATTTTGAAGATCATCAACAATTGTTTTTAAACTGCGAGCATAGTGCACCGAACAACCACTGTAAACAGGACACAAAAGCCCGCATGTACATTCGTAAGTGTGGTGAATCGGAAGCACTGAAAGAAACTTATCCTCCGGTTTCATTTCAACTAAACTGCACATCGCCATTAAATTAGATGAGAGATTTTTCTGAGTAAGCATCACTCCTTTCGCTCTGCCCAAAGATCCGGAAGTAAAAATAATTTGAGCAAGTTCTGAAGGATTTATTTTCGGAAGTTCACTTATAGAGATTAATGGAGTGTTATTAATTAATTCTGTCATTGAATAGAAATCATTTTTTGCACTTAACAAATCCATGCTGATAAAATGTTTCAACTTTAGCAGAGTATCTTTCTTTTCACGGAAAAAATTTTCAAACGTGTTAGAGAAAATTATCGCTTCTGATTCAGACTCATAAATAATATTTAAAATTTCATTTGAAGGAAGATTTTTATCAATCGGAACGATAACCATATTAAAAGCCATTGCTGTCAGATAAGTCAGCGCCCATTGGATTCTGTTTTCAGATATTACAGCAATATGGGATCTCTCGTTTATTCCCAGCGAATTCAAGCTTCTGCCAAATTTTAATACATTGGTCAAAAGTTGAGCATAGGTTAATTTCGGAATTAAGGTGGGGCTAAGATCTTCGAGAGCAATTTTATCTCCATACTTTGAAGCTGATTTGATAATCATGTCCTGCACCGATGAGATTTGCGGTACGGGATAATTTTTTGAGTAAGCCATTTTCCCCTCGGCTAATTATTTTAATAAATTATTCTAATTTTTTTTGAATAGATACAGCACCTCTTAATTCACCGATTTTATAATCAATTGCTTTGTCATTAGGATAATTTTTATGCAGCAATGCTTTAACTTCCGGTGAAAACAATTTTGAATCTCCGTGACAATTCAAGCAGACATCACTTACAAATATTGGTTTAAGGTAACGGACAAATTCTCCATTATTTTCAGTAACAATTTTCACATACTCGCTGCCTTCTTTCAATATTCCTTTTTCATTCATTTCTTCAAAATATTTCAATCCCTGAAATTCGAATGGATCGGGATAATCATTTTCATTTCTGTTTTTGAACGAAACTCTTTTTACATTAATTCCTTTTATAGAAGCAAAATCAGCGGTTAGCATTTGCGCAGTGTCTGAACAAACTGTCAGCGCCGCAGATACTCCGCCGCTTTGCATTTGTTTTACTAAAACAGTTTTAATTGTCTTAGTAAATTCATCAGCGATAATTCTTAATTCCTGAACTTGATCTTCGGTAATTTCGCCATCGCTGCTCTGACTGCAATTCCAAAATATTGCAGGTGCGAAAAGAAATAAGAACAACAATAGGGATCTGACTTTCATCTAAATTTCCCTCCGGAAATATTTGATTTTTTATTAAACGATTTATTTAGCTTTACAAACTTAAAATATTTATTCTTAGAATGTATTACCGTTACAAAAGAATTCGAGCACTATAAATAATACAATATTTCAAATTTTTCATTTTTCGGAATTAGTTTTTTTTTTGAAACCAAAACAAATATTTTTTTTCTGGCTTCCACTTGCTTCGACGTGGTTAATGATGTCTATCGAAGGACCGTTTTTATCAGCATTAATAGCTCGCTTGCCCGAACCCAAATTCAATCTTGCTGCTTACGGTGTTGCTTTTTCTTTTGCTTTGATTATTGAATCGCCGGTCATAATGATGATGAGCGCTTCAACTGCATTGGTCAAAGATAATTTTTCTTTTTTGAAATTAAAGAAGTTTAATTACGCACTAAGCCTGACTTTAACTTTAGCAATGGTGCTTTTCAATATTCCACAAATTTTTTATTTCATTGCTGAAACCTTAATTAAGCTCCCCCCGGAAGTATCGGACTTAACACACAAAGCTACTTTAATTTTGCTGCCGTGGCCCGGGGCAATAGGATACAGAAGATTTTATCAGGGGATATTAATCAGAAACAATCAAACAAAGCTTGTTGCACTTGGAACGATTGTTAGATTAATAACAATGTCGATAACAGCGGCGCTTTTATATTTTTTTACGAATGTTGATGGAGTTGTAGTTGGAGCTTCTTCACTTTCGGTCGCAGTGATATGTGAAGCGCTTGCAAGCCGGATCATGGTTTCACCCATCCTTAAAAAGGTTGAAACAGAAATGATAGCGGAAAAATTAAGCTACAATGAGATTATAAAGTTTTATTTACCGCTGGCATTAACTTCTCTTTTAACTCTTGGAGTCCAACCGTTCGTAGCTTTTTTTATTGGAAGCAGTCCGATGGCAATTGAGTCCTTAGCGGTAATGCCTGTAGTCACCTCTTTCGTGTTTATCTTTCGCGGACTCGGACTGTCTTATCAAGAAGTTGTAATTGCATTGATTAATAATCAAAAAGAAAATTATATTTCACTAAAGAAATTTGCTTTCCAATTAGCAGCGGTGCTTGCAGGGGTATTAATCTTTATTGCATTTACTCCTCTTGCCGACATTTGGCTGAGAAATATTTCCGGATTAGAAAAATCTCTTGCTGATTTTTCACGACTGCCTTTGATGATAATGGCAATCTTTCCGGCGTTCACAGTTTGGATAAGTTTTCAGCGCGCAGTTATCGTATTCGGAAAACAAACTTCTTCTATTACCATTGGAACTGCTATTGAATTCGTAGTTATAATTTCAGTTTTAATGTTAATGATAAATTATTTTTCCGCTGTCGGGGCAGTCGCAGCAACTACTGCATTTGTGCTTGGACGTCTAAGTGCTGATGTGTTTTTAACAATTCCATTTAAGAAAATAATTAAAAATAATTTTCCAAATTCAACTGACATTAAATAAAAGGATTTTATTATGAGTAAAAATAAATTGATGATAATATTGTTTGCGACTGCTGCTGTGATAGTCGGAGGATTTATAATTTCAAACAGCAAAGAATCATTAACTGCGGATAGACGAATCACTGCTGAGCAGGATTCAATAAAAAAAGTGAGTTCAATTCAAAACAAAAATGAAGGAACAACTATGAAAAATAAAATTATTAAAAGTGATGGAGAATGGAAGAAAGAATTAACACCCGAAGAATACAATGTGCTTAGAGAGAAAGGAACCGAGCGTGCATTCACAGGCGAGTTTTATGAAAATCATGAAGATGGAACTTATCTGTGCGCTGCATGTGGCAATGAACTTTTTTCTTCTGAGACAAAATATGAATCCGGTTCAGGCTGGCCAAGCTACTGGGCACCTCTTTCAATGGATAATGTTGAAATTGAAACTGACAAAAGTCATGGAATGATTCGTACCGAAGTAAAATGCTCACGATGCGGCTCTCATTTAGGACATGTTTTTGATGATGGACCTGATCCAACGGGAAAAAGATATTGCATAAATTCCATCTCACTCGATTTTAAGAAAAAAGATAAGTGATAAATAGAGTCTTCCGAAATATTCGGTTAGTCCCGGCTGTGTAAAGATGAATTCAATTCAAATGGGGCATCGGTTTTTTATTTATTTTGACCATAATAATTTTTTCATTTTATGATTGAAATAAAAAACCTTCACAAACGGTTCGGACAAAATAAAGTTTTAAACGGAGTAGATTTAGATATCTTGCCTGGCGAAACAATTGTAATCATTGGCAAAAGCGGATGCGGAAAAAGTGTCTTGATTAAACACATTGTTGGCTTGCTCCAGCCCGATGACGGTTATGTAAAAGTTGAAGGGGAAATTATAAATGACCTCGATCAGAAAAGGCTTTATGAGATTAGGAAAAAATTTGGTTTTCTTTTTCAGGGGGCAGCGCTTTTTGATTCAATGACTATTGAAGAAAATGTCGGGCTGCCGTTAGTCGAGTCGAAGAATGGTTTTACTAAATCTGAAATTCTAAAAGCTGTCCGAGAAAAACTTGAGTTAGTCGGGCTAACGAATGTGGAAAAATTAAAACCGGCAGAACTTTCAGGCGGAATGAAAAAAAGGGTGGGGCTTGCACGCGCACTTATCACAAATCCCGATTACATTCTTTACGATGAACCAACAACGGGACTCGACCCAATTATGTCTGATTCGATTGATGCACTTATAAAAGAATTAAGCGGGAAAATAAAAGTGACCTCGGTAGTTGTTACTCACGATATGTACAGCGTAAAAAATATTGCCGATAAAGTTGCAATGCTGCACGATGGTAAAATTTATTTTACAGGATCAACTGATGAATTATTAAAATCAAGCGACCAAGTGATATTAGATTTTATTAAGAGAAGTGAAATATAAATCCGGAAATTTTTCTGTATTAACTTTTCATTTCATAACTTTTTGGTAATAGTTATTTTTAATTAATGTGTGAAAATTATTTAATGGCTCTGCTCTAACTTTTTAAGCGAATGAAAAAATTAATAATTATAAGCGATAGGGAATACAATAATTTGACCTGCAGGTTTGCCCGAAAGTTTTTTGAATTGGAGGGTGTTTACTTGCAGAACGGAAATGTCGCTGTTGACTTTATAGAAAAAACTAATCCTGATTTTGTTTTTGTTGATTTTGTAAAACGGATCGCGGATGAAAATCTTCTTGAAATTTTAAATAATTTTGAATCGAATCATCGCTTCAGAGTTCATTTATTTTATCTTTCATTATTTAAGTCTATTCTTTTCAAATTAATACCCTTCCAAATTGTTGATGTAGTAATTGAAAATTTTATCAGTCGTCAAACGGCAAAATAATTCTTCCACTTGCATCTGTCTTAATCTACTTTCGTAAATCATTGATCTAAAATCAAAGCATTCATTATCTTTGAATCAAATAAAAAATAATTATTAAAATGAACATTTCAATTTCGGTAGTGGAAGTTATTCAATCAATGCTTGCCCCAGGAATAATGATATCTGCTTGCGGCTTGCTTTTGCTTGGCATGAATAATAAATACTCACTCGTTGTAAACAGAATTCGCCTGCTTAACGAAGAACGCAGGCGCACCATCCATAAATATAGTGACGAAACTCTTGCTTACCTGGAAAAACATTAGACTCGAAAGTATTTCTAAACAAATCACAAGTTTGGTTTACAGAGTTAAACTTGTTCGCAATGCAGTATTAAGCTATACAATTGCTGTTGCTCTTTTTGTACTTACATCGCTTTTCATCGGGCTTGCATTTTTGTTCAACTCTCCGGGGCTAAATTACTTTGTTACAATTTTTTTCCTGATTGGTATGTTATCAGTATTGGTCGGGATTATATTTGCCGCTTATGAGACAATTAAAGGATATGAAATCGTAAACTTTGAAGTCTCTATTGACGAATAAGAATTGCTGTCTTTTTACTTTCCATTTTATAATGACGGAAAACAGTTCTAAGTTTGGTTAACATTTTTAATAATTAAATAATGATACGCAAACGAGAAAATGTGAATATCTGACATCTTCATTTTCAAAATGAATTCCGTAAAAAATTATTTTTTCTTTTTGATATTCAATCTCTGAATTCATTTAAAAGATGTCCTCTTTCTATTTTGCGCAGGATGACTAATTAAATTTCGGGAGAATAATATGAAAAAATTCTTACTTTTGTTTCTTCTCATTTCAGTTGCTGTCCAAACAAATATTTTATCTCAAATACAAACAAACAGCGGCTCTCAATATTGCTATCAAAATAAAATTCATTCACAAAATGGAGCGCAGCCGGGAAATATTGAAGCAAATATTATTCATTCGTACAATGCAATTAATTACGAGTTAAACCTTGATATCTATAATAATTTTTTAAGCCCTTATCCTAAATCTTTTAAAGGGTACGAAATCTTAACTTTTGAAGTTGACTCAACACTCAACTCAATCAAATTGAATGCGGTTAATACTTCATTGCAAATTGATTCAGTTGACATGGCAGGGGTTTCTTTCACTCACGTAAATAACATTTTAACAATCACGCTTGACCGGACTTACAATGTTAGCGAAACAGCAGATGTGAAAATTTATTATCAGCACAAGAATGTAGCCGATAACGTGGTCTATGTCAGCAGTGGATTTTTCTTCACCGACTGCGAACCCGAAGGCGCGCGCAAGTGGTTTCCATGCTGGGATAAACCTTCCGACAAAGCTACGCTTGATTTAACTGTTAGAGTTCCTGCAACTGTAAAACTTGGTTCAAATGGCAGGCTTGAAGATTCAATCAAAACTGCCGATACAATTTATTACAACTGGGTAAGCAGAGATAACATCGCAACTTATTTATTTGTCATTAGTGGAAAAGTAAATTATAATTTAGATATAGTTTACTGGCATAAATTATCTAACCCGAACGACAGCATTCCACTAAGGTTTTACTGGAACCAGGGCGAAAACCATAGCTCTGTACTACAGATGGAGCAAGTCACACTTGAAATGACTGATCATTACTCAACATTATTTGGCGAACATCCTTTTGAAAAAAACGGCTTCGCAACTCTGAACAGTTCATTCCCATGGGGAGGGATGGAAAACCAAACTCTAACGAGTCTTTGCCCGGGCTGCTGGAGTGAAGGATTGATCTCTCACGAGTATGCGCATCAGTGGTTTGGCGATATGATCACCTGTGCAACTTGGGCAGATATCTGGTTGAACGAAGGCTTTGCCACTTATTCTGAAGCACTTTGGATAGAACATACTTCCGGTTACTCTTCATAAAAATACTATAAACGGCGATGCTGACTACTACTTATCTGCTAATCCCGGATGGGCAATCTCGGAACCTGATTGGGCAATAAATACCCCATCCAATGATATACTTTTTAATTATGCCATAACTTATGTTAAAGGTGCTTGCGTTCTTCATCAGTTAAGATACGTTATGGGTGATGACAAATTCTTCGAAGGAATTATGAATTATGCAACTGACCCAAATTTAAAATATCACAGTGCCGTCACTTCTGATCTTCGGGAAAATATGAGCGCTGCTTATGGTGAAGACTTAAGCTGGTTTTTTGATGAGTGGATTTTTGAACCGAATCATCCTATCTACGCAAATGGATATTGGATACAATCAACCGGTGCAAATGCATGGGAGGTGGGATTTCAAGCGAAGCAAACCCAATCAAATACTGTATTTCACAAAATGCCCATTGAAATTAAAATTCATTTTTCCACTGGAATTGACACACTTATAAGAGTAATGAATGATGTGAATGAACAGGTTTATATTTTTAATTTCAATCGCCTGCCGCTAACAGTTACATTCGATCCTGATCGTGAAATAGTTTTAAAACAAGCCACGCTTAGTGTTATTCCACCTATCCCCGTCGAATTAACATCCTTCACCGCAACTGTAACGCGAAACTCTGTTTCGCTAAACTGGCAGACTGCTACGGAGACAAATAACAGTGGGTTTGAGGTAGAGAGAAAACAAGTTGGCAGTTCTCAGTCTTCAGTCAGCAATCTGGAATGGAATCAAATTGCTTTCATTCCCGGATTTGGTACTACTACTGAACCTAAGAGTTATTCTTTCACTGATGAAAATCTTTTTTCTGGTAAATATCAATACAGATTAAAGCAAAATGACTTTGATGGAACATTTGAATACTCAAACACAGTTGAAGTTGAAATAACTTCACCAACAGAATTTTCACTTGAGCAGAATTACCCAAATCCATTTAACCCAACAACAAAAATAAAATATACAATTCCTTCAACTCCCCTCCTTTGGAGAGGGTTGGGGTGAGGCTTATTGTGTATGACATACTGGCAACGAAGTCTCAACACTTGTAAACGAACCACAGCAGCCCGGCACTTACGAAGTTGAGTTTAACGTAGGACAGGCTATCAGCCTGTCCAGCGGATGTACTACTATCAACTACGGTCAGGCAGTTTTGTAGAAACGAAGAAGATGATTTTACTCCGCTGATTTGATACATAAAGATGACATCCCGATAAGAAGGATGTCATCTTTTTATTTTCACTCATTCAGGTCATTGACTTTCTCTTTTTCTATTTGTAATATGCTTCTGGAAATTTTATCAGCGGAGGTAAATAACTTATTTGATATTGTTTAATTAATATTTCAGGAGGTTCTGATGAAAAATCATTCTTGTTCGATCGGTTCTATTATTTGCGGCAGTTTATTGTTTTATAGCTGCTAATTATAATAACACTAATTCCAATTTATTGGGAGATAACAACAGCGTACCCCCCAATGTTGCTAAGTATGTAACACCTCACGGCACAGGCGATCATTCAGGCAGCGGTTGGAGTAATGCTTACTCCTTTAAAGATATGAAGGGCAAATTAGCTTCAAATACTTCTTACTTTCTTGTGGACTCTGCCTTTCTGGTAGATTCTATTATCGTTAAAGACTTAGTAAATATTTCCTTCATTGGCAAAAGTAAATCCAAAACGATACTTGAAGGTATTTCTTCCGCTGATAGGGAAGATACACTGAGCTGGAGTCTAAAGTGTTTCGATTTAGACAATGTGGACTTTGCAGTTATCAAAGATTTACAGATCAGACGTTTCCGATGGTTTGGGATTAAGGGTTTCTTTCCTAAGCAGTTTTCTTGGTATAATCTTTATGTAGATAGCTGTGGCTGGGCAGCTTGGGGTGTTCCTATTGGACCGCCACTTCAAGAAATTAAATCCCCGGCGGAGTAAAGCTATTTGGAGATAACGGAACATTCAGGCAATCAACTATAAAAATAGCGGCTGGGACGGAATGCAGGTGGCAGGTTATGATGTTTTAGTGGACTCAACAACTATTGATTCTGCAGGAGTAGATGAACCTGGGGCAACATATCAGGGAGATGGGATACATATATCCCAACCCGGATATTTCTTATAAATGTAAATGGACAAACAATACACAAAGCTGGCAGGCTGACAGTCAATGAGTGTTACATAAACACTGCTCATCCTAAAAAATCAGGAATAGAAGCAGGCTACAAAGACCCGCAAACTGAAAAACCATTATTGAGAGCATATAACAGTTACATAGCCGGAAGTAAAGCAATAGATGTTACACAAGATGCGAATCCATTAAACGGAGCATTTTATAGTTACTTTGAGAATTGCCGGTTGGAATCATTCAGAGCCGATCGCCCAACATTTAGAATAGAGAATGCAGATGCAATGCCATTTAGTTGGATAAAGAATAATACTTTTTACAGCCCTGCAGATTATAGTCCTCCCGATATATTCTGTCCTGTAGCCGAATATGACACAGACAGCACAGCTGTTTTATACATCAACAATAGATGGATTAAAGGTGGGGATTTATTTGATTTTTGTGCTACACATAATTTAACCACACCATAAATGGAAAGTGAGTAAAATAAAATGCAAAAATCAACAAAATATTATTTGTTTTTTTTCTTACTTTCTGTTATATCAATTTACTCCCCAAGCATATTCTTTGGAAGAAAATTTGGTCCAAGCAGTGCAGATGATTTCGGTAGATCTGTAATTGAAACGAGCGATAATAATATTGTGCTATTAGGATACACTGGTTCTTGTTGTGCGAGGTGGGAACGATATCTGGCTTATAAAGACAACACCTGATGGTGATACGCTTTGGACAAAAACCTATGGAGAAAGTGGCGATGATTTTAGTTACCAAGTAAAACAAACGGAAGACAATGGATTCATTATTACAGGTGCTTCCGAGTCATTTGGTTCAAATGGAATGCTTGACGGATGTTTGATCAAGACGGATGAATTTGGAAATAAGGAATGGGTGAAAGTCTATGGAACGATTCACGATGACTTTTTTTTCTCTTTAGAAATAACAGATGACGGAGGTTATATATTAACAGGAGAGAGAGAGCATATCCGGAGGGAGATTCGGACGTATGGATCGTTAAGACAGATTCTAGAAAGTTCAGTGGGAGAAAATTTATGGCAGAATACTGCAGATGATGGGCATATACTATTGTAAAATCTCAAAATGGAGGATATATAGTTGGTGGCCAAAATGGCTGTGTGAAGCGTGGTTGTTAAAGTTAAATGAAATTGGGGACACGCTTTGGACAAAAATATTTGCAGAGTCGCACGAAGTATTCTATAAAGTTTATGAAATAGAGTATAGTAAGCTGATACTAACTGGGACTCGTGTTGTTATAGGAGATAGAAATATCGTTCTTCTTAAAACCGATTCGTTCGGCAATGTAGAATGGGAAAAAACTTATGATTATGCTAATGAACCAGACTATGGTTATTCAGTTCAGCAAACAAGTGATGGCGGGTATATTGTTGCTGGCGGGGCTTCTCCTCCTGATATTGAAAATCGTGGTTGGATTATCAGAACTGATTCTATTGGTGAAATTATTTGGACAAAATTTATTAATAGCTATACAGAATCAGTTTGTTACAGTCTGTTACTCAGTAGTTCGGGCAGCCAAAGGAGATTAAAAATTTCTTGGACATCAACCCCGGTCACGTTTCAGCAAGAAGTAATGCTCTTAAGAATTGCCTCCGACATTGTTCCTGTCGAGTTAATCTCCTTTACAGTCCAAAACTCAGTTTCGCACTGGCAGACAAATAACAGTGGGTTTGAGGTAGAGAGAAAACAAGTTGGCAGTTCTCAGTCTTCAGTCAGCAATCTGGAATGGAATCAAATTGCTTTCATTCCCTGGGTTTGGGACTACTACTGAACCCAAGAGTTATTCTTTTACTGATGAAAATCTTTCTGCTGGAAAATATCAATACAGATTAAAGCAAAATGACTTTGATGGAACATTTGAATACTCAAACACAGTTGAAGTTGAAATAACTTCACCAACAGAATTTTCACTTGAGCAGAACTATCCAAATCCATTTAACCCAACAACAAAAATAAAATATACAATTCCTTCAACTCCCCTCTCCTTTGGAGAGGGGTTGGGGGTGAGGCTTATTGTGTATGACATACTCGGCAACGAAGTCTCAACACTTGTAAACGAACCACAGCAGCCCGGCACTTACGAAGTTGAGTTTAACGTAGGACAGGCTATCAGCCTGTCCAGCGGAGTGTACTACTATCAACTACGGTCAGGCAGTTTTGTTGAAACTAAGAAGATGATTTTACTCCGCTGATTTGATACATAAAGATGACATCCCGATAAGAAGGATGTCATCTTCTATTTTCACGCATTCAGGTTATTGACTTTCTCTTTTTCTATTTGTAATATGCTTCTGGAAATTTTATCAGCGGAGGTAAATAACTTATTTGATATTGTTTAATTAATATTTCAGGAGGTTCTGATGAAAATCATTCTTGTTCGATCGGTTCTATTATTTGCGGCAGTTTATTGTTTTATAGCTGCTAATTATAATAACACTAATTCCAATTTATTGGGAGATAACAACAGCGTACCCCCAATGTTGCTAAGTATGTAACACCTCACGGCACAGGCGATCATTCAGGCAGCGGTTGGAGTAATGCTTACTCCTTTAAAGATATGAAGGGCAAATTAGCTTCAAATACTTCTTACTTTCTTGTGGACTCTGCCTTTCTGGTAGATTCTATTATCGTTAAAGACTTAGTAAATATTTCCTTCATTGGCAAAAGTAAATCCAAAACGATACTTGAAGGTATTTCTTCCGCTGATAGGGAAGATACACTGAGCTGGAGTCTAAAGTGTTTCGATTTAGACAATGTGGACTTTGCAGTTATCAAAGATTTACAGATCAGACGTTTCCGATGGTTTGGAATAAGGGTTGGTTCTTTCTCAAGCAGTTTTCTTGGCTATAATCTTTATGTAGATAGCTGTGGCTGGGCAGCTTGGGGTGTTCCTATTGGACCGCCACTTCAAGAAATTAAATCCCCCGGCGGAGTAAAGCTATTTGGAGATAACGGAACATTCAGGCAATCAACTATAAAAAATAGCGGCTGGGACGGAATGCAGGTGGCAGGTTATGATGTTTTAGTGGACTCAACAACTATTGATTCTGCAGGAGTAGATGAACCTGGGGCAACATATCAGGGAGATGGGATACATATATTTCGCAACCCGGATATTTCTTATAATGTAAATGGACAAACAATACACAAAGCTGGCAGGCTGACAGTCAATGAGTGTTACATAAACACTGCTCATCCTAAAAAATCAGGAATAGAAGCAGGCTACAAAGACCCGCAAACTGAAAAACCATTATTGAGAGCATATAACAGTTACATAGCCGGAGGTAAAGCAATAGATGTTACACAAGATGCGAATCCATTAAACGGAGCATTTTATAGTTACTTTGAGAATTGCCGGTTGGAATCATTCAGAGCCGATCGCCCAACATTTAGAATAGAGAATGCAGATGCAATGCCATTTAGTTGGATAAAGAATAATACTTTTTACAGCCCGGAAGGATATAATCCGTTCATAGGAGAAGATTGCCCGGTTGGAGAGTATGATACAGATAGTACCGCAGTATTATATTTAAATAACACTTGGATCAAAGCAGATACCTTAACTGATTTTTGTGTAAAACATAATGCGGAATAGGAGATGCTAAAATGGAAAAAATAATTTTGACAACGATAATTTTTTGCACCACTTTGACTTTAAGCCTAAGTGCCCAAAATATTTTATGGAAGAAAAACTACGGACTAACAACAGCCGATGATTATGGCCGAGCAGTTATTGAAACAAATGATGGTGGCATAGCTATAGTGGGTTATACAGGCTCTTATGGTGCGGGGGTTTTGATGTCTGGTTGATAAAAACAGATGCAGATGGAAATATACTTTGGACTAAAACTTATGGCGGATCTGGTGATGATTATGCCTACTCAATAAAGCGAACAGATGATGGAGGTTTTATTGTTGGTGGAGCAACAAACTCATTTGGTGTTGGGGGATTGGATTATTACTTAATAAAAACAAACTCACTTGGCGATAGTTTATGGACAAAAACAATAGGTGGCACCAATGATGATATTTGTTGGAGGCTTGAAACGGTAGGAAATGGGTTTGTTTTAGCCGGAGAAAAAAATTCGAATCTATATCTAGTGAAGATTGATTTGGATGGTAATTATATTTGGGAAAAAACTTATGGTGGTAGTGGTGAAGACATTGCTTATTCTATAAAAAAGTTGAAAATGAAAACTTTTAATTGTAGGTAAAACCGGTACTCCGACAGAGCGAGAATGGATATTAAAGGCAAATGGAGTTGGTGATACTCTTTGGACAAAAAAATTCGATGAATCTTACGACTCATTTCGCCAAATTGAAGAAACAGAGGATTCAAAACTAATACTTGCTGGAATGCGTGGCATAACAGGTGAAAGTTGGAACGTTGCTCTGCTAAAAACCGACTCACTCGGCAATGTAGAGTGGGAAAAAACTTATGATTATTCTAATGAACCAGACTATGGTTATGCGGTTCAGCAAACAAGTGATGGCGGGTATATTGTTGCTGGCGGGGCTTCTCCTCCTGATATTGAAAATCGTGGTTGGATTATCAGAACTGATTCTATTGGTGAAATTATTTGGACAAAATTTATTAATAGCTATACAGAATCACTTTATGGTTCTAGTACAGTCTGTTACTCAGTAGTTCAGGCTGCCAACGGAGATTATATAATTGCTGGACATCAAACCCAGGTCACGTTTCAGCAAGAAGTAATGCTCTTAAGAATTGCCTCCGACATTGTTCCTGTCGAGTTAATCTCCTTTACAGCAACAGCACAGCAAAACTCAGTTTCGCTAAACTGGCAGACTGCTACGGAGACAAAAACAGCGGCTTCGAAATGCAGAAGTCAAATGTCAAACGTCAATAGTCAAACAGGATTGGAGGTCATCGGTTTTGTTCCCGGATTTGGGACCACAACCGAACCTAAGGGTTATTCTTTCACTGATGAAAATCTTTTTTCTGGAAAATATCAATACAGATTAAAACAGATTGACTTTGATGGAAGTTTTGAATATTCAAACACAGTTGAGGTTGAAGTAACTTCACCAACAGAATTTTCACTTGAGCAGAACTTCCCGAATCCATTTAATCCAACAACAAAAATAAAATATACAATTCCTTCAACTCCCCTCTCCTTTGGAGAGGGGTTGGGGGTGAGGCTTCTTGTGTATGACATACTTGGCAACGAAGTAGCCACACTCGTAAACGAGCCACAGCAGCCCGGCACGTACGAAGTTGAGTTTAACGCAGGACAGAATATCAGCCTGTCCAGCGGAGTTTACTACTACCAATTAAGGTCAGGTGGTTTCGTTGAAACTAAGAAAATGATAATTCAGAAATAACATCAAATGTCAAAAGTATTCTAAGACATTTCTTTCAAGGCAGCTTTGGTTAGCTGCCTTTTTAATAATTTTCTATTACCTTCCTGTTAAAGCTCAAAGATTTTCAATTTGTAAATGTTTGTTCCTCTGGTTTTTCTAACAAAATTTTCGTTGATTTTCTGTAAATTAAGGTATAGATTCACAACCTTAATTTTGAAATGATTGCTAATAATATTGTTGCACTGCGAAACCGGATTCAGAAAAAGTGTTCAGAATGCGGTCGGAACGTTAATGAAATTAAGCTGATTGCAGTCTCAAAGTATTTTGGAATTGATGCAATCAATCAGGCAATTGATGCAGGTATTTCAGACTTTGGCGAAAATAAAGCGCAGGAATTAAATCTGAAATTTGAAAAATCGGCAGCAAAGTCACCTGGCATTTTATCGGCAATCTTCAGATGAATAAAGTAAAATATGCTGTGAATTGTGCAGAGATTATCCACTCAGTTGATTCATTTGAACTTGCAGAAGAGATAGCAAAAAAAGCTGAAGTAATAGGAAAAGTTCAGAAAATTTTGGTGCAGGTTAAAACATCTGGTGAAGAAACCAAGTCAGGTGCCGAGAGTGAAGATGAAGTTAGAAATATTTTAAAATTTTGTAAGTTGAGTAAAAATATAAATACATTAGGCTTGATGACAATGGCGCCTTTAACCGAGAATGAAATTCTAATCAGAAAAGTTTTAGAGATTTAAAAATTTATTAATAAAATTTAATTCTGAAGGTTATCAATTACGCGAACTCTCAATGGGAATGACAAGTGATTTTGAAATTGCAATTGAAGAAGGTTCAACTATGCTGCGAATTGGTTCAGCAATTTTTGGTGAAAGAGATTATTCAAAAAAATGGAATGAGTTATGAAGTTTTCTCCGCTTAGTATAAAACAGCAAGAGTTCAGTAAGTCAATGCGCGGCTACGAAACTGAAGAGGTTCAAGCATTCCTCGAAAAACTCGCTGATGAATTTGACAACCTTTACAAAGAAAACGAAAAACTAAAACGAGAATTAGATGAGTTGAATATTAAAGTTAATGACTATAAGCGAATAGAAAAAATCTTCAGGATACTTTATTAAAAGCGCAGGAAGAGAAAGCCCGCGAGCAAGCAAATGAAATACGTGATGCAGTTATTAGACTTCGCGACGAAAAAGATTTTCTAATTGCAAGACTTAAGTCTATCGTAAACACTCAATCGAATCTTCTCGAAACAAAAGTTGCTTATGCCGGTGAAGAAAATCCTGCACCTCGAAAAACTGATGAATCAAAAGATCTCGATCTAAACATTGATGATATAGTTAATAAAATTTTATAATATGAGCGAATTAAAAAATAAAATAGAACAAACCTTAGCTGTAATTAAAAAACATACTTCAGATAATTTCCCTGTTGGAATTGTTCTCCGGAACAGGGCTTGGCGGTTTAGTCAGTGAAATAAAAATTGATATCGAAATTGATTATTCCGATCTGCCGCACTTTCCAATTTCAACTGTTGAATCTCACAAAGGAAGATTAATTTTTGGCACAATTGGAAATAAGAAGGTGGTGGCAATGCAAGGCAGGTTTCATTATTACGAAGGCTACACGATGCAGCAAATAACTTATCCAATTCGCGTAATGAAATTTCTCGGTGTGCAAACACTGCTTGTATCAAACGCCTGCGGTGGAATGAATCCGCAATTTTGCAAAGGTGATGTTATGCTGATGACCGATCACATAAATCTACTCGGCGATAATCCATTGATTGGACCGAATGAAAATGAACTCGGACCGCGCTTCCCCGATATGAGCGAACCTTATTCGCAAGAGCTGATAAACCTTGCCGAACAAATTGCACTTGAAAATAAATTGAAAATCCAAAAAGGTGTTTACGTTGCTGTACCCGGTCCTAATCTCGAAACAAAAGCAGAGTACAGATTTCTCCGTGCAACCGGTGCTGACGTGGTGGGAATGTCCACCATCCCTGAAAATATTGTGGCTAACCAAATGGGAATGAAGGTGCTTGGAATCAGCATTATTACTGATGAATGCTTCCCTGATTCACTCAAACCCGTAAACGTTCAGGAAATAATCGAAACAGCAATGGCAGCAGAACCAAAAATGACTTTAATAATGAAAGAAGTAATCAGGAGACTTTAATGGAAATGAAGAAATTATCCCACTATGCCGCTCCGGTTTTACTTGCAATTTTTATTTTCTCATCTGATTTTCTTCAAACGGATTTATTCAAGTTTGGTGAAAATGATTTTGCCGTTTGGTTTGTTATGTCTATGCTGTGCTTCGCAAGCGGGTGGTATATCAATAAATCACTTGGCTGGAATTTCGGCGGCAAAGTAGTTTTCGCAACAATTATTGCAGTCACAATAATTTCAATTTTTACAATTTCATTTTTTAATGAATATTTTGGAGCAAGCGAATTACTTTCCGAAAACCTTATTTTATTCAGCTTGAGAAATATTTTGCTTGGCTCAATGGCATTTTTCGGAATGGCGATTGAAGAAATTCTTACATCCAAACGCGACTCCGATCTAACGAATGAAAAAATCCGTGTTTATGAAAGCATCCTGCAGGAATCAAAAAAACAATCCGACCTTGAATTAAAAACAGCTCAGCTCAAAGCAAAAGAAATAATTTTTGAAGCAGAATCACAGGCAAAAAACATTATCCTGCGAAAAGAAAGAATCGAAAGAGAGTTGAAAGAATTTATTCAAACAGAAAAAGAATTAATTAAAAAATACGAACAACAGTAATTGATAAATCATAAAAAATGTTTAAACAAAATTTAGAAAAAATAAATTACCCCGAAATTGAACAACAAATATTAGAATTCTGGAAAGCAAATAGAACTTTTGAGAAAAGCATTTCCTCAAGAGATAAATCCAAATCATTCACCTTTTATGAAGGACCGCCAACAGCAAACGGCAAGCCTGGCATTCATCATCTTAATGGCGCGTACGCTTAAAGATTTGATCTGCCGCTACAAAACACTGAAGGGCTACCGTGTAGAGCGTAAAGCCGGATGGGATACTCATGGTTTGCCGGTCGAAATTGAAGTCGAAAAAAGTCTCGGTATCAAACACAAAAGCGAAGTGATTGAATACGGCGTTGACAAATACAATCAAGCCTGCCGCAATTCTGTTTTCACTTATCTCGATCTTTGGGAAAAGATGACAGATAGGATGGGCTACTGGATTGATCTTGATTCTGCCTACATCACACTTACAAACAACTATATCGAATCGGTTTGGTGGGCGCTAAAAACTTTATTCGATAAAGGACTTATTTATAAAGATTATAAAATTGTTCCTCAGGACCCCAAATCAGAAACTGTTTTGTCATCGCACGAACTTGCGCTCGGCTATCGCGAAACAAAAGATCCATCCGTTTATGTTTTATTCAAATTTGAACAGAAAGATGAATTCATTTTAGTATGGACAACAACACCGTGGACTTTGATTTCCAATGTTGCACTTGCTGTCGGTGCCGATATTGATTATGTAAAAGTAAATCATAAAGACAAAAAAATCATTCTCGCAAAAGAAAGATTGTCAGTCCTTGATAGTGAATATGAAATTATAGATGAGTTTAAGGGATCAACTCTTGAGGGATTTTTTTACGAACAGTTGTTTGACTACGTTAAAGCAGATAAGAAAGCTTTTTACGTTGTTTGTGGAAATTTTGTAAGCACTGAAGACGGCTCCGGAGTGGTTCATATTGCCCCGGCCTTTGGCGCAGACGATTATGAAGTCTCTAAAAAATATGATCTGCCGATGATGCAGCCGGTTACGCGCGGTGGATTATTTACAGCCGAAGTTACGGACTTTGCCGGGCAATTCGTAAAGATGCAGATGCCGGAATTATTCAAAAATTAAGACATGACGGTAAGCTTTACAAAAAGGAAACCATCACTCATACTTATCCTTTTAGCTGGCGGCACGAAAATGTTCCGGTAATTTATTATGCACGCGAGTCATGGTTTATCAAAACAACTTCGATTGCAGGCAGGATGGTGGAACTAAACAAAACGATTAATTGGCAGCCGCCCGAAGTTGGCGCAGGAAGGTTTGGCAACTGGCTCGAAGAAAATAAAGACTTGGCACTTTCGCGCGATAGATTTTGGGCTACCCCCCTTCCAATCTGGGTTAGTGAAGACGGCGATATGATTGCAGTAGGAAGTATCGAGGAATTGAAAACAGGTTTTTATGAAGATAACGGAGTTCGAACACCCGTTTCGAACTAAAAGAAATTGATCTTCACAAACCATTTGTTGATCGAATAATTTTTGAAATAAACGGAAAAGTTTATAAACGCACACCTGAATTAATTGATGTTTGGTTTGATTCGGGCGCAATGCCTTTGCTCAATATCATTACCCTTTTGAGAATAAAGAACTATTTGAAAAAACTTTTTCCCTTCAGATTTTATTTGCGAAGGGATTGACCAGACACGCGGGTGGTTCTACACTCTTCATGCTATCGCAACAATGCTTTTTGATAGTGTCGCATTTAAAAATGTAATTGTGAACGAATTGATACTTGACAAAAACGGCTTGAAAATGTCAAAGTCGAAAGGCAATACAGTTGATCCTTTTATTTTATTTGATAAATATGGCGCCGACGCTACACGCTGGTATCTCGTAACAAACAGCCCGCCCTGGCGTCCGACTTTATTTGATGAAGAAGGATTGGTCGAAGTACAACGTAAATTTTTCGGAACATTGACCAATACTTATTCATTCTTAGTGCTCTATGCGAATATTGACAAGTTCGAGTTTTCATCACCTGCAATTGCTTATGAACAGCGACCCGAAATAGATAGATGGATTATTTCAAAATTAAATTCGTTAGTAACAGAATATGAAAACCTGATGGATAATTATGATGTTACCAAGGCAGCTCGTGCTGTTTCAAATTTCACAATTGATCAGCTTTCAAATTGGTACGTAAGAAGATGCAGAAGAAGATTCTGGAAATCTGAAATGAATGAGAATAAAATTTCCGCTTACCAGACTTTGTATGAATGCTTAATAACCGTTTCGAAACTTACTTCCCCCTTCGCTCCTTCATCTCTGAAGAAATCTATCAGAATCTTAACTCGATAACAAAACTGGAAAAATTTGATTCGGTGCACTTATCAGAATTTCCAGCAGTAACCTATTCTGAAAAATCTCTTGAAGATAAAATGGAAGTTGCTCAGCAAGTTGTTTCAATTGCCCGCGCTATGAGAGCAAAAAATAATTTAAAAGGTTCGCCAGCCTTTGAGCAAAATGATGGTGGTAGTTGAAAGCAGCAAAAGAGATGCCCTTTCTAAAATGAAAGATGTTATTCTTGAAGAAGTTAACATCAAAGAACTTATCGTTCTTCAAAATGATTCTGAAATAGTTAGTAAAACTGCAAAGGCTAATTTCAAATCTATTGGACCCAAATTTGGTAAAATGGTAAAATCTGTTGCTGCGGCTATAACCGAATTAGATGGAAATCAAATAAAAATTCTTGAAGAAGGTAAAAGTATTTTTCTTAATATTGCAGATTCAAAAATTGAAATTTCGCAAAGTGATGTTGAAATTATCAGCAGTGAGATCAAAGGTTGGGTTGTAGAAAGTGAAGTCGGGGTCACTGTTGCAATAGATGCGGAACTTAATGATGAACTAATTTCTGAAGGTCTCGCACGAGAATTTGTTAATAGAATTCAGAATATGAGAAAAGATGCAGGATTTGAAGTAATTGATAAAATAAAAATTTATTATAAAGCTTCGGACGAAATTTTTCATCGCAGTTTCAATTCACAAAGATTATATTGCAAGTGAAACTTTAGCAATTCAAATTTTGCAAAGTGAAATTTCAGACGGTGGATTTAATCAAGAATGGAAAATAGGCGAACAAGACTGTTTAATTAAAATTGAAAAAGCAAATTCCTAAATAAAGGAGACCATATAATGGCTAAAAAAACACTCACTAAAAAAGCACCAGCTAAAAAAACGACAGTTAAGAAAGCTTCGATTAAAAAAAAAAAAAAACTCCGAAGAAGATAACTAAGGTTGTAAAAAAGATTATGCCTAAAACTGTAACTAAGAAAAAAGTAGTCAAAGAAATTGTAAAGAAAAAAACATCTCCAGTAGTTAAAACTGCTCCACCGAGCAAGACAAAAAAACCAGTTAAAACACCTAAACAGAAAGTCACAAAAAAAATTGTAATGAAAGAACCGAAGCAAACTAAAGTTGTTAAAAAAATAGAACCAATAGAAGTCCCCAAGACTAAGCCAATCACAAAAATAAAGGTTACAGCAAAGAAGATCTTGCCCATTTTAGAAAGATTATTCTTGAAAAGCGGGATGAAATAATTGAACAACTTCAAAATTTAAAGAGCAAATGCTCGATCCAACAACAGGCGAATACATTAACGAAAATTCTCCTTACTCACTTCACATGGCTGAACAGGGTACAGACGCTATGGAACGAGAAAAAACTTTTCTCTATGCTCAGCGCGAAAATAAATTTCTTGGTTATCTCGACGATGCTCTGAAAAGAATAGATGCCGGAACTTACGGAATTTGCCTCGAGTGTATTGAAGAACCTCAGCATTTGTGTGATACCTGCCCCCTTGTTCCAAAAGCAAGGCTTGAAGCTGTACCGCATAGTCAGCTCTGCTTACCAATAAAACAAAAACAGGAGAAAAAATAAAAAGTCTATCATTATTTTTCAGAAAATTTTAAGCACACAATTTGAAACTATTACTAATTTCTTTCGGGATAGTTCTCGCCGATCAGATTTCGAAGCTATATGTAAAGGGATTCAATATTCCTTTCTTGAATTTTCTAATAGCGGCTTGCCTTACGGAAGAAAAACTCCGCTGATAGATCATGTTTTACATTTGACTTTTGTTGAAAATCCAGGCATCGCATTTGGCATAGACTTCGGTGGAGAATTTAAACTGCTTATTTCCATTCTTACAATCATCGCATCGTTTAGTCTGCTGATTTATTTCTTCTTTGTAAGTAAAGAAAACATCGGGCAGCGTTTATCGCTTGCTTTAATTATTGGCGGTGCATTCGGCAACCTGATTGATAGAGTTTTTATGGAGTATTCTATGGTTACGCTCCTTTACTTCAAGGCAAGGTGGTGGATTTCTTTGATGTCAGTTTTTTCAGATTCTATTTTTTCAACAAAACGATGGGCAATTATATTTTTAATGTTGCAGATGTTGCTGTTACACTTGGGGTTTTAATGCTTATTTTTTCTTATCACCGCAAACAAAAACCATCTTCATCAGAACTTGAAACTGAAGATAAAATTTTAGCAGAGCCGGGTGAATAATTGAGAGTTCTTTTCATTTCACTCATTGTAATCGTTTTAGACCAGGTTTCTAAAGTTTATGTGAAGGGCATTTCATTCCCGATAATTAATTTTAAGATTGAAGGTATGTATCCCGGCGAAATTATTCCGGTGATTGGTGAATTTTTCAGGATTACCTTCATTGAAAACCCCGGGCTTGCATTTGGCTTTGATCCCGGTATAGATTTTAAATTAGCAATTTCGGTCTTCTCAGTTATAGCAAGCATTGGACTGCTTTTTTATCTCTTTAAAATAAAAAATCAAAAATTCCCATTACGTCTTTCAATTGCCTTTATACTTGGTGGTGCAATCGGCAATCTAATTGATAGAGTATTCTATGGAGTATTTTACGGCTACGCCCCTCTATTTTATGGAAAGGTAGTTGATTTTTTTGATGTGGATTTTTTTGATTTCTCAATTCTTGGGAAGCATTACGATAGATGGCCTATCTTTAACATAGCAGATGCTTCAGTTACGATTGGTGTTTTAATACTTCTGCTCTTTTATAACTTTCATAAAAAGAAGAAACAATTGAATCAGTTAGTGTAAACGAAACAGGCTCCTTATTAAATGATGATAAAAACACTGTTGAAGAAATAATCGGTAATGAAGAAAATAATTCTTCCGAAAAGTCTTTTACCAAAAGCAGAGAAGATGAGCAAGATAATAAGTCAAAAGACATACAAGTTTGAACTTCCCCGCAGGAAAGACGAAAGAACGCCGCGATATTTTTCTTACCAACTCAATCGAAAATGCAACCCGTTCCAGAGTACAAAAACTAATTGATACAAAGTTTGTTTGGGTAAACCGGCGATACGTAAAATCAAATTACTTAGTTAAAGCCGGCGATATTGTTGAAGCAATCATTCCCATCTCCCCCCGCCCCGAAAAAGCTGAGCCTGAAAATATTCCACTTGATATTGTTTACGAAGATGATTTCCTGATTGTCGTTAATAAACCGGCAGGAATGGTTGCACATCCGGCTTATTCCAATTATACAGGAACACTTGTAAATGCTTTGCTTCACCACACAAGCCAATTGAGTGAAACAAGAGAGCCGATTCGACCGGGCATTGTTCACAGGATTGACAAGGATACAAGCGGCTTGCTTGTCGTTGCTAAAGACGATGTTACTCATCAGAAACTTGCATTGCAATTTTTAAGCATACGGCTGAAAGAGAATATCACGCTATTTGCTGGGGAAAGATGGACGAACCCGAAGGTGTTTTTGATACGCTGATAACCCGAAGTAAACAGGATAGAAAAAAATTTGCAGTAAGCCGTATCGAAGGCAAACAAGCAATTACGCTTTATTACGTAATTGAGGAATTCGAATTTGCCTCTTATCTAAAACTACGATTAAGAACAGGAAGAACTCATCAAATACGAGTTCATCTATCAGCTTCAAATCATCCGATATTTGGTGATGCTACTTACGGCGGTGATAAAATTCATTTTGGTGCTGATCAGCCAAAAATGAAAAGCAGAATACAAAACCTACTTGAGGTCATGCCGAGACAGGCATTGCACGCAAAGACACTTGGATTTATTCATCCCCACACAAATGAGTTTATGAAATTCGATTCCGAATTGCCGGATGATATGAAAGAACTGCTTGAAAATTTAAAAATTTAACCTGCCTGTGAATATATGTCTGTAGCTATCTCGTTGTGATTATTGGTTATTGTCCACAAACTATAAGTAACTAAGAGTACACAGACAGGATTGTCTGTGCTACTTGTCCCTTCTTTGACAAATTCTCTCACTACTTTGCTTTAAGTTAAACCAAAATAATCGTGAAGTTTTTAATATATTTGAAATAAAAATTATCATGTCTAATTCATCTATATTCTCTGGAAATACTAAATGACGAATCATAAAAAAGATATTGAACAATTAACCATAAACACAATCAGATTTTTAGCCATAGAAGGAGTGCAAAAAGCAAACTCAGGTCATCCGGGAATGCCGATGGGCTGCGCACCGATTGCTTATTTGCTATACTCAAAAATAATGAGGCACAACCCGGCAAACCCGAAATGGTTAAACCGCGACAGGTTTATTCTTTCCGCCGGGCACGGAAGCATGCTGCTTTATTCGATACTTCACTTATCCGGTTATGGTGTTTCGTTAGATGAGTTAAAAAATTTCCGGCAATGGGGAAGCATCACACCGGGACATCCGGAATTTGGATTAACACCCGGAGTTGAAACAACTACCGGTCCGCTCGGGCAGGGGTTTTCTAACGCTGTGGGAATGGCAATAGCTGAAGCCTACCTTGCATCGTTATTTAATCAAGATGATATAAAGTTGATTGATCATTTTATTTATGGAATTTGCAGCGACGGTGAATTGATGGAGGGAATCTCTCACGAAAGTGCTTCGCTTGCAGGTCATCTTAAACTTGGCAAATTAATTTTCTTTTACGATGATAATAAAATTACAATTGATGGATCAACGTCTCTTGCTTTCTCTGAAGATATTCAAAAAAGATTTGATGCTTACGGCTGGCATGTTCAAACTGTGAAAGATGTAAATGATGTTGCGAGTCTTGAAGCCGCAGTGACGAATGCACAAAATGTTTTTGACAAACCCTCCCTCATAATTACAAAAACACACATTGGGTTCGGCAGTCCGAATAAGCAAGATTCATCCGACGCTCACGGCTCACCGCTCGGAGAGGCAGAGATAAAACTTACAAAGCAAAATTTGGGCTGGCAGGAAGAAACACCTTTCTTTATTCCCGATGAAGTAAAAGAATTTTTTAAGCAAGTACAAGTGAATGGAAAATCAGAAGAAGAAGAATGGAATAGAAAATTTTTAGATTATCAAAAAAAATATACTGAAGAGGCAAAATTATTTTCTGCAGTAATGCATGGAGAATCTGGCAATGAATGGAAATTAAAATTACCGGTGTTTGCAGATGATGGGAAGAAGATGGCAACGCGTGCAGCATCGGGAAAAGTTCTTAATTCAATAGCTTCCTCCCTTCCCACTCTGATTGGCGGATCTGCTGATCTTGCACCATCAAATAATACTTTCTTAAAAGATTATAAAAATTTTTCATCTGAGAATTACTCCGGCAGAAATTTTCACTTCGGAATTCGCGAACATGGAATGGCGGGGGTAATGAATGGAATGGCGATTTACGGCGGAGTGATTCCATACGGCGCAACTTTTTTAGTTTTTTCAGATTATCTGCGCCCTTCCATACGGCTTGCATCGCTTTCAAAAATAAAACCGATTTATGTTTTTACTCACGACAGTATCGGGCTTGGCGAAGATGGACCAACTCATCAGCCTGTCGAACATCTTGCTTCTTTGCGTGCAATCCCCGGACTGATTGTAATCAGACCTGCAGACGCAAACGAAACTTCCGTCGCATGGTTAGCGGCTATCGAACATAAAGAAAGTCCCGTGGCATTGATACTAACGAGGCAGGGGTTACCAATTCTCGATCAGAAAAAATATTCTTCAGCCGAAAATCTCTTAAAGGGGGCGTATATTTTAAAAGACTCAAAATCAAAACCGGATTTGATCTTAATGGCTTCCGGTTCTGAAGTTTCATTAGCATTAAAAGCTTCTGAAGCACTTGAAGCTGTTGGAAGAAATGTAACAGTAGTTAGCTTTCCTAGCTGGGAATTATTTGAGAAACAAAACGATGAATATAAAAACACTGTGCTACCTCCAAACATTAAAAAGAGAATCTCTATTGAGGCGGGTGTTAGCCAGGGATGGCAAAAGTATGTTGGAGACGAAGGCATATCAATTAGTATGGAATCATTTGGCGCTTCTGCTCCTATAGAAATTTTATTTGAAAAATTTGGCTTTACTATTGAAAATATTTTAGAACAAGCTAATAAAATTTTAAGTGCGAAAAATATATCTTCATAAATCAAAGGAACAAAAATGAAAAAGATATTTTTATTGCTGATAATCGTGTTTGTAGGTATTCAATTTATTCCTGTAGAAAAAACTAACCCTCCAGTAGAAGCAGAAATAAGAGCTCCTAAACTGGTGTCAGAAGTATTTAAAAAATCGTGCTACGATTGTCATTCGAATGAAACGAATTGGTTATGGTATTCCGATATTGCGCCTGTTTCCTGGTTAATCATTAAAGATGTAAACGAAGGTAGAGAACATTTAAATTTTTCCAATTGGGGTAAGATGTCACCCGGCGATGTTGATAAAACCAGACGAGAAATCTGGGAAGAAGTAGAAAGTGGTGAAATGCCTCTTGGTACTTATACACTAATTCATCCCGAAATAAAATTATCGAACCAGGATTTATCTATCATCAGGGAGTGGGCGGGAGCAACGACCAAGAAATTTAGATCAAATTAAATAATTATAGCAAATAATTCAGCAAGAGCTTGAATTTTTTGTCTGTGATGAAATCATTGCCGTTAAGTTACTACCAAAGACAAATAAACTAAAGCTTTGAACTAAAGATCCGAAACTGAGTTGGATGTAGTGAAAGGCTTGCTGAAGCGGCCTAACTCTTAATCAGAATCAAATTTTATTCTAAACTTCCAACTTCTTTTTCAACTGCTTCAAGAATTTCGCAGGACTTAACAAGTGCTTTCATTTTGTTGTGATCGTTATAAAGCGGTCTATCAACATCAAGATGACTTACATGCCGGCGAATTACTTCCTTAGCTTTTGCTACACCCTTGCCTGTTTGGAAATCACGAAAATCTAAAGCCTGTGCCGCCGCCATAAATTCTATCCCTAAAACTCCGTAAGCGTTATCAATTATTTGAGAATTTTTTATTGCAGTGTTCATTCCCATCGAAACAAAATCTTCCTGATCTGCTGCTGCAGGAATAGATTGAATCGAAGCAGGAGCAGAAAGAATTTTCTGCTCAACTATTAATGAGTCGGCAGTGTACTGACTTAACATCAGCCCTGAAAACATTCCCGCTCCCTTTGTAAGGAAGGGAGGCAGTCCAATACTAAGAGCAGGATTTAAAAGTCTGTTTAATCTTCTTTCAGAAAGAACACTAACCATTGTAACCGCTGTTCCCGCAATATCCATTGGAAGCGAAACGGGTGTTCCCTGAAAATTGGCACCGGTTAAGGTTAAATTTTCGTCCGGAAGAAAAATTGGATTATCACCCACGCCGTTTAATTCAGTTTCGATTTGCTCTTTCGCATAACGAACGACATCATGAGCAGCACCGATAACTTGCGGTGTTGAGCGCATTGAGTAAGCATCCTGAACTTTTATTTTCAACTTACCGCTAAGCAAATCACTTCCCTGGATACATTTTTTTATTGATGCTGCACTTCTTATCGCACCTTTAAAACCGCGAAGCTCATGAAGTCGTTTGTCATAAGGCTTCATATTAGCATACAAAGCTTCGAGAGACATCGCAGCCGCAATTTCTGCCTGCTTTAACCATCTGTTAATATCATAAAGATGGATTGCACTCATAGCAGTTAGTAAGTTAGCGCCGTTAATTGTTGCAAGTCCGTCTCGTGCCATTAATCCGGGAATTTTAATTCCTGCTTTTTCAAATGCAACTTTACCGGGAAGTCTTTCACCCTTGTAAAACGCTTCACCTTCCCCCATCATTAAAAGTGCAATCTGCGACATGGGTGCCAAGTCGCCGCAGGCACCAACAGAACCTTTTTGGCAAACTACCGGAGTGACTTCATTGTTTAACATATCAACAAGGGTAAGGGTAATTTCAGGTCTGCAGCCTGAATTTCCATGTGCGTGCACGTTAATTCTTCCTGTCATTGCGCCGCGCACATATTCAATAGCAACCGGTTCGCCGATTCCAGCCGAATGATTATAAATTAAATATTTATGAAATTCTTTTACTTGCTCATCATTTAAGACCACTTCAGAAAATTCCCCGATGCCGGTGTTAACACCGTACATTGTTTCGTGGGCTTCAATTTTTTTTTCGAGCATTGCTCTGCATTTCTTGATTCGCTCTAATGCAGATTTATCCAACTCAACTTTTTCTCCATGACGCGCTACCTTAACTAACTTTTCAACTGTTAATCCTGATCCATTAAGTACTATCGACATAAATTCTCCGTAATCTTTTTAAATTCTTTTAGTAAAATTAAGAATTCACAGCAACAAAATTGAATTAAATCACTTTTGAATTTCAATGATTTAGTTTTCTGCGTATAAAAATTATTTTCCATCTATCTTTCATAAAAACCGCTTAACCAAATATTCCGGATATAATAAAACTATCTGTTTCAAGCGGCGTCTTAACTGTTAAAAACAAAAGGAGTTCTAAAATGGAAAAAATATTTACTAATAGCCTGCAAATGAATATGACCGCTTTAATATTCGTTAGTATGTGCTTTGTTTTTTCAGCTTGTTCTGCTTCTGATGAAAGTCTTTCTTCATCAACTGAAGATAATGTTGAGAAAATCACTATTCAAAATGATGAGGGTGAAACGGTAATTAAAATGCAGGGCGATAAAGTTTTATCAGTCAAAAAGAATGGTAAGGAACTTTCGGAAGACGAAAAAAATATTTATCTCCAGGAATTACAAAGCAAGCCCGGTTTCTTTACCTGGTATGATGTTCATCCCAAATTTGATTTTGATAAGTTTAAAATTAATATGAAACATTTTTCAGATGATTCGCTGGCAAAAAATTTTCATTTTAATTTTAACAACAAAGAATTTCAAGCAGGGATGGAAAAACTAAAGGAGAAAATAAAGGATATGAATTTTCCTGACTTCAAATTCAATTTTAATGATGAAGAATTTCAGATTCAAATGGAAGAGCTTGATAGTAATCTTCAAAATATTAAGATCGAAATCCCTGAAATAAATATTGATTTTGATGAAGATAATTTAGAAACACTCATGTCCGAGCTGGCGGAAAATCTTGACGATGAAATGGATAAGCTTGACTTTGATATGAAGGAATTGAATTTAGAACTAAAAAAACTGAATGATTTTATTGGTGAAGTGAAAAGCGAGATGATCAAGGATGGAATATTGAAAAATGCAGATGAGGAGATTACTATTGACTTCGATTCCAATGAGCTTAAACTAAACGGAAAAGTCATTCCAGATAATCTAAAAGAAAAATATAAAGCAATGTTTGAAAAGCATTTTGGCAAAGAGTTAAATGGCGACTGTAATTTTTATTTCACTGAATAGAATAAATATGAGCTCAGCAATTTTCAGAATTCGCAGGCAAGCGAGTAGGATTCAATCAATAACTGACTGTATTCTTCAAAAGTAATTTCAACTGCACCAAACATTGCCAGATGTTCGGTCATGTACTGAACATCGAGAAGCAAATAACCTCTCTCATTCAGATGCTGGATGAGGGCTGTCAGTGCTGCTTTTGAAGCCTGCGAAACTCTGGAGAACATTGATTCGCCGAAAAAAGCTCCGCGGAAAGTTACACCGTACAAACCTCCGACAAGCTTTCCATCTTTCCATGTTTCAACTGTGTGAATATAACCCCGCCTATGAAGACGCAAATACGCATCAATCAATTTGTTGGATATCCACGTAGAGGGTCTATCAGCGCAGCCGAGAACGACAGATTTGAAATCCGTATCAAACTTAATTTCAAAATTAAATTTTGCAATTTCTTTTTTGGCTGACCTTGGAATATTGAAATTGTTAAGCGGAATTATCGTTCTTTCTTCCGGCAGATACCAATTTATTGCGGTTGTTTTTTCATCAGCCATCGGAAATGCACCACTTGCATAAAGCCTGATCATATTATCGGGTTTTAAAAATTCTTCAGAGTCTATTTTCTTTTTTTCCATAGGTTAAATAAATTTTTTTTGAAGCTGATGCTTCTTAATTTTCAATCATAAAATAAGAATGATTTAAAATTAAATAATCGGCCTCTCAAAAAATACAAAAGAATCATTTCGATAGATAAGCTGGTTTGATCAGTTTCAATCGTTATTAAAGATATTGGTAATAAAAAATCCTTCTTAAAAACTCACTCGAAAAAAACTTTATGAAAAAATTAGCCGTAGTTGCATTTGGCGGAAATGCTCTTTTAAGAGGCAATGAAATTGGAACAATTCAGCAGCAGGAAAAAAACACTTATGACTCGTGCGTCAATCTTGTTAACCTGTT
Organism: Ignavibacteriales bacterium; assembly: GCA_016709155.1. Classification (NCBI taxonomy): domain Bacteria; kingdom Pseudomonadati; phylum Ignavibacteriota; class Ignavibacteria; order Ignavibacteriales; species Ignavibacteriales bacterium. Next base: position 80,118 of record JADJEI010000013.1, on the reverse strand, counting down.
GAAAGAAGATTTTAATCTCGTCATCACACACGGTAACGGACCGCAGGTTGGAAACATAATGCTTCGCAACGAAGCTGGATTTAATACCTATAAAATTCCTAAAATGCCTTTAGATATTTGTGTGGCTGATTCACAAGGCGGAATAGGGTATATGATTGAACGACAAATGAAAAATGTCCTCACTCATTTTAAAATTAAAAGAAACGTTGTTACAATTGTTACACAAGTAGTGGTTGATATTAAAGATTCCGCTTTCCAAAATCCAACAAAACCTGTTGGGGCATTTTATTTGAAAGAAGAAGCTGAACTTTTAACAAAAAATAATCCCTCTTTTGTTTTTAAAGAAGATCCGCGCAAACGTGGGTGGAGGCGTGTTGTCCCTTCACCAAAACCGCTTGATATTATGAATAAAAAGATAATAAAAGAATTAGCTTCCAAAGGAAATATTGTAATTGCTGCTGGCGGAGGCGGAGTTCCCGTTTACGTAGATCAAGATAAAAACCTGCTTGGTATTGAAGCCGTGATTGATAAAGACTCTGCTTCAGCGCTGCTTGCCAACGAGATTAAAGCCGATGAGTTTTTTATTCTCACCGATGTGCCTAAAGTTTGTATCAATTTTAATAAACCTAATCAACAAGCCCTCGATGTTATTAGTGTTGAACAGGCTGAGGAATATTATAAGCATGGCGAATTTGCTGCGGGAAGTATGGGACCCAAAATCCTTGCTTCAGTCAGCTTTGTGAAAAATGGGGGCAGGGAAGCTGTCATTACGGAAGCATCTCAACTTGCTCAAAAAAATTCAGGGACAAGAATTATAGGACAATTATAATTAAATGATTAACTAAAATTTATTTTATTCTAAAAACTATAAGGAGAAAAACATGGCTGTTAATATGAAAGGTAAAGATTTAATTTCGATTGCTGATCTTACTCTCGAAGAAATCTATGAGATATTTGATGTGGCAAAAACATTAAAACAAAAATTGTTTACCGGCGAATTGCACAAACTGCTCGATGGTAAAACTCTTGGTATGATATTCACAAAAAGATCAACACGAACCAGAGTATCTTTTGAAACTGGAATTTATCAGCTTGGCGGAATCGGAATGTATTTTGGTCCAAACGATTTGCAGCTTGGAACAAGTGAAAGCATTTCCGACAGTGCAAAAGTTTTATCTAGGTATCTCAGTGGAATTATGATACGAACTTTCGCACATTCAGATGTTACCGAACTTGCAAAGTATGCCTCAATTCCTGTCATAAACGGACTTACAGATTTGCTGCACCCCTGCCAGGTGCTGACAGATATTTTCACCATTTTCGAAAAGAAAAGAAAACTTGAAGGATTAAAACTTGCTTATATTGGTGACGGGAACAACATGGCTCACAGCCTTTTAAACGGCTGTTCAAAAGTTGGAATGAACATTTCAATTGCATCACCCTCAGGATACAAACCGGATAAAGATATTGTTGAGAATGCCAGGATATTTGCAAAATACATGGGTTCAAAAGTCGAGATACTTGAAGACCCGGTTCAGGCTGTTAAAAATGCTGACGTTGTTTACACAGATGTTTGGGCAAGCATGGGGCAGGAATCTGAAGCCGCAGATAGAAAAAAGAAATTTGCAAAATTTCAAGTCAATCCAAAGCTTGTAAAAAATGCAAAAGATGATTATCTGTTTATGCACTGCCTGCCTGCACATCGCGGAGATGAGGTAGTGGACGAAGTAGCTGATTCTAAAAACTCAGTAATATTTGATGAGGCAGAAAACCGCCTCCACGTACAGAAAGCAATTATGGCTCTGGTGATGTAGAAAATAAATTCTTAAATATAATTGAACTAATAACCCTCAGTGCTGAATAAAGTCTGGGGGTTTTTATTTTTGAATATATTGTTTCTCTTCTGAGTTTTATGAATGAACTAAAACTCAATTTTCTTTTCCAATTTAATTCCGGTCTTTATGACAGGTAAAAAAAATCTCTACCTGTAGATATTACTAAAAAATTTTTCTTACTTAAGAAAAAAGGAAGAAAAACAAACAATATTTTTTGCATGATTTTTGTGGTTTAACCGAACTACTTTTCTTTCTCCAAGTGGAGAAATGACTAAGTCCTTTTTATAAAAAACTAAGGATACACTATGCTAAATATTTATGTTTTTCTTACTGTGCTTCTTGTAGCTTTGTATCCAATAAAATCAGCTACTCATTATGTTTCTTCTTCGTCCGGTTCCGATTCAAACGATGGAAGTCTTACCCACCCTTACAAAACATTAACCCATGTCACGTGGTTATCTGCTCACGATAGAATAAATCCGGGGGACTCAATTCTATTCAAACGCGGCGATACATGGGTAGGTGAGGGACTAATACTGAGTGCACCGTATGGAACTCCCCTTGATCCGATTGTTTTAGGGTCATACGGCAGCGGTGATAAGCCGGTATTTGATGGAACTGGCGCTGTACTTGACGTTGGGATAAATCTGAAGTGTGCTCATTACATAATTAAAAATATTGAAATAAAATATTTTGAGCACTATGGAATATACGCTCACTTGAATTCTCAATATGATGTGATTGACTTAACCATAGATGATGTTTATGTCCATAATATTGGCGATAAAGATCACAGTCGCGGTATAATAATTACTGGATCCGACTGGAAGATCTTGAACTCAACTATTGATTCGAATTTTAACGATGGCATCAACGGATTTGGCATCAACTTCGAAATTGCCTTTAATAATATTACCAACAATGGTCTGGGTCCAATCGGTGATGGAATTCAATTAACTGAAGGTTCGGGAGATTATTGGGTTCACGATAATTATTTCACGAGCAATAATCACATCAAGGGGATTTTTACGTCGAACTCTACCGGACTTGATAATGCAGGCATTTTTGAAAAAAATATTTGCATCGGCGGAGGATGGGGTGCAAGGGTTGGCGGTCAAGGTGGAATTGTTAGATTTAATTATTTTCAGGATTCGTGGACTTATGACGAATCGGGCGGGATGGGTATTCAGTTTTCCGGCTTGAATAATATCGCTTATGCTAATATTATTTACAATTGTGAAAAAGGTATCTCAGTCTCAAATAATGAAAACACTGGCGCAAGTGCTGAAATTTATAATAACACAGTTGTCAATGCATCTGTAAAGGCATTAGATTTTCAAGGTGTTAATGATTTTCCAATTACAGTGATTTGTAAAAACAATCTTTTCTATCAGTTTAATATCGCGGTTCTATTAGCAAGCGGCTCAACTATTATTGAATCTAATAACAACTTGTTTTATCCTGAATCATCGCTGATGTTTTCAACAAGTTTTGGAGATTATGATAATCTTCAGGAATGGAAAGACGCAACCGGGTTTGATATAAATTCAATCTCCGCAGATCCGTTGTTGACTGATGTTGCAAATATGAATTTTGAATTAATGTATAATTCTCCCGCCATAGATATTGGGAAAATACTTTCTTCTCCTGCTAATATGGATTACGACGGAACATTGAGACCTCAGGGTCTAAGCTTTGATCTCGGAGCTTGTGAATTTTATGATAATATTCAACCTGAAGTCTTAAGAGCTTTTTTACACGATGCCACAACTCTTGTGATGGCTTTCTCTGAAAAAGTCGATGAGATAACTGCAGAAGATATTTCTAATTATTCTATTAATAATGGAATTACTGTTACTTCTGCATGGCTGCTTCCCAGCGGTAAAAAAGTAAAACTAACAACCTCCCCGCATTCAACTAATAAAACTTATACATTAACCGTTAACGGTGTGACAGATCTATTTGGAAATTCTGTTTCACAACTAAATAATTTCACTTCCTACGATCTTCAGCTTGTTCCCGAAAATTTGGAGAAGCTGGAAATCAGTGAAGTAACCGCCTCAACTTTTCAGGAACCAGATCACTCACCTGAAAAATCTCTTGACGGATTTGGTTATCTCTCTGGCAACCCCGATTCCCGATGGACCGGCAGTTCACTTAATGAATGGATTCTTTTTGATTTTGGATCAGTAGAGTTAATCAGTCTGATCAGAATTGAATTTTACAAATGGGATGAGAACTGTATCTATGATTATTCGCTTTTCGTTTCCGAAGATTCTACCTCATGGCAGGAAATAGTTTCTTCCGATCAGTCTTCAATTGATGAATGGACAAACATTTCCCTTGATAATGTGTCATCGAGATTTATTAAAGTTGTATTTCACGATGCTGATTTATCTACTGAAGCCGGCATTTGGGAAATTGAAGCATGGGGTGAACAATCCACAACTTCGGCTGAAGATTTTACGGAGGATATTAACTTTGAATTATTACAGAATTATCCTAATCCGTTTAACCCATCCACTAATATAAAATATTCGATCCCTTCAAAGGAGTTTGTAAGTCTTAAGGTATTTAATATTTTAGGTAAGGAGGTGGCAGAACTTGTTAACAGCGAACAGACTGAAGGAATTTATAATGTTACTTTTGATGGAAGTGAACTTAGCAGCGGCGTTTATATTTATAAACTTCAAGCCGGCAGTTTTACATCCACACACAAAATGCTGTTGATTAAATCATTTTTCCCGTAGTGTAGTTTCTATATAAAAAGTCCCGCTTTGTTGGCGGGGCTTTTTTGTTAGGAAATTTTTTTCTTTCAGACAACAATTGAAACCGCATCCGATTCTCAACCTACCGAAGCATTGCCTATAAATTAATCAGCTAAATAGTCTCGTTGCCCCGGCATTGCAGTTAAATTTGGACGATCATCAATGTGAGATATCTGAATAACTTTTGCAAGGAATGTAAATTTCGTTCCAGTTCCGCGCTGCTAATTAAAATATTTATTCAAATTCCATAAAAATTAGTAAATGATAAAGAAGCAGGTATATTATAACGAAAAAAATTTTCGTATGATGTCATCTGAGATACGGAAGATACCATCTGGGATACGGAAGATACCATCTGCGGTATGGAAGATGTCATCTGGGGTACGTAAGATGTCATCTGGGGTATGGAAGATGTCATCTGCGGTACGTAAGATGTCATCTGGGGTACGTAAGATGTTATCTAGGGTACGTAAGATGTTATCTGGGGTACGTAAGATGTTATCTGGGGTACGTAAGATGTTATCTGGGGTACGTAAGATGTCATCTGGGGTACGTAAGATGTCATCTGCGGTACGTAAGATACCATCTTATGTGCGAATTTTGACGATTTTTCAACTTATTGATGATATTTACATGAAATAATTGCCCATTAGAAAGGATGTAAGTAAATTTTACTTAGAATTGAGTTTATATCAGAAAGATTTCAATACAAATGAGTGGATATTTTTATGAACAGACCCAATTTTTAGAATTCCTGATGCTGCCATGACCAAGCTTATACATTTACCTCAACAATGGTGGAGGGAAATAAAAAGCAAATTATTTTAATAAAATTATTAACAACCATTCATGAGGGTGGGGTGGTTTATGGATAAAATTTAATCCCGGCACTTTCAGTATCGTTCTATCCCAATATTTTGGATTATCTGGTTAAAATAAATGGGAATATATTTGTTCGTATCTTTTCTATGGTTAATATTATTTTTTTTGATGAAAAATCTATTTTCTGAAACTCTGGTTATTATCCTAGTACTAAATTTCTTTGTACTTGTTCCAAGATCAAATGCGCAGAATTGCAGTCAAAGCTTTGTTGGTTTTCCTCCAATTAATGACTTAGGTCCTGGAACTTGGAGAGGATTGCAGGGGGGGCTTTACCCCGAAGGGCAAAATATACCACCGATTGATCATTACAATTCCGGAATTGATATTGCAAACCATATCGTTCCGCTTGATGTAGCTGGACAGCCGGATAGTATAAATGGTGAGATTGTATTTCTATCTATTGGAATGTCAAATACCAAGCAGGAATTTTCCAAGCTCAAGGTGTTTATTGATACTTTAAAGAACAAGAATCATTATCTTAAAGTAATAAACGGCGCTCAGCCGGGCTGGGTCTTAAATGAAATAGTAAACCTGGATACGACGTATTGGTTCAACTTAAATGAGGATTTAATATCACATGGATTAACGAGCAGCCAGGTTCAAGTGATTTGGTTAAAAGAAACGGAGGCTTATCCAATAAAAAACGCTCCGGATACATCCTTTCAAGCCTATGTAGATTACCTGAAAGATGAATTTAAAATTGCAATTCATATTATTACAGCAAAGTTTCCAAATGCACGGCTCTGTTATTTGGCAAGCAGAGTTTACGGTGGATATAATATAACCGAGAAAACTCCCGAACCTTTTGCTTACTATCAGGGCTGGGCTGTTAAGCATCTTATTGATGATCAAATTTCCGGCGATACTGCACTTGTATATTCTGAACCCGATCCAAGAAGTCCCTGGCTTTTATGGGGAACCTACTTATGGGCTGATGGTGCCACTCCCCGAAGCGACGGGCTTACCTGGATATGCCCTGAAGATTATAAAGATGGAGTACACCTTTCCGATCCTGTCGGACAGGAGAAAGCTGCTATGCTTGTACTAAATTTCTTATTAGGTGAAAAGACAGCTCAGCCCTGGCTATTAAATAACTCATTGACTGATATTTCGACTGGTGAGACAATCATTCCGGGAGAGTTTTCACTCGAACAGAATTATCCCAATCCATTTAATCCAATTACAACAATTGAATTTACTATTCCGCAGTCATCGAATGTAAGATTGAAAGTTTATAATCTGCTTGGACAGGAAGTAAGAGCACTTGTAAATGGGGTTAAGGAAGCCGGCACACACAAAATAAATTTTGATGCAAAAGAATTAAACAGCGGAATGTTCATTTACAAACTTGAAGCAGGTTCATTAACTCAAGTCAGAAAGATGTTGCTATTAAAGTGACGGTATCATTTTAACAGAGAATCCTGTGGGAACCCTTTTGAAATAACTGTATTCATTTCTATTCTTATTTTCTTAGGGACATAGAAACAACTCTCCCCCTTTTTTGATCTACCAATTAGAAAACATTGTTCTTGATTGTATCTTTTAATTTATTTATTATATTTTTGGAAACACGTTAGATATTTATCATTACTTCACTTTCTGTTTATAAATTATAAATGAGATAACATTTAACTTTTGTACTAATTTTCAGTCATAACAATTTATGGAGAGATTTTTATAAGTGTTTTTAAATATTTCAAAAATTAAGGAAGTACTTACTTGGTAGGTGACAAAACTTCAATTGATTCTAAAATTAAACTGGAGGTAAGGATGCCGCAGTGCATTTACAAATTAATATTGGTTTGTTTTTCACTAACATTACTATCATGTTTGATTACAGCTCAAACATATTCACAACGTTATATTTTGATCAGAGGTGATGAAAATCCATTTGAGCTAATAGGAGATCGAGATACTCCCCGGATTACTTTTGCTGATTTGGATAATGATGGTGATAAAGATGCCTTAATCGGATTTAAAGAAGGTCAACTGAGATATTTTGAAAATATAGGAAGTGTAACACAACCCAATTTCGTTGAAAAAACAGGTAATGAAAATCCATTTGATGGATTCAATCTTGGTTCATACTTATATCCTGAATTTGTCGATATAGATAATGATATGGATTTGGATGTATTTATCGGGAACGAAATGGATAAAATTAAATACTTGAAGAATGTTGGTAATTCCAACATCCCTGAATTTATTATTATCAATGATGATGAAAATCCTTTTTTTTACTTGAACTTCTTGCAAAGATCAACCCCAGAATTTGTTGATATTGATAGTGATGGCGATTATGATGTTTTCTGCGGTGAAATATTTCCAGGTGTCAGATACTACGAAAACACTGGAACTCCGGCACAACCCGAATATCTTGATTGGGGTTATCCATATATTTTTATAACTGAGTATAATACTAATATTGATTTTGTTGATATTGATAAAGATGGTGATTACGATGCTTTTATCGGAGCCGGTCACAACAATGGCGTTTTATATTATAAAAATATAGGGTCGGTGTTTTTTCCAAAGTTTGTGAATATCATAGGAAATGCAAACCCATTGAATGAAATTTTAGTCGATAATTGGACTGCTCCAGAATTCGTTGACATTGATGGAGATAACGATGACGATTGTTTTGTGGGGTATTTAAGTGATATAAGATATTATAAAAATATTTCTCCAACTATTATTTCTTATTATCCACCCGATGACAGTATTGATATTATTCGAAACTCTGATCTTACAATGCTGTTTGATGACACGATTAATGTTAACATCGGGAAAATATATTTGAAAATTAAAAGTGATGACAGTGTAATAGAAGAAATTGACGTCCAGAGTAGTGAGGTAACCGGTTCGGGAACCACCTTCATTATTATCAATCCTATAAAAGATCTTCCGGCAAATACAGAAATCTATGTTCAAATAGATTCGGGTGCATTTCAAGCGCCTGAAGGAATTAATTATTCCGGTTTTTCTGGCAGCGAATATTGGAATTTTAGTACAAATGACATAGTCCCGGTAGAACTGACAACCTTCACAGCAACAGCAGAGCGAAATGCAGTTTCGCTAAACTGGCAGACAGCTACGGAGACAAATAACAGCGGGTTTGAGATAGAAAGAAAACAAGTCGGCAGTCCTCAGTCTTCAGTCGGCAATCAGGACTGGAATCAAATTGCTTTCGTTCCTGGTTTTGGTACTACTACTGAACCAAAGAGTTACTCATTCACTGATGAAAATCTCTCTTCTGGAAAATATCAATACAGATTAAAACAAATTGATTTTGATGGAACGTTTGAATATTCAAACACAGTTGAAGTGGAAATAAATTCACCAACAGAATTTTCTCTTGGACAGAACTACCCCAACCCCTTTAACCCAACAACTAGAATAAAATATACCATCCCCTCTGTCACCCTGAGCTTGTCGAAGGGTGACATATTGGTTTCGTTAAAAGTGTTTGATGTTTTGGGAAATGAAATCGCCACACTTGTAAACGAACCACAGCGCCCCGGCAGTTATGAAGTTGAGTTTAATTCTGCTAAACTTTCCAGCGGAGTGTATTACTACCAAATAAAAAGTGGGAATTTTTTGGATACGAAAAAAATGGTTTTGATTAGGTAACCGTTTAATGGTATAATGGTATCGAATTCCGCCGAGATCATTGTGCCGGATGGGAAAGGCAATCCCCCGTTCGGCACCTCGCGGGATTCATTGTTTTTTACTTCTAAAAAATTTATTGCCTCAAATACTTTAATGCAAGACAAGTTATATCATCCGATTGCGCTGCACCTTCTGTAAATATTTTAACATCTTCAAAAACATGCTCCACAAGTTCAGTTGCGCTTAATATATTTTTGTTTGATAAAAATTCTGAGAGTCGTTTGACATCATACTCATCTTCCGCTTTGTTGAATGCTTCGGTTATGCCATCGGTATAAAAAAATAGACTTTCACCTGGCTGCAACATTATTACATTTGATTGATACTCAACGTCTTTCATCGCCCCTAACAGAAGTCCGCCAACATTATCAAGCTGGCGAACTACTCCGTCCTTTGAAATTAGATAAGGTGGATTATGCCCGCCGTTGCAATACTCAAAAGCACCGCTGCGTGTATCAAGCACTCCATAAAATACTGTAACAAACATATTTGATGGGCTGTCATCTACAAGAATATTATTAACCTCGGCTAAAATATTATCGGCTGGCATTCCTTTATATGCTGTTGCTTTTAATAATGTTTTACAAACAGCCATAAGCAATGCCGCTGCAATTCCTTTACCGGATACATCACCAATTACTATTGCTAATCTATATTTATCAATTAGGGAAAAATCATAAAGATCGCCGCCGACTTCTTTAGCTGCAAGCATTTTAGCATAGATATCAAATTCTTTTCTGTCAGGGAAGGGAGGAAAAGTTTTAGGAAGGATTGAAGATTGAATAACAGTTGCAATATCAAGTTCCTGCTTAAATGCAATTAATTTATCCCTGCTCATTTGAGCTTGTTTATAATGTTCTATTTCTTTTAATGATTTTTCAATTGTTATTTCAAGATCATTTAAGTTGATTGGCTTGGTAATAAAATCATACGCCCCCCTGTTCATTGCGGTCCTAATATTCTCCATATCACCATAAGCAGAAACGATAACTGACCTTAACATTCTGTTATTCAGTTCATTTATTTTTGTCAGCAGAGTCAGTCCATCCATTACGGGCATATTTATATCTGTTAGTATTAGACAAATTGTTTCGTCATTTAAAATTTTTTCTAATGCTTCTGCACCATTCATTGCAAATTGAAATTCATATTCCTTAGCTTTAATCTTGCTACGAAATTTTTGAACTATAAGCTGCTGCAGATCCGGTTCATCATCAACTACTAAAATATTTGACTGATTCATTTTTAATTTCCTTTAATCTGTGCCTGTAAAACTTAGCTTTGCTTTAAGTAAATCGAACTGTAACGGTTTAGTAAAGTAATCCTCAGCGCCTAATTGTTTTGCCGCATTAAAATTTTGTTCATCGCCGTATGCAGTAATCACAACCACTTTTAATTCAGGATAAAGTGATTTGATTTCCTTCAGAAGCTCAAGCCCGGTCATTTCAGGCATATTTAAATCTGTTACAATAAAATAGTCGCTAAGATTTTCTATTGATTCAAGCATCTTCAGTGCTGAGTGCCCATTGTAGGCGTAACTGATTTGCAATTCGCCTGTTTTTATTTCCTTTCGGAATTTTTGTTGAAATAAATATTGCACATCGCTTTCATCATCTACAACTAATAGTTTCATTTTTTCCCTCGTTGGATATTTTTAATATTAAAAATTTTTAGTGTATCCATTTATTTTTATGATCTTACATTTCTGAATAAAATTATTGTTTAGGAATTGTTATAATAAATTCCGTGAACTTTCCTTCTTCACTTACAAATTTAAATTCACCTTTATGTTCTTTAACGATAATATCATAGCTGATTGATAAGCCAAGACCGGTTCCATCGCCTGCGGGCTTTGTTGTGAAGAATGGATCAAAAATATTTTTCCTTACAGAATCCGGGATTCCGCTGCCATTATCACGAATGCGTATTTCTACACTTTCATTAAAATTCTTTGTCGATACTTTTAATACAGGCGCAAAGTCAGCTCCACTTTTACGTTTCTTGTCGTTAGCTGCGTAACAGGCGTTGTTAATTACATTTAAAAATACTCTACTTATATCCTGCGGAATGATATTTATCTTTCCAATTGTTGAGTCATATTCTTTTTCGATTGTAATGTTAAATTCTTTATCCTGAGCTCGTAAGCCGTGGTAAGCAAGATTTACATATTGATCGAGCAGTTCATTTAAATTTGTAAGTGACTTATCTCCCGCGCTTCCTCTTGAATGAAGCAGCATTCCTTTTACAATTGAATCAGCACGTTTGCCATGTTGATTTATTTTTTCAAGATTTTGAGTTAGGTCTTCAATCAGTTCAAAAATTTCGTCGCTGTTTTTTTTCTGTAATTCGGTTTTAAGTTCTTCAAGCAATTCACGACTCACTTCGGAAAAATTATTTACAAAGTTCAGCGGATTTTTTATTTCGTGTGCAATGCCTGCAGTTAATGCACCAAGCGATGCAAGTTTCTGCTGTGTTACAAGCTGTTCTTGCGTTTTAAGAATTTCTTCATTTTTTTCTTGCAAAGTTTTTATTGCCTGCGCTTTTGATATTGCAGAAACAGCGTGTTCACGAAATCTGTTTAATAATCTTGCGGCTGAAAGATCAAAAGGATTTTTATCCGAGAAACTATCAAAGACAACATACGCTTCTGTAATATTTTCCTTTTCAACTGCCATTACGAGCATTGAGTTGGGTTTACTCAACTGAGATAATTTTTCATCTCCGTATAAAAATGAAGTTCTGTTAAGTATGTAAATACCTTTTTCAACTTCTTCTGAATTGCTGGTATAGCGTTGTTTTAATTCCTCACTGCTGAATGAAATATTTTTAAGAGCAGTAATTTTATAACCGGCAGTGAATGCAACTTTGAAAAGATCATCTTTATTATCCCGCAAAAAAACAGCAGCCATTTCAGCCTGCGGAATGATATTCATTGTCTGCGTCAGCAAAGAATTGAATAAGCTTTCAAGATCTGCAGCTTGATTAATTACTTTCACTAATCTATCAACTGTTTCAAGTTCTGCGGCTTGATTTTTTACCAACTCGGCTTCTCGAAGCTGAGCTTTATTCCGTTCTTGTTTTACAACCCGCCGGCGCATAATTCTGTCAACCATAAAAATTGCAATAACTAAAAGCAACCCATAGCCGGCAAAGGCAAAATTAGAACGCCACCAGGGCGGGGTAATAATAATTTTTAGTGCTGTACCTTCCTTGTTCCAAATTCCATTGTTGTTTGAACCTCTGACAAATAAAGTATATTCGCCCGGATCAAGATTTGTGAAAGTAACTTCGCGCTTTGTACCAAGCTCGATCCAGTTATCGTTGTATCCTTCTAATTTATATGAATAATTATTGCGGGAGGAATTAAGAAAATTTAAAGCTGAAAATTCAAAACTGAGAATATTATCTCTGTATGAAATCTGTATTTCCTTTTTTTCAGAAATACCTTTTTCATCTATCATTTTTTAAGATCAACATTATAGCGCTGGAATGATGATATAACAATTGAAGGCTTATACCGATTAATGTCGATCTCCGCCGGATTAAATGCCACCACCCCGCCGATTCCGCCAAAATAAAGTTTACCTTCGCGTTTACTTTTAAAGTGAACGTCTTCGAATTTAACAGTTTGCAATCCATCAGAAATATCGAAATTAAGAAATGCATTGTTCTGCAGATTAAATTTTGACAGCCCGTTAGATGTCCCTATCCAAAGGAAGCCATTCTCGTCCTGAAGAATTCCTCGGACAACATCATTAGCCAGACCTTGCCCCTGTCGAAAATGAATAAATTTTACAGCGTCATTTTTCATTTTGGGAGGGGTGAATTTATTAAGACCGCCTCCAAAAGTACCGAGCCACAATGTACCATTCTTGTCAATAAAAATAGTTCTAATATCGTTGCTGCTCAGGCTATTCGGGTCTTTCGGGTTATGCTTATAATTTTCAAATTTTGGTTTATTTAAAGAACCATCCGTATTGATGGAATAGTCATAGATCAACTGATTTAAACCACCGTCAGAAGTTCCTATCCAAATGTGTCCATCGGGACTTTCAGCGATGCTCATAATCCGGTTATCACTAATACTGTTCGGATCGTTTTTATCGTACTTGTAATGAAGGAAGCTGACCGAATTATCTTTTGGAGAAGTAACTAATTTGTTCAACCCCCCGTTCCAGCTTCCTAACCACAACGCACCTTTGGAATCAGAAAATATTTTTATTATCTCGCCGCTGCTAATGCTATTTATATTTTTCGGATCGTGCTTGTAATGAGTAATTGAATTGTCGGCAGGATTAAATTTATCAAGTCCAGCTTCGGTGCCAATCCAGATCATTTCATTTTTATCCTGATATAAACTGTAAACAATATCTGAACTGATTGAGGAGCTGCTTCCGCTGCTATTGTAATGAGCGTATTTTTTTTCATTCGGGTCGTATTTATCTAACCCTAATTCAGTACCAATCCAAATATTTCCTTTATTGTCTTCAAGAACACTAAGTACATTATCATTAACTAAGGAATTTTTATCGAATACATTGTTATGAAAGTTGATAAATTTTTTTGAGCTTGTATTGTTTATATAAAGTCCATTAGTATTGGTTCCAATCCACATAAGACCGGATTTGTCTTCAAAAAAATTAGTGATATTTGGTGCATCAATTCCCAGCGGATTTGAAGGATCAAAATTAAAATGTTCAAACTGCCCGGATGTTTTCGCGTCTTTGCCGGGCTTGAAAGTGTAAATACCCTTTGCGTAAGTTCCCAACCAGTATTGCCCTGCGCTATCAAAAAAAATAGATTGAACTTCCGACAAAGGAATATTTTTATTCAGGTCTGCGTAAGGATAATCGAAAATAAATTTTTCGGATTTTGTATCAAACCAAATAACTCCATTGTAGTAATCTGAAATCCAGAGCAAACCGGGATGAAGATTATCTTCCAAAACAAATTCGAGCTGGTTGTTATTATTATTGAATTCCGATCGGAACTCGGTAAACTCAAATTTCCCATTGATTTCACTCAGTTTATTCAGGGTTCCGTCAATAGCTCCAAACCATATACTTCCCGATTGATCTTCTGTAATGCTCAGAATTCCTGTTCCGCCTATGCTTTTCGGGTTAGAAGAATCATTTAAAAAATTGATGAACTTTAAACTATTATCATTAGCTGTCTTTGAATTTTCCTCCTCAATTAAAGCTACGCCGCCATTTCTGATTCCAACCCAAATGCGCTGCTTGCTGTCTTCAAAAAGCGAAAGTATCTGATCACCGGAAATACTTTTGCTGTCATTCGGATTATGCACATAATTTGTAAAAGATTCTTCTCCTCTGTTGAACAAACTAAGACCGCCGCCAAAGGTTCCTATCCACAACCTTCCTTTATGATCTTCAAGTAAGCATCCTATTTTATTAGTAATTAAACTAGCAGAGTCGCCGTCAATATGTTTATACACTTTAAAATTATAACCATCATATCTATTCAATCCATCCCAGGTACCAATCCACATAAATCCTTTTGTATCCTGAAGCAAATCCCTTATCATATTTTGTGAAAGTCCTTGCTCAATGTCTAGATTTTTAAATCTTATACTATGGCTTTGTGCTGAAAGTCTGATAAATGAAAGAGCAACTAACAGTATTACTAAGTATTTCTCAATTCGAATATTCATATGTCGCTCAACATCCTTCAGGTACGGGGTATTGTGATAATGCATTCTGTAAACTCATTTTCTTTTGTGTCAAATATTATTTCTCCGTTGTGAACTTTTGTAATAATGTCATAGCTTAAAGATAAACCTAAACCGGTTCCTTCACCGGCTGGTTTTGTAGTAAAGAATGGATTGAAGATATTATTCTTTATTGATTGCGGAATTCCATTCCCGTTATCGCGAATTCTAATTTCAACTTTGTCCGGTAAATTCTTAGTTGATACTTTAAGAATTGGCGCAAAATCATTTTCACTCTTTTTCTTCTTTTCATTCGCCGCATAAAATCCGTTGTTAACTATATTTAAAAATACTCTGCTAATATCCTGCGGAACAACATTTATTTTTTCTAAAGTTTCATCATAATCTTTTTCGATTGTGATGTTAAAATCTTTATCCTGTGCTCTTAAACCATGATAAGCAAGATTCACATACTGGTCAAGAAGATCATTTAAATTTGTTAGAGATTTTTCGCCTGCACTTCCTCTTGAATGGAGCAGCATTCCTTTTACAATTGAATCAGTGCGCCTGCCATGTTGATTTATCTTTTCAAGATTATGTTTTATATCTTCTGCAATAGCTATGGCTTCGTCTTTATTATCATTCTGCAATTCTATTTTCATCTCTTCTAATAATTCACTGCTTATTTCAGAAAAATTATTCACAAAGTTTAGTGGATTTTTTATTTCGTGCGCAATGCCTGCAGTAAGCTGACCGAGACTTGCAAGTTTTTCTGCTTGAACAAGCTGTGCCTGTGCAGATTTTAATTCTGTCAAAGTTACTTCAACTCGGTTTTTAGCATCTTCGAGGTTTTTAAAATCTTCATATCGTGAATATGCAATCGAAAATGCTTCGGCTAAAGTTTTTACCAAACCGAGCTTATCATCTGTAAGAGGAGAAACATCACCAACATAAAGCATTCCCTGAGCAAATGGAATAAAGTGCAAATCAAGAGTTTCCGGTGGAGTTGATGAACCCTGGTAAGTTTCAGATTTCTTAACTTGTCCCAACTCTATCATTGAATTTGTCCAATTAATAAATTCCTTTTTGGTCCAGTGTTCTTTAAAAACTTGTTTATTCCTCCAGTGATAAACCGTGTTACTTGTAAGTTCATTCGCATCAAAAGATAGATTTAATGCAGCTAATGATTTTCCATCAGGTGTTGTTAAATAAACGTGGACATATTCTTTAACTTCATCAACAATAAAAACACCGCAGCGGATAAATGGAACTTCGAGATTTTTCAATTCACGCCAGATAATTGGAGTGATGTGATTAAGGTCTTCTGATGTTCTCATAGATGCAATTTCTGCACGAATTCTATCCAGCGAGGCTTGCTTTTTAACTTCACGCGCTTGAGTTTCTGCAATAACCATATCAGTATAACGTTTGTAGGCAAATGCGAATACATTTCTAAATCGTTTCAACACTATCTTTTGTTCATCACTCAACAAGCCGAAATTAGAAATTCCAATTGCACCGTTTCCAAAAGAGTAGAGGTTATAGGTTAGTTGTTCAATTTGCCGGAGCCGCGGATCTTCATTTTCGCCGTTTCTTAATCTCATATCAATTAGATACTGTAATTCCTGTCCCTCAAGAATTAACTCAAAAAAAGCATCACTACTGGACTCAATCTGACGTACTTGTTTTTCAATAATCGGATCATCCTGATATGACATAAGAGTAACGGTTCTTCCCATATCGTGCGAGTAATCGTAATCCAGGAAGGTCTCATTGTTATCGTTATGAATATCAATGATAGCGTTTCGAATATTACTAAAACCAAGTTCAATCAATTGTTCATATAAAGCCTGAACTATATCCAGCATTTCATCAGACTTCTTCATGGTAAGAGCAACCGTTCTCACCTTTTCGAGAGATGCTTCAATCTTTGCTTCTCTTGCCTGAGCTTCTGCTTTTTGAAGATCGAGGAAACGGGTGTAGGTCTGCTCAAATACTTTGGCGAAGCGTTTGAAAATATCATACGCTTCAACTACCTGTTGGAGGGAAATGAACATCAGGTAGCCTTGGGTGAAAAATGCACAATGCATTATTTGATATGGAGGAACCGAACCCCCCGATTCTGCCAGCTGATCTAATATTTTTTTAAAAATAGGAATGGAGGCCATATATTCGTAGTGCTTTTTAACTTCATCGCCGGCCTGTTCTTCCACAAATAATGATTCTCCTTTTTCTGCAGCCTCGTATATGCGAAGAAAAATATCTTCTGAGCTTGATGTTTTGAAGGGTGGTTGAAAACGCTGCATCCCACTCATCCAGGCCGTCGCTTCTTTTTTGTCCTCATCCCAGATATTAAAGCCACATCCCATAATATTTACACCGAGCGATTCTATCTGCTGAAACATCAATGCAGCAGCATCCTGTAATTCCTCGCTTCGCTGCATCCCTATTGTCCTGCTACGTACTTTTTCCATTGCCGCTTCAATTTGTGCTTCCCTTGCCTGTGCTTCGGCTTTTTGCAGATCGAGAAAACGGGTAAAGGCACGTTCAAATTCAATTGCAAAGCGTTCCAGTATTTTATTTTCATCCTCTTGCAATAGCTGCTTTACCATTACACCAAAACAACCATACTTCATAAAAGCCTCTACATAATACAGACCACCATTAAAATAGTGCGGCTGCAGTTGTTCAACACCCACAATCAATTCATTCCAGGCGGCAAAATAATTTACTACCCCATCCGGAGGTACATGATATGAAACAACTGGCTCAGTGCTTTCCAGTCAATAATACATTGCGCTGTGGCAGGTTCATTTCTATCCATGGGATAGTTGATGGCTTTACTTTTGAAAACTGTTGAATTATTTTCTGCCCACGCAGCCCAAAAGATATGCCTTTCTTTTTCCTCATCAGGCAGCCATAGATATGAAAATGCTGAAGGAATACCTAACTGCAAAACCTGTTCATGAAACACTCGTAATGTATCATCCAGTTCTTTTGAATGTTGCATCATCATGCTTTGTGCACGGGTACGCTCCAATGCCGCTTCAATCTTTGCTTCACGTGCCTGTGCCTCTGCTTTTTGCAGATCGAGGAAACGTGTATAGGTTTGCTGGAATACTTTTCCAAAGCGCATCAATATTTTGTTCTCTTCTTCTGTATAAGGCTTGCCAGAAAAATTTTCGATGTAGAGGGAAACATTATCAAACAATACTGTTGTTGCCGCAAGTCCGGGGCAGCTTAAATAAAAATCTTTTGATGCTTCCGGTAACCCCGGGACAAATGATAAAAGCTCATTATAAAATTTGTTCTTTTCTTCAAAATTTAAATTGGTGGCAAAGAAGTCTGCCCCTTTTTCTTTTGCTTCATTAAATTGATTTGCCCAAACAGACTCAAAGTACGGATGGGTTATTTTAGAAGGAATATCCCGCTCATCAGCGATCCAAAAAGTCCAATCCCCTTTTGGTGTGTAATCAACTACAAAACCTGCATGGTCAACATTGATCTTTAAGTGAACAAATTGTTCGTATACAACCCGAATTACTTCTTTCAACTCTTCACTCTTTTGCATACCCATTGATCTGCTTCTCACTCTTTCCAAAGCAGCTTCTATTTGAGCTTCTCTTGCACTCGCCTCTGCATCCTGTAAATCTTTAAAACGGGTGTATGCCAATGAAAAAACTGAAGCGGCTCTTCGCAGTAAGTCCCAGCTTTCTGCTGAAATATTACCCGGTGATGCAGCTCCCATATAACCACCATTAAACTTAACCAGGTGGTAGGTACGCTCCGGGATTTCATCACCATAATATCCCTGTAATTCCTGTGATTTATCAGCACAATAGTTTATCCACTCTTTCCTATTATCACCTTTCATCACAATGGAAATTTGTTCATTCTTTGATCGGTAAAACTTCCACATTTCATTGCCTACCCAGGTATCACTTAAAATTAGTTTCATTTCATCACTTACCAATCTTTTATTTTCTTCCCTGATATCTTTTATGGCATACCAGCATTCAGCTTGCTGATTTTCTTTATCAACTATGTATATAGAACTTGTTTCCAATTCTTCTACACCCAAATGACCCATTTCTTTTCTTAATAACTCAGCTACTTCAACCAGCTCTTTTGGTTTTTGCATAGCCAGAGAGCGGGAACGAATTTTTTCCATCGAGGTTTCAATTTGCGCTTCTCTTGCCTGAGCTTCTGCTTTTTGCAGATCAAGAAAACGAGTATATGTAAGATTGAATACACCGGCAAATTTTTCAAGAAGCTGAACAGTTTCAGGTGAGTGAGGTTCATAAGTAGAAATTGAAAGTATTCCCTTTGAAAAAAAAGCAGCAGCTACAAATCCACGGCTGTTTGAATAATCAGTACTATCTGGAATACCGCTTAATGAAATTCTGTATTTAACCCAACCCAGCAGTTCTTCATTGGAAAGCTCGATCACGATTGATTTTTGTTTCTTCTTCCATGCTTTATAAATTTTATTTAATAAGATTGGCTCATCAATACTTGCATTGAATTTCCGATCTACTTTAGAACCACCTCCACTCCAATCAGTTACCCAGAACTCGATCAAACCTTCACTCTCATTCATTATACCTATAGTGAGCATTTTTGGTTCTTTATCAATTTCCTTAAATTGCTGAAAGAGCAAATGCGCTGTCTCTGATAATTCTTCACTTTTATACATAGCCATTGTTCTTGCCCGAACTCTTTCAAGAGCCAACTCAATTTGTGCCTCTCTTGCTTGAGCTTCTGCGAGAGCAATATCTGAATAACGCTGGTAGGAAAGATTAAATACATTTCTTAGCCTTTGAAGTATTTGAAGTTGTTCTTCCTGCAAGGACTTAAAGGAAGATATACCAAGAGCACCAATTCCAACCGAGTAAAAATAATAATGAAGCTCTGATGCATTATATAGTTTCTCATCGGGCTTTTGAGGAAAACTTTTTACAAATGCTTTCCAATCATCCATCGCTTTTCCCGAAATTTCAATATCAGCAAATGCATCTGTTGATTTTTTTAATTTATCGTTTAACATCCTGATGATAGGATGCATATCGTAAGGAACTTCAGCTATTTCGCCGCCGGTATAATCTGAATACTGATAACCGTTATAGATTTCTTTTTCATCATTATTAATAACTATCTGAGTATTTCTTAAATCAGTTTCGTTAAAACCCAGTAATCTCAATTCATTAAAAACAGATTCACAAACCTTAAGCAATTCATCAGACTTCAACATACTCATTGCTACAGCTCTTACACGTTCTAAAGATGCTTCAATCTTTGCTTCTCTTGCCTGTGCTTCGGCTTTTTGAAGGTCGAGGAAACGGGTATAGGATTGTTCAAAAACATTTCCAAAACGTTTCAGAATTTCATTTTCGTCATTAGAGAATTTTTTACCGTTGTGGTTGGTAATGGAAATGCTTGTGTACTGAGAAATAGCGACTGATCTTGAATATCCTCCTTTCCGTGAAAGTAGTTCCTCTTTTCTTTTCTGAGATAAACTATTCCATGGTTGATATTTGAAAAGATGTTTGAACAATCTGATCTTTTCTTTGTCGGTGCGCTCTTCGGTAAAGAAATTATTTTTCCTTTTGATCGCATCCCTGAGATCAATAAATATTGGGCTGTTTAAAAATGGAACAGTCACTTTTTGTACATAATCAGCTGCGCCGCCGGATGCCCAAAGGGAAATATCTTTATCCAATTCAGCATTAATAACAATGAACACACCTCCATTAATATCAAGATTCATATTATATAACTGTTGGGCAAGAATATTTACCATATCCTGCAATTCGGATGTATGATGCATTGCCAGACTTCTTGCTCTCACTCTTTCAAGTGCAAGTTGTATTTCAGCTTCTCTTGCCTGTGCTTCTGCGAGCGCAATATCCAGATAACGCTGGTATGATAGGCTGAATACATTCCTGAACCGCTTTAACAACTCAAGTTTTTCTTCATTAATAGAGCTGAATGTTGAAATTCCGATTGAACCGGTTCCTATTGAATAAAAGTAATAATACAATGCGGAGATATTATCTATCCTCGGATCATCTTTCTCCCCGATTTTATTCCTAAATTTTTTCCACTCCTCTAAGTCTTTACCTGTAAAAGATGTTTCAGAAAAAGCATCATTTGTGCTTCTGATCTGCTTTATTTGTTTCTCAATTACTGGATGAATATTGTAAGTTAAATGATTTATGCTTCTTCCGATTGCGTCAGAGTAATCATAGTTTATAAAAGTTTCTTTCTCGTCATTGTGAATATTGATCATGGTATTCCTCATCTCATCGAAGCCTAATTGGTTAAGTCCCTTGTATAATATTTCACAGACGTCCAAGAGATCATCTGATTTATGCATACTCATAGCAGAAGCTCTTACTTTTTCCAGCGATGCTTCAATCTTTGCTTCTCTTGCCTGTGCTTCGGCTTTAGTTATATCAGTGTATCTTCGATACGCAAGATCAAAAACGTTTCTAAATCTTTTCAGAATTCCAACCTGGGATTCATTTATAGGATTGAATGTTGATATTCCGATATCACCAACTCCAATAGAGTAGAGATAGTAAAAGAGAGCTGGAATTCCATCCAAAGTCGGATCATCAAGCTGCCCGCTACTTCGCCGGAAGTCTTTCCAGCTATCCAGTTGTTGACCTTCAATAACAACCTCAGCAAAAGCGTCATCAGATATTTTTATCTGTTCTAAATAATTCTCAACAACCGGATGTGAATTATAATTTATGCTATTTATACTTCCGCCCAGATAGTCTGAATAATCATAATCCAGAAAAAATACTTTTTCATCATTGAGGATATGAATTACAGCATTCCTGATATTATCGAAGCCAAGTTTCTTAAACTCTTTAAATGATACTTCGCAAATACTTAGCAGATCATCAGATTTGTGCATACTCATTGCAACTGCGCGCACTTTTTCCAGAGCGGTTTCAATTTCAAGTTCACGGTTCTTAACAACAAGCTCAATAGTTTTTTCATCAACAAGTTTTTCAAGTTCTTCGTTTTTTCGTTTCCATTCATTTACAAGCCAAGTATCGGTTTCAGCCAATGTTTCTGTCGGTATGGAGCCATGCCAATGAACAACTATCCATTTACTATTAATGTATTCTAAAATGGTTGTCAATCTTAAAAAGAGTTCCTGCTTGCCCTCTTGAAGAATTATTGATACTTTTATTTCATCAACAAAAATTGCGGAGTCTTCTTTGTTTGATATACTTCTGAAAACAGGTGTGATTTCAAAATTCATTTCAAGTCCAACTGCCTGTTCTCTTTGTCTGTTGATCAATTTACGATAGTCAGATATGGAAAGAGCTTTTTCATCGATGGCACTACCATATCCCATAATTTTAGCATCAACAAAATCATTTACGCCGTCCAGTGGTACATCGTACAAACTGCTCTGAATCCATTTATAGTAGGTGTCGTTTAATAATTTTTCTTTTTTAGAGTTCATAGTAATTATTCAAAATTATTTTTTCTTAAATCATTTATTTAACTTTTATTACAACAAACGTAACATCATCATCCGGCTCTATTTCGTTTGACCATTCTGATGCTGAATTTTTTAAATGTTCAACTATTTCATTGGAATTTTTTTGTGCTGCAGACATAAATTCATCTTTTACTCTTGCATAACTATACTGTTCATTTTTTTCATTCTTCAATTCGGGTAATCCATCACTTAACAATAATATTGTATCGCCTGAAGAGATTTCTAATTCTTTTATTTCATAAGGAAAGTTTTTCATTGCACCGAGAGGCATTCCGTTTATCATTATTTCTTCAACCCCTTCTGATTGTCTTCTGTAAATGTATAATGGCGGCATTCCTGCATTGGCAAACTCAAGCTTGTTTGATTTTATTTTTAGCATTATAAACGCCATCATTAATCGCCCAAGCTCTATTCCTTTCAGAGTATCACTGCTTTGATTAAAAAATGTTTTTATATCCGGGCTTGATTCACCAGATGAGAATAACGCTTTTACCATTGATACGATAATTCCGGCTTTCATTCCGTGTCCTGTTGCATCACCAATTGCAAAGGTAAGTGTTCCATCAGGATCAACATTAAAATCATAGTAATCTCCACCCACCTCTGTTGCAGTTTTCATATACACTGCAATGTCAAGATTAGGCAGTTGAGGAAGTTCTATTGGAAGCATTGAAAGTTGAAGTTGACGAGCTTCTTCAAGCTCTTTTGTTTTACGGTCATTATCTGCTTGAATTATCTTACCTTGTTCTTCCACTGCTTTTCTCTTTTGTTCAAGTTCCTCAATTGTTTCTTCCAGCAGAATGGCAGTTGTTTTTTTAACCTTCTCTGTTCTTTCAAGTTTAAATGCAGTTATTTCTAATTCTTTATCAACTTCCTTTAAAGATTTCAGAAGCGGATTTTTTTCATCCTCACTTAACTTTTCGTTTTGCTGAATTACATCAAATATCTTTTGAAGCTTCTGATTCATTTTAGGCTTTATAAAATATTAGTTGGTTCATTACTTTTTTTGTAAAGGAACTCACCCTAAATCCCTCTCTTAAAAAGAGAGGGACTTTTAAATGGTTCCAAATCTCCCCTTCTCTTTTTAAGAGAAGGGGCAAGGGGATGAGTTAGCTTAACTTCATCATTTTTGTAAACAATCATTCTATTTTTCCTTTAATACAACACAGCAGGTGGTAATGTTATGCATCTCCAGGTTACCTCCGGTGGCTCTTGCCAGTTCTGCATTTGAAAACATACCAGCCATTGGAACATTCCAAACCTTTTTTATTCCTTCGATTTCCTGGTTCATCATAGGACCGAAAGCTAAAATTCTACCGGCACAACTGAATACGATAAGAGCATCTGCTTCGGGCATTTCATTTTGTTTTAGTTCTTCAACTCCTTTAATCACTTTTTCTAACACATTAAAATCGGGTGGAAGGGAGAATCTGACTTTAGAACCCTGGGGGACTGATCCACTGCAATAAAAAGAATGGTCGCTCCAGTCAACAAGGAGACCTGGACGCATAACCGGATCACCTTTTTCCCGTTGCAACTGCAAAGGCAGATTTGAAGCAATCTCGAGCATCAATCCGGCGTTATCGGGTGATACATTTTCCAACCCACCATATTTTGCGGTAAGATCCAAAACAGGAATATCATCAACCGTATAAACATGATTGCCTTCACTTTTCGTTACTATTTTTTCAGTACCCACAGCTTTCCAACCGCAAGTGGCTTTGCCTTTGATCAGGATATTATTTTCATCCAGTGCAAGCGCTACGATACCCTGGCTGCTTTCCTTTCCATTGGTAAATACAAATTGCTCGGTGAATGTGTAATCATCGGAAGCCATGCCGCCGTAAACATTAACATCTTTGCCCACCACATCTTCAAATCCAAAAAGCAATTGCTCTGCATCCGTTTCAAGGTGAGAACCGGAGATAAGGAAGGCAGGTTTTGGGAATTTAGTCCGTGCTTCTTCAGCAATCCTCCGAGTCGTTTCCCTGTAGTTTTTTTCAGGATATTCGTCAAAGAAAATTTGAAAATAATCCTTCTTGATATCGAGCAATAATATCACCACTGTGCCTTTTTCAGTAACTTCATCTATGAACTCACCGCTTGTGGTTGCCCCAAATATTGCAATGCCATTTGAATCCAGCAAATTACAAATTGCCTTTCTATCCTGGCTCACAGATAAAAACACTACTGCAAGTGTTGGTTTAAAACCATCGGTCATACTTTGACCCAAAGCAGATTTTATGTCTTCTGCGGATTTTCCTTTTATTGATTTTGCTTTCATAATACATCTTTTTTATTAATTAAAAATCTTATTTAACTGTCACACTGAGCTTGTCGAAGTGTGGCAGATTCTTTATGAATGTCATCCTTCGACAGGCTAAGAATGACATTTATTTTTCTTTAAAAAACCAACTGCAGTTTTTACTTTTTCAAGTATGTTATCACGGTTTTTCATTTATGTCTTCATCTATAAATTTTATAAGTTTTTCAATTTCTGCATAAAGTGATTCATATCTATTAAGAATACCAAAGTTATTCATTGCTGCTAATTTGAGACCATTTCTGATAGTCATATCTTTTAAGAAGATTGCTGCTTGAGAAGCTATTTGTTGCCTTTTATCATCTGATATTTCGATATTAATTCTTTTTTTTTGCTTTATTGATTTTTCTAAATCCCAAAAAGGTCTGATTTCAAGGATAGGCCAGGTACGATCATACAAGTAGTTATCATATTCACGCCTCATATGTTCGCGTCTAATTACTATTACTTCATTAATTTCTTTAATGCTCATCAGATAAGACTTGATAGAATCGTTTTTAATAATGTTAAAATTACCGGAACTAATTAATTCATTTATTGTAATTGTCCTGGGTGTAAAACTTGCCCATCCATAAACATTCCATAGTAATGAATCAAATACTGTTAATTCTTCCATCGTAGCTGGTGGTTTAAGTTCTAATAATGTGTTTGCTGACGACATTTTATTACGCCGATCAACTATCATTAAATCCAAATTAACTAAATCAGTTTTTAAATCTAATTTTAGATTTTTAAGATATTTTATTTCATTGTTTCTTTCTTTTCTTGCTTCATTCCAATTGTTAATCTGAAGCGCTAACAGAATTCCAATCATTACCAAAACTATTTCACCAATTGCATAACGCAGATAGCCTGCCACTTTATTTTCTGATGCCAGTTTTTTACGGATGTTTCTAAAAAATTTTATCATCGGTTTTCTAATTTGTTATTCTTATGAAAATTGGGCCGAAGCCCTAATTTCAGGAAATACATATTCCCCGACCTAAAGGTCGGGGCTATTTAAAAATCTTATTTAATCTTTATCACAACAAACGTAACATCATCATCAGGGTCTTTCTCACTTGTCCATCTTGAACCAACCTCTTTCAAATAAGTTATAATACGCTCTGGTTCTTTTTCTGCAATCTCTTCAAATGAATTCTTTGCACGTTTATAACCGAACATTTCATTATGCTGATTCTGTAACTCGGGAAATCCATCGCTCATTAATAAAATTGTATCTCCGGAAAACAATTCCATTTCTTTTAATTCATAGGGAAAGTTTTCCATTGTTCCCAATGGCATTCCTTCCATTAAATGTTCTTCAATTATTTTGTGCTTACTTCTGAAAAGATAAACTGGAGGCATTCCCGCGGCAGACATAATTAATCTATTGTTTTTAATTTTCAACATCGTCATAGACATAGCAAGTGACTGAAACTGCATTTGTTTAATGCATCTTGTCATTTCACGAAATGTAAAAATTATATCAGGATTAGCAGCGTAGCTGTTGAACAAAGATTTAGCAGAGGTAACCATTGTTCCTGCTCTCATACCGTGTCCGGTTGCATCCCCGATTACAACAGTTAATGTTCCATCCATTCCAACATTAAAATCATAATAATCTCCGCCAACTTCTGTTGCAGTTTTCATATAGACTGCTATATCAATATGCGGTAATTGCGGAAGTGTTTTTGGAAGCATAGATAGCTGCAACTGACGTGCTTCTTCCAATTCTTTTGTCTTGCGTGCATTTTCTGTTTCTGCAATCTGCGCACGAAGATTCGCTTCCTTAATTGCAGCAGCATTACGTTCTTTGCTTAATATTCTTCTTCTTTGTACTCTATCTATTCCAAAAACTACTCCGGCAAACAAGAAGAAATATCCAACATAAGCAGAGGTAGTTCTCCACCAGGGTGGATTAATAATTATCCGAATAGATTTTCCTTCATCATTCCAGATTCCATCACCATTAGAACCTTTTACTCTAAATGTATATTCGCCGGGATTTAGGTTTGTGTAAGCAGCAAAATTCCTGTCTGCTGTTATCCAGTGATCATTAAACCCTTCCAGCATATAAATAATTTTATTTTTTTCAGGTCTTGAAAAATGAATAGAAGCAAATTCAAATGAGATGTTATTCTGAGTATAAGAAAGAACCAGTTCATCAGTTTTCATTATACTTTTTTCCAGATTCACCTCCGCCGAATCTGATTTAAGAGATACATCAGAAATTTTTATATCGTAAATAACTACATCCGGTTTTACTTCATTTATTTTTCCGGGATAGAAATAAGTAATGCCATCAATGCTTCCTAAAAATATCTCACCATCTTTGCTTATCCAGTATGCTTTGCTTGTAGTAAATCCTTGAAGTCCGTCTTGCGCATTAAAATTTACAAAGTTCCATTTATTCTTTGGAACATTTTTATTCAGTTTGGATAATCCGGCGGATGTATTTATCCAAAGATTACCTCCAAGATCTTCAACAATGGAATTTATTTGATTGGATGGCAGTCCATCTTTTTGATCATATCTGTCAATTTTTTCAGTGGAAGGATCAAATCTTAATAAACTATTTGCTGTTGCAATCCATACTATTCCTTTACTATCCTCAAAAATGTAATTGATATAATTGTTTAGGGAACTGATGCTTTTGCTATCAAAATTATATTGCTTAAAATTTCCTGTTGACAAATCATATTTGAAAAACCCGCTTATAGTAGATCCTAACCAGAGAACGTTATTAAACTTATTACTCAATTCAACGCAAGTGCCGATTTCCATAGGCATAAATTTATTGGAGTTAATTTCCTTTTCATTCATTTCATTAATGCTTTTAAAATCGGATTCATTGAGATTTAAAACCTGAATTCCATACCACATTGAGTCTGGTGGTGCAATTGCATTCCAATTGCCGAACGAATGTCCGACATCCGTTGCGTATGTAATTTTATAATCACCCTTTTTCAAATTCAAACATCCAAGCGCAATTCGATTTTTAAATCCTCCTCCGTTGTTAAATGTTTTAAATAAATCATTCATTGACCAGATTGTTCTGCCATCTTCAGTTAAAAGTGATCCGGCATCTGAAGGACCTATGCCGGCATTATTCATTTCACCTTCACCAACACAAATTATCAAAACTTTTTTATCCTGATTCAAAGAAAATGTTTTTTCTAAATTAGATGCTTCACCAACTTTTAATATTGAAGCTAATGGCTCACTGGATTCTGATATTTTATGAATTTTATATTTAAGATCTTCACTCATTGGTTTATTCATGATAGTAGGTAAGATTGTGTATTGATTTTTGACAGGATTATATTTCTCAAATCCCTGTCTCGATGCCATCAAGATATTACCCGATAAATCTATTTTAATTGAATTTATATAATAAATTGAATTTTTATTTTTATGAGGTGATTGAATAGTGCTAAGTAAATTATTTTTATCAATTTTATGCAAACCGAGATTATTATATGCAAACCACTTATTTCCAGCGTTATCAATAGCAAGCCCTTGAATATTTATCTTCTCACCTGAAACATTAGATTTGCCAGGAGTGATATTCAATTTATCTGACTTTTGATTTTCGAGATTGTAATTAAATAAACCATTCTCAGACGTTCCAACTACTATTTCCCTGCTCTGATGTGAACCCGAAATTACAGTTGAAAAATTTGCATTAGAATTTGCAATGTCATTGGTTATGAACTTATGGAAATTAAATGGTTCTCTAAGCGGGTCGAATTTTGTAACTCCTTTCCCCCAAATACCAATCCAGATTACTCCGTATCTGTCTTTATAAATATTCGAAATAATATTGCGACCAAAATTGTTTAATTCATAAATATTGTAATCAAATTGCTGAATATTTTTTGTCTTCGGTTCAATTCTATAAAGCCCTTGTGAATAAATCCCCGCCCATAAATAGCCCTCATCATCTTGAACTAAACCCATAACATTATCATAAGTGGTAGGGTTTTTAAAAAGACTGAATACATCGTAATCTTCGATGCTGTAATATTGGGGAGAGTATCTGATTAATTTATTTCTACCCCCAAACCAAATATTGCCGGAGATGTCTTCGTATATGAGATTAATTTCATTCGGGCTAAAATTTGTTTTAAGGTAATATGGCTGGAATACATTCTGTTTTTCATTGTATGTTTTAATGCCGTTACTATAATCAGCAGCTAAAATATTTCCATTCTTTAATTCAACTATACTATAAATATTTCCCCATTGAGCATTATTATTAGAAACTTCAAGACGCACCTGTTCAAATTTGTTTTTTGATCTATTAAATTTTTGCATTCCGTGATTTGAAGATCCGAACCACAAATTTCCTTTAGAATCAAAAAGAGCAGAATAAAAGTATGATAGATTAGTCACACCAGCGGTTTCTATACGATAACTTTGGAAGGTTTCATTTTTAGGATTGAATCTTGTAATAGCATTCCTGGAAACACCAACCCAGATAAATCCATCTGCATCCTCTGCAATGGCAGAACAATCATTAGTTGGTATTGTGGTAGAATCATTAGGGTCGTTTTTAAATACCTTTATATTATTTCCGTCGTACCGGTTAAGTCCATCTGCAGTAGAAATCCAGAGAAAACCATTACTATCCTGAAAAATATAATTAACTGTAGAATTCGATAGTCCTTCAGGAACTGAAATATTTTCAAAAAGGTAATTGCGCTGTTGTGCGTAGCTTGATGAAGCTAAGGCTATACTTAACAGCACAAAGATTAATTGCACTAATTTTCTTTTGCTAAACATTATATTCCTTTTCATTGATCTTTCTTTTTAAAAGTTATTTAGTTTTAACTGACTTAGTAAGTTTTTATCTGATATTGCCCCGACCTTTAGGTCGGGGATTCAAATCAAAAAACTAAACCGGCTTTAGCCAAAATATCAAATTTATATTGGGCTAAAGCCCATATTCCATGTGGATTTATATACCCAGACTTAAAAGTCGGGGCTATTAATATTATTTACTTAATCTTTATTACCACAAACGTCACGTCGTCATCGGGATCTTTATCATTTGTCCAGCTTTTGGCTTCTGCTCTTAAATGTGTTATAATTTCTTCGGGATCTTTATTAGCTGATTCTTCAAAACTATTTCGTGCTCTCTTGTATCCGTACATCTCCTGATTATGATTTTTAAGTTCCGGAAATCCATCACTCATTAATAATAAAGTATCTCCTCTTTCTATATTGATTTCTTTAATATCATACATGATTCCCTTCATCGCACCAAGAGGCATATTGTTAATAACAACTTCTTCTATCGTTTGAGAATTTTTTCGGTAGATAAATAAAGGCGGCATACCGGCATTTGTGGTTATAATTTTATTATTACTGATCTGCACACAAGTAAGTGCCATCATCAGTCTGCCAAGCTGCATATCTTTAATTGCTTCATTCGCATTCTCAAAGAATGGTTTTAGTGCTTTGTTTGTTCTGTCTGACATAAACAGAGATTTCATTATTGAAACCATCATACCGGACATCATGCCATGACCTGTTGCATCACCAAGTATTACGGTTAATGTTCCATCCATATGAACATGAAAATCATAATAATCACCGCCGACTTCTGTTGCCGTTTTCATAAATACTGCTATATCAAGATGCGGAATGCTTGGGAGTGATTTTGGCAGCATTGAAAGCTGAAGCTGTTTTGCCTCTTCAAGCTCTTTTGTTTTTCTATCATTCTCAAGTTGGAGGAATTTTTTGTTTTCATTTTCTTTCCTACGATCAAGTTCGAACTTTCTTAAACCACTCAGCATACTTACGAAGCCAATAGCATAAATTCCGTAAGCCCACCATGTAAACCACCACGGTGGATTAATTGTAAACGAATAAAACTCCTCGCTTGTTTTAACTCCATTTGATGTAATACCACGTACCCGGAAAGTATAATCACCTGAGGGTAAGTTTTGATATTCTGCAAAAGCAAGATTGCTTGGCTTTGACCAGTCCTTGTCGAAGCCTTCAAGAAAATGTTCGTACGTCGTTTGCCGCGGGTCTTTGTAATTTAAAGCCGCATAATTGAATAAAAACGAATTTTGAGAATAGGATAATTTTACGGGAAAATTATAATAGTGAGATTCACCATTGATTGATGCTGATGAAATTTTTAACGGATAACTTTTTTCTTCACTCTTATTAATGTAAAGACCAACTCCATTATAAAACTCTACCATATTTCCGAATCCATCCAAAGCTGATGTATATGGACCACCGCTTGCTACACTTTCGTCACTATAGAAAGTTTGAAATTTATTTCCTGTTATCTTTAAGGCGCCTGCGGGAGATGAAAAATAAACATTACCTTTAATTTCATCTGCTATTGGATTAGTAATATTAGTTGATGGAAGTCCATCTTTTTTTGTATAAAAGTTTAGATTTGTACCATCAAAAATTACAAGACCTCTGTTTCTCAATCGAATGTATAAATTTCCCCCCGCCTGAATGTCAGTTTTTGTTCCGGCAACACTGGCACCTTTTAATATTCTGAAATCAGCGGTGGCATTTACACTATCACTAAGGTTTACAAATTTCTTACCATCAAAAACATAAAAGCCTCCAACCGTTAAGAAGTACATTCCATTTTTTAAATTCCCGACATAATGCAATTGTTCTGATGGAATTTTCCAGCTTTCCGGTGGTTTGTTCCAGGATTTTCCATCATACAACATTATTTTTGATTGAGCAGAGGTGATGTCTTTTATATTATCTGAAAAAATTCCAGAAAACCAGAGCCTGCCATCGTTATCTTCCCGAAGATCAAAAAGCTGGAATTCTTTTTTATTATCAGCATCACTAAATGGAGAATTGATTTTAACAAAATTTTCTCCAACCAGTTTTCCGAAATAAAAATCTGCTTCAATAAGGTTCTCTTGAATAGGACGCACATAATTATTCCATACATAAATATCGCCATTCCTTGTTTCAAGAACATTTGAAGTATTGTATGGCTTATTCTCTCCGTCAGGAATATTTTTTAACTTTAAAATCTGCTCACCATCACTATTGGTGATTTCACGAACCATTGTGAGACCTTTTGAAGTTGGTATCCAAACTCTTTTTTTAGTATCCTGAAACGTTTCATAAGTTATATTACTTGCAAGTCCGTCTTTCTCTGTAATCGTACGTAATTTTTTTCCGTCCCAAACATTAATCCCTACATTATAAGAAGCTGAGTAAGCCGGCAATGCAGTGTATGAATACGAAATCCAAACCATTCCATTATAATCTGTAAAAAGAGTTGGAATACCGGCTTGAGTGAGCAATAAACCATCTTTAGCGGTAAGCATTTTTGAATAATTAAGATAATTTATTCCAATGCCTTTTGAAGTGTTCATTAAAACACCTTCATTTATTTCAGTGCCCGGTCCAGCTTCAAAAGAGTCATACTTTTTCCATTTGTTATCAGTAAATGAGAAGAGTTGAGCGGGATATTTTGAACTTTGATCTACGTTGGTGCTGTAGAAAATTAGCAATTCGGGAAAATATTTATTGGCTTTTTGAAAATTGATACTCGAATAGTTAAAATCATTGATTACTCTATCAGTTTTTAAGTCTCTAATCACCCCAATTTGTTGTATGATATCTGATGCTTTCCATTTACCATTTTCAAATTCAAAAACACCTTTATTTTTTCCGTTAAATAGTTCTCCATTTAAATTTAAAGTGGTCAAAAACAATTTATTCATTTGGGTACTAAAGTAAACTTCGACAGGAACTTGATCTTTATTAAGCTCATTTATGAATTCTGTAAATTGGTAAAATTTATTTCCATCGTACATTAATGCTCCGGAATTTTTTTGGTTACCGCCAAAAATATTACCTGAATTACATGCCAGCCATGTATTGCCATCATTATCAATTGAAGTCACTAATTCCTTTGGATAAATTCTTGCACCCTGAAGATTTATCCCTGCAGATTCATCAATCTTTTTAAAAACATCATTTTTGAATAAAGCAACATAAGAACCTTCGAGTGTTTGAGTATTATGACCTGCTGAATTAAATATGAGATCACCATAAGGAGTTTCAATAAAGTTAATCGCATTATCAAGCGGGAAAGTTTTTAGAATCATAAACTGTAAATTTATTGTTTTCAAATTTTGTAAGACCGCCGTTATTTTTTTTATCCACAAACGGTGTTGAAGAACCAATCCAAATCCGCCCTTTACTATCTGCTTTAACAAATGTTATCAACTGCCCTGATAATCCGTTTATTTTGTAACCTTCTTTTTCAGTATAAACTTTAAATTCTTTTCCATTAAATGTTATAAATTTTTTAGGCGAGGCGAAGTACATTACATTTTTAGTGGAATCGTAATACATATTCTGCATTGTGGGTAATCCAATATCAGCGCCCACCTCTTCAAATTCGTAACCATTAAATCTGTACGTTCCTTCAATTCCTGAAATCCAAATGAAGCCGTCCTTGGTTTGAACCACGTTTGAAATATTGGTTGTAGGCAAACCTTCTTTGTTGGTGTACTCAATCAAGTCAGCATTGGCTTCTGTTTTTTGTTTCTGCTGCGATATGAGCAGCGAAGAAAAAACAAATAAAACAGAAATTACTAAATATTTAAAAATTGACTTTGTCATAAAGCTCTCCAATAAGGCTGGTGAATAAATTCAAATTCTTTTTAGGATTAGGGCAGTTATATCATCACTCTGCTGAGCTGTTCCAGCGTATGTTTTTACATCTTTAACTATGAAATCAATAAACTCTTTGGCTGGTTTATCAGAATGACTTGTAAAAAAGTTTATCATTTTTTCATCAGAATATTCTTCTTCTTTTTCATTCATCGCTTCAGGAATGCCATCTGTGTATAAGAATAGTCTGTCACCAGAATTCATAATCGATTTTTGCCCGGCAAACGGTATTCCAAAATCAAACATACCAAGACCAACTCCGCCGGCATTAATCTTTTCAAGCATCCCATTTTTTCTTAATAACAAAATTGGATTGTGTCCCGCATTTACAATATCCAATTCACCTGTTTTTGAATCAAGCACAGCAATAAAAAATGTTATGTATTTATCGGATGGAGAAGATTTATAAATTAATTTATTTAATCTATCTGCCATTTCTGTAAGAGGAATATCGAATTGCAAATATGAATATAATGATGCATCCAAAGTGCTTACCAACAATGCGGCTCCAATTCCTTTGCCGGAAACATCAGCAATGATTAATGCATATTTGCCTTTCCCTAAATCAACGCAATCGTAATAATCACCGCCAACTTCTTTAGAGGGAATATTTATCCCTGCAAGATCATAACCTTTAATATTTGGTAATGATTCGGGAAGGATTCTTTGCTGAATGGAGGCAGCTACATTCAGCTCCTGTTCCATTTTTTCTTTTTCTATCGCTTGATTATTCAGATATTGATTTTCAATCGAAGCCTGTACTTGTCGTGTTATGGCATCAAGCAGCATTTTATCTAATTCATTAAAATTGGTAACACCATCCCTTGTTTCTTTTTCTGCCAGTGTAAATCGATATGATAAATTATTGAAATCAAACCCGGACTCTAATTTAAATTGACACGCCATTACATCATTTGCATTAATATTCGGAGGAAAAGAATATTGCTGCACAGCATTTTCCTTGTTACTGATTTGAAGCAGAGCAGAAGAGGCATTAGTAAGAGGAGCGATTCTCTCAAGTGCCAAATCAAATAAAATATTTCTTTTATCATAGCGCGAAACTTCAATCACTGTGTCAATAAGATTATTTAGTTGTACAACTTTTTCATTTAATTCAAATATTAATTCCTTTTCTTTTTTCTGATTCAGGAATGATCTATGCGCACTGTCAAAAACCTGAACTAAAATTTGTAAAGTGATTTTATCAAATTCTGTGAAACCACTCTTATCCATTTTGGGACCAATAAGAATTCCCAGATATGATTTATCTGTTAATGGCAGGACTAATGAAACATCATATTTTTGTTTTTCAAAATATTGAATAGAATAATTTGGTGACTCTTCAAAATAAGATAAGTCGTTGGGGTCGAGCATTTTTTTTGAGGCAATAGCATTCCAATCAGAATTAAATTGCTTTTTATGATAAGCATTTATTTCTGATATCATAAAATTCCCACGCATCAAATGCAGGAAATCCTGCACCATCTCATCAAAACTGAATGATTTACAGAGGATCTCAAATCCTTCCTGAAATGATTCAACTTGCAAAGAAAGTTTTTCTACAAGGTTATTATTTTCCAATATGTTAAATAGTTTAATGCAAATAGAAAATTACTTTTGCTGCTTAAGCTAAAAGTAAGATGAATTATATCAGGTATTTAAAGCAGACTCAACAGTATCAGCTTTCCCCGCGAACTGAAATAATCCCATTATAGAAAAGGTTTTTTCTATTGTTGGATCAAGATTAGTAAAAATCAGTTTACCATTTGCTTGATTTAGTTTTTCAATCACTTCAATCAAATGAGAAATGCCAATAGAATTAACAACCTTGGAATTTTCAAGATTTAGAATAAGTTTATTTACATCAGCGTGTTTATCAAATTCCTGAACGATTTGCTCGCCGCCTGTGCTATTAATATATCCGTCTGTTATTATTACAAGAGTTTTGTCGTGTAATTCTGTAGTTAAATTAAAATCCGTACTCATTAGTATTCTCCAATTAGATTAAATTTTTAGTAATAGTAATTCTTGTTCCATTAGGGCCTGATTCAATAATCAGATCATCAGACATGGACTTCATTAGCTTAAGACCCCATCCTCGTTTATGTGCACTGTGAAGTTTATTGCCAATATTTGGCTCTTCAACATTCCCAGGTTCAAAACCTGATCCAAAATCCGTTACGAGTATTATTAATTTTTGCTTGTCCATACTGAACTCAACCTGTACATAAGGATTTTGATCACCTGAATGTTCAAGCCCATTAATGATAGCTTCGGTAACAATAATTTTAGCTTCACCGATTTTATCATTAGAAATACCGAAGTGTCTGCCCATAATTTGTAAGCTTTCAAGAGCTACCAGTTCAACATCCGGTATATTGGGAAGCTTAATTTCCAGTTTTATGTTTTCCTGCATGAAAATACCTTCTTGATAATTTTATGTTATTATAATTAAAAGTGTACTGAGAACAATTGGAATATAATCTATTTCCCAATACTTGTTTATAAATCAGTTTGTATTGAATACTTAATACCACGAAATTTTATCTAACTCGAAAAACTTCAATCGTAAAATCATCATCATGCTCCATATTGTTTAGGTAGAATAATTTTAAACTCCGTGTATTCACCAACCTTGCTGTCGAATTTAAGTTCGCCTGCATGCTCTTTTACAATTATATCATAACTGATTGATAAGCCGAGACCGGTTCCTTCTCCGCTTGGCTTTGTTGTAAAAAATGGATTGAAAATATTTTCCTTTACAGAATCCGGGATACCATTGCCATTATTACCTATTTTTATTTTTACTTTTCCATTCAAATTTTCTGTGCTGGTTTTTAATTAGGGCACAAAGTCAATTTTACTTTTACTCTTCTTATCGTGCACTGTTTAGCGAGCATTATTGATTCTATTTCTAAAAATTTACAATGAAACCTTCAAGGTTTTTATTTTTGTGAAGTGCAACAAAATTTCACATTACAAAAATTTTAAAACAAACCTTGAAGGTTTTGATAAATACCCTAATGTTTATTCTGCTTTAGATGTTCTGCCGCCTTGATCACCAATTAAAACCCATCTGCCATCTTTTTTCATTAGGATGTCTGTCCATTTTCCTGATGATCTATCTTCTTTACCTGTTTGATTATTTTTATCCAATTGTGTGTAAAAATAATCGGCATAAGCAAAATCACCCTTTACCCAAATGGCAACAGGCGTAAGTGTATAAACAATAGTGGTATTATTCTTCAAACCGTTTGCTATCCATTTACCGGTATTGGATTTACTTTGCGGAACTATGGATTGATAATCCCATCCCATATAACTATCGTCAAAGTATGACATAAAACCCTGAGCATCTCCCTTTGCAGAAACATCCCAGTATTTTTCTACGCCTGCCCAAACATCTTTTTGTTCATTAGACCACTGCTGTGCCGCACTGTTTCCAGATAAAATTATCACCGCAAATAGTACAGCGATTATTGAAAGTAACTGTTTCATAACACGAACTCCTTTTTGATTGTTAAAAATATTTTTTAAAAATACCATTTTGATTAGTTATTTATTTTTCATTTCAATTTGAATTAATTCGAAAGGTTCATCACCTAGATTTTCACCCTGATGTATTGTTGCTGGAACCCAGCTAAAAAACCCTTTTTTAAAATCGCGTTTCTCTGTTTTGCCATCAGGATATGTAAAATTCCACTTTGTAATGTTTAGGATCAACTTTGGTGGCGTCCTGTGCAAAGCTGTAACCCGAGAAGATTATCACTGCAAATAATACAGTGAAGATTGAAAGTAACTGTTTCATAACACTAGCTCCTTTTTGTTTATTGATAAAATTATTATTTGGCTGTTTCTGCTGCTGCTTCAACAAAATAAATTGCCGGCATACCCACAACACCCGCGTCTTTCATCGCTTCTTTAATGGTGTCTGATTGAGCAAACTTTTGAGCATTTGCAATACTATCCCACTCAAGTAAGACAAATAGTTCATTCGGGTTGTTCGCACTCTGAAATACCTTACCGCCTTTGGAACCATGTTGAGCACGCATTGAAGAATGGTTATCAAATGCTTTCTTCCATTGGGCAAAATCTTCGCAATTGTGATGAACGAGTAAATAAGACATAGAATAACTCCTTTTATTAGTGAATAAATTGTTTATTTGATATTAGTGTTCATTGAGCCACTGCTCAAAACTTTTATTTGCCACATCCTTTGGATAACTCCAATCAGGTTTAAGCCGTAATCCGCTGTCGCTTTTCCAAATAAAATCGACAACAACTTTTATCTCCCTTTCATTTGTTATTGATATTAAAAATAAATTCTGATCCTGCAGCGCAATCTTTTTTACTTCACAGTTGATGTGCTGTGCAAGAAGAGTGCTTTGAATAATTTCCGCCTGCCGCAAATCATAAGTCGCCCAGACAATTCCTTCTTTACCGGAAAGAAAATCATTTTCATCAAAGGAAATTGAAAGCTCGATGCTGCTTCCGGCAGGAAGTTGAGGAGGATTGCCGTCACTCAATTCTTTCCAGTGAATTGTTCTTATTGAATCAAGAACAATCTTTCCATCTGAATTAAATGTTCCTTTTGTTTTTAAGATTATCAAAGTATAAAGCTTAGGTTTTTGAAATAGTTTATTTAAAATTTCTACTGCAAAAGTAGAAGATTGGTTTGCGGATATCTTGCACTATACACGCATTTGTTTGGACTTTTAATGCAATTGAGGATTTTCTTGTAGGAAATGGTCTCCTGACCATCCCGCCAGGTTACCACAATTAGTTATCTTATTAATTGACGACTTGATTGTAAGTAAATTTTTTCTCCGTAAGGAACGGACTCCTATCCAGTCTTTATTTTCTAATTATATCTATTATCATTCGGAATTTTTATTTAACACTCAGGCAGATCGGTCGGGAGACCGATCGCTACAACGTTTTTTTATATTCTGAAGGTGAACACCCGAATTGTTTTTTAAACGCGCGGGAAAAATATGCCTGATCATTAAATCCAACTTTATAGCAAATCTCTGCAACTGTGCCAGAGTTTTGTTTTAAAAGATCTGCAGCACGTTGAAGACGAAATGATCTTATTAATTGTCCCGGCGGCTGATCAATTAGTGCATTTAATTTTCTTGTAAGTTGAGAAACACTCATATTCATTCCATCGGCAAGTTTTTCAATATTGAATTGCTCATCTTCAAAATGATTTTCGATCGTCTTAATAACTTTATCTAAAAAAGTTTTGTCAACAGAAACAGCAGTAACTTCCGAAGGTTTAATTATTGTTGATGTACTAAATCGTTTGCGAAGCTGCTTGCGTTGATAGATTAAATTTTTAACTCGAACTTTCAACTCTTTTGCGCTGAATGGTTTTGTCAGGTAATCATCAACACCTATTTCCAATCCCTGAATTTTATCATCAAGTCCCGCTTTTGCAGTTAACATTATTATTGGAATATGACTTGTCTTTTCATCGTTGCGAATTGCTTTACTGAATTGATAGCCATCTAATTTTGGCATCATAACATCAGTTATAATCAAATCAGGAATTTCATTTTGTGCGATTGAAATTCCTTCTTCTCCATTACCCGCTTCAATTATTTTGAAATCATTTTCAAGCTGTTCGCGAATGTAGGTACGCACATCAGAGTTATCCTCAACAACCAAAATAATTTCTTGATTGCCGGCGGATGTTGGAAGTTGGAGACCGGGGGATGGAGGCTGGTGATCGGAAGTTGGTAGTAGTTCTGCTTCGGAAATTTCAACATCAGTTAAAATATTTTCTTGTGCAGAAATGCTAACTGGTAATTCATAAGATTTTTCATTTTTCTTCTTCAAATCACCAATAGGAAAATAAATTATAAATTCTGTCCCTTCGCCCTCTTTACTGCTAACTGCAATTTTCCCTTTATGAAGTTCAACTAATTCTTTTGTAAGGGCTAAACCAATTCCCGTTCCCTCGTGTTCGCGTGTACTTGAACCATCGACCTGATAGAAACGATCGAAGATATGGGAAAGACTTTCGGCAGGTATTCCTTTGCCTGTATCTTTTATTTTTATTTCAACAAATCCTTTTGTATTGTCATCCCGAACTTGATTAAAAATACTCCCTCCTGTAGAAGATGCTGAAAAAAATTCAGCTTTGCGTATGGTTATCGAAACTTTTATTTCTCCTTGTTCCGGTGTAAACTTGAATGCATTTGAAACAAGATTATAAAAAACTTTTTCCATTTTATCAGGATCAAAAACAACGGGAATTTTTTCCAGTTCAGATTCAAACTTAAGAGTAATCTTTTGCGTCTCGGCTAATGATTCAAATGAATAGAAAAGACTTTTGAGAAATGAAACGATGTTATGCTGCCCGGCATTAAGCTCCATACTCCCTGCTTCAAGTTTGGATAAATCCAACAACTGATTAATCAAAGTGAGCAATCGTCTTGCATTCCTATTTGCAACTTGCAGCTTACCCTTTTCTTTTGTTTCGATGCCTGAAGACATAACGCTTTCAACCTGTCCAAGAATCAAAGTAAGCGGCGTTCGAAATTCGTGAGAGATATTTGCAAAGAAATGTGATTTAAGTTGATCTAAATTGCGTAAAGAATCTGTTGCAACTTTTTCAAGTTTTAATTGGTTTTTAAGATTAAGCCTATTCAGTTCGTAGCGTCTTATCAGATAAAGACCACAAAGAAATAGAAGTCCATATAAAATATACGCCCACCATGTACTCCACCAGGGAGGTGTAATTATTAAAGTAAGTGAAATTCCGGCTTCATTCCAAACGCCATCGTTGTTTGAACCTTTGACCCGGAAAATATATTCGCCCGGAGGAAGGTTCGTATATGTTGCGGAGTGAACTGTTCCGGAATAAATCCAATCAGTATTAAAATTTTCTAAAATGTAGGCATACTGATTTTTTTCAGGTGCAGAATAATCTAAAGCAGCAAATTCAAAAGTGATTACATCATTCTTATATGAAAGTTCAAGCTGATTTGTTTCTGAGATGGTTTTTTGCAGTACAGAATTATCATCTTTAATTGAAATATTTTGATCATGGATTTTCAAATTTGTCAGCACTATTTCAGGCTTGTACGGATTATCTTTTATTGCTTCGGGATAGAAATAATTCAGTCCATTTATTCCACCAAAAAACAATTCTCCTTTTTTACTTCGATAGTATGCGCCGGTATTAAACTCGTTGCTTTGTAAGCCATCATTAACATCATAGTTTCTAAATGTTTTATCCTTTGTATCAAATTTTGAAAGACCTTTGTTTGTGCTTAGCCACAGGTTTCCATTTGCGTCAGGTAAAATTCCGTACACTACATTGTTGGGTAACCCATCCCTTTCTAAAAATTGTGTAAACGAATTTTTATCAACATCAAACCGATTCAAACCGCCTCCTGCTGTACCAATCCAAAGGATATTTTCTGATTCATGATTATCTATATAAATAGATTTTATAAAATCATTACTTAAGCTTTGCGGATTTTTAGGATCGTTTTTAAAAGTTTGAAAAGTTTTATTTTTAAAATCAAACCGGAGCAGCCCCTCATTTGTTCCAAGCCAAAAAATTCCTTTCTTATCCTGACAGATTACAGGTCGTACTTGTTCATTATTAGATGGTGCCGGCTGATAACGAAAATTTTGAAATGTACCTTTTTCAATATCAATAAGTTTGCTAAAATAATATTCTGTTGCGATCCAAATACTTCGCTGCTGATCTTCAAAAACAGCATAAACTTCTTTTTGCGGTAAACCCGAATTATCTGTGGGATCGAATTTAAAATGCTTTGCTTTTTCAGTTGCTGGATCATATCTGTAAAGTCCTTCGGTTGTTGCAGTCCAGATTTTTCCATCAGCAGATTTTATCATAGTCCAAACCCCTGTATTTCCAAATTCATCAGGCATATCCGATCTTGTTTCGTAACTTTTCAGTTCACCGGTTTTTCGATTCCAGCGATATAAAACAGCGGTACTGATCCAAACTATATCAGCTTTCTCTTCAAGAATAGAACGAACACTAAACCCGGTAATTCGCGATGCTGGTTCTTTCTTTTTTAACAAGGTAGAAAATCGGTTTGCTTTATAATCGTACAAATTAATTCCCATACCCGCAGTGCCAACCCACACAATACCGGTCTTATCTGTACACAAGCTGGAAATGCTGCTGAAGCTGACAGACTTTGGATTAAACGGATCATTTAAAAAATAATCATAAGAATTAATAGAGGGATCAAATCGCATTAACTCACCCGGTGTTGCAAGCCATAATTTTCCGTTATGATCTTCACTAATTGCAATTATATTTCCCCAACCGTAACGATATATTTCAAACTCGTGAGGATATAATTTGTAAGTGCCGATTCCTCTTTCAAACTTGACCAAACCACTTGCCGTGCCTATCCAGAAAGCTCCATTTTTACTTTCATAAATTGCACTAACACTTTGATCGTATTGACTTGAAGGGGCTTTTGAATTTTTCACTTGAATTTTGAAATGAGTGAAACTGTCAGAGTTTAAATCAAATTTATTCAAACCGTTATCTGTTCCAACCCATAAAATTCCTTTCGAGTCGCGAAATAATGTTGTAGTGTTATTACTGCTTAAACTTTTGGAATTATTTTCTTCGTGCCTGTACTGTGTATAAGTAACCGCAAATAAATTTTTATGATTAGGAATTATCCTAAATAAGCGATCGTTCCTTGTAGCTATCCAGATATTTCCATTTTTATCTTCTGCAATTGACTTAATCTCATTTGTATTAAAATTATCCAAACCAACTGAACGGTAATAAATGTGATGAAATATTTCAGTGTTACGGTCATAACAATTCAGTCCGCCATTTAAAGTACCAACCCAGATGTAACCGTGTCTGTCTTCAAATAAAGCCGTAATATAATTTGCAGAAATAGTGGTTGTATCAAACGGATCGTGTTGATAAACGACAAAAGAATAACCATCGTATCTGTTCAATCCATCTTTAGTTCCAAACCACATAAAGCCTTTACTATCCTGCAGGATGGATGAAATAAAATTTTGCGATAATCCGTTATCGCTGGTAAGATGCTTGAAGTTTACATCTTGGGCATAATTTGGGACAAAAAATAAAATCATCAAAGCGAAAAATGATTTTATTAATTTGAATTCAGTTATATGTAAAAGTGTTGGGAACATTTAGACACATGTTAATGATTAAGAGCAAAATAATTCATTACTAATTAAAACCATAATTGATGATTTACTACAAAGACATAATTTTTTAAAATAAAAAAGGGAACCCGATTGGATTCCCTTTTTATTATAGTCTCATAAGATTTTATTTTTGCTTACTTGCAATAAGATTTAATGCACTACCTGCTTTAAACCATTCTATTTGTGCGGCATTAAAAGTTTGATTCAGCATCACTTCATCTTTGCTGCCATCTTTGTGCTTAACAATCATCTTCACTTGTTTTTCAGGGGCTAATGTTGAGATCAACAAATCAACTTCATCATCTTCTTTTATTTTATCATAATCTTTTGGATCGGCAAAAGTAAGAGGCAGCATTCCCTGTTTCTTTAAGTTTGTTTCGTGGATGCGCGCAAAACTTTTTACAACTATTGCTCTGCTTCCAAGAAATCTTGGTTCCATTGCAGCGTGCTCTCTTGATGAACCTTCGCCATAATTTTCATCGCCAACAACAACCCAGTTTATTCCTTGGGCTTTATATTCACGAGCAACTTCTGGAACAGATTTAGTTTCACCGGTAAAAATATTTTTAACTTTTCCTGGTTCTTTTGTGTAAGCGTTTATAGCTCCGATAAACATATTGTTGGAAATATTATCAAGATGCCCGCGATACTTTAACCATGGACCTGCCATTGAAATATGATCAGTTGTACACTTGCCAAAAGCTTTTAATAAGATTGGAAGATCAACTAAATCTTTACCATCCCAGGGAGTGAATGAAGTTAGCAATTGTAATGTATCACTTTTCGGATTGACTTTAACTTCAACTTTACTTCCATCTGCAGCAGGAGCAACAAATCCGGCACTGCCTTCATCAAATCCACGCGGTGGTAATTCTTCTCCTTTAGGTGGATCAAGTTTTACTTTTTCACCTTTTTCATTTATAAGAGTATCAGTGATAGGATTAAAAGATAAACTACCAGCAATTGCAAGTGCTGTTGTAATTTCCGGAGAAGCAACAAACGCAAGTGTCTCTGGATTTCCATCATTGCGTTTTGCAAAATTTCTGTTAAACGATGTAATGATTGTATTTCTTTCACCCATTTTCATATCCATTCGCTTCCACATTCCAATGCAAGGACCGCAAGCATTTGCCAAAATCATTCCGCCAATATCTGTTAACGCCTTCAACTGTCCATCACGTTCAATCGTTGCTCTAACTTGCTCAGAGCCGGGAGTAATTGTGTACTGCCCTTTTGCTTTCAATCCTTTTGCAACAGCTTGTTTTGCAATGCTTGCAGATCGATCAATATCTTCATAACTAGAGTTTGTGCAGCTTCCGATCAATCCAACAGAAACTTTATCAGGAAAGTTTTCACTCTTAACAGCTTCTTTCATTTTAGAAATTGGCCAGGCTTTGTCTGGAGTAAATGGTCCATTAAGATGCGGTTCAAGTTCATTTAAGTTTATTTCAATAACCTGATCATAATATTTTTCAGGATTTGCAAAAACTTCTTTATCAGCACAAAGTTCATCAGCTAAACCTTCTGCCAATGCTGCAACATCAACACGTTTTGTAATGCGTAAGTATGAAGCCATCTTTTCATCGAAAGGAAAAACAGAAGTTGTAGCGCCAATCTCTGCACCCATATTACAAATAGTTCCTTTACCTGTGCAGGAAATTGAATTTGTTCCATCACCAAAATATTCTACAATTGCACCCGTGCCGCCTTTAACTGTTAAAATACCGGCAAGTTTTAAAATAACATCTTTTGCAGAAGTCCAGCCGTTTAATTTTCCGGTTAACTTAACTCCGATAAGTTTGGGCCATTTCAATTCCCATGGCATACCAGCCATAACATCCACAGCATCAGCACCGCCAACACCAATCGCAATCATTCCAAGTCCTCCAGCATTTGGAGTATGTGAATCAGTACCGATCATCATTCCACCAGGGAAAGCATAATTTTCTAAAATAACCTGATGGATAATTCCAGCGCCGGGTTTCCAAAATCCAACACCAAACTTTTGCGAGATGCTTTCAAGAAAATCGTAAACTTCTTTGTTTTCTGTTGTTGCACGATCAAAATCTTCAGCAGCACCAACTTGAGCTTGGATTAAGTGATCGCAATGAACAGTAGATGGAACTGCAGTTGTTTTTCTTCCAGCAGACATAAATTGTAAAAGCGCCATTTGAGCAGTAGCATCCTGCATTGCAACTCGATCGGGAGCTAACTCAACATAATCTTTTCCACCAGTAAATTCTTTTGTTGCT
The DNA here is from genome assembly GCA_016709155.1 of Ignavibacteriales bacterium. NCBI lineage: Bacteria > Pseudomonadati > Ignavibacteriota > Ignavibacteria > Ignavibacteriales > Ignavibacteriales bacterium. Next base: position 35,331 of record JADJEI010000013.1, on the reverse strand, counting down.
GTATCAAAAAGATGAGTGTATAAAACTTTTTCAGCATAAGTAAGTGGGCGATTAACGACTTTTCGGATTTCGTTTAATCGATTTTTGTAATTAGAGTAAACTTTTTTGATCATATCGAGGTTTGCGGTCATATTATTTTCCTTTAAATTTTTCTAAATCAAATTAACTATTTAAAAATATGAAAAAGACAGCATATATGTTTTTACTGGTAGAAAATGCTGCAAATTTTTAATGTGATAGGTATTTCTTACTATAATTTTAGAGATATTTTCCAAAATGTTAAATTTTACCAATATTTATTCGATAATAGTTATGGAATAATATTTGAAATTGTGTAACTTTGTTAAGGAAATTTTAAAACTAGTTATTACTTTTTAATTAATGGGATATGCTAACAAACTTTACTTACTACGACAAAAACGGTGAAAAGTGGTCAATCGAAAAAGGTGATTGGATTAGTCATCAATCAACTGAGATTAAGCCGGTTATTAAGAAAGAATTTTCGATTGGTTATTTCGAGTTTTTCATCGTGACTGTCATTATATCTGCAATTTTATTTGCGATTAATTTTCTCTAAGATTTAATAAGCCAAAAAAGGTTTAAAACGGGAGGGATATATCGTCCATGGATATCCAGTGCCTTATTGTTAATTATAAATCTTTTTTTAAATCAATTTTATTTTTGTGTGGAGCAAAGATAAATCGTGGCTAAAGTTAAATTCCCTCATTGTCATTTCTTATCAATAAAAGAATGGCTGACTGCGGAACTATTAGATATTTCTCCTTATCAAACTCAATCTCAAATGCTTCTTTTCGTAGAAAAATTGCCAGATCACCCTCCCTTGCCTGCAAAGGAATATACTTAACCAGATCTTTCGACTCTTTCCACGGCTCATCATCCAAATTAGTACCGGTCGGATAACCGGGGCCGGATTTAATTACATATCCACTTTGAATTTTTTCCTTTTCGCTTACTCCCGGAGGAAGATACAAACCACTTGCTGTTTTATTCGAGTCCTGTTCCGGATGAATTAGCACTCGATCGCCAACTACAATAAAGCGTTCTAAATTTTTCAAATAAAATCTCAGTGATAAATTTTTTTTGTACAAAAATATGAAAATTCAAAACTAATTGTTGTTTTGAATTTCAGGATAATTTCTTGTGATTCTGATTAAACGTTTTAGCAGCTCAGGGTATGCACCAGCAAGAAGTAATCCTGTTGAGGTCAGGAATGAGTTCATTAAAATTTTCTGAACCCATAGGGAAGAAGTAATTCTTTTTTTAAATAATTCATTCCAATTTGTCTCATAAATCCCTCCCATTTTTTCCAAAGATTGAGAATGATTTTTCAAATCATAAATTATTTCTGCGGCAAGCTTACCTGACTCCATTGCCATAGCGATACCGTCCCCCGCCAACGGTGCAATCAATCCTGCAGCATCGCCAATAAAAAATATCCCATTTTTAAATTTTTCCTTCGATCCGAAATAAATATTTCCGGTGCCGTAAATCTGTTCCGACTGAATTTGCTGGCCAAAATCATTAGTAAACATTTCTGCGAGCACAGGATTGGATTTTATGTTTCGAACTATTTTTGCACGTGGCGGCTCATCATATATTTTTCTATTTTCTAAAAAACAGACTGTGACTTTATCTCCATTTATTTTATTTAACCCACAATAAATATTTGAACCGGAAAAAATAATTATCTCGTTCTTTTTGAAATTGCAAAACGCATTTTGGTTCAAATGAAACTTAACCCCATTGAGCTGTGATTGATTATTTATAAATTTTCTGAAAAGAATTTTATCTAATTTATTTTGCTTGCCATAAGATGCAATTACATATTTTACTTCAATGTTCACTATACCGGATTCAGTTCGGGCGCTTATGTTAAAATAATTATTTAATTTAACAATAGAGTTTACTTCTGCGGGCTGATAAACCTTTGCTCCATTTTGATGACATTTATCCAAAAGCATTTTATCAAAGTTTGATCGCCGAAGTGCAAATGCTTCAAAGTCAAAACCGGCAGAGATAGTTTTTCCATTTTTACTAATAAAATTAAATGAATCAATTCTATTTGGATTTAGAGATAGAAAATCAGAATAGAGTTCAAGCTCTTTTATTTTTTGAATTACTTCAGTCGAGAGAAACTCGCCGCAAAGCACATCGCGAGGAAAATTTTTTCTCTCAAAAAGGCAAACATCAAAACCAGCAGACGAAAGAAAACTTGCTGCAGTAGCCCCGGCCGGACCTCCTCCAATGATTGCTATTTCATGTTGAATGGGTTTTCGTTCAGACATAAATCACAACAAGCCATCTGAAAGCCCAAGTACGATAAATCTTGTAATTTGTTATCCCTGGCTTTGATAAAATCCTTATCAATTCATTTTTAGTGAAGCCTCTTTTAACTGAAAGTGGTCCATCATTTTTTACCATCTCACTTTTCGAAAATAACTTTGTCAAAAGTGAAATCCCGATATATGCAAACCACGATCTTCGTAAATCATTTATTACAATACCTGCTTTGCAAATCTTTATAGACATTGTAAGAATCGAATTAATTTCTGGTTCGGTAAAGTGGTGAAGGAAAAGGGAGAGGTGCACAATGTCAATTGATTTTTCTTTGAAAGGGAAGTGAAGAGCATTGCCATAGAGAACATTTGAGTCAGTTGATTTTTCTTTTAAGTATTCACAAACTCTAAAATTCAAATCAAGAGAGTAAACATCAAGATCATGGTTAATTTTGTTTTGCAGCACCTCTGAGCTGCCAGCACCTACATCGAGAATAGATAATTTATGATTCGAATGATTATTATTCGATAATAATTTTACACCGAAACGAGTAGTAGAATTTCCACCTAAAAATTTGTTTATCAAATTCAGTTCGGCTAATGCAAAATCAATTCTCTCATCGCGAATTGAAAAATCATCCATTATCTCTTTGGTAAATTCTCTTTTCATCTCAGCATACTTTGAAGAGCACTAATTCCATTGTTAGACCCGGTCCAAACGCAACAGCACAGCAAAGATCATCAATATCAAGCTGCTCATTTTCTAAAATATTTTTAAGCACAAACAAAATCGAAACCGAGGAAAGGTTGCCAAAATTTTTTAGTATATCTCTCGAAGGTTTTAATTGCCGATCAGAAAGCTGCAGTCCATTTTGAAGTGAATCTAAAATTGCACGACCGCCGGGATGCAAAGCCCAATGTTTAATTTTCGAAATATCAATTCCTCTTTTTGCTAAAATTTCTTTCGCTTTTGGAGCTCCATTGTTTAGAATAATTTTTGGCAGTTCAGAAGAAAGCATCATTTCAAAACCGTTGTTGCCGATTTTCCAGCCCATGTATTTTGCAGAATCTTCAAACATAAATGATTCGGCAAAATGTATTTCCAGTTTTCTTTTTTGTAAAAAATTATTTTTAGAAAAGAATGCGGCGGCGGCACCGTCAGCAAAAATCATATTGGCTAAAATATTATCGCGTGTTGGTTCTGTTTGAAGGTGGAGGCTGCAAAGCTCTACTGAAATCATAAGTATGTTTTCATTTTCATCCTGTCTCATTGCTTCCCAGACAGAATTAATCCCGACTAACGAAGCAGCACAACCCATAAAACCAATGTTTGTTCTTTTCACATTCAGCGGCAGATTAAATTCTTTTATGATTTGATAATCCAAGCCGGGGGCAAAAAATCCGGTACAGGAAATAGTTATTATTCTATTAATAGTTGAAAAGTTAATTCTATTTAATTCGCCTAATTTATTTACAGCATTTACTGCAAGTAAAACAGCCCATTTTTCATATTCATGCATTCTGGTTTTGGTATCTGGCGAATAATGATTTCCATCCTTCGTAAAAAATTTACCGGAAGCATTTTCGTCACCATCGGGAATCACGAAATAGCGATGATCAATTCCACTTTGATTAGCAGTCATTTCAATCATTCGTGCCACAGCCGGCGAACCTCCCATTCGCTTTTTAAGTTCCGAAGCAGCAAACTGCTGATCGACTTTAAACGGGGGTGATGCTGTTTCAATATCTATTAACATATTCATTCCTTTTATTTGCAGAATAACATAATCAATACTTGCTTGGTTTCAAATTCCATATTTTATTCTCTAAATTTGCGATGAAATTTTAATAAAGTATAAATACAAATGAGCAAAGAGTTTTGGGATCAACGATTTTCTGATAGAGAATTTGTTTACGGCAAAGAACCAAACCAATTTTATAAAGAACAGATTGATAAACTTCCGAAAGGAAAAATTCTATTGCCCGGTGATGGTGAAGGAAGAAACTCCGTTTATGCAGCTTCAACGGGCTGGCGGGCTGATGCTTTCGATTTTAGTTCCTCAGCAAGAAAAAAAGCACTTCAACTTGCAGCGGAAAGAAAAGTAAAAATCAACTACACCCTTTCGGAATTTATTAAGTACAATTATCCTGAAAATTATTACGATGTTGCTGCACTAATTTTTATTCACCTTCCGAAAGTTGAAAGGAATGCGATACATCAGGCATGTGTTAATTCATTAAAACAAAATGGCAAAATTATTCTTGAAGCATTCAACAAAAACCAATTGGGAAAATCCTCCGGCGGTCCGCAGGATTTGGAACTGCTTTATTCTAAAGAAGAATTAATCGAATCATTTTCTGGAATTGATATTGAGCTTATTGAATATCAATCTGTTTTGCTTAACGAAGGCGCACATCACGATGGTAAAGCTGAAGTTGTAAGATTCATTGGAGTGAAAAAAGAAGAAAGTTTTATTCATCACTTATTTTTTCCCGCCGTCTGGAAAAGCTACTGTGCATTTTCCTTTGCAGATGATAAAATATTTGCCCGGATTTGGATGCGAACCAATTGTACTTACTGTTGAAAATGAAACAACTTCAATGCGTGATGAAAGCCTGCTGGAACAGATAAATCCTGCACTAAAAATTTATAAATCAAAATCTTTTGAGCCTTTTGATCTATACAAAAAATTTACCGGTAAAAACAAGCACGATAAATATATCGAGTCCGAAGCTATATCGCTCAACAACGAAAGCCTTACACATCGTTTATCAATCTGGATAAGAATGAATCTTTTTATTCCCGATGCACGCATCGGCTGGTATTTTAGTGCATTGAAAAAAGCAGAAAAGATTTATACGAAAGAAAATTTTGGTTCAATAATTACAATCGGTCCTCCGCACAGCACTCATTTAATTGGAATGAATCTTAGTAAAACTTTTAATGTACCCCACATTCCTGTTTTAATTGACCCCTGGGTTGATATTATTTACTATAAAAATTTTAAGCGAAGTAAAACAACTTTAATGATTGATAATCATTTAGAGAAAAAAGTTCTCGAACACGCTTCACAAATTATTTTTGTAACAGAAACAACACGAGCTGATTATTCAACCAAATATTCTTTTGTCAAAAATAAATCGGAAGTTCTTTACTGGGGATATAATGAAGATGATTTTTCAAATTTAATTTATCGGGAAAAGAAAGAAGAAGTGCTTTTACATGCAGGAAATATTTTTGATTTTCAAAATCCCGGAAATTTTTGGGCAACAATAAAAAAGCAAATTGATGGCGGGAGGAAACTTAAACTAAAATTTATTGGAACAGTAAGTCCCGTGATCAAAAAAGCAATCGCAGATGCAGGACTTGAACCAAGAACGGAATATCTCGGCTTTTTGAAGTACAAAGAAATGTTAACAGAACTCATCAATGCAGATTACCTGCTTGTCTGTGCTACCGAGCCGCGGCATGTACCTGGAAAATTGTTTGAGTATTTACGTTCCGGTAAACAAATCATAGCGTTTGGGAATGAGAACAATGAAGTAAAACAAATAATTGAAAAAGCAAATGCGGGAATGATGTTCAACTATTCCGAAAGTGCGGAAGAATTTTTTAATAAGAAAAACGATTTTAGAACAGATATTGATTTTGTAAAAACATTTGACAGGAAGAAGACTGCGGAGAGATTAACACATATACTAAAATCAATTTAAAATAAAAAACCTCCGACTGTATGCCGGAGGTTTAAAATAAACATTGAGCATAATCACTTCATCAATATCATCTTTTTACTTTCCGTCCAATGATTACCATCCTCACCTTCCACATCTATTCGGTAAAAATAAAATCCACTGGAAAGATTCTTAGCATCAAATTCAAATGAATGCGTACCCGCTGAAATTTCATTATCTGTTAGTATACCCACTTCTTCACCCAGTGAATTAAAAACACTCAACCTTACCTGACTATTAACTGGTAAATCAAAATTAATTTTTGTTGAGGGATTGAAAGGGTTAGGAAAATTTTGATGGAGATTGAAATTCATTTCTGAATACTCAATCATTACTTCATTGGAATATTCAAAACTACCACCGAAGTCTATTTGTTTCAATCTGTAAAAATAGTTATCACTTGTTTCTATTAAATCAGAGAATGAATAATAATTAATCTCAGTCGTACTCCCATTGCCTTTAATAAAGCCGATTGGAATAAATTTAGAATTTGATGTCCTTCGCTGAATTTCAAAACCCTGATTATTGATTTCAGATGAAGTAATCCAGGAAAGTTCGACTTTGTTGCCTGATAAAGAGGCATTAAAAGAAACGAGTTCAACGGGAAGTCCACCATTGATGGTGTTCAATATTACTTCCGAATCACCAACACACCAGCCCAGATAATCATTCATAAAATCAATTGAAAATAAATCACTAAATGTTGAACTTGACTGTAGAAGCCAGATTTCTCCACCATCGGTTGACTTTAAAATAGTACCGCTGTATCCAACAGCCCAGCCGGTATTTTCATTAAGAAATTTTATATCGCGGAAGCGAATATTTGTTCTGCTGTTTTTTAAAGTCCAGCTAATTCCGCCATTGGTTGTCTTGAGTATTTTGCCATTATCACCGGCTAACCATCCTAAATTTTCATCCAAAAAACTTATTGCGGTTATCCAATCAGAGGTAGGTAAATAATAATTTAGCCAGGTATTCCCACTGTTAGTTGTCTTGAGGTACAAGCCTAAAGTATTACCGGTCGTCCAGCCGATATTACTATTGATAAAGAATACAGGATATAACCAGTAACCGCCGTACCACGCATCATTAAATTGTTGATACCAATTCAGTCCACCATCAGAAGTATGAAGACTAAGTCCGTTACTTCCTACAGTCCATCCGTTATTTTGATCAGTAAAATAAATTGAATGCAAAGAAAAGCCATATATATATTGCTGTTGCGACCACGTAATACCCCCATCTGCGGTTTTAAGAATTTGTGCATGCCTGTCTGGCTCGAAACCACTAAGTACCATCCATCCATTCAAAGAGTCCAAAAAATTGAGATCATGAATAAAATCAAGAGAGAACAATGATTGACTAAGCACCATCCATGTATTTCCGCCATCAGTAGTTTTGAGAAGAGTTTCATTATCTCCCCCTGCCCAACCAATATTTTCATTCACAAAATCAACTGTAAAAAGCCGACTATTTCCTGTATGCTGCTGATACCATTGACTGAAAGCAGTCGAGAACATGAAAACTGAGAATACTAAAATTAATTTATGTTTCATTTTTTCTCTTTTCAGACAAATGATATTCATTAATTAAAGAATAAATTTTCTGGCAACGCAGATAGTCCAGTCGGCACCATTATAAGCGTAACCAGTATAGTAAATCCTGTACTCGCTTTCGGTTTTTAGATAACTTGCCCACCCAATTTTTAGTAAATTATCTACAGTTTCATCTGAAGTAAAGAAAGGGTTGGAAGCATCTTTCTGCCAATTAATTCCATCAGTGGAATGAGCGTAACCAAAACCATTGTTTTCAGGAATAAAACTTTGATAAACCATCTCATAAATTTCATTCTCATAAATAATGGATGGAAATCCGATACTTCCTTCTTCCCAATTTTGGTCGGGAATCAGGATCGGATTGCCAGAATATTTTTGCCAATTAATTCCGTCGGATGAAGTTGCAAGTCCAATTTTTCCATTGTAATCTTCAGGATAACCGGTATAATATAAATAGTAATTATTTTGGACTTTGATAATTTCAGTTGGGAATATTCTGTAATCCCACCCGCTTCCAACAAGAATAGGATTAGGATTTTTTACCCAATTGATTCCATCTACAGAAGTTGCTAAACCTATTGCCCAAGGTCCATATACATTATAAAAACCATGATAGTACATTTTGTAAATTCCATCTTCATATAAGACAGGTCCAGCAGCACATCTTCCTGCATCCCATGTTCCTGATGCCCCCGGATATAATACGGGAAGATCGGAATAACGACTCCAACTAAGTCCATCAGAAGAGGTTGCTAAAAAAACATAAGTTTTTCCGTAATCTGATAAACCGGAAAAATACATCTTGTATCCACTTTCATCTTTAATCACAAAAGTTTGACCTACACCGAACTTATCATAAGTACTTCCAGTCTTAACCAAGATCGGGTTATTGATAAAATCAATCCAACCGAAACTACCAGTACCCCAGGTGACGTATAAATAAATTGTGCCCGTGCCATTTCCTGTTGGCTGCAATGTTAAAGTTACCTGAATCAATACTCCATCCAATACTTCAACATCCGTTTCGCCAGTATAAACAACATCACCATCACTATTCATAGCGTCAACTTTTAGATGCCAAACTCCAACCGGTATAGCTTCGAATGTTATATCGGCTGTAGAATCTGTTAGAAGATTTAGTGACTTTATGATTGGTTCAAATCCTTCGCGAGTTAAGTAAGCTACAACTTGTTCAACATTGGCAGGTGCATTTAATCTATCTATTTTTAATGAAATAATGCCCGAGGTTTTCTCCGTAGCTACTGGAATGTTTGATTCTTCATTACTACAAGTAACAAAGGACAACGATAAGAACAGAATAGTCAAGCTTAATAACCATTTCATAATAGATCTCCTTTGATTGTTTGTTTAAACTTAACACATATGTCAAATAATATCAATTATATTTTAAATTATTTTTTTTCAAAAAAAAGTAAAGTAAAATAGATCAGTTCTTAGTAAATTTTAATCTAAAAAAAAGATTAGAATGATTAATAAATTTGATTTCGCCAGGCTTAAAAAATTTCAAAATAGCAGCCAGATTGATGGAAATTTAGTTGGATCAATTGAAGGTAGGATATATCGCATTTTTAGGAATAATATTAAAGATTATAAAGAGGCTCTTTCAATAATTCAGCCTATGAAGCGAGTTATTAACACCCAATTAATTTCTGAAGAAAAGGATGTTTTAATAGTTGAACACGAGGCACTTAAATTTATAACTTACTTCAGTGAATGGACTAAGAGTCAGACAGTAGAAGCCGCAATTGCTATTCTTCAAATTCAGAAAGAATTGGCGGTTAGAGGTTTTTATTTGTTCGATCCGCACGCTTTCAATATAACATTTAAGAATGCTGAGCCCATTTATTTCGATATTGGTTCAATAAAAAAGGGGAAAGTTTCCGTTTCACTCTGGTTTTTAAAAAATTTTTGCGGCAGCTTTACTAAGGATTTTTGGGATAGCGTATTGAAGATTGGTAAAATTCAAAAATCTATAATTGCGTTTAGGATTTTACTTTCAACTGCTCCTTTGGATTTTCTTATTAAAATAATTTCGAAGAAAGATAAATCGCTTAGCAGTAAAATTATTTTAATACTAATAAAAGATTTTCCCAAATTCATTAAAGTCTTAAAATTAATTTCACGGAAAATTTCTTTCTTAAAAATTCACTTGACTGATTGGTCAGATTATCAACAGAAAGAACCCGCGCTGCTAAGTGAAAGTCCACGTGTAACCAATTTCATTAAGTTAATTACACGTTATCATCCTGAATCAATATTAGATATTGGGGCAAACAAAGGTGCATACACAAAATTGGCACTTACATTAGGTGTAAAAGAGGCAGTGTGCATCGATCTTGACGAAAACTCCTTAAATATTTTAATAGAAGATATTCGTAAACATAATTTACCTATCTGGACAGCAAAGTTAAATCTAATGGAGTATTCAAAAAATCCTGGCTGTTATGGAACGTATCAACCAACTCACGAAAGATTGCATGCTGATTTTTGTATTTGCTTGGCTGTGGTTCATCATTTATGTTACTTTGGTGAATATTCCTTCGAACAAGTTGCCGAGCGATTGAACAGATTCGCTGATAAAATCCTGATCGTAGAGTTTATTCCTTCAAATGATGCACACTTAGGCAGTGATAATTATAAAGGTAAAGATAGATCTTGGTATACTACTGAAAATTTTATCAAAGCAATGAAATATTATTTTTCAAAAGATCATGAAATTTTTGAATCAGATCCTTCACCAAGAATTTTAATAAAATTTGAGAAATAAATTACAATAAAAATTTCCTAACCATACAAATCTTAAAATTATCGTAGCCTAAAGCCTCACCACCGCCGTAATAAATTCTATACTCGTTGTCAAACTTGTTAAAGTCAGGAAATACAATTTTATTCCATGGGGTTATTGTATCATCATCTGTGAAGAATGGATTGGTTTCGTCTTTTGTCCAGTTTATCAAATCTGTTGAATATGCAAATCCAAATCCTGTATTGCTTGGAGAAGCATTTTGATAAACCATTTTGTAAGTATCATTTTCTAAAATAATAGATGGATAACCTATACCTGTTCCTTCCCAAGATTTTGTAGGATATAGAATTGGATTTTCTGTGTATTTAGTCCATGTAATGCCGTCACTAGATGTTGCTAAACCGATTCGTTGATAAAAATCTTGATTGTAACCTGTATAAATCATATGATAAGTTGAACCAATTTTGAATACCTCATTAGCTGCTAATCGGTAATCCCAATTTCCTCCTGAAAGAACCGGATAGGGATATTTAGTCCAATTAATTCCGTCGGTAGAAGTAGCTAAACCAATATGCCAGTTGTTATAAACATCATTAAAACTATGATAGTACATTTTATATATACCATCTTCTTTTATAACCGGACCAGCGGATGCTCGCCCTTGATCCCACGTTCCGTAACCGCCGGGATAGAGAACAGGCATAGTGCTATATTTAGTCCAGGAAATTCCATCACTAGAAGTTGCAAGAAAAGTATAAGTCATTGAACCTGATGCATAACCGGTATAGTACATTTTATATTCACCATCATCCTGAAGTGTAAAGGTTTGTGTAATCCCACTAAAATCAAAATTATTCCCTGTCTTGACCAGAATTGGATTACTGATATAATCAACCCAGCCGAATGTACCGCTGCCCCACGTAACATATAAATAAATAGTCCCCGTACCATTTCCTGTCGGTTGCAATGTTAATGTAACTTGAATTAACACGCCATCTAATACTTCTACATCTGTTTCTCCAGTATAAACTATTTCTCCATCTCCATTTAATGCATCTACTTTTAGATGCCATACTCCAACTGCAATCGCTTCGAATGTTATATCGGCGGTGGAATCAGAAAGAAGGTTTAAAGAATTAATGATTGGTTCAAATCCTTCGCGAGTTAAATAAGCTACGACTTCTTCTATATTCGCAGGGGCATTTATGCGATCAATTTTTAAAGAAACAATACCCGTGGATTTCTCAGTAGCACTTGGAATGTTAGCATCTTCATTACTACAGGTAATAAAAATCAACGACATTATTAGAATTGTAATACTCAATAACCATTTCATGATGAACCTCTTTTAAAATTTTGGTAAAATTTAACTAAAGATTAGTTTAATTGCAATAGGTTTGACGAAATATTATTGTTTTTGTAATAAATTTGCATCAGTTGTTTAATTTTAAATAAAGTTTTGTTGAAAAAAATTCACCTCTTTTTCTATAATAAATATTATCTAAGAATTACTTCATTCGTGTGTTTAATAAGGATTAAACTAATTTGAACTTTTTAACTCAAATACTAAGCGTTCCAGTAAATTTATTTAAATCTCAATACTATTGGCTAAAAGCCGACCGTCAGAATTTACCAGGACTTGATTTTTTTCGCTTCGGTAGAACTATAGCTTTTCGTTTGCTTATAAAAGGATGCCCTTCTCCAAAATTATTTCTTAATCCGGTTTCGATTGTAAGATATTTTGAGTTTGATTTTGCGCTTAAGAATCTTATTAAACATTCAACCGATGAAAAAAATATTTTGGACATTTCTTCTCCTTATTTGTTTGGATTTTATTCAGCTGAACATTTCTCTGGCAATTATACTTATCTGAATCCCGATAAAAAGGATTTATCGCTGATTAAAAAATATTCCTCGAAATTAACTTTCAATATGAATTACAAAACTGATGAAGCAGATGCGACTAAACTATCCTATGAGAATAATTCTTTCACTTCTATAATTTCAATCAGTGTAATTGAGCATATAAATAATAATGGTGATCTTGAAGCAATCAAAGAGCTATGGCGGGTGTTGAAACCTGATGGAATTTTGATTCTTACTTTTCCAGCCGCAAAAACATTCTCCGAGCAATTTAGAGATGACGATGTTTATGGGTTGAATAATTCACAACAGAATAATAAATACTTCTTCCAAAGAATCTACGACGACGAGACTTTTAAGAGCAGATTACTAAATCAAATTGACAACTTTACTATTTTAGATAAAGAAATTTTTGGCGAGACTATCTCAACTTTTTACAGCGAATATGAAAAACGCTGGAAACAAAATAGTTTTTCTGAATCAGTGAAAGATCCATTTTATATTTCAAAATATTTTAAAAAATTTAGCAGCACTGATGAACTTCCCGGTATGGGTGTAATCGGTATTGCAATAAGGAAAATCAAATGACCTACAAATATCCTGTTTATCAGCCCGACCTTTCGGGTAATGAAAAAAAATATGTGAATGAATGTCTCGACTCTACCTGGATTTCTTCAAAAGGGAAATTCATTTCGGAGTTTGAAAATAAATTTGCTGAGTTTATCGGGGTTAAATATGCCGCTGCGGTTCCAAACGGAACTATTGCACTGCATCTTGCTTTGCTCATTCTTGGCATCGGTCCCGGCGATGAAGTGATCGTTCCTACTTTTACTTACATCGCCTCTGTAAACGCTATTACTTACTGTGGGGCTAAGCCTGTCTTTGCTGATTCTGAAAAATCTTTCTGGCAGATTGATCCTTCTGATGTTGAAAGAAAAATTACAAGCCGCACCAAAGCAATTATGCCGGTTCATTTATACGGTCATCCCTGTGATATGGACTCGCTAAATGCTATCGCAAAAAAACATAACCTGCTTATTGTGGAAGATTGCGCCGAAGCTTTCGGCAGCAGATACAAAAATATTCACGTTGGAAATTTTGGTGAGGTTTCTACTTTTAGTTTCTTTGGCAACAAAGCAATCACAACCGGGGAAGGGGGAATGGTTGTTACAAATGATAATAATCTTTACGAAAAATCAATTCATATAAAAGGACAGGGGTTAGCAGCCAATCGCGAATACTGGCACGATGTGGTTGGTTACAATTATAGAATGACAAACATCTGTGCAGCAATTGGATTAGCGCAGCTTGAAAGAGCAGAAGCTATTATCAAAAAGAAAAAGCAACTGGCACAATGGTACAATAAATATTTAAGCAGCCTACCTGTTGAGCCGCAAAGAGAAGCTCCGAATGTTTTTAATTCATATTGGATGTACACAATACTTGTTGAAAAAGCTGAGCAGCGTGACAAACTGAGAGAACACTTAAAACAAAACGGCATCGAAACACGACCTGCATTTTTTCCGGTGCACACAATGCCGATTTACTTTGACAAAAATACCCACCTCCCTGCAGCAGAAGATCTCTGCAGCCGCGGGATAAATCTGCCAAGCTATCCGGCATTGACAGAGGGGGATGTAAAAATTATTTCCGGATAAAATTAGAAAGTATTTTATCCCTATATCTCAATAAATACTCTTCTAAAATTACAAGTCTATTTCATTAATATCATTTTTTTAATTGAACTAAAATTTTTCCCGTCATTTCCAAGAACATTTAAATGATAAAAATATACACCGCTATTTAAAGTACTTGCGTTAAAAAATACGTTATGAGTTCCGGCAATAAATTCCCGGTTTACTAGTTCTGATATTAGCTCACCCAAAGTATTAAATATCCTCAAAACCACATGAGAATTGATGGGCAGATCAAATGTTATTGATGTGGATGGATTGAATGGATTTGGGTAATTCTGATAACTATTAAAATCAGTTGGAACATTATTTGAGCCTTCTTCAAGATCTGAGATGAATTGAATACTAAATACCTCGTCACTTACATCATAAATATTTTGATCAAGAAGATTTGAGATTCTAATTCGTGACTGAATTGATGATTGAGAAGCGTTTACCAACCAAGGAAAAATTCCAGTACTTCCAGTAGAGTCAACTATGGTAGTCCAGCTTGCACCATTGGTTAAACTTAGTTCAATTTTTACATTCTCAACGGATTCACTTGACCATGTAATATTCTGTAGAGTGCCTGTTGGCCAAACCTCTCCTCCATTCGGAGATGTAACAGTTATTGAAGAATTACTTGCTTGTGATCTAATAGCAAATATTCCATTACTCACGTCGAATGTATCTGGGTTTTGATGATTACTAATTTTAATCAAACAAGAATCTGAAAACGTATTGGGTATCGTCCAAGGAAAAATACCAGTACTGAGTGTCGAATCAACTATTGTGCTCCAACTTAGACCATTGTTTAAACTTAATTCAATTTTTACTTCGGATACATTTGTACTCATCCAAGTTATGTCATGTTGGGATGCTTCTATCCAAGTTTCTCCACCGTTAGGTGAAGTCACAGTTATCAGATCAATAGTATTCTTGCCTCGATGTAGGATTAATTGATTGTTACCACATACCCACCCTTGTTCTGCATCAATAAAAGAGACGGAGTAGAGGTCGGTTGTAGTACCGCTAACATCTGACTTCCAAGTATTTCCTTTGTCTGTACTATGTAAAATTACGCCATTCAATCCAACTGCCCAGGCTTCACCATATTCTTTAAAATCAACATCTCGAAGAAGAGAAGAGCTTCCGCTTACTTGCGAAGTCCAAGTACTTCCTCCGTCAGTCGATTTCAATATTCTTCCATTATCACCAACAGCTAATCCAATATTTTCATCAATAAATTCAATGTCAAATAACCAATCAAAACTGCTCGTGTAAACCCATTGCCAGGAACTACCTCCATTAGTTGTATTCAGAATTTTGTTTCCTATATTTCCAACTACCCAACCATTATTTGGATCAGTAAAATAAATATCATATAACCATTCAAAGGTTTCCAGCTGATATTGAAAATCCCAAGTTGCACCTCCATTTACAGTATAAAATATAATTCCATTAGTCCCAACTGCCCATCCCTTTTGATCATCAATGAAATAAATAGAAATAAATAAAAAATCGTTGATGTAGAATTGAACATCCCAAGAACTGCCACCATTAGTCGTCTTTAGAATGGAGCCATGCCTGTAAGGGTAGAATCCGCCTAATACTGTCCAACCGGTTTGTGAATCTATAAAAACATATCAGCATAAAAATCAGTAGTACTTCCTGCATCAAGAACAATCCAAGTAGATCCGCCATCTGTAGTTTTTAAGAAAGCCTCGTTAGCACCTGCAGCGTAACCATTGTTGTTGTCAAGAAATTGTGTAGTAAAAGTATTGAGGGATTCCCTGAATATTGTTCAACCCACTGTGCAGAAGTCAAACAAGAAGTAATAAATACAATTGCCCAGACTAAAAAATATGAATTTTTCATTTTTGTCTCCTTAATTATTGAGTTAAACTTAAACAATAAATAATTTATTGTCAACTATTCAACAAGTAATTATTTCGACTAAACACGACCACTCATTTCGTTATTTGATATTTATCAAAAGCATTAATCATTTTGAGATGCAAATTGGTGTTTTATTGAAAACCATTTTTAGATTATCGTAATAGTCTAACATTAATTATTAGAACCCTATAGTTATATTTCGCAAGCAAAAAATAATTTAGAGGTAATTATGGAAATAAAAGTGAACTCTTGCTATGAAGAAGAATTTTTTATTAGTGATAATTTAGTCCAGCAGTTTGCAAACCTAACTGGCGATATCAATCCACTTCATAGCGATAATGAGTTCGTTAAGAAAACTAAATTTGGGCAACGTATCGCTCATGGGGGAATTCTTTTTGGATTATTATCTCGGATTCTTGGAACAAAATTTCCAGGGGGCGGGACAGTGTATATTTATCAAAATTTAAATTTTTTGTTACCAGTATATCCAAATACAAAAGTTAAAGTAATGATAAAAGTTAAAGAAGTTTTACCAAAATTTGGTGTTGTTCTTCACCAACAAATCTGGAATTCAACCGGTGAATTGGTTTGTGAGGGAGAAGCTAAAATAAAATTACCTGAATGGTGTATGCTTAAAAATTAATTCAAATACAGGTGAAAAAAATGAAACATGAATTTGCTGAAATCGGAAAAGATGTAACTATTTATCCGTACGTAATTTTTGTAAATGAACAGAACATTCATTTAAAAAATAATATAATCCTAAGTGAGTTCGCTTGGATTCACGGTGGTATCAAAACATTTATCGGAAATTTTATACACATTTCGTCTTATTGTAGTATTGTAGGTGGAGGGGTCTGTATCCTTGAAGATTTTGCTGGGTTGAGTGCGGGAGTAAGGGTGATCACTGGTTCTGAACTTGTTAAGGGTGAAGGACTTACAAATCCGACTATCCCGAAGGAATTCAGAGCCGTCTCAAGATCATTCGTTCACCTTGAAAGACATGCATTTATTGCTTCCGATGTAGTTCTCCATCCTGGAATTACAATTGGAGAAGGTGCTGTTATTGGCTCTAATTCTATAGTCACAAAGGACGTTGAACCATGGACCATTAATGTTGGCAGCCCTCTTAAAGTAATTAAACAAAGGGAAAAGAAAAAAATCTTTGAACTTCAAGATCGACTTTACTCTAAGCTTGGTGTTGAACCTTTTGATACGAAAGAAATAGTAAAACTTAAATCTATACAGAATTATATTCCGGATATTAATTTCTTACTATAATTCTAATGAAAATTTGTTTCTATTTACATTATACTGAAAATACTTCTGGAGGAATTAATACTTATTCAAAATCTGTATTAAACCTTTTATTGGGTTCGCAAGATATCAAAAAAGTGTATTTAGTATTTTCGAAAGAGAGCGCAGAGTTAGTAAAATCTTTATTAAATTCGGTAAAACTTATTCCACTTCCAATTGAACGAAAAAGTAAACCGAATACTTTTCTTTTATTAATATCTCATTTAACATTTGACATATATAACATTCTTATAAATTATGGAATTAATCGAAGAAAAATTAAATTCTTAAAAAAAATTTCTTCTTGGATTAATCCCTATAGAAAAATTAGCTCATTAAGCATTGATTTAGTTCATATCCCTTTAAGGTTTTCTCCCATCTACGGGCTTGATATTCCGCTTATTACTACGATGCACGATCTGCAGGAATTAATCATGCCTGAAAATTTTTCTGCCGGAGAAAGACTTCACCGCGCACTTAACAGCAAAAAAGCAATTGATGAATCCGATCAGATTATTGTTTCATTCAATCACGTTAAAGAAGATGTGAAAAAATATTTTGGATTCACGGATGATCAGGTAAGTGTTTGCCCGCCTCCTTTCTCATGAGGAGTGGTTCGTCAATAAATCCGGCACTCCTTCTGAAGAACTGAAAATGAAATATAAATTAGAAGACAAATTCATTCTTTATCCCGCTGCTAAGATGGAAGCATAAAAATCATATTGCACTTTTTAACGCTTTAAAAATTCTCAAAGATAAAAATCAGATTGTACCACTAATCTGCACCGGCAACAGGAATGATTACTACGATGAATTAATTTCCATTTCGAAAAAACTTGGTATAGAAAATCAAGTAAAATTTTTGGGAATTATTTCTGAGGAAGACCTGGTTGGACTTTATAAATTAACTTCGTTGGTTGTGATACCAACTGCTTATGAAGCCGGCAGCGGTCCGCTTTACGAAGCTATGAGATACAGTGTACCTGTTATCTGTTCCAATGTTACATCGCTTCCCGAAGCAATCGGCAGCAATGAGTTTACTTTCAATCCGAGCGATCATCAGCGAATTGCCGCGCTGATTTTAAAAGGGTTGAATGATGAGGACTTTAAAAAAAGAAGTCTCGCAAACTCAAAATCACGTTTGGAATATTTTAAACAGCAGGATTACGCTGCAAATTTTTTAGAGGCGTACCGAAAAGCAATTCAACACAAAAAAGAAAGAAATAACAGCTAATCGTTTTCAATCTTCTTTGTAAGTTCAGATACTTCAGTCTTTAAATATCCAATCCACTTCAAAGGGTTTTTCCACTTCGTTACTGCACCTTGCAATGCACTTAATTCTTTATCTTCAAAAAATTTCCAGTAGAAAAGTATAAATGGGAAAAAAATAATTAATAAAAATTTTCCGAAATATTTTAGAATGTATGTGCTATCGTTAAAGCAAACACTGATTAAATAAAGTGCTGTACCAATAAAAAATACTTTAAACAATTTATAATTCTCGAACTTGATTTTATAATATTGATTTGAAGCTAAGTTTGAAAGCAGATCAAGAATAAAAAAAGCGATAAGCGTATTTACAGCCGCCCCCATAATTCCGTAGAATGGAATCAGCCAAAAGTTTAAGGCGATATTTAGTCCTGCGCAAAACAAAGTTATGTAAGCAACGTAGTGGTTATTGCCTGTCAAATACATCCCGAGCGAAGAAACAAGACTGACTCCATACAAAATATATGCAAGCACAATCCATGGAACTACAGAGTAAGCAGGATAGTAAGAATCACTTTGAGCAAACAGCATAATTATTTCTTTACTAAAAACACAAAGAGCTAACCCCGCCCAAACCATGACGAATGCAAAATAAGTTTTAATCTTGCTGTAATATCTTTTATCATTTTCTTTTTTGAATAACTTAAATGCAAGCGGAAATAATGTAAGATTAAACGGAAGAATTAAAAACATATTATGAACACCTGCAACTTTATATGCGAGTTCATAAAGACCAAGCTGTGCATCGTCAAGTAAATATTTTATAATGTAGCGGTCGCTGCCATTCAAAAGATTTATTGCCATCGAGCTAAAGATGAGTGGAAACCCGTAACGTAAAGATTCTTTGATAATTGTTTTATCAAACACAGGTTTTATTTCTTTAAACATCAACGGGAGTACGAAAACTGTGTTGCTTAGCTCGCCTGCAAGCTGGGCATAAAGCACTCCTTCAATACCGCTGCCTTTGTAAACAATAAAATAAATTGAGAGTACTATCATCACTAAAAGTTTTACAACTCCGGACAATGTATAAGTAATCGAGCGATCATCGGCACGCAGCTTGCTGAGAAAAAGATTGTTTAATGTAATTACTGCAACGATGTAAATACAAATGTTAAGATAGTGTTCATAAATTTTAGGATCTCCGAATAGCGAAGCAATATCGGTTAGAAATATTTGAGTGAGGATCAGAAATATTCCGATGACAATTAAGATGAAAAAAGTAATTGTAAAGAAAACCGATTTTCTTTTTCCTTCGTAACCAACGGTGTTGTTGAAACGAATAATTGAAAGCCCTTGCCCCAAAACAAGCGACTGCGAGAAAATAATTATCGTAATTAAAAGAAGACCAAGTCTGCCGTACTCTTCCAGCGTAAAATATTTTGTGTAGATAGGTAGGAGAATAATCCCGCTTGCTTTAAGCGCAACATTGCTGATGCTGTAAACAAAAGAATGTTTAGCGAGATGTTTTATTTTATCAAGCATAATTCCGAACTCAAGTTGTTCGGGATTTTTTTCTCCACTCGAAAAATAATCCCACTACAAGTCCAAGCACAACCAAACTGCTTAGCGATAAAGCCACGTATTTTGAAATGACAAACGATTGCGGCAGATAATTAAATTCTACTTTATGTTCGCCGGCAGGAACAATAATCCCTCTGAATCCATGATTGGCTTTGTAAATTTTCGTTTCCTTACCATCAATTGTAGCATTCCAGCCTTCGGGAAAATACGTATCTCCCAAAAACAAAAAATTATTCCCGCTTGCTTTAACATCCAATTTTAAGTTTTCATCTTTGTAAGAAGTAAGTTTAACAAAAGCCGTACTGTCGGGGATATCAACGCTTAACGGCTCTTCTAAATAGGTAACTTGCTTTGGATCGAATTGATTATTTTTTACAGCATTTAAAATTTCGATCGGTTTTTTTACTTCAACTGTGTTCACAAAATACGCTCGAGGCAAAGCATTTTCGTTTCGATAAATAAAATTTTTATTCTGATTGTAAACAGGAGTTAAGCCTTGCACAGGAATTTCCTGATCAGCAATAATGTATTTAACATTAAGCATTCGCCAGAAGGTTGGATTAGCCGGAGACTGAAGCACATCCATATAATCCTGATATGCACGCGGTTTGATTGCAGAATAACCGTAAATATCCTGAACAAGAAAATTCATATTGAAGTTTGAATTTTGACCAACAGAACCAAGCGAGCGATCTTGTTTTAAGTTTAGTATTCTGTATGTGGATTTATCCTTCAGAGCATCGAGTGCCTTTAGGTATTCTGGTTTTTCAAACTGCTTTTCTATCTCTGAATTATCGGTATAAGTTTCTGCACGCTGATCAATTCTGAATAAATCAAACATCATAAAAATAATCAGAGCAATAACAAACACATCAGCACTAACTTTATTTTTCAGGTAAGCATAAGCTAAACCAAAGGAGGCGGCAGAAATAAAAAACACAACCCTGAAATCTCCGGCAAACATATCAGCCATATAATCGTAAAGCGGTTTCAACTCCTGTCCTTTTTCGCCAGACTCGCTTGCTCTTCCGATAAACCATTGACGAATCGGCTCGGATAACAGCAGCCCTAATATGAATAAAGCAGAAAATATTATCGCACTGTATTGAATTAGCTTTTCAGAGCGAATATCATGTTCGGATTTCATCGTAATAATTTTTGAAATGCCAAGCGCTGCAAGGATGGGGAAACTCATTTGCACCAGGATTAAAATCATAGAAGGAACACGAAACTTATCAAAGAACGGGAAATAATTGAACATTAAATCAAACGCAAGAGAGAAAGTCCTTCCGAAAGAAATAAGCAATGCGATCGCTGAAAGTATTGTTAAAAACTGAACGAACGGATCCTTTCTGTTCGCATACATCGAAAACAGCGCAAAGAAAAAAATTAACACTCCCATATATTGAGCAACATCCACAAAAGGCATCTGCCCGAAGTATGTGCTTACCTCGTATGGCTGCCCTTGTGTAAGCGGACCAACGTATGTTGATTTTCCAAATCCATAGTAAGATGGAATAATAAATGTTAGAACTTCACCGGGCGAGAAAGACCAGTCGGTTGCGTATTTATAAAAATCAGATTTGTTTTTAGTGACTGAATTAGATTCGGTTTCTAAAACTCCTTTTGTTCCGCGTGTTGAGTAAGGTGCGTATTCGTAAATTTGAGTGAAGTTATCTGCCTGAATTAATAATGCAAAAATCATTGCGACAATAAAAGTACCGGCTGACTTTAATACTTGCGGCAATTCTTTTTTCTCTTTGTTTCTTAGTGCTCTTATTAAGTTGAAAAGAAAGAATATTCCAACTGCGAAAAGTGTATAAAAAATAATTTGAACATGCCAGCCGAGAATAAAAATATTCAGAGTAATTATTAAGATTAAAATATCAAGGAGTCGAATTCTGTTTTGAAAATTAAAAAGCATCAAAAATATAAGCGGGAACATGCATAGCGCAGTAAGTTTTGTAACATGTCCGATGTAAACGAATGCAATAATTCCGGTGCTGAAAGAAACAGCAATCGCACTGAATAAACTAATCAAAACATTTTTTGTACGGTAATAAACAAATGCAAACATTGTGTACGAAAGTACAAGCAGGTAGAATGTCCATTTAGCATAATCATTATTAAAAAATGAAGTAAATGCGCTTCTCAAAGTTCCAACAGTTACCCAAATAACATTAAACCATTTGTAACCCGTCGCCAGAGCATAAGCCGGCATCCCGCCGAAAACGTAAGGATTCCATAAAGTGTATCCCTCCCTTTCATGTTCAACATAACCGTTCAGGCTTTTGCTCGTAAGAATATCTGCCGAGTTAAAAGTTTTGCCGCCAAAATATAATGGCGAATAAAACAACAGGAAGATTACAAGAATAATTAGAGCGAATACAGGGATCTGAAATTTTAAAGGAATAAATTTATCAAGTGAAAACGTGTTTAGAAATCCCGCATTTTCTTTGGAAGAAGGCTTTACTACTTTTTTAACTTTAGACATTGAAACTCCACAGCAAAATTTTAGTGATTAAAAATAGTTTATGATTTTCTGATAAAAGATAAGCTAAAATAATTTACTTTTTAAGAATGATATTTATACCGGCACCTTTACCGATATTAGTTTGATAATCTAAAAACATCATTAAAAATGTAAATGGAAAAGTTAGCAAAAAGTAAATTGGCAGAATCATTAAAAATAATTTCGAAATATTTACCATCGTGATTGGATACTTGATACCAAGCCGCCATGCTTTGTCACCCCAAAAACCGTAAGTAAATCTGAAGCGATCAACCGAAAATCCAAGGGGTTCTAATTTGCTTCGTAAATCTTCTTCTGAATAGCCATCGCGTGCATGTTCGCTGATAAAGCTTTCTTCGCTGTCTTCGTGAACATCGCTTCCTCCATAAATTGAGGGAGTGTTTATTAAAAGATAACCGCCAGGCTTTAAAGCTTTATAAAAATTTTTGAATACGGTTATGTCGTCTTCGATATGTTCCATAACATCTACACTTACAATTAGATCAAATTTATTTTCATGTGAAATTTTAGTCAGGTCTTCAACTGCAAATTGGACATTGTTTAATTTTTTTTGATTGAAAAATCTACGGCAATCTTTTATCCAATCTTCTTTTACATCTATTGCAAGAATTTTATTTGGCTGTAATTTTTTAGAAATGAAATATGAATACTGCCCATAGCCTGTGCCTGCGTCGTAAATTGAAATTTCTTTTTCTCCAAATATTTTTCTAAGTCTTTTTAATTCTCTTCTTACATACCAGGAACGAAGAAACATTACATCTAAAATATGATAGAATAATATTCTAAGTACCGGAAATTTTTTAATTAGAGAAGCAAAAATATTTTTAACTGGATCGTAATACATTTTATGAGTTCAAGTTCAGGTTCAAGTTCACGTTTATGTTCAAGGTTATGAATTTATTAAGTCTAAAAGTCCATTAGTGAAATTTTGCCACGAATATTTATCCGCAGCGAACGACATGTTCTTTGAAAATTTACTTTCATTATTCTCCGAATAAAATTTATTTATCGCATTTGCTAACGCTTGGGGATTTTCTTTTTCAACAATAAAACCGGTTTCATTATTTATTATTACTTCACCAAGTCCACCAACATTTGTAGCAATGACAGGCTTCCGAAAGTTGACAGCAATTTGAACAATCCCGCTTTGAGTGGCTGATTTGTAAGGCAGAATCACTGCATCGCAGGCAGAAAAATAATACTTAACTTCTTTGGTTGGAATAAAATCAGTTTTAAGAATGACTGAATCATTCAAATTGTTATCATGAATTATTTTAAGATATTTATCTTTGTTTGAATAAAACTCGCCGGCGACTAAAAGTTTAACATTTATGTTTTTCAATTTACTCAATGCAAGCAGCAAAGTGTCTAATCCTTTATAATCGCGAATGAAACCAAAAAATAAAATCAGTTTTTCAGAATCAATTTTTAAGAACGATTTGGCAGCTTGTTTTTCAACAGGATCGCCGAAATTTGAGTAAACAGGATGGGGTAATAAATTGTATTTCGCTTTTGGATAAAGCGATAATAAATCTTTCCTCACATTTTCAGAAAGCACAATAAAGTAATGAACATTATTAAAAAAATATTTCGTAAGAAGATTATCAAACGGTTTTTTTTCGTGAGGAATAATGTTATCACAGATAACCATAATTTTAGTTTTATTATTCTTCTTTACAATCTTCGATATTGTCCCAAAACAAGGTGCGAAAAACGGCATCCAGTATTTAAATATTAAAACATCATAAAATTCTTCGCTTAACTTTTTACCAATCTTAATCCAGTTCAATGGATTGATCGAATCAATTGCTAATACGGTTGGAATTGCTTCACTGGTTTCTTCATTTTCAAGTTGAGATTTACCCGGGAATAAAATTGCAGGGTATTGTCTTTTGAAAGTATAGACTTTAACAGTATGATTTTTTTTGAGCTGATGGTAAAGAAGCCCAATGAAGTGAGCAATTCCTCCGCGCAAGGGATATGCAGTGGAAAGAATTGCAATTTTCATTTTATAATTTGCCTGTCAAGTGCTTCGATAACACTCGATAGTTTAAGATGTTCCATGCACTTATATTCTTCGTTGGTGCAAGTAGGTTTGTAAAAACATTTACACTCCTTTTCAGGCTCAATAATTTCACCAAGACCAAATAATTCAAATTCATATTTATTAAAAATATTATTGAATAGAATAATTTTTTTATTCAAACCGAGCGTGATGTGCATCGCCATAGTTACACCTGTTACAACGAGATCACATTGATTAACAAGATTGATAAATTTTTCAAGTTTAAAAAAGCCCAAATATTTACCACCTGATTTTTCGGCAAACATTTTATTCTTTTTATCTTCTTGTTCACCGCCTAAAAAGATTACTTCATAATTTTTTGTCAAAAGATATTTAGCAAAATTTATCCAATTGTCATCAGCCCATAGACGGGAAATCCACCTGCCGCCGCAGCCAGTATTTAATCCAATTATTTTTTTTGACTTATCTAAATTCCAATCGTTAGAAAATTCATCGAAAGGCGAGAGGATATATTTTTCGCCGCTGTATTTCCAATCAAGAATTTCAAACATTTCTTCCATATAATTTTTCTTATTCTGTTTAGAAATGTCATCAAAAATACCGGTGAAATATTTGTGATTTGCAGAATCATCGGCGGGAAATGGTATGCCATTATTAAGTATAAACCCTTTTTTAATACTTGCAGAAATTGTTCTTGCAAGTGCACAGGCTTCTTTATCTTTGTCAAGATTAATTAACAAATCAAATCGTTCTGCTTTTAAGAATTCTATATTTGCGGTATTAAAATTCAATACAACATCCACATAAGATGGAACGACTGAAGGTGAAAGCGTTAGCCAGAATATCTTTGCCTCTGGATATTTCTTTTTTAAAGGATGTAGTATCGGGGTTGTTCGAATAACATCGCCGATTGCACCAAGTTTTATAATTAAAATTTTTTCTTTGAAAGGGCTGTAATTTGGACAATCATTTCCAGCCTCATCAGTACAATGAACACCAAATTGTTTGTGAGGTTTGCAAGGGAGATCTCCTTTGAAATAGCGGCAACTATATTTGATTTGATTAAAAAGCATTTTTATGCTAATTAGACAAGATTGAAAAAATTATTTGAAGTGTGAATAGCTTGAAACACGAACTAACTTTTGTCTTTGATGATATATTCTTTCTCATTTTCAAGATTGTGTACTATCAATTCACCAAGAAGCCCAACAGAAAAAAATTGAACACCAACGATAATTAAAAGTATTCCAAGAAATAACATTGGACGATTACTCAACGGCTGATTATCAAACCATAAATAAGTCAGATAACCATTAACAACCAACCCCGCGAGAAATGATAAAGCGCCTAAAAAGCCAAACAGATGCATTGGTCGTTTGATGTACCTTGTTGTAAAAACTACGGTAATTAAATCGATAAATCCCTTAAAGAATCTTGAGATACCAAACTTGGTTTTGCCATAACGGCGTGGATGGTGTTTGACTGGAATTTCAGCGATCGAATACCCCTGCCAATGCGCCAGCACCGGCATATAACGATGAAGTTCACCATGAACATTTAAGCTTTCAGTTACAGATTTTCGATATGCTTTTAAGCCGCAATTAAAATCATGAATTTTTATCCCGCTAAAAATTTTTGTTACAAAGTTGAAAAATTTAGAGGAAACTTTTTTAATGAATGGATCCTGCCTGATTTTTTTCCAACCGGAAACAAGGTCGAAACCTTCATCAAGTTTTTTAAGCAACGCCGGAATTTCATTTGGGTCATCCTGAAGATCAGAATCCATTGTAATTACAACCTCACCAGCAGCTTGTTTAAATCCCATCTGAAGGGCAGCAGACTTACCATAATTTTTTCTAAAACTAATAAATTTTATTCTTTTATCTGTCCGGCTCAATTCTTTAATAGTGGATAATGATTTGTCGGTACTTCCGTCATCAACCAAAATTATTTCATACCAAACATCCATTGTTTTAAAGACTTTTCTAATCTCATTAATAAGAGGAAAAATCGAGTCTTCTTCGTTAAGGACCGGAACAACAATTGAAATTTTTTTAAATGATATTCTTGTTGAGGATTGGTTTGGATTATCTACGTTTTTACCGGGAAATCTTCTTCTGCGGTTATAATAACTTTTTTTATAATTAGATTTATTTCCAGATTCAGATTTATTCTCTCTATTTTCCGAAGAGTTTTGTATACCTTGCGGCTGATTTGTACCTTCGTTTCTTTGATCTTCCAATTAAATATCCATTTATATGATTGATTTTGAATTTAAAATTAACGGATAAATGCCTTAAAAACAATTTGCTGGATTATTCGTGTTAATTGGTGAAATTCGTGGCAACTTTTTTCTTCACTCTCTCTAACTATAAATAAAATTATTTTCCTTTACTTAAAACATTTTCCTGCGTCACATTGTGGTAAATTCAATCTTGACTTTTTAGTATAGATTGAATATGTTTACATCGAAACAAATAAATGTTTTGCCAATGGAGAATGAATGAGTACGACAGAAACACAGAAAATTGAAGAATTAGCAAATAAAGAGTATAAATTTGGTTTTGTTACCGATATCGAAGCCGACACAATTCCTAAAGGTTTGAATGAAGAAGTAATCCGCCAGCTTTCTGCGAAGAAGCAGGAACCCGAATGGATGACCGAATGGAGATTAAAAGCTTACCGTTACTGGTTAACGATGGAAGAACCAAAATGGCCGAATGTAAAATATCCACCTGTGGATTATCAGGAGATTTCCTACTACTCTGCACCAAAGAAAAAGGCAGCTTTAAAAAGTTTGGATCAAGTAGATCCCGAACTTCTTGATACTTACAAGAAACTAGGTATTTCTTTAGATGAACAAAAGATGTTAGCAGGAGTTGCGGTTGATGCTGTGTTTGATTCTGTTTCGGTTGCTACAACTTTTAAGAGCAAGCTAAATGAAATGGGAATTATTTTCTGTTCATTTTCAGAAGCCGTTCGCGAGCATCCTGAATTGGTAAAAAAATATTTGGGAAGCGTAGTTCCTTACACAGATAATTATTACGCAACATTAAACTCCGCAGTCTTTAGCGATGGCTCATTCATTTACATTCCTAAAGGCGTTCGTTGCCCAATGGAGCTTTCAACATACTTTAGAATTAACGCAGCTAACACAGGACAGTTTGAAAGAACATTAATAATTGCTGATGATAATGCTTATGTTAGCTATCTTGAAGGCTGTACCGCACCTATGAGAGATGAAAACCAATTGCATGCTGCTGTTGTTGAATTGGTTGCACTTGAGAATTCGCAAATAAAATATTCCACAGTCCAGAATTGGTATCCTGGCAATAAAGACGGCAAAGGCGGAATTTATAATTTCGTTACAAAACGCGGCGCTTGCCGTGGTGTAAATTCTAAAATTAGTTGGACACAGGTTGAAACCGGTTCTGCAATAACCTGGAAGTATCCAAGTTGTATTTTGCAAGGGGACAATTCTATTGGAGAATTTTATTCTGTTGCAGTTACAAATAATATGCAGCAGGCTGATACAGGAACAAAGATGATACATCTTGGAAAGAACACTCGCAGTACAATCGTATCAAAAGGTATTTCTGCAGGAAGAAGCAACAACAGTTATCGCGGCTTAGTTAAGATTGGAAAAAAAGCCGAAGGTGCTCGAAACTTTTCACAATGCGATTCTCTTTTACTTGGAGATAAATGCGGCGCACATACTTTTCCGTATTTAGAAATTAATAATCCAACTGCACAAGTTGAACACGAAGCAACAACATCGAAAATTGGTGAGGATCAAATTTTCTATCTTAACCAAAGAGGAATTTCTACAGAAGATGCTGTTAGCTTGATTGTAAATGGATATTGTAAAGAAGTGTTTAAAGAACTTCCAATGGAGTTTGCTGTAGAAGCACAAAAGCTTTTAAGTATCTCACTCGAAGGAAGTGTTGGATAAAACCGATGTCATCCTGAGCTTGTCGAAGGATGACCGTCACACTTCGACAAGCTCAGTGTGACAATAGTAGTCATTCCCGCGAAGGCGGGAATCCAAAAAAATATTAAATAGATTCCCACTTTCGTGGGAATGACAAGGTAAGAAATTGAAAAGTAATTAAGGAAACAAAATGTTATTAGAAATAAAAAATCTTCACGCAAACGTTGAAGGAAATGAAATTCTTAAAGGAATAAATTTAAAAATAAATGCCGGAGAAGTTCACGCAATTATGGGACCGAATGGTTCAGGTAAATCAACACTTGCATCTGTTCTTGCCGGAAAGGAAGAGTATGAAGTTACATCAGGTGAGGTTTTATACAATGGGAAAAATCTATTAGAACTTTCTCCAGAAGATAGAGCGAGAGAAGGAGTATTTCTTGCGTTCCAATATCCTGTTGAAATTCCCGGTGTGAGCAATACAAATCTTTTAAAGACTGCTGTTAATGAAGTAAGAAAATATCGTGGCGAAGAACAACTTGACGCAATGGAGTTTCTTGCTCTGCTAAAAGAAAAAAGCAGACTGGTAGAACTTGATTCAAAATTTTTAAGTCGTGCTGTTAACGAAGGATTTTCCGGCGGAGAAAAGAAGCGTAATGAAATTTTTCAGATGGCTGTGTTAAATCCAAAGCTTGCTATACTTGATGAAACTGATTCAGGACTTGATATTGATGCCTTGCGTATCGTTGCTAATGGTGTTAACAAATTAAAAGCGAAAGACAACGCTACAATATTAGTTACACATTATCAGAGATTATTGGATTACATTATTCCGGATTTTGTACACGTTCTATACAAGGGCAAGATTGTTAAATCAGGCGGCAAAGAATTAGCATTTGAACTTGAAGAAAAAGGTTACGATTGGATTAAGAGTGATAAGGCTGAGACTTTAGTATAGCTCGAATTGCAATTGTCACACTGAGCGCAGTCGAAGTGTGACCAGTAAATTAAATGTCAGCCTTCGACTTCGCTCAGTCTGACGATTAAATTTGAATAACAGTTATTAGTTAAATGGAAAATAAAACAGACATAAAACAATACTTCATCAACCAGTTTGATGAATTTGAAAAATCATTAAACGGAGAGAAAACTTCTGACTTTCACAAAGTTAGAAAAGATGCAATCAGTAAATTTGCAGAGCTTACCTTTCCAACTCAAAAAGATGAGGAATGGAAAAACACAAATATTTCATCTTTGCTGAAGTACAACTTCTCCCCTGTTTCTAATAAAGAAAAAGTTTCATCAGAAATTATAAGTAAGTTTTTGTTTGATAAACTGGAACATAGTCTTTTAGTTTTTGTAAATGGAAATTATTCGCCCGAATTATCAAAACTGATTGATGTTCCCAATGGAGTTGTAATTGGAAGTCTTGCAGAGTCATTGAAGAATAATAATCCTGTTGTAAAAAAACATTTGAGCAAGTATGCGGAAAATGAAAATTATTTTTTCACAACTTTAAGTACTGCTTTTACTAAAGATGGTGCTTTTGTTTATGTGCCTGATGGAAAAGTTGTCAAAGATCCGATTCATATTGTCTTTTATACAAAATCAGATAATAAAAAAGTTTTAACTCAGCCGAGAAATCTTTTTGTCGCTGGTAAGAATTCTCAGGTTACAATTATTGAGCATTACATTTCTGATGAAGACAGTATCTACTTTACAAACGCAGTTACAGAAATTGTTGCAGATGAAAATGCAAATGTTGATCATATAAAATTACAGGAAGAAAGTAACAAAGCGTTTCACATAGCACGAATGGAAGTTGATCAGGAGCGAAGCAGTAATTTTTCATCACACTTAATATCGCACGGGGCTGAAATTTCCCGCAACGATTTTAATGCAAGATTTAATGACCAAGGCAGCGAGTGTATGCTTAATGGATTATTTATGATTGGTGATGATCAGCTTTTTGATGCGCACACAATGATTGATCACGCTAAGCCGCATTGCAACAGCCACGAACATTATAAAGGAATTTTGCAGGATAAATCACGCGGAGTGTTTAATGGAAAAGTAATGGTTCGCCGCGATGCACAAAAGACAAATGCTTTTCAGGAGAATAATACAATTCTTCTTTCTGATGATGCAGTAATGAACACAAAACCTCAGCTTGAAATTTTTGCTGATGATGTTAAGTGTTCGCACGGGGCAACCATTGGTAAATTAAATGATGAAGCAAAATTTTATTTAAAGTCCCGTGGTATTGGTGATGAATCTGCAACTGCAATTTTAATTCATGCTTTTGCAAGTGATGTAATTACATCAATAAAAATTCCTGCTTTAAGAGATTATCTTGAAGAAATAATATCGAAAAGATTTAATGGATAGAAAGTTTTAAAATGCATACTAAAAATGCAGCGGTTGTAGAAAGTTATTCCAAGTTTTATGATGTTCAGAAAATCAGAAATGATTTTCCTATACTTAAAATTATGGTTCACGATAAACCGCTTGTTTATCTTGATAATGCTGCGACTACACAAAAACCGCAGTATGTTATTGATAAAACAAACAATTACTACGAAAAGTACAACGCAAACATTCACCGCGGTGTTCACGCATTAAGTCAGGAAGCAACTGAAGCATTTGAGACTTCACGTATTATCATAAAGAATTTTATAAATGCTTTGGGTAAGAATGAAATAATTTTTACTCGGGGTACAACAGAATCAATAAATCTTGTTGCATCATCATACGGAAGAAAAAATATTAAAGAAGGTGATGAAATAATCATCTCAACAATGGAACATCATTCCAATATTGTCCCCTGGCAGATGCTTTGTGCAGAAAA
The DNA here is from genome assembly GCA_016709155.1 of Ignavibacteriales bacterium. Classification (NCBI taxonomy): domain Bacteria; kingdom Pseudomonadati; phylum Ignavibacteriota; class Ignavibacteria; order Ignavibacteriales; species Ignavibacteriales bacterium. Next base: position 4,120 of record JADJEI010000013.1, on the reverse strand, counting down.
AATGCAAAGCTTCGCATCATTCCTATCAATGACGAAGGTGAAATAATTTTTGATGAATTTGAGAACTTGATAAATGAAAAAACAAAGTTTATTTCTGTTGTTTATGCTTCAAACTCATTGGGCACTGTTAATCCGGTTAAAAAGATTATTGATCTCGCACATCGATATAACATTCCTGTTTTAATAGATGCTGCACAAGCTGTTAATCATTTAAAGATAGACGTTCAGCAGCTTGATTGTGATTTTCTTGCATTCAGCGGGCACAAACTTTATGGACCAACAGGAATTGGGATTCTTTACGGAAAGGTTAATTATCTCGAAGCTATGCCTCCATATCAGGGCGGCGGCGATATGATTTCGAAGGTTACTTTTGAAGAAACAACTTACAACGAACTTCCGCATAAGTTCGAAGCCGGAACACCTGATATTGCAGGCGCAATCGGTTTGGGCGCTGCGATTGAATACATTAATAAAATTGGGCTAGAAAATATTGCGTATCATGAAAATGTCCTACTCGAGTATGCTACAAAAGCGGTTTCTGATTTAAATGGTTTAAGAATCATAGGAACAGCAAAAGAAAAAATTGGTGTGCTGTCATTCCATTTTGAAAATGTTCATCCGCACGATGTTGGAACATTTCTGGATTTTGAAGGAGTTGCAATTCGCACTGGTCATCACTGCACACAACCGCTGATGAGACGATTCGGTGTTCCAGCAACTTCTCGTGCATCGTTTGGAATGTACAACACAATCGAGGAAGTTGATGTTTTAGTTAACGGACTAAAAAAAATATTAGAGGTATTTGGATAATGGAAGAGGAATTAAGAGAACTTTATCAGCAAGTGATTTTAGATCATAATAAATCGCCAAGAAATTTTAGATTGATTGAACATCCCACAAATCATGCTGAAGGATATAATCCACTTTGCGGCGATAATATTAATGTTTTTCTTAATATTAATGACAAAGGAATAATTGAAGATATTTCTTTTCAAGGATCGGGATGCGCAATTTCAAAAGCATCAGCTTCGTTGATGACATCATTGCTGAAGGGTAAGTCAGTTGAAGATGCAGAAAAGATTTTTAATAAGTTTCACGAATTAGTTACTGATAAGCTTGGTGATAATCCAGATATAGATGAACTTGGCAAACTTGCTGTGTTTGGCGGAGTCAGAGAATTTCCTGCACGAGTAAAATGTGCATCGCTTGCATGGCACACTATGATAAATGCTTTGCATAATAAAAATGAAAAAGTGATTACGGAATAATCTATTGTCATCCTGAGCGAAGACGAAGGATGACCTATGTTAATTTAAATGTCACACTTCGACTTCGCTCAGTGTGACATTAGAGTTTACATTATTATGGCACAAATAACAAAACAAGAACTTGAAGAAAAAATAATTCAGACATTAAAAACCTGTTACGATCCTGAAATTCCTGTGGACATTTTCGAGCTTGGATTGATTTATGAAATTGCAATCGATGATGATTACAATGTTAAAATAAAAATGACATTAACATCACCAATGTGCCCTGTTGCAGGATCGCTTCCCCCGGAAGTTGAGGGAAAAGTAAAAGCAATTCCTGAAGTGAAAGATGCAAAGATTGAATTAGTCTGGAATCCACCATGGGATAAAGATATGATGTCTGATGTTGCTAAAGTTGAACTTGGATTTTACTAAACGCAATGGCACACTGATTTCACTGATGCGACTGATCTGCGCTGATCAGTAAAATCTGCGTCATCTGCGTGCTATTAAATAAAAATAAAAAGGAGCAAAAAAATGTTCAATATTCTTTCGCGTCCGCCAATGTATGATCAGGACGCAGTGCAACCGATGCGGGATGAATTAATCGCAGTTGGTTTCAACGAATTGCTTACACCCGAGCAGGTTGATGAAGCAATAAATTTAAAAGATGATAAAACTGTTTTGGTTATGATTAACTCAGTTTGCGGATGCGCTGCAGGTAGTGCACGACCTGGAGTTTCTCTCGCTTTACAGAATGATATCATTCCAGATAAACTTTATACAGGATTTGCAGGGCAAGAACGTGATGCAGTTGAACGCATAAGACAGCATGTAAAAGGATTTCCACCTTCATCTCCAAGCGTTGCATTATTTAAGAATGGCGAGTTAATTTATTTTATGAGAAGAATGGACATTGAAGGTTACTCAGCAGAGCAAATTGCAAAAACGCTTGTAGATGTATTTAATGAAAAATGTTCTGCTAAAGGTCCGTCAATAACTCCAGAACAATTTGAACAAGTACAATATGCAAAACAATGTGGATCAAAAATTCCTTTGTTTCAAGGATAAATAGTCGTCATCCCGAACTTGTTTCGGGATCTCTAATACAAACTAAAGATGCTGAAATAAATTCAGCATGACAGAATGAATAATGAAATTTAGCACACAAGAAGAATATGGTTTAAGATTATTACTTAGAATCGGGAAAAGTGATTCCGATAAAGGAATGACTATTCCCGAACTGAGTGAACAGGAAAAACTTTCTGAAGCAAATGTTGGAAAGATTTTGCGTGCGTTACGTCTTGCCGGATTTATTGAAAGCTCTCGCGGACAAACGGGTGGATACAAACTTGCGCGCTCTGCTAATGAAATTCTTGTTGGTGATGTATTAGCTGCTCTTGGCGGAAAACTTTATGAATCAGGTTTTTGTGATTTGCACGCTGGAGTTAATAACATTTGTACGAACTCAATCGATTGTTCAATCCGCTCACTCTGGAAAACAGTACAAACAATGCTTGATGGTTTGTTAAGTAAAATTACTTTGCAGGATTTGCTTGGTAATGAACAGCAGGTTGAATTGTTTGTTACAAACCTAAGCGAAGAGTTAGATAATGAGAATCAAATAAAATAAGAAAAACTCAATATTATTCTTTGACTTCTAGAACCTCTGCATCCCAAACAAAATTTCCCTTTACCGACACATTTACACCTATATAAAAATCTCTTAATTCTTCTATCTCATATCTTACAATATCGTTAGAAAAACTTTTTCATTTTTCTCAATTGTTCTCCTAAATACCTCTCTATCTAATCCATCTTTGACCTTAATTGTCAATCTAAATTTGATATATCTAATATCTTTTTGTGATAAATTTTGAAAGGTAATCCAAAATCTTTTAAATGTCTGAATATTATCATTATTAAATTCCCAATTAGCCTCGGTAATATATAGACTTGAAGTAGGAAATTCATTAGGAATTTTTTCACGATCTGAACAAGAGTTTATTAGGCTAAAGAAAAATAATATAATAACTAAACCAAAGATTCTCATTTTATTACCTTTGAGATATAACTAATAACCACTTTTTAATTATATGGAATTTTTCAATTATCTAACAATAAGTAATTTAATAAACTTTTTTCTTAACCGTAACCTTCTCCAACATTTTCATATTCACTTCAACACTAATTCCAGTTTTGGTTGGGACATCCATTGTTCCGTCTTTATTAACAAGAAATTCCGGTTCCACAATATCTTCTTTGTAATAACGTTTGCTCGCAGAAATATCTCCGGGTAAAGTAAAATTTTGCAGTGAAGCAAGCGCTACATTTCCGGCACGTCCAATTCCGCTTTCTAACATTCCACCGCACCAAACAGGAATATTTTTAGATGCACAGTAATCATGTATAAGTTTTGATTCTGTAAATCCGCCAACACGACCGGGTTTTATATTTATAACTCTGCAGCTATCTAATTCAATTGCAGCACGAGTATCATCAAGCGAGTGAATACTTTCATCAAGACAAATCGGGGTTTTAAGTTCTTTCTGAAGTTTTGAATGATCATAAATATCTTCGTATCCAAGCGGCTGTTCAATCAATAACAAATTTAAATCATCCATCTGCTTAAACAAATCTATATGTTTTAATTCATAAGCTGAGTTTGCATCAACCTGAAATAGAATTTGCGGGAATTCTTTTCTTACGGCTTTAACAAATTGAATATCATTTCCGGGAGCAATTTTAATCTTTATTCTTTTATAACCTTCAGCGAGATAACCTTCAATTTTTTTTATCAGATCAGGAACGGAAGATTGAATACCAATACTTACACCAACATCAATTTTATCTCTTGTTCCGCCCATCAT